>MWDJ01000218.1 GCA_002070505.1 Bacteroidetes bacterium ADurb.Bin145 | reverse complement strand
TTGTTTTCAAGCTGGTTGAGAAAGAGGTTCTTTTCAGCATTGTTGCTGAGAATAGCTGACCTTTCTGCATTCAGTGCAAGCATCTCAAGTACCAGGGAGTTCAGGATAGGGTCATTTACATTTGCCCCGGAAGGTGTGGGCAGGCCGGCCATATCATGGTTTTTCTCCATATAGTCAAGGATGTAATTGTAGTATCTCTCCTGTACCTGAAGCATTGACCTTTCGTTCTCTATCTGGCGAAGCTGCTCAAGCGCCTGCTGTCCCTGGTAGCTGAGGTCTGTAACCTGGTGTGTCGACCGGTAATCACGCAATTTAGATTCAGATACAGAGAGTGAATCGGAGATTTCAGATATCTGCGAGTCAATGAAATTGACCGTATTCAGGGCTATCTTATTTTTTTTGGAAAGATTGTCGTCAAGATAAGCCTGGATGAAGTTGTTCAGGAAATCAATGGTAAGTCTTTTATTCTCACCGCTGTAAAGGAGAGAGATGAGAGATGACCTGATACTGACAGGCTCCACCTTGAGTCGTTTAAGATATGACTTTGTAAGCTGATCAAGATGATAGAACTCGAAATAGTAACCGGTCTCCTTAGCAGTCTGTGGATTATAAAAATCACGGTTAAGCGTAACGGAGAATTTAAAGTTATATGCAGAGAGTGTCTCATTAAACCGGCATATAGTGTCAATTTTGAAAACATTCTTCCGGCTGACTATGGCATTGTCAATATAATTATAGAATGATGCCTCATCTTCATAAGCGGTCAGGCGGTAGGAATGATCATCCAGTATTTCAATGCGGAACCTTGTATTAATTGGTTGAATATGCGATTTGTCAATACTGACAGTGTAAGGGTTGCCGAGATAAACCTGTGCCGGTTTCTGGAGAAAACTGTTTTTGCCGGTAAAATATCCAATTTCCAGGTTCAGGTTTTTAATGGTTGTGGCAACCAGTCTGAAGGAGTTCAGGCTGTTTATGTCATTCTCCAGGTTACGCGATTCAGCCAGTGCCCCGAGGCC
>MWDJ01000217.1 GCA_002070505.1 Bacteroidetes bacterium ADurb.Bin145 | reverse complement strand
ATTTTTTACAGGTTTATCCGGTTACATTTTCAGAGTTCCTTTCAGAAGAAGCTCCCGATTTATATGGTTACCTCGAGCAGATAGACAAACCTGAGCCAATCCCGGAGATTTTTTTTAATCCTCTCTGTGAAAAACTTAAGATGTACTTTATATCTGGCGGTATGCCTGAAGCAGTAGCCACCCTGCTGGGGGCCAGGGACACTAATGCCACCCAGGCTGTGTTACAAAGTATCATCAGTTCCTATCAGCTTGACTTCTCAAAACATGTCGAAAAAAAAGACATTCCCAAGATCAATTATATCTGGAATTCATTGCCTTCCCAGCTTGCCAGGGAGAACAAGAAATTCCTTTACCAGACAGTCAGGCCGGGTGCCAGGGCCAGGGAGTATGAAGATGCCCTCTTATGGCTCAGCAATGCAGGCCTGGTTACCAAAGTATATTGTTCAGAAAAGCCAGGCATCCCTTTGACAGCATATGATGATCTGACTGCGTTTAAAGTCTATCTCCCTGACGTTGGAGTGCTTCGCCGGCTATCCCTGCTGGATCCTGTTGCATTTTCAGAAGGGAATCGCATGTTCACAGAATTCAAGGGAGCGCTTACGGAAAACTATATCCTGTCAGGTCTGACCGGTCAGTTTGAACCAATACCCCGTTACTGGCGGTCAGGAAACAAAGCAGAGGTTGATTTCCTTATTCAATACAGGAACCAGGTCATTCCTGTTGAGGTAAAATCTGATGAAAATATCAGGAGCAAAAGCCTGGCTTATTACAAAAAAGAATACACACCAGGACTCAGTGTCAGGTTTTCCCTTCGCAATCTCAAGAAAGATGAGGGTCTGATAAACATTCCCCTGTTCATGGTTGATTATGCGAGGAAAATTATTGATAAGGCATTTGACAAAGGGTAAATAAAGAAAAAAACTGTTTAACAGGATGAAATAATCAAGAGTATTCGTTACTAACGAAAGATAGTTAACATTACAAACGAAAGGAATCAGACAGTCAGTGTTCTTCCTTTCTATAAATGGG
>MWDJ01000216.1 GCA_002070505.1 Bacteroidetes bacterium ADurb.Bin145 | reverse complement strand
TATTTCACGTAATTCGTCAACAACCAGGTTATTATAACTGCAATCAGCAGTGTTCCCATCAAGTACTTTTGAATAAAGAATCAAACCATCACCATCTGTAACAGCACCTGTCATAATCTGGTTAAGATCATCGCGTTTCTGCTTGCTATAACCCGGAATAATCTTTATTTGCGGTTTTTCTCCAGCATCACATTCATAATCACCATAAAGGACATGTGATGTTGTATCTGAATGGAGAATGAAGTTTTCAGAAAGATTAAAGGTTAATCTAACCGATAACGCAATGGATGAAAATAAGGATGAACAACCGGCCTCATATATCCTGTCAAGGACTCTACCAAACATATCATCATTGAGAGTTGCCGGATCAATCGGCTCGCCTACAAGGAGTTCAAGATCGATTCCGGCATATGCTTCATGAATTCGGGATAAACTGACCTTTTTATTTGCTGATACAAAAGGGAGGAGAACCAATAATTGTGCAAGGATCCCTGGACTGTACTTCCATTGCGTAGAATCCCAGGTAACACGGTCGTTTATCTGCTCAATGAACTGCAGTTTGTTCAGATAAGAAGCGACAACAGGTAGCTGAAGTGGTGTTTCAAAATACTCAATCGGACGGCAGATTATAGTCGGGTTGAGCAGATCGAGTTTGATGTTGACGTTTCGAGACGAAGGATCAATATGTCGGTGTGTAGACATACCCTTATTTATATTATGTTCTGAGATATATATTTAATCTTTTATATAATATGAATTGAAAATTATTCATAAATTTTTTGGGGGTGCGAAATGTAAAATTAATAGTCACACCGGTTCCTCCGGAGATCTGCAGATCATCAGGACCAATGGTTTTTTTCTCAATCTGAATCGTTGTGCTGAAACTTCTACCTGTAATTTTTTCCCATCTTTTCTCTTCCCCACTCCGTGATACCTGATGACCTGGTCTTCAGCGAACTGTTTTGCATAACACTGGAGATATTCATACCAGTGTTCTTCTGTGGTAATATCAGTCGATACCATTGAGAGTAAT
>MWDJ01000215.1 GCA_002070505.1 Bacteroidetes bacterium ADurb.Bin145 | reverse complement strand
ATTATCTGCCGTCTCATTAAAGATTGCAGAAATCTGTTCATATCCTTCCTTTTTCGCAACGCTTGCAAAGTAATTGTATCTCATCCTGGCCTGTGACTCTCCTGCAAAAGCTGCAAGGAGATTCTTTTCCGTTTGACTTCCTTTTAATTCCATGACTATCTGCCTCAAATCAATGCATGGTCGTTATGTAGTACTGGTAATGATCTGCTCTGTGTCAATAAATAGATGACAGATCAGAGATAAATTGTTGTGATGCTAATGTGAGTATATGGATGATAATTCATTAAGTTTCATACTTGTTGTTTTTTTCATTACCATTTTGTCAGTGATTATATTATTCTTCTTTATCATTCTCCGTTTATTCAGGGTTCCTGGCAAATCCGGTGGTTATGAAACGTTGGTTGAGTTTTTTATAACATCCCGGGAACCTTCTGGTATACAGTTTTCAAGACAGAGTATTGCTTTTGGAAAGGTCTGGTATAAGAACTGCATGAGACTTGTAAGCTCGGAAGACGGGCTATTTATCTCCCCCGGGTTTCCTGTCAGACTGATATCATTCATCAACCCGGGTATTGGGAAAGATATTTTTATTCCATGGGAATATCTCCGTTTCATACAAAAAAGCCAGGCATTCTGGACTGATGTTTATGAGTACGAGATCACAGGTGAGATACCAGTCAGATGTACTTTTTCTAAACAGGTTGCAGATACTTTTCCTGAATATGTAAAGCCAGTAATATAAAAATTCAAAGGTATTAAATTAATATTATGAGTTTGTAGATTATATCAGGTTATTTTACTTTTTTCAAAATATTTCACATCATTTATTAAGGATTAAGTAGAACCCCTTATGATGGTCCCCGGTTACCAGGGGATCAATAAGATTAACCTGGTGTAAAATGAGTGTTCTTTTAAGAAAAATTATCTTGGCATTAGCATTATTGGCCTTTTTCCTGCCTGCGACCATGGTTATGGCAGATGATACATATCCGCGAACAGTAACCGACATGGTAGGACGAACGGTAACCATCGAGAA
>MWDJ01000214.1 GCA_002070505.1 Bacteroidetes bacterium ADurb.Bin145 | reverse complement strand
ACCGTTCTCTGTTGATATACCCAGATCCATAAAGCTGAATCCGGCGTTTTTATAATGGCAAAACAGATTCAATAACAAAAAATCCATCGCTCTTAGCGGCCTTCCCTCATCATTGTCACCCCAGAACACAGCATAACAGATTTCACTATGGTTCCTGTAGAATATCGCTGACGCAACCATTATCCCATCTGATTCCACCTTAAAGAAATCGACAGGCCATACCTCTCCTGTTGATAAAACATCAGCCAAAGTCATATAAACAGGCCTTCCAAATCTGGCCCTGTTCTCACATATCAGGCTATATACTTTCTCCTTATCTTCTGCAGTAACAGCCAGTGAAAATGTCAGATTATTGCGTTGAGCCTGTCTGAAATATTCCCTGCTGTTTTTTTGACGGTACATGCCATCAAATCTTGTCAGATCTACCCAACTTGTTATTTCCGGATATGCCAGTTGATAACCCTGTCTGAAAAGAGAATTAACCATCTTGGCATTGAATGTCATGTTATAGATGTCAGGAGGTGTAGTTATCTCTATTCTATTTAAAAGACAGGACTCTGCATATTCTGAAAGCAGTTGCAAAAACCGGTCAATTTCACCGCTGTAAATGTTTTCTTTCCTGAAATGGAATCCCCCGAATGGCGCGGAGAAGGGAGATTGCAAAACACCGTTTTTAATGCCCGCAACCAAACCAATCACCGGTTGGCTGTCATTGTCAACAAGCCTGACAACACGGTCAACCTTATGACTATTGAGCCCGATAAATTTTTCTGAGATAAAAGGATTCGGATCAACAGGAAAGAATTGCCTGTAGGATATAATATCTGTTTCAACTAACATTCAACCGTTTTTTAATTCAATGAATTCCTGATAATTCCGGATGTAATCGAAAGGGTTATACAGATCTGAAGCAAGAACCAGGCAAATTGCACCGGATGAGAAGTTGATGATCTCCCTCCATATACCCGGTACTACCATTAGTCCGTAGTTTGGTCTGTTCAGATGAACTGTCTTCTTCATGAACCCGTCATCCAGTATTACATCAAAT
>MWDJ01000213.1 GCA_002070505.1 Bacteroidetes bacterium ADurb.Bin145 | reverse complement strand
GGAACCTTCATCAAGTATACGTGAGCGTATCACTTCGGCATCCATTGCATCAACAATCTCAGGAACAAGTGCTATTGTATCGGGAAATTGTTCTTTCAGGTCATCGGTAATAGCTTTGATGATAGCATCTTTTGCATCTTCACGCGCTTTCTTTTCCGTATATTCTTTAAAATTTTTTACTGCGGTAAAGTACTTATCGCGGATAACCTTTTCAAGCTCTTTATCACCTTGTTTTGGCATGTAGTTCATTAAAGGTTTGCCGCAGGCATTTTTTAATTCTTCCTGGATTTCACACAGTTTAATGATATTTTCATGGGCAAATTCAACTGCCTGTATCATAGCATCTTCGGATAAATTTTTTGCCTGCCCCTCAATCATGGTTACCGCTTTTCTGGTACCGGCTACAACAAGGTCAATATCGCTGTTTTCCATTTCCTGAAAAGATGGATTCACAATCCATTGCCCATCAACCCTTCCAACCCTTACAGCGCCAACCGGTCCTTTAAACGGTATACCTGAGATGCTTAACGCTGCAGAAGCAGCATTTATTGCCAGGATATCTGGCTGATGTTCCCTGTCCGCTGATAAAACATAGATAATAATCTGCACCTCGTTGACAAAATCATCCGGGAAAAGAGGACGTATGGGACGGTCGGCTAACCGGCTTGTAAGAATCTCCTTATCACTTGGCCTGCCCTCACGCTTAATAAATCCACCCGGTATTTTGCCAGCTGAATAATGCTTTTCTCTGTAATCCACCGTTAATGGGAAAAAATCCTGCCCTTCTACAACCTTTTTTGAAGCAACAGCAGATGAAAATACAATGGTTTCACCACAGGAAACAACTACTGCACCATCTGCCTGCTTTGCTAAAATACCCGTACTGAACTGAATTAAATCATTTCCTATTGTTACTGCAAATTCCTTATTCATTGTTTATTCCTTTACAACTAAAATTTAATACTGCCTTTTCTGCTCTACCTTCGTATACCAAGAGATTTAATCAGTTCCCTGTACTTCATCACATCCTTTTTCTTAATATAATCAAGC
>MWDJ01000212.1 GCA_002070505.1 Bacteroidetes bacterium ADurb.Bin145 | reverse complement strand
GAAGTAATTGAAAAATCCTGTTTAATCCTGATTGATAATTATGCCCGGTATATTAATTATAGAAGATACAGATGAAGATCTGAATTTGGCAATTAAAATCCTTACCAGCTCCGGGTATCAGGTCACTGGAACTGCAAAAGATGGCGAGTCTGGCCTTAAACAATATTCTGACATCTCCCCGGAGCTGGTTATTATCGATCTTATTCTTCCAGGAATGAATGGTATTGAAACCCTTCATAAGATCAGGGATATTGATCCATCAGCATGTATTATTCTTTGTACTTCTGCAGGCCAGGGATCGGTTATTGAGCTGGCAATGAGGTCTGGTGCGAACGGATACGTGGTTAAGCCATATGATCCAGAGATCTTACTATCAGCAGTAAGGCGGACACTTGGAAGTCCCGGGTAAAAATTTATTCGTTCCCTACCTGATCTCTTCACTTATGCTGTCGGTCTTTTTCTGTCCATGAAGACTATGCAAAACCAGACAAAAAGATCCCGAAGACCCTGCTAATAACTATCCGGAGAAGAGAGATCACAGTTTCATGCAATGGAATGGGGTGGTGCCAGGATCGGTACGAGTGATAATTTAAGTGCTGCTCCTCTTTTGGCGATGCTCTGTTCGTGTATGAATCGCTTATCTAAAACGGTATTGTGGCACCTGTTCCCTGATGAAGTTACCCACTGCACATAATTGTATATTTCTCTATATATTAATAATATCTATTCACACAGATCAAAAATTGTTAATACTATATCTAATCTATTCCCGAAATAACACACAAAAAAATTCTCCGGGAAGTTCACTTCCCGTTCCCTGGTTTTGTTAAGTCATCCCTGTTTAAAAGCATCAAGAAGACCCTCTGCATATGCAGCTTCTTTTTTCGTCGGGATAAAATTCAGTTCTTTTGCCCGCTTTAATAGTTCTGCCTTTGTTTCAGCGTCACTCAGGGCTCCAAGTTTTTTCACCTCATCGATAATAAATTCCAGGTGATTAATACCGGTTGCCTTCCCATCAACCAGTATCTGTTTTATATCAATCGTTCCAGGGACAAT
>MWDJ01000211.1 GCA_002070505.1 Bacteroidetes bacterium ADurb.Bin145 | reverse complement strand
ATAACCATTCAGATTCTGAGAAGCAACAGCCAATGGTTTGGTGTCACCTACAGGGAGGACAAGCCATTCGTCGTTAAGAGCATCAGGAAGATGGTTGACAAGGGAATGTACCCGGAAAAATTGTTTTGACCTGCCTGTATAACAGGATAATCTGGATATATATATCGTAGCGAGGGGTCTCAGACCCCTCGCTATACATCCTATAATTCCATTTCATAAAAATTCATCGATCCGAATACGCCAAATCCGCTTATCAATGTAGAAATTGTAGTCCGGTATTTGTTGAAGTTCAGTGAAATATTCGAGTTGCCAATATATGCTGCCATATTTTGATCATATGCACAGATCATTAATTTTGTTCCGGAAGGATCAAAAGGCAGTGTAATCGAAACATCTGTTTTCTTATCAGGAAATGTTACAAGGCGTGAAACCAATGAATAATTATTATCTACGATTTGGTATATATCTACCATGCCTGCAAGACTATCAGGAAGCAAAGAAAAAGATATCATTTTCCTGTCGATTATTATAGTCTCAGGGTCTATTTGCGGTTTTGAAGGGATAATTGTTTCACCAATTGCATCAGGCATTCCCTCATATTTACAAGTTAACCTGTATCGTTCGCCGGCTCCCGGTGAAAAATATGTTGCAGGGCGGTATACAGTGTCGGTTCTTACAGTTTGCGACGGTAGTAAAGAAAACACAACAGACTCCGTCAAACTATCCTGAACAATTTTATCAATCTTCACAAATGCAGGTTTCAAAATGTTAAAACCCTCAGGCTCAAGTGCCGGCAAAACCCTGTTAACATATACAAACGATTTGTTAAACCCTTCGGTTGAATCAGGGCGAAGCATACCAAAAACATTCAATCCTTCTTCAGTATGCATATTTACGAATTTTGGCTGTTGGTTCAATCCTATATAGTACTCACAGGAAAACAGGAGTAATGCCAAACTCAGGAAAACGATATAAATTTGCTTCTTTTCCATATAGTTCAGAATTTAATTGAATAACTGAACCCCAGTGAAGGAAGATAATTTGTTCCAATTGGCAGATATCTT
>MWDJ01000210.1 GCA_002070505.1 Bacteroidetes bacterium ADurb.Bin145 | reverse complement strand
CAATTCCACATCTGTCATGACGTGTATGGGTTATTCACGTATATAAAAGATTATTTTCTTCAGACTATACCAGGAAATACCAGGTTTTTCAAAAATTTAATGTGCACACATATCTTCGGTAATTACAATGCCAAAGATATAGCCTGGAGAATTATCCCCGGCAGACACAAGGGATTTTTCTATGGTAACGTCACCGATTGAGCCGCCTGGTCTGAAAAATCTGGTCACAATATGCTGATGTGTGATGGTCTTTTGATTTATCAGTTCATCATTTCCTTTCAAAAAGCCCTCTGCTATCTCTTCTGGAATTATCTCAAAGACCTGTTTTCCGATGACATTGTCAGGTTCTGTTTTTAATAACTCACAAAATGCCTGGTTAGCAATAAAAAACACTCCGTCTTGCCTCAGGATGAAGATCGGGTGGGGAAAGTTTGACATCAGGCGTTTTATCAGGTTTGCCTGGAGTAACTGCGCTTCTTCCTGTTCTTTCCACTGGGTAATGTCGGTGATCAGGATGTACCCGCGAATTAAATCTCCAAAAGGAACTAATTTCACACGAACCGAAAGATAAATTGGAATCCCGTCTTTCCTTCTTGCCCAGAACCTGAGCTCCCTCATTGTTCCTTTGTTCTGTTCAGCTTCCTTGAGTGCTCTCTCAAACCGTTCTTTTTCTTCAGGAAGTGCCAGGTTTTCCGGATGCATTCTATGAATTTCTTCGGCTGAATACCCGGTGATCTCACAAAGACGTTGATTGTAAAAGATGACTGTTTTCTTACCTGATTTAATTTCAGAAACGATCAGGCCATCAGATAAATTATCAGACACACTCCTGAAGAACTCTTCACTCTCCTGAAGAGCCCTGAGCGCTTCTTTCTCCAGGGTAATATCTTCAAGGATTATGGTATCAGCAGAGCTGCCGTCATCAAATACAGTTGGGATTACTTTACCTCTAAAGAATCTTGTTGCCGGGCCTCCACGCATCAGCTCAAAGGAGACTTTCTTTGATGAAATAATTCTTGAAAGATTCAATAGAAATTCATCATTTGCCGGATTTGGAGAAGAGAT
>MWDJ01000209.1 GCA_002070505.1 Bacteroidetes bacterium ADurb.Bin145 | reverse complement strand
ATGTACAAAGATGAACTCGAAAAGAAATATCCCCGGATAGCTGAAATACCGTTTGATTCAGAAAGGAAAAGAATGACAACTGTTAACAGATTGTCTGAAAACAGTACCAGAATAAATGTAAAAGGAGGACTTGATGAAGTTCTTAGTGTTTGTGACAAGATTATCATAAATGGTATAGTCAAATCTCTTGAACCGGAAGACAAAAAACAGATCCATGCGGCAAATGAAACAATGGCGAATTCTGCATTGCGTGTTCTGGCAATGGCCTACCGGGATCTGCCTGAAGCTCCCCGGGATGTTCATATTGGGGAATTAGAGCAGGGGCTCATATTTATTGGGTTACTGGGCATGATTGATCCTGCAAGGCCGGAAGTAATTGATGCTGTTGCAAAATGCAATACTGCAGGCATCAGGCCGATAATGATCACGGGCGATCATAAGAGCACTGCCATGGCCATTGCACGGGAAATAGGAATATACAGAGAAGGAGATGTAGCAATTACAGGGACAGAGTTGGAATCAATAAGTGATGAAGACTTGCGGAATAATATTTCAAATTATTCTGTATATGCGCGTGTTGCACCGGAACATAAAGTACGGATTGTAAAAGCATGGCAGAGTTACAATGAAGTTGTAGCAATGACCGGTGATGGTGTCAATGATGCTCCGGCCCTGAAGCAGGCAGATATAGGGGCGGCAATGGGTATAGTTGGTACGGACGTGGCAAAGGGGGCCGCAGATATGGTTCTTACGGATGATAATTTTGCCACAATAGTATCAGCGGTCGAAGAGGGGAGAAGGATCTATGATAATATTCTCAAGGCAATTCAGTTTCTGCTCTCAACTAACGTTGGAGAAATATTCCTTTTACTTATAACCTCGATATTTAACCTGGGGATGCCTTTATTGCCGATCCATATTCTCTGGGTAAATCTTGTAACCGATAGTTTACCGGCACTGGCATTGAGTGTTGATCCTGCTCAGGAAAATATCATGAAACGTAAGCCCCGGAATTCAAAACAGGGATTTTTAACCAGCGGAATGGTATGGAGGATAATTTACCAGGG
>MWDJ01000208.1 GCA_002070505.1 Bacteroidetes bacterium ADurb.Bin145 | reverse complement strand
GATGGTATCCGTAGCTGTCCTGATCATTCTCAAAAGAAGATACTACCGCAACAATGTTTACGTCTTTAACAGAGAAATAGTTCATCACAAGGGAAGGAGAAATAACCATGTCTCAGACGACAACGCTTTCACAGGTTATGGAAAGAGTCGAGAATATGTCCAGAAACCATAGGGACATGAATATAAAAACAAAGGATATATCATTTGACAACTTCGATACCATCAGGATAGGCAGTGATACCCATCATCTTAAACCTATTGCGCAACAGTCCATCGCTTACCGGTTAGGTATACCTATTCAGTATTTAAAAAAGTGTCCTGACGATATTCAAGCGGTCAATCTGAACCACTGGATCAGGTATGAGAAGAACGAGGAATTGTTCTTTAGGTTCGATAGCAATAAGGTAAGGGCTATATTTACACCCAGGTATATACCTACCGATAACATGGAGGTATTGAGAAAACTGGAATCGTTGAATTACCCTCCTGATACCAGAGTCCAGTGTAATTTGGATGATGAGTTTATGTCATTGAGTATTCCTGACGGGAGACAGACCTTCAATATTTACAGGGAAAGGATCACACCGGGGATATCGGTGAGCAATTCTGAGGTAGGACTTGCGTCGCTTTCGATAGCAGCGTTTCTTTTGAGGTTGGTCTGCACAAACGGAATGATTTCCAAGACACAGGTGTCAGCGTCATACAGGCACATATCCGCGAAGATACTTTCATCACTCCCAGGAGTCTTGAAAAATGTTTCCGAGGAGCTGATCAGTCAGAAGGAACAGGTAAAACTGTCACTGGAGAGCCGTGTGGAAAATCCTGAAAACAGCATAAACAGCTTCAACAGTCAGTTCATGTTAAATAAGATTGAGAAGGAAGCTGTTATCTGGGCGTTACCAATGGAATACGGTTTTAATATGTTCAATATTGTAAATGTCTATACCAAGGCCGCGCAGTATAAAGCGTTACCTGCGGAAAGCAGTTTCAGACTGGAGAAAGTAGGCGGAACTATTTTGGGTATGGTAAGATACACGGTTAATTAACAAGAAAAAAATTAGTCAGTATGGAATAAATTATTTTCCAT
>MWDJ01000207.1 GCA_002070505.1 Bacteroidetes bacterium ADurb.Bin145 | reverse complement strand
GCCCTCGACTTCTGGTCATTGATAGACATGAAGTGGATTGATACCGGCAACTTCGGGCTGTGAACCCATAACCTGATAAGATTGTTATTTTTATGGTTTGTATTTATTGAAATACTCAGAGAATATGGCTCCTTATATTTTTGATGGCAAGTATCAGGGCAAGACATCCGTCGTAAGGGTAAAGTTGTTGCTCTTTCATTTTCAGGATGAAAACGAGGTTCATTTTGTCTATTCCCCCCACCTCGACCTTACAGGTTACGGCAGTGACGAGGATCAGGCAAAAAAATCCTTCGAGGTCGTCATGGAAGATTTTGTTGATTATACTGTAAAAAAGAAGACTATTGCCAAAGTTCTGGCTGATCTGGGTTGGGAGGTTAAGGGTTCGGAGAAACACCCCCGTAAGTTATTAGCACCAAGCATTACAACGGTTATTAATGAAAATGAATTTATCTCAGAGATTTTTGACAAGTACAGCGTAAATACTTTTCACGAGGAGGTAGGCTTGCCTGTATAAGCCAGGGCTGCCATGTCTGCAAGGAAACTATCAAATATACCGGTAGTTAAATTCCGCAAATTCCTTGATAGTCAGGGGCTGAATGTCATTAAGGGCCCCAAAGGCAGGGGCGGACATGAAAAATGGTCAAGATCCGGAATGGACAGACCTGTGACAATCCAGACTCATATTGATCCTGTTCCTGAATTTATTGTTAAGCAGGTTCTGAGATATCTTAAAATGGATCGCACCACCTTTTTCAAGGAATACGATAAACTATAAGCAGTTAAGTCACAGGCCGTTCTCCTGAAAGAATCTACGATCTGAATTCAGATAAGCTGTGGCTCCCTTTTGAACATCTGATCCTGCGAGTTCGTCGCCAGGCACTTCAGAAGGTAAGAAAGAGCGGCCGAGACCCCGGCAATCAGCACCGGCTTCATGGTGACCCATGTGAACACAGCCCCGGTATCAAGAATATTGATCACACCGGTCAGTACGGCAGTAAGAAAAGCAATCAGAAGACCTCTGGAAAAATCCTTCCAGTCGAGAGTGAGAAATTTTGATTTCATAGCATAAAGATTTTAGAGTTTAACTTTCACA
>MWDJ01000206.1 GCA_002070505.1 Bacteroidetes bacterium ADurb.Bin145 | reverse complement strand
TTCATAAATTCCAATATATTAGCTCTTTGTCAATTAACATCACCGGTGTTCAACATAATCTCTTCGGTTTCTTTGAAAACATCCCTGAAATACCTTATATCATCTATCTCATACTGGGCCGGGAGCTTGTACCTGTTAATGAAAAAGGTCGGGGTACCCATTACATTATACTCCTT
Source organism: Bacteroidetes bacterium ADurb.Bin145 (assembly GCA_002070505.1). GTDB lineage: Bacteria > Bacteroidota > Bacteroidia > Bacteroidales > VadinHA17 > LD21. Next base: position 920 of record MWDJ01000206.1, on the reverse strand, counting down.
GAAAAGCCTCTTGTTCTCTTCATTTATTGCCCCTGGAAGATCACTGTCTTCAGGGATACAAAGGCCCTCAGTTATCTTCGTCCTGGAATAGGGGTCAGCATTGAACCATTGCTCTAGTAGTTTTATTGATTCTGCTTCTTTACCATGCTGGTTATTGGTATATAGTGTAGCAAGCATTTTTTTATCAGATGTAATCATGATAAGATTTATAAGTATGTCTTCTTTATCTTTAAGCATGTCCCTTATTTTTTCAAAGGCTCTTGCACAATGTGAACAGTGAAGACTGAGAAATGCTGTTATCCGGATCGAAGCATCCCTGTTACCAAACAGCAGACTGTTCTCCGACAAAGGAATTTCATGGCGGGGCTGATTCATCAGGAGTACCCTGAGAATGCCCGGGTTCTTCTTAAAACCAAGATATTTATAATAATACATTTCCCCGGACATTTGCTCCTTACGGAATAATATAAACAGCGTGTAGACTATTGCAGTTACAAGTAAGCTAAGCAGTAGCCTTGTTACAGAATCAAAAGAAAAGGTCAGGCGCGATAACTGTGGCAACAATAAAATGAATTCTGTTATCAGTATAAGCTGAACTCCAAGGCACATCGGGCACCACTTCTTCAAAACAAAGCCCTGGTAATAGATCGAGAAGATAGGATAAGGCACTGAAAGGGCAGCTAATATTGCCAATAAAGAAAGTCCTTCTCCCTGGGGAGACTGCAGAAGAAATAGAAAACTGCCCGTGAAGTACACGAACCCGGCATCGGCCCAACCGAACCATCCGAATACTTTTGATGCTTTGTCATGAAGAACCGTGTTACAGTTTGTCGCCTTGTTAAGATGACAAAGCTTGTCCGTGAAAGCAAGATGAACTTCAAACTCGTGAAGGATCAGAAGGACAGACAGTACAATGCCGG
>MWDJ01000205.1 GCA_002070505.1 Bacteroidetes bacterium ADurb.Bin145 | reverse complement strand
GATGTGTGGACGGAATATGAGGACGAGCACTGGCTCAACCGTAATTGGACAGGTCAGGGTGATGTAGGTTCAGAACAGCTTCTCTACACCGACGAAAACGGTGTGAACCATGAAGTGATGACAAGTTGGTATGATTTCCATGACGATACATATACTCTTTCAAATAACGTCAGCAAGCCCGGAGCATTTCCTTTTGGCGACAGGAAAAGGTATATCTATCTTGTTTCTCGCCAGTTCAGGATGGGCTGGGGATATATGGATTCGCTTCATAAGCAAAGGCAGTATTTTGCGTTTTGCGGTCAGACTGACGGATCGCTGTCGGTCGTTCTGATAGATGATACATTCCGTCTCGGTAATGATTATCCTGTCGGGGGAGCCTACAATTATAAGCAGGCAGAGGAATTCCGCACAAAGTATATCGACGGCCGTGAATCCTGCGAGGGCGAAAACGCTGTTATACGTGAATTTGTGGAGGAGTATCTGTCAGGAATTAACGAATGAAGAAATAACATGAGGTTGAATATGGACTATAATCTGGACATTATAATATCTGAGCGTGATCTGACAGAAATAGGCTTGAAACCTAAAACTATCCATTGGGGTGGGGAAGTTCATGAGTGCATCCCAAGAGAGTTTTACATAGAAGATTTTTGTCTTATCGAAGCATCAAACGGAGCGATATACGATATTCTGATAAAGCAGACAGACATTTGTGAACCTGTTGTTCTTACAGTTGACCGCAGAAAAATATCAGTTGAAACCCTGGTTAACGATATGAAACTCGGATCACTCCTGAGCGCTGTTTCAAAGAAGAAATTTGAACTTTACTTGTGGAAAGACGATGAATCAATAGATAATGAGTACGAATTTACGCCGGATATGGATATAAACGAATTATTGCTGAATACATTGGAAAGTGATGCTGATATCAGGCTCAGAAATGCTTGAAATAATATGCTTGCAGAAATGCAGAATATGTGGTATACTATAAGAAATCAAACTGCATAAGGAGTGATACGATGGCAATAAAATCAGTACAGCTTAAAGATTTCCTTATATTCAAAGATGAGTTTTCAATTGATTTTGAAGATGGGATCAATGTTATAAT
>MWDJ01000204.1 GCA_002070505.1 Bacteroidetes bacterium ADurb.Bin145 | reverse complement strand
ATCCCTTCAAGGATACTCCCATGATAACCGGGGTATTTAGTCGGATCACCCCTGGCGTCGAGGATACCCTCTTCGGCAGAGCGAATTAAGGAGTTTATATCTTCTCCACGCATTTTAGAGACAAGGGCAAGCTGGTTAAAGTTCTGGGCCAGTCTTTTAAATTCCCCTTTAAACTCAGAATCATCATTTATCTCCGGAATTTTTCCTTCGGCAAAATCAGCAATACCCTCTGATGTCTGGTGGAATGAACGGTAAATAGTCTCTATCCCATGGTCCAGGTGCTTTACAATATCTGCAAAACCACCCCGGTATTTTGCAACATCAATATGAACTGAAAGATCTCCCTGGTCCAGAGCATTTGAAAAGCGATCAAGGTCATCTTCCAGCATGAAAAAACTGGTCCTGATATTATCAGTAATATCGGAGATCTCGGAGAACGTTCCTGGAAGTCTCTTAACTTCGGTCTTAAAATCCCCTTTCTGGATTGAGACAAGTGATTCCTGGATCACTGAAAAATTGTCATGATATAAATCCAGAAGGTCATTAAAGAACGATGCAATTTCCCTCCCATTACCAGAAAATTCGTTTAAATCAACCCTTGTTGCGGATAACCCTGACTTTTGAAACTCGATAACCTTTTTTATTTCAGATTGAAGCTTACCATATTCTGTCATTTCCATTTCAACATCAACTCCCCATTTTTTTATTTTTCTTATTAAAGGTGTGATAAATGAGAGATTATGTCATCCTTGTATTTAAAATAAAGGATGAACCATAAAAAAAGTTTATACTGTGGATTCTTTGCCAGGCTGCATCACAGGGTTCTCCTCAGCAGGGCTGTTGACAATATATTCCTTTTCTTCATCATAGTTAAGGGCCCAGTTAACTTCTGGCATCTCAAGAAGCATCGCTTCGGTCTCTTCGGAAAGGCTGCCACTTACCTTAGTTCCAGTAAATGGTCCCCATGTTCCATCAGAGTATGAGAATACGCCCTCAATAGATGTCGCGTCCAGGAATGTTATCTCCATTACCCCTGCGGAGTATGGCGGTTGATAATTCGGCTCTTCCCACCAGATACCATTCATAAGAGGCAGTGTTTCATTTGAATAACTGAAATTACCC
>MWDJ01000203.1 GCA_002070505.1 Bacteroidetes bacterium ADurb.Bin145 | reverse complement strand
GTTGATGAAATATCCAGACCCTGTTTTTCTCCGAGTCGTACAGCAGCTTCAAACAAATCGCATGGAACCCGTGCCCCTAATTGCCTGGTCGGTACCCCCGCAGGTCTTGCCATACTGTTATGAATGTTATATATGGTTATATATTTTTTGTCTATTTTTGTTTATTTTATTGTTAAATTCTATTTAACAAAATTTATATACTTTGGTGTATAACATAATGTATAACACCTGTATTACAGGAGGTTGAGAAAACTGAATGACCGAAACAAAAGTTGTGAATTTTCGGGTAACACCGGAGATGGAATCAATGATTCAGACTTTGAAATTAAAGACTGGATGCAAGGATTCAAGCGAAGCTATCAGAACAGCCATAAGGGATTATCACTATCGAGTCCAGTCGATGGCGTCAGCCTGATTGGATTCGTAAAGTATTTGGAACACGAATCATGGAAAAGGAGAATGGTAAGATGAAGAATGAGAGAGAAACCCGGTCAGGAACCGCCAAGAACCAGAACCGGGAACAGAACACTATTATATCTGCACAGAATGGGATAAGCGTTTCGGATAGCGAAGCCGGAACGATGAGAGAAATGCATCATAACACCCCAAGCAACGAACTGATTTTACGGGGATGGTCCTGATGCAGATTCTTATCTCGGTTGGGTTAATTGAGGTGGTCTGAATGTCCCGGTCAAAGGAATTAATGGACGATGCGTTCAAATCCGCAGAAGAATGTGGAATTGAAATCCGCGATAAATATGCATACGCATCAGGATATTTAACAGCAATCATTGAGGACCTGGAACAGACAAACCAGAAACTCCGTGATGAACTGAACAAAAAGACCGGGAACAAGATTCTCGATGCTATCATCAGAGAGGCAAAGTTTGCCAACCTGGATGAGAAGTCTGACCGGGATGACCTGGTTAGCAATCTGCTTGAATACATCAGGCAACTCGAAAAACTTGAGTATGAACCGGAGATGACCGAGGATGATTATTATGAATCCTACTGCGATGAAGCATATCACCAGTGGAGAGACGACCAGTTAATTCAGGAGGAGTCATAATGTCCTCATCTGTTTTGGACGAGTTTCGCCCGGCCCTTGACCTGCTCCGGTCCGGTGAATACGTAAAACTGGCAGACAACCATCTGCAAGAGATA
>MWDJ01000202.1 GCA_002070505.1 Bacteroidetes bacterium ADurb.Bin145 | reverse complement strand
AAAAATGTTTAATGCATCGTTTTACTTAACTGATAACTGATAAAAAGGAGATCCATTAGATGTTTACAAAAGTTCTCATTCCCTATGATTTCTCAAATGACTCGGAATATATCATAAGGTGCCTGAAAAACATTCCACAGATAAGAGAGATAATACTCTTTCATGTAACAAGAAGCCTTTACCTTATCTCAACTCCTGAAAGGGAAAATCCTGAGACTGACTATGCAAGGTTACGACTTGAAAAAGTCAAAGAGCTCATAGAAATGCCAAGATCAAAAGTCAGGGTAGTGGTGGAAGAGATATCAGGCGGTGAGGTATCTGACGCAATCATCAGGATTGCAGACCGGGAGCAGGTTTCACTAATCATGATGGGCAGGAGGGGCCGGGGCGTTATTGAGACATTGCTTCTTGGAAGCACGGCATGGGATGTTCTCAGGTATTGCCCGTCCGACCTTCTGCTGATTCATCCTCCAGGCAAACCCCTTCGCCTCTCGCCAGGTATACGCTGCCCTGACCTGTTTACTAATGTGATGTTATGTAAGGATTTTTCATCGCCTGGAATTGAGGATCTCTGCATGGACATCTATCCTTATGTAACATCAGTAGAGTTATTTCACGCAGTTACCAGGGGGGATAGTGAAGAAGAGGTTAATCATGCGGTAAAGGATGCCAAAGAAGAACTGGAAAAAGTTGCAATTACCTGCAATGGGAAAGACATTACCTGTAACATTCATGTCAGGGTTGGAGATGCTGCTGACGAGATAATCAGGTTTTCCGAGGAGAAGAATATCTCTCTTATTGTTGCAAAATCGACTGGCCGGCAGGGAATTGTGAAAAAAATCGTGGGTGGAACGACTGAGGCAATTGCGAGAAGTGCCAGAAAGCCTCTTCTTGTCCTTAAAAAACATGATGCCAGGTCTTAATAGTAACAAGCCTTATTCATCTCTCATTTTTTCCAACTCATAAAGGAGAAGATGAACGGTAAATATCGATACTTTGATATGATGTACTATCCCTGTACTTTTAACTGATGAAAAAATTTTGAAAATCTCGTAGAATTATATGTTATCTGACTTTAAAACACAACTTTTTGAAATATCCAGGGCCATAATTCCGATTACGGTAATTATTCTCATCATCCATTTCCTGTTCATACCTGACTTTTCATT
>MWDJ01000201.1 GCA_002070505.1 Bacteroidetes bacterium ADurb.Bin145 | reverse complement strand
GTCGTATGCCTGAAGATCCTGCTGGCAGCAGATATCTTTTTATTTATGATCGTATCTATTCCGGAGTTTTCAGCAAGGTGAATATACTCCATGTTCTCTACCTCCGCGATTGTCTTTTTAACACCCATTTTCTTGGCAAGAAGGCACGACAGGATATTTGTTTCGGAATTACCGGTTACAGCCACGAAAACGTCAATCTCGGAGATACCTTCCTGTTCAAGGAGTTCAGAGTTTCTGCCATCACCATTTATAATCAGAGTATTATCAAGTAAGTCAGCCAGAACCTCACATTTCTCGGCATTTGAGTCAATCAGCTTAACAACACAGTTCTTCTGCATGTAGAAAGCAACATGTTTTCCTATCCTGCTTCCGCCAAGTATCATTATACTCTTTGTTTCAAAGCTTTTCTTACCCGATGTTTTCATCATCTCATCAATACCTTCAGGCGTTGAGATAACATAAACAAGATCGCCGAGCTGGAATTGTTCCTTACCCCTTGGGATGATCGTCTTGTCATCTCTCTTGATAGCTACTGCCCTGTACTTGTCTGTTTTATTAGCAACAGATATCTCCTCGAGGCTTTTATTAAGGATCGGAGCATTCTCATCAAGTTTCTGCACGAACATTGAAAGTTTTCCACCCGAAAACTCCATGTATTCGGTAGCTCCGGTCTCCTGAAGAAGCATCAGTACCTCCCTGGCGGCAATCAGTTCAGGATAAATAAGCGAGTCGATGCCTAGTATCTTGAAGAATTCAATCGAAGAATGCTCCAGATAATCAAGATTATCAATTCTGGCAATCGTCTTCAGGGCGCCAAATCTCTTGGCAAGAATGGATGCTGTTATGTTGGTGTCTTCAGAATGTGTGACAGCAATGAAAAGGTCCGTCTTTTTCTGAAGTGCGTCCTGAAGGATCCTTATTGAAGTAGCTGAACCATGGAAGGTCAGAACGTCAAGAGTAGACTCAATAGGCTTTAGTCTTTCATCTTCGGGGTCAATAAGGATGATCTCATGATTCTCATTTGCCAACATCTTAGCCAGATGCGTACCCACTTCACCTGCTCCGGCAATTATTATTCTCATAAAATGAAATGAAAAACAGAACAAAAGTAATAGATAAATACGGTAATACTCAAGTTTTTCGCAGAATATATTTATCCTTACCTCATAAC
>MWDJ01000200.1 GCA_002070505.1 Bacteroidetes bacterium ADurb.Bin145 | reverse complement strand
AAGTAATGGGCAGCTTAAGCAAAATCCGTATGATGAGCAACCATGAGCAGGTGATACCAATGGATGATCGTTTTTGAAAGTGGAATGATGAACAGAACGATTATAATATTTATCCTGTCTGTATTGACTCTGGCAGGTTGCAGGAACAGTCAGTCAGGGCAGGATGATCTTTTTACCCTGATTAAAATCAGGGGATTATGTGAAAATCCTGACGTTGTTGCAACAGGAAAACTATTTGGCTCCTCGCATGATGACCTGATTCTCGGAAAGGATTCTGCCATCTTTGTGTACCAGATTGTTCGCGACTCAGCTCTGCTTACTTTTTCAAATACTTTTGACAAGGAAATACACAACATTTGTATTGCTGATGCAGACAATGACGGCAGAAATGATATTGTACTGCTGAACGGCTGGCCAGGATATAAGGATGATTACGTTAGCGTGCATCTGCTTAGTTACCATAATGGCCGCTGGAAAACAAAAGAACTCTGGTCAAAACCATCATCACGCCCTCAGCCAGTATATCTGAAAGTCTGTGATTTTGACGGAGATGGCAGAAATGAAATCATAGCTTCATGCTTTGAGTCGAAATACATGGTTGAGACAATTGTCTTGTCGGAGAAGTCAGGAGAATGGTTCACAAAAGCATCTTTTACTGAGAGGATGGCCATGGCACGTGATATTGGCTATCTTAATGGTGGTGCACCGGTACAGGTTGTGGGGAGAGTATATGGTGATACTATAGGGGCTAACGGAGATGCATATATCATTAAAGGAGATCAGAAAACTGACCTTGGAGTATTCAGGGGAGTACGGTCTGCAATCAGAATCGGTGATGGTAATAATGACGGTTTAAATCGGATATACGTGGGTGATGGCTGGCATCAGAATTATGGCAAAATGGCTAGAGCCCGGCTGGCAGTGATTACACCTGAAGGAGATGGTTTTAACTACGCACTGATAGAAGACATAAAAGGACAAACAAGTGTCACGCAGATTGAAATAGCTGATATTGCCGGTAATGCTAAAAATGAGGTGATTGTCTCCGGAGATCAGACAATCAGAATATACAGTAATGATGATGGTCAGTGGAAGGCTTTCTGTGATACTTCATTGAAATCAGGGCAGTTTGTTGTGGGAAATATTACCGGCAACAGAAAAAAAGAACTTGTCATTG
>MWDJ01000199.1 GCA_002070505.1 Bacteroidetes bacterium ADurb.Bin145 | reverse complement strand
ACAGATACTTGTAGGGATGCAAAATGCAAATCCGATATTTGCAGCCCTTACAGGTGATATATCAAGTGTATCGGTGTCAGGAACATCAGCCTCGGTCAGTCTTTCCAACACCGGAGTTACACCCTCAACATACGGATCATCAACATCTATTCCTCAATTTACAGTAGATGCAAAAGGAAGAATAACAAGTGCAGCGGGTATAAACATATCATCATCCCTTCTTCCCGTAGGAACGGAAGGACAAATGCTATACAACAATGCAGGTACATGGACATCATTTTCAGGAATGTATTGGAATGACAACAATAACAGACTTGGTATTGGAAATACCTCTCCTCAATATATGCTTGATATAAGCGGACCTTTGGGATCACAGAGTCTTTATACACAGGATATATATCTTTCAGGTACACATATAAATGCAAGCGCAAGTGAGATAAATATTTTGGATGGAGCATTAATATCAACAAATGAGCTTAATCTTTTAGATGGTAGAGGGGGAACATTACTTGATTCTTTAAACGCCGGATCTTTTGTCGTAACATCCATTACCGCAGGATCGGGTTTATCATCCTCATCCACGGGACCGGGAAGCATAACCCTGGATATAGGGGCAGGAAACGGAATATCACTTCTTGATAATTCAATAGATATATCCCTGGCATCATCAGGAATAACATCATCCAAGTCTTCTCCATCGGGACTTGAGATAACATCAGGCGGTCTTAGAATGATCGGAGGATGTTCAAACAATGAAGTTTTATCATGGGATAGTACTTCCAATGTATGGAAATGCTCTACCCCCTCATCTTTAAGCGGACTAATCTCGGGATCAGGATCAGAGGGGCAGGTTGCATTTTTCACCGGTGCAAATACACAGTCGGGATCAAACAATCTGTTTTTTGATATTTCAAATCAAAGACTTGGGATTGGAACAACATCTCCAAGCCGTAAACTTGAGGTAGCAGGAGAAGGACTTATAGGGGGAGTTACCTTAGGATCGGGAAATATAGGGATTGTTTCAAAGACGGATTTAATAAATCTTCTGTCAAGCGGAGTAACAATAAACGGATCCCTGACAACAACAGGTCCGATCACTTCTCCATCATCCGTAAATACAATAAACGGAATAGTCATATCAAACGGCAGCATAACATCAGGATCATGGCTTGGATCCATAGTTGATGTGACACACGGAGGAAC
>MWDJ01000198.1 GCA_002070505.1 Bacteroidetes bacterium ADurb.Bin145 | reverse complement strand
CTAATTTATATTTGGTCTAAATACAAAAATGGATTTTAATAAAATATTTTATAGTTTAGCAGAAATATTAATAATTTCCACCTGGAATTACTATTTGGTTATATATTTTCTAACGTCAATTAACTATTAATACAATGAAAATAAAACACATTTTAACAGCATTACTGGTTATTATTTCATTTTCATCCTTCTGTATTATCCCTGATGATCAGGGATCCGGAAATAGCCAGCAGCAAAAGCCCAAGGCTCCTCTCGCACAGCGGATAGGTCACTATGATAAGTCAAAAGCTTTCGCAGGGAAGAATGTACATGATGGTACAGGAACGCTTTATATGCAGACTCTCCTTAACAGGGATGCAGTTACAAATCTGAATTTCATGCATAAGGGTCCGCTTATGCCAAAAAGTTCAATAGGCCATCATTTTCATTTCGACTCCGATGAAATGTTTCTGATACTTGATGGTGATTGTGAGTTCACAGTGAACGGTCATACGGCAGCTTTGCCCGCACCAGTAGGTGTTCCCTGTCCTTCCAGGAATTCTCACGCTGTCTATAACCCGTCTGCTGACAAAGCGGCCGACTGGGTGAATTTCAATGTTCGTGTCACTGCTCCTGCAAGTGCAGGTCAGGGCGCAGGTCCTGGCGCAGCACCGGGAGGTTTCGGGCAGAGGGGCTCTTTCAATTATTCCGCTGATCCCACAGGTACATTTAATCTTGGTGATGACAGATCATCAGTGAAACTTGAAAAACCGACATTCATTCATACAGGGCATCTTGTCAAAGATCAGATGAGGCCCTATGCCAATATGACCGGAGGAAAAGATACTGTTTTTTACAGGAGAGCTCTTGGTCCGTCAGCATTTGTCTCTAACTGGGCTTTCGTTGATCATCTTCTCATTCCGCCAAAAGCATCTGTGGGAAAGCATTTTCATGCAGGTGTGGATGAAGTGTATCTGGTTATAAAGGGAAAAGGGGTCGTTCAAGTGAACGATGAAACAGCTGAGGTTGCTTACGGAGATGCTATACCTATCAGGGCAGGGGAGATACATTCACTTGAAAATAATTCAAATGAACCTTTTGAGATGATAATATACGGCATTGCACTTGAAAAGGGGAAACTCGATATAACTGCCGTAAAATAAACGTTGTAAGAATATTAGTGAAACTCAATTATAAACTTAAAATTTCTTAACGATGATAAAACTTCAGATGTTCTTCAA
>MWDJ01000197.1 GCA_002070505.1 Bacteroidetes bacterium ADurb.Bin145 | reverse complement strand
TTTGATCCGAGCTTCCTGCACAGATCTAATTGATACTCGTGTTAAATATTTAATGATTTCATGACTATAATCCCAATAAATACGTTATTTTTGCGATTATAATCGTAATATTTCAGATATAATGATTAAAAGAACCCTTGAAAAAACTATTGAAGCTAAAATAGGATCAGGCAAAGCTATCATAATTACAGGTGCACGTCAGACCGGTAAAACAACCTTGTTGTCTACCATGCTGCGGGACAGGGAAGGAACGTTATGGCTTGATGCTGACGAACCTGATGTACAGGCCTTGTTTGAAAACCCTAACTCTGACAGACTCAGGACACTCTTCGCCGGAAAGAAACTTCTGATAATCGATGAAGCTCAACGAATAAAAAACACCGGAATTAAACTTAAACTTATAACCGACAATCTGAAGCATATACAACTAATAGCCACCGGTTCTTCTTCTTTTGAGCTGTCAAACCTGGTTAATGAACCTTTGACAGGACGAAAATGGGAATACCAAATGTTCCCACTCTCATTTGAAGAGATGGTGATTCATACCAGCCTTACTGAAGAAACAAGATTAATTCCGCACCGCCTGGTTTTCGGGTATTACCCTGAAGTTGTAACTAATCCCGGTTCTGAAAAAGAAATACTCAAGCAACTGGCTGACAGCTATTTGTATAAAGATATCTTAATGTGGGAAAGGATCAATAAACCGGAAAAGCTGGTAAAAATACTGCAATCGATTGCCTTTCAGATTGGAAATGAAGTATCATATAACGAATTGGGGAATAAGCTTGGAATTGATAACCAGACTGTTGAAAAATACATACAACTGCTTGAACAAACCTTTGTGATCTTCAGACTAGGTGCGTTCAGCAGGAATCTCCGGAAAGAGTTGAAACGTTCAAGAAAAATATATTTCTATGATAACGGAATACGTAATTCACTAATTGCAAATTTCAATCCTCCGGAATTGCGAAGTGACGTCGGAGCATTGTGGGAGAATTTTGTCATATCCGAACGAATGAAATTCATAAGAAACAATAATATCTGGGCTAATACATATTTCTGGAGGACCCAGGATCAGCAGGAAATTGACTATCTGGAAGAACGTGATGGAATGCTTCATGCATTTGAGATTAAATGGAACCCTAAATCCAAAGCAAGGCTATCTAAAACATTCTCTGCAACATATAAAACTTCATTTGATGTAATCACTATTGAGAACCTCGACAGGTTCATTACCGGTTGA
>MWDJ01000196.1 GCA_002070505.1 Bacteroidetes bacterium ADurb.Bin145 | reverse complement strand
ACATACATTCCCCTATTATACAAAATATCTGGCAGAACAAATTGGTAAAGATCTGTCAAACCAGTTTTTCATAGTTACCCATAACCGATACCTTCTTTCCACGCTGATAGAAAAGGTTTCCAAAGATAGCATTGCTGTGAATATTGTTCACCGAAAGAAGGGTGAGACACAGATATCCCAATTAAACGAGAGTCAGATTTCTGATATCATCTGTACAGATCCTTTTTTCGATCTGGAAGCGTTTCTGGAGAGCGATAAGTGATCGCAACAGAATGTTACCCTGATACCTATCTGCTTAAGGTCTTCAATGTAGGAAGAAAAAAGATCCGACACGTAGGTACAAAAGGTGATGTGGTAAACTATACTCGTGATAATCCTGGAACATTAGGAATTATCGATGAAGATCCTGATAGTAGTCAACCCAAAGAGCTCAATTCATATCAGATCATTGAAAAGACAGGAAGTCTTACTCTAATGGAAAAGGGAAATAGTTCACGATTAATCAAAATATCCCCTCGAATAGAAGAATGGTTCTATAAACGAGCAAGTTTACTCAGAATAGATCCCTTAACATATGATCTTCCCAGAGATGCGAATGAGTTGCACTCCATTCCTCATTAAGAGAAGAAAAAAGGATTTCAGGATTTTTTATCCAGCCTGTCAGAACATGATGAAGAAATTGCTACATTAAAAACATAGATCATTGAACATACCGAGAGAGGAGCCAGATGAAACCATTTCACACGGTTACCGTACCCCATCAAGATATTTTAAATAGATAACTTAAATTCTGGTGAGTAAAGATAATTCCCGTGCCATGATCGATGAGACTGCCAAGTCCTCATTTGACGTACCAAATCAGGCATTAATCGACTTTATCTTCCATGTTTTTCAATTCCGATGGACAAGAATACTGCACAAATAACACGTGTATCGTCAGAGTATATAACACATCCGGGCTTTTCCCGTCCGGATCAATATCAGGAATATTACCCGATATCCGAATGAATATGGTGAAATTCTGGATATTCCACTATGCTTTATCCGGAAACTTAAGGCTTAATCTTTGAAGATGGTTCAACTCATTTCGTTCACAAATGATTATAAAAAAAAATTATTTAAGGAAATTATGTGATTCTGCTGTTCTTTTAAGCCGATCCATGAACAACTCCATGATCTGATCATATTCCCCAAGACCTTTTGTCTCAACCGTGACAGAGCATCCGATGGACTCTAACCGTTTC
>MWDJ01000195.1 GCA_002070505.1 Bacteroidetes bacterium ADurb.Bin145 | reverse complement strand
ATCAATGAACAAAAGAGTTGCATCTGAATGGTTAATGAGATTTATAAGATCTTCAGGTTTAAAGTCCGGAAGTATTGGAACAATTACAGCGCCGCAGGTTACAGTGGTAAGATAGACAGTGCACCAGTTGGCGGAATTTCTTCCGACAAGCGCTATCTTTTCGCCTTCTTTGATGCCGATATTTTTAAAGAAAGTATGAAATATCAGGATTTTTTCACCTATCTGCTTGTAAGTTAATCCTTGTTCACGATAATTTGACAAGGCTTCTATTTCCCAGTTTTGCCTGATGCTCTGTTCAATATAACCAATTAAACTTTCCTTGATCATAGCTTTGGTTTTTAAGTTTATAATGGAATCATAATATTAAGTCAAGAAAGGGAATACTATTTTCATATTCAATTTCATTGGGCGAAATGAATTTCAGATTAATCCGTTTTCAAAATGCACTTCAAAATTAGATAGTTTCTTCGATATTCCAGACAAAAGCCCGTAATCCCTGTTCTTCGACTTCCCTGTTCAATTCAGAGAGCTCCTTCAGGATATCCTTTACTTTATTGTCATCGACAATTGCAAGGATACTGTTATTTAAAGAAGGCCAGGTATGAGTTCCCATATGTGGGTCGCCGGATATGCTTCCGGCGCCCTTTACCTCTGTCCATTGAGTAAACCCTTTAACAGACATCTTTTGAAAAATTATTTCCACTTCTTCTGTCAGGGCCTGATTATGCGAAATAAATACTGCTTTCATGCTTTTATAGTTTAATCATTTGAAGGATTGTTTTTTCTTTCTCTTTTCATTCTTGCCGCACCGAAAATTGTATATATAACGGGAATAACTATTAGAGTAATTAATGTCGAGAAAGTCAATCCTCCCATTAATGAGATACCCATAGGTCGCCAAATTTCAGATCCTTCCCCTTTGGAGAGTACCAGTGGAATCATGGCCAGGATCATTGTGAGAGATGTCATGAGAACAGGACGAAGTCTTAATCGCCCTCCCTGGACAACGGCGTTTTTAAGAGACACGCCTCTGTCGCGGAGGAGGTTAGTATAATCAACAAGGATAATTCCGTTCTTCACAACAATGCCAACAAGCATTATTGCTCCAATAAATGAAATGACATTCAGGGTTGTTCCCGAGATCCACAAGGCGAGAAAAACTCCGGTAAATGCAAAGGGCAGTGAAAACATAATTATAAATGGTTCCCTGAAAGATTCAAACTGTGAAGCCATCACTATATATACCAGAGTAATGCTTAATAATAAC
>MWDJ01000194.1 GCA_002070505.1 Bacteroidetes bacterium ADurb.Bin145 | reverse complement strand
TAACGAAAGAATATTTAAGCGAATTTATATCATCTCATGGGTTATATACAACCCTGGTGGTCATGATGTATGCAAACCTGACCGGACAAAAACTGGAAAAAGTTCAGCAGCTGGAAAAAGAACTGGGAGTATACCTTCTTGCAGCCCCTCATTACAAGAATCTCTCTCCTGATGACATCAAGGCAGTAAAGGATCTTGAAGGCAAACTTGGAGCGGTTCTTGTAGCATACGATGCCTGAAAACATATTCAGACCCCCCCTTTTTTATAATATCTTCATCCAGACTATTCGCTCCCTACAACTTCCCCTCCCTCATCAACCGTTCCCTTACCTGTGGAGGTATATTATCAGGAATTTCCTTTTCGCTTTTCGTTGTTGAGGTCGGAGCTTTTACTGGCCCGTCAGGGGTATTAATACTTATATCAAGGGTTGCATGCTCCCCGGATAATCTTACTATAAAGTTTCCTTCCTTGTACACAAAAAACTCTTTTTTCTTTTCACTGCTGAACTCACGGTTATATCCATCTTCATGAAGGATATTCTGAAAAGAGTCCTGTACCGTGATTCCTGCCCAGGAAACAAGAGGGGTACTTTTTGGATGAACCGTGTAACTCACTGAAAACGGCCCTTTTTCTACATGAACTTCAAGTTCCTTTACATTTGAGTTTAAGGGTATACCTGATGCAGAATAGACCGGGTATAATTTCACCGGCCCTGTATACAAGGTATTATTGGTGAAGTAAATAGAGGACCTGGAAGGGATGAATGCATCATCAGCCAGAGTATCACCAAGCCGGGTGACAAAGGATGTGGGTACTGGCACCGGGGCAGGGGTCAGAGGTATATTTGGGGTTTCAGCCATTTTTCCAGGTGAAGGGAGTTTTCCTTCCCGTATGAGTCGTTCCCTTAACTGCGGGGATATATCCTGAGGAAATGCCTGACCAGGGATTTCTTCCGTAATGGGCATAATTTTCGGTGCAGGAGAAGGTTCTGTGTCTACATGTGAGGCAGGTTCATTGGAAACTTCCTCTCCCAGGTCATGCAACTGACTGCATCCGGCGGAAAAAAGAAAAAGACAGAGTATTATTAGTGAAAGGATTGACCCTGTTTTCCGGGTAATGTGAGATGATATTAATTTTATCATGAATAATTTGCTTGAGATGGTCAGTTCAATTATCGGGAGGTATGAGATAGTATATCATCGGCAGTTATTCCCAGGTCATATGATCTTCCTTATTCAGTTCAATTGTTTTAATTTAAAAAGTTTGGTTTAA
>MWDJ01000193.1 GCA_002070505.1 Bacteroidetes bacterium ADurb.Bin145 | reverse complement strand
TGGCAAAGAGGCTGCAACAACAGCTCCAGCGCGCTAAGTACACTCTTGTTGTCGTCAATAATTAGAATACGGCTGTTTTTCATCTCACTTATATCAAACTCCAAACACTATTTTGGAAACACTTCTGTCCGGTAAAATTAATTAACCGTGTCAGAATTTGAAAACCAGGATCCATCATACCGCCTCCTGAATAGCGACTTAAGGCTAAGCAGGGGATCAATTCGATGACCTGGGCATCTCTCTGCAAGACAAATCCACTGATAACTCTTCTGACGGGTCATACTATTGAAAACCGTTTCACCGGCATAGGTAATATTTTCCTTTCATGATGTCAAATAAATTGACACCTGCTGTCTGATTTCTTTACAGTTTAAGAAAACATATTATGCCCATTATAGTGATATTCAGATAAATACAATCCTGGCATTAATTCTGTCCTTATTCTTGTGAATAATGAGTCAACGATATGAGGCATGCTTTCTTTACACTTCTTTTTCTTTCAGCAATCAGCGCTGTAACTGTTGCACAGGAGATGGACCTGAGCCAATGCATCCGGTATGCACTGGAAAACAACCTTGCTTACGCGAATAAAAATATCGGGGCAGATATTGCTGATGAACAATACAGGCAAACGA
Source organism: Bacteroidetes bacterium ADurb.Bin145 (assembly GCA_002070505.1). Classification (GTDB taxonomy): domain Bacteria; phylum Bacteroidota; class Bacteroidia; order Bacteroidales; family VadinHA17; genus LD21. The sequence continues at coordinate 642 of MWDJ01000193.1, read as the reverse complement.
AGCGCGATTTTTTGCCTTCACTTTATGCCGGGAGTTCAGCCAATAAGCGATATGGGCGTTCCATTGACCCAACTACCAATACCTTTATTACTCAGGACTTCTTTTCGATGAATTTTTACCTTGATTCACAATTGGATCTGTTTCGCGGTTTTACACGCGTGAACTCGGCAAAATTTCAGAAACTGCAATACTTGATAAACAGGGAAGAGGTAAAACAGCAGGAAATGGAAATTGCTTTTAAAGTAATGAACATGTATTTCGATGTGCTCTATTTTAACAAGCTGCAGAGTATTGTACGTGAGCAGGTGGAACTCACTGCTCTTAATTTACAGAAAACGCAAAAAATGATAGCACTAGGATTACAGGCCGAATCGGATCTGCTGGAGATGAAAGCTCAGGAATCCAGCGAATTACATAATCTTACCCTGGTCCAAAATCAATATGAACAGGCCTTGCTTAATCTTAAAAACCTGATGCATTATCCGCTTGATGATGACCTGGAGATTGAAACCGAGGGTTTTTCGGTATCAGCAGATAGTTTTTTCTTGCCAGATGAGGTTTACCTGGTAGCTTTAGGGCATATGCCCTCTGTGCAGCGCGCCAATCTTAATGCAGAAGCATCACTGAAGCAGTTTAATCTCG
>MWDJ01000192.1 GCA_002070505.1 Bacteroidetes bacterium ADurb.Bin145 | reverse complement strand
CATCAGTTTGCTTATTCCGGCAACAATATTTGCAAGAGTGAGGTATGATACTATATAGCCGGAATTTTCATTTTCCAATAATCGCTTCAGTGAGAAAAGCTTTGAGATTAATCCTCCATTGAGGGGAAAATATCTGATCTCATTTTGCCGGATATACCTCAGGTTTTCGGGATCGATCTTATCCTGATACCAGTTTACAATGCAAACATCAATATTTTTCTCCTGCAATGACTTTGCCAGTATGAGGGCCTGTTTTTCAGCCCCGCCCTTCAATAAGGTCTTACATAAAATTGCTATGCCCAGCATCCCGCAAGTTGTTATCTTAATCCTGTTAATGGTACTTCAATGCCTTCAGAAGTTTCTGTTATTAACTCTTACCCATTCGACATAATTACTAATCCCATCGGCTATGTTTACAACAGGATTATAACCAAGTACGCTTTTTGCCCTTGAGATATCTGCAAAAGTTCGTAACACGTCTCCATCCTGCATTGGAAGATATTTTATATCTGCCTTTTTCCCGGTACTGTTTTCAAGAAGGGCAACCAGTTCCTTAAGTGATATTGCATTTGACTCACCAAGATTGAATATCCCAAATCCTTTAAGATTTTCCATAGCCTGCCCGATTCCCTGTAAAATATCACTGATATGAGTGTAATCCCGTGAAGTACTTCCATCCCCGAACAAAGTTATCGGCTCATCGTTCAGCAAGGCCCTGGTAAATTTATTGATTGCCAGATCAGGTCTTTGTCTGGGGCCGTAAACCGTGAAAAACCTCAGACAGAATATATCCATGTCAAAAAGGTGATGATATGTATGACACAGCAGTTCACATGCTTTTTTTGATGCAGCATAAGGAGAAACCGGAAAATCAACATTGTCCGACTCGGCAAAGGGGATCTTTTTATTGTTTCCGTAAACCGATGATGAAGATGCAAACAACATCCGGCCTATCTTGTTCTTTCTCATTGCTTCGAGCATATTCAGGGTTCCATTGACATTGACGTCATAATAGGAAGCCGGATCCTTTATAGATGGTCTCACACCTGCTTTCGCTGCAAGATGAATAATAATGTCAGGTCTGAAACCGGAAAAGCAGCTGTCAAGAAATTTCATGTCCCGTATATCCCCCTCCTGAAAAGAATATAAGTTATGTTTCAGAGCATTTGAAATGTTCGTTTCCTTTATATCTCTCGTGTAGAATGAGTCAAAATTGTCAATACCCATGATGCTGAAACCTTTTGCCAGAAGATCATCGGCAAGACTGGAGCCTATAAAACCGGCAGC
>MWDJ01000191.1 GCA_002070505.1 Bacteroidetes bacterium ADurb.Bin145 | reverse complement strand
CGCGCGTACAGCCAGTTCAACATCTCCGAAGGCGGTAATCATAATAACAGAATGATTCGCATCATATTCCAGAATGCGTTTCAGCCAATACAAACCCTCATTCCCCGTGTTGATGCCAGCTGAAAAATTCATGTCCAGCAAAACCGCATCAAAATGCCCTGATTCAATCAATGAGGGAATTTCATTAGGATTGGGTGATGTGACCACCTCTTGGCAAAGAGGCTGCAACAACAGCTCCAGCGCGCTAAGTACACTCTTGTTGTCGTCAATAATTAGAATACGGCTGTTTTTCATCTCACTTATATCAAACTCCAAACACTATTTTGGAAACACTTCTGTCCGGTAAAATTAATTAACCGTGTCAGAATTTGAAAACCAGGATCCATCATACCGCCTCCTGAATAGCGACTTAAGGCTAAGCAGGGGATCAATTCGATGACCTGGGCATCTCTCTGCAAGACAAATCCACTGATAACTCTTCTGACGGGTCATACTATTGAAAACCGTTTCACCGGCATAGGTAATATTTTCCTTTCATGATGTCAAATAAATTGACACCTGCTGTCTGATTTTTTTACAGTTTAATAAAATATATTATGTTCATTATAATGATATTCAGATAAATACAATCCTGGCATTAATTCTGTCCTTATTCTTGTGAATAATGAGTCAACGATATGAGGCATGCTTTCTTTACACTTCTTTTTCTTTCAGCAATCAGCGCTGTAACTGTTGCACAGGAGATGGACCTGAGCCAATGCATCCGGTATGCACTGGAAAACAACCTTGCTTACGCGAATAAAAATATCGGGGCAGATATTGCTGATGAACAATACAGGCAAACGAAGCGCGATTTTTTGCCTTCACTTTATGCCGGGAGTTCAGCCAATAAGCGATATGGGCGTTCCATTGACCCAACTACCAATACCTTTATTACTCAGGACTTCTTTTCGATGAATTTTTACCTTGATTCACAATTGGATCTGTTTCGCGGTTTTACACGCGTGAACTCGGCAAAATTTCAGAAACTGCAATACTTGATAAACAGGGAAGAGGTAAAACAGCAGGAAATGGAAATTGCTTTTGAAGTAATGAACAAGTATTACGATGTGCTCTATTTTAACAAACTGCAGACTATTGTGCATGAACAGGTGGAGCTCACTGCTCTTAATTTACAGAAAACGCAAAAAATGATAACACTTGGATTACAGGCCGAATCAGATCTGCTGGAGATGAAAGCTCAGGAATCCAGTGAATTACATAATCTTACCCTGGTCCAAAATCAATATGAACAGGCCTTGCT
>MWDJ01000190.1 GCA_002070505.1 Bacteroidetes bacterium ADurb.Bin145 | reverse complement strand
GCAGAATCGATAATTTCCCGAACATAATCAAACAGTTCTTCGATGCGCTTGACAATCCCTGATTGTTCATCATGTCCCTTTCTGTCAATATCACCAATTTCCTGCCAGTATTTCTTCTCGATGTTTAATGTGTCACCACTCTTAATATTGGTGAATTCAAGCGATTCCAATGCCTCTTTAAAGGATGCACTTTGCAGGTCTTTACCATTGCATAGCTGAGGACAGAATTCAACGAATTTGCTTGTGTCGGATACTTCCGTTGCCAATGGAGATACATCTGGTTTCGCTGTTGGTGTAACTGTGGGTATTGCTGACCAGGCTGAAGTCAGATTTGTCTTGTACCCTGTTTTTAATAAGCATTCTTCAAATTCTTTCGCCAACTCAAACCTTAAAGCATCAACAAATAAAACATATGATTCAGATTCAGTTACAGCTGCTTTATCTGTGAAAACAGAGGGATTCTTCTGAATTAGTGCCTGGAATTTCTTCGTTATTGATTCCAGCCAGGGAACATAAACCACACGGATAATGGATTTAATAACCAGTTTATCCTTATCAGATTTGACAGTGGCTAAAGCTTTTCGCATATATTGATCTGCCAGATAGCCTTCGGTTATATAATAATCTCTGATCTCGTTTATTGATAAAGAAGGGAATGATTTTGAAGCTATTTCAGCCATGCCAGCAAGAAATGGCAGTGAACCGCACAAAGGAGAATAACCCAATTCTGACCATACCCAACCTCTTCTTTTCTTATGCTGATTATTCAACTCATCCAGCTTAACCAATATCTTATCAGGTGATGATTTTGCCAACTTTGTAAGAGATTCTCTCAGTTCATTTTCCTGTTGTTCATTTACCTGTGGCCAACTTTCTTCCGGGAATGCAAATACTCCTTCACCCAGATCCCCAGGTTTGCCGGAACGAAGCAATTCTTCAATTTCCGGATATTTTTTTGGAGCATTGGCATACATTTGCCACACGTATTTCCACTGGTTTCTCTGTGCCCCTAATTTTTCCGCTATAGAGAATATGTTCTTATGATCAGGTGTGAAATCATACTGAGTTTTACAGATATTTATGAAAACATCTCTTTTGCCGACTGGCATCTCTTGCAAAAAAGAATCTCCTGAACACATCCATTTAAGAATATTATGGATAATATCAGGAAATAGCTGGTTGTTTAGGAAATCACAGTCGACAATGGTTTTCCCCTCGAATATCTCATTATCACGGAATATTCTGGGCAGTGCTTTTTTCAGCGCATTTCTGGTCGCTTCATCTTTCGCCACCTTTAATCCCAACCCCTGAACCGGATTTTCCATAA
>MWDJ01000189.1 GCA_002070505.1 Bacteroidetes bacterium ADurb.Bin145 | reverse complement strand
ACATTCCCTGGCTCTGGTGAATATAAAATTACACTGGGTCCTGATGCCACGTTAAAGGACTTCACCCTTACTGCAACAACGCTTCTTTCTGTTTCTGGAAAGGTTTCAATTCTCGGTGGCCCAGGAAAAATGAGCGATGTAACAATAAACATTGCTACACTTTCAACAATTCCTGACGAAAACGGTAACTACACAATTTCAGGAGTCTCGCCAGGAACATACGACCTTACTGCATCATTAAGCAATTACTCTGTAACTTCTCCACCATCAGGAAAGTATAGAATCACATTCAACAAAACCAACCTGACCGGATATAACTTTAATCTTGCGACATTTAAGATATCAGGAAATGTAAAACTCATTGGAACAGGTAATGTAACGGATGTTGTGATAAAATGCGACGATGGAACATCAACAAGAACAACCTCTCCAGATTCCACTGGGCATTATGAATTTACCCCGCTCCCATCCGGACAATACAAAATTACTGCCTCTCTTGCTGATTATTCAACAATAATTCCTGCAGGGGATGGCAGTTATACAATAACACTTGGGCCAGATGCAAAAGATAAAAACTTTACGCTTATGACCTACTCGATATCCGGAAAAGCAGTATTCTGGCAGACATCAGGAGATATAACGACTATTACAATTACATTAAAAGGTTCAAGTACAACAAAAACAACGCATCCTGATTCAAATGGTAATTATTCATTTGCAACAGTTTCAACAGGGGACTATGAATTAAGCGCAGATCTGCCTGGATATACAGTTGTTGCACCAAAAGATGGGAAGTATAGTTTAAGTGTAAAGGGCAATATAACCGAAAAAAACTTTACGATTACAGCATTTTCTATCTCTGGGAAAGTATCTCTTTATAATAGTCCAAATCCTGTGACGAGTGTGACAATTACGCTCAAGGGAGAAACAGGAACAATCAATACGGCCCCGGATGCAAAAGGTAATTACCAGTTCAGTCCGCTTCCCGCAGGAACATACACAATTTCAGCATCATTGAATAACCATACTGTTGTCTCGCCATTAGATGGTTCCTACACAGTTACAATACCTCAGAATGCAACAGGAAAGGACTTCAACATTGTGGCATATTCAATATCAGGCGCAGTAAAAATATATGATGCTGCTGGACCAGCAGGCGCAACTGTTTATTGTCAAGGAGACGCTGGCACAATTCAATATACTGTCGACACAACAGGAAAATTCCAGTTTTATCCTCTACCTGCTGGAAACTATAAACTCTGGGTAGAAAAATCAGGATATAAAACAACGTATCCTGCTGAGGAGGTATATCAGATTAAACTCGACTCAATTCT
>MWDJ01000188.1 GCA_002070505.1 Bacteroidetes bacterium ADurb.Bin145 | reverse complement strand
TGCCAGGATGAAGATTCGCCGGGTAGGTGTCGGATCATTTGCAGAGCATTATTACAGTGCAAAAGAGATGTATGACCTTCTGGATAAAGCGGGCTTTATAGATATTGAGATATTCAGATGCTCATTTGCGCACTTTAACCTTGCAGGACCACTGTTCATGATCGCCAAAAAAGTTGAATCTTTTATCGAGGACAATATCCCTTACCTTGCATATAACCTGATCGCATCTGGAAAAAAACCAGACTGACACAAGGCTGATATCAGGCTGATATCGTTCAGTCAACTGATTCACACTCATTTATCCTTGATTTTTTTCAATAACGATTCAAATGTATATTCCATCTCGTAATGTCTGATATGTTTTTTAGGCAGCCAGAAGAACCGTTTTTGAAACTCAACATCCGCCCTTGTAACATGCAATGCCAGTGAAAGCTGAAACGCGAAGATGACAAATACCATGAGGATTATGTCCCGAAGGGTCAGGGAAATCACCGAAAAGAATGAATACCGGGCGGTAATCAGGTACCTGATCTGTTCATCAAGCCCTGCAAGTTGTCCTGCAGTTACGGCGATTACGATAATGAGAAGCCCAAACAGTACGATCAAGATGCAGGATATTATCCATGAACGCAGGAATTTTCCTACGGTTGCAACTATTGTGCACAATATGAAGATGATAATAGCAGGGTCAGCCAGCACCTGAAGGATAGCGATATCCATTGATGTAAAATCCACATGCATCAGTTTTATCTCTTTCTATATGTGGTGTTCCTTATTTTTTCATACAGGAGGTTCCACACATGTTATATATTAAATACAGGAAAATAAACAATATGGTTCAGTCGGCCCACGCTTGTGGAACATTTCTGCTTTTTTACGCGAATAATGAGGAGAGTATATGAAACAGCGTTTTTGTATCGGGTTTGAAGTTCATCAACCTCACCGGCTGAAAAAGGAATTCAGGCCTGATTTTAGCAATGATCCTGAGCATTCGACGGAGCGCTATTTTGATGATGCAAATAAGGAAATATTGCTTAGAGTATGTGATAAGTGCTATGACCCGGCCACATCCATAATCCTGGACCAGCTTGACGACGGATTTTGCTGTGCCTTCTCCTTATCTGGTGTCCTTATAGAACAACTGGAAAAATGGGCACCGGATGTTCTTGACCTGTTTAAACAGGCCGCCAGGCATAAAAATGTCGAGATGATCGGGCAGACTTACTTTCACAGCATCTCAAGCCTGTTCTGGACGATGGACGAATTTTGTAACCAGGTAAACCTGCACCGGGATCTTTTAAAAGATGTGTTTGGAGTAGAGCCGCAGGTATTTGAAAAC
>MWDJ01000187.1 GCA_002070505.1 Bacteroidetes bacterium ADurb.Bin145 | reverse complement strand
CCTTTCTCATCGGGAGATATAAATGATTTTACGTAAAGGGGTATTCCTTTGTTCTGTAAAGGCTTGATTGTTTTAGGATGGATCACTTTTGCTCCTGAGAATGTCATCTCAACAGCTTCCCTGTAAGACATTTGATCGAGTTTCCTGGCATCAGACAGCCATCTGGGATCTGCATTGAGAAGGCCCGGAACATCTTTCCAGACTGTTACGCTCTCCGCGTCAAGCATATTGGCAAGTAAAGCTGCAGTATAATCCGATCCCTCCCTGCCGAGAGTAGTCGCATTACCCGATAATGTACCGCCTATAAATCCTTGTGTAACAAAAAGTTTTGAATTACTGAAATCAAAAACAGATTTTGTCCGTATTGCACTTTCTTCCCATAACACATTAGCATCACGGAATCGCTCATCAGTGACGAGTATTTCCCGGATATCAATCCATTCGTTCTTTATTCCTGATTTATTGAGGAATTCCGATACAATTAATGTTGACCACAATTCACCGTAAGAAACAATCTGATCATATTCAAAATCATAATCAGACCGGCCCGGCTTATTAAGATAATTCTTCAGCTTTGAGAAAGACATATCGACCCTTTCCTTTGCAGAATCTCCGGAAGGGAACAATTCGCCGGTAACTGTCGCATGGTAGCTGTATATATTATCGAGATGATCTTTATAAGCTTTATCATTATCCAGCCATGATCTGAAAACTTTTTCCAGAGCGTTTGTTGTCTTCCCGAATGCCGAGACAACGACAATCAAATCATCTTTTTCCCTTTCTACGATTCTCGACAGGTTCCTTATTCCGGCTGCATCCTTCACTGATGCCCCGCCGAATTTAAATACCTTCATATGAAGAAATTTTCTATAAAATTAGAATTTCGGATTTAAAAAGCAACTATCTTCGGATTGCTATGCAGTCATACAGAATTACAACTCTGAACGATTTTATCGTACAAAGGCAGAAGGATTTCCCTTTTGCGAAAGGAGATCTGTCAAGTCTTCTCAGCCATATCGGCACTGCAGCAAAAATTGTCAATAAGAAGATAAACAAAGCAGGCCTGGTTGATATCCTTGGCAAATCAGGGATACTGAATATCCAGGGAGAAACGCAGCAGAAACTTGATATTTTCGCCGACAAGACATTTACCGAGGCGTTAAGGTCGAGCGGTGAATGCTGCGGAATAGCTACCGAGGAGAACCAGAATGAGATTGTCTTCACGGACAACCTCTCCAAAAAGGGGAAATATGTTGTTTGCATGGACCCCCTTGACGGTTCATCAAATATAGATTATAATGTATCAGTGGGTTCCATTTTTTCAATTTACCGCAGGCTGTC
>MWDJ01000186.1 GCA_002070505.1 Bacteroidetes bacterium ADurb.Bin145 | reverse complement strand
AGTTTCACAATACGGCCTGACAGGAATTGGACAGGGGATTGCATTGATTAATGAAGGAATATTATTTACGACCTGGGACGACTGTTCAAGCATCAGGTTTACAAGTTCACTGTTACCGACGCGTCGAAAATCGGTCCGTAATGAGATAATTTTCTTCCCTTTGGCAAATGCATAACCTATCTCCCATGACGTTCCTGAATCCGCATCTGCTCCGTCAATTATCGCGATGACGATATCTGCATTGTCAAGAGCATCTAAATTTTTTTCAAAAATCTCTCTCTGTATTGAAATGTCTCTTGAGTGTTCTGAGTCGCCGCATTCCTGAGGAAGATGGACCTGCAAGGCATATCCAGATAATATATCTGCAATCTTTTTATTATATTCACATTCTGCTTCGGAAAATAAAGGAGCAGCAAGGTACACCTTCCAGCTTGCTGCCTCGAAAACATCAAATGCCAGAATATCAGAAAAACGATTTAAGAAAAAGCCTCTCCCGGGTATCTTTGCATGTGAACCATTTACAGAGCCATACCAGGTATTATGAACGCCACATACTGGAGATGAATCAACACCAATTATCGCATAAGGTTTTCCTTCTTTTTCCATATCTTCACGGACACTTTTTTCGAGCAGAAAAACGAGTTCATAAAACCCAGGCGTATCAAGCCGATCTATAAAATGTCCTGGTTCATGATCAGGGCCAAGATAAAGGGTTTCTGCACAAGGAAGCATTTTTACCGGTATGTCAAAGGTTTTACATCTTAACAGAACCTGGTTAAATGCATCAAGATCTTTTTGATGGGTAATTCCCCTGGCACGTAAATCAGGATTCCTGATACATGGACATAAAAAAAGGTACATTGTTTACTTTTCTCTTTAAATTAACAGTGAAAATATCATTAAAAGAGTAGGTTTATTCGTGATTCATTCTTACTTTTCTAAACCGATCAAGAAATTCGTGGAGCAGGGATTTGGAAGGCAGAAGAAGTAATCCGGCCTCAAGGTCAAATTCTGCACAGTGCATGTCTGTTTTGAATAAAAGAACCTGATCTAATTCTTCATCAAGTTCCTGGTCAGCAATCACAGACTGGATTACAGCATGTGGCATGTCAATTACCATTGAAGGAGGAGATGGAATGAGCATTATGGATAACAGGTTTGCGAATGAGTCAAGATATGAAGAGGTCATTATGTTGCCGATTTCATGAAGCATGCTCATATCCATCTCATTTATTTCGCGATCTTCATCCGGAGCCGCTAACATTATTGACGATAATCGGATTATTGACTTTTTAGGAACATGAAGGATGATTGATCCTCTCCCGGAAACCTGACCTCTGACCTGAAAAACTACTAATGAAGC
>MWDJ01000185.1 GCA_002070505.1 Bacteroidetes bacterium ADurb.Bin145 | reverse complement strand
AATATGAGAGTTCACGATAGCCGTATCAGGATTATTCATATATCACGTCTCTCCATGCTTTGTGATTAGAACAGGTCGTATCTGGTAAAGAAACAGACCATTTTCAGATGTATGTCTGCCTGATACTGCTACCGCATTATATATTTACCTTACCAGTCTAAAAATGTTACTAAAATAATATTTTTATTAACAATACAAATTTTTTTTGTAGCCCATTTTTACAAGAAAAAGGATGAATATACCCATTATCGAAATTACTTTAATTATTTCACTTATATGAATTTATAATTATGAACATTCATATAATAAATTTTAATAATTATTAAGTCACTAAAAAAGATACATGCAGAACAATAGTATCATTACGAATAATGTCCTTCAATGGAATCTGACCCTGCCGGCACAAATACCACAGCCGGGTGTTGTAATCATCATTCCCGGCTGGGTTTATGGGCTTCTCCCTTTAGGTGGACCAGGATTAGAAAAGGATGTCTGGTTCAGGGAAAAAAAATTCATTGATGAGGTAACAAACTTTTTCTTTAATAATGGATTAGGTGTACTTTCTCTTTCTTTTTCAACAGATACTGATGACATCCCTTCCGATGCCATGATACATGCCACAACTCATATCCCGAATATATATATCACGATAAAAAACCTGATGAAAGAACACTCATGCAACCTTAATAAATCTGTAATATTCGGGCATGGTTTTGGAGTTTGCTTGATGTGTGAGCTGGTCTCATATGGCCTGAAGCCAGCCGGTTATATAATTGCAGGTGGTGTATATACAGATGTTGAATCGGTTCTCACCCAGAAATACTTCCCCTTTAAAGACCAGAATCTGCAGTCTGCCGGGATCGAAAAATACTCTCCCGTTGATCCCGATACCTCGCTGATCATGAAAAATCTTGGAAAACTCTTACAGGCGGTCAGAAAAGGCCGGGATAAGATAAAACTGAGAGACGCAGACCATTACCTTGAGCTAACAATCCCTAAAAGATTATTTTCCGATGATTCATCACCGTCAGCATTATTGTCTGCACTTGATGCTCCATCAGTAATTCTTCATGGATCCGGAGACCTGGACATATCTGTAATTAATGCCTTTTTTCTTGAGACCAAGTTAAAACAGAAGAATGATTCAGTAAGCAGGATTGTGATGCTTGACAGAGATCATTGGTTTAGGGAAATGCCAGACGCTATTGCAGATCGAATACGTGAACGTCTATCAGGAGAATGTATTAACCATCCGGTCGATCACCGGTTTTTGAAAAATTCCCTGATATTTATTGAAGATGTATTGAAAATCCGACGCCCAAAGAAGAAGATGCCAGATCCCATCACCACATATAATTCCACC
>MWDJ01000184.1 GCA_002070505.1 Bacteroidetes bacterium ADurb.Bin145 | reverse complement strand
TAACCAGAAAGTAGTAATTGAAGATGATGTTTGGGTAGGTCATGGAGCTATTATTCTAACGGGAGTTACAATTGGCAAGGGAAGCATTATTGCTGCAGGTTCAGTGGTAACATGTAATGTTGAACCTTATTCGATTTACGGTGGCAATCCGGCCAGAAAAATCAAGGACAGGTTTTTAACACAAGAGGATAAGGCTGAGCACATAAGACTATGTTCTCTGAAGGAAGTACATGTTGAGGAGAAGAATAATGATAACAGAAACTAATATTTCTTATAATGTCATCATATGTTAAAGAAATCGATTCCCGGGAAGATATTGAAGAGGTAAACATCTTTAATATCAGGATTAATCCGCTGAGAAGATCTGAATTTCTTGCAATTATTGAAAGTGCTATCAGGAACAGGCGGCAGCTTGCTCAATTTGGGGTCAATTCCGCAACAATAAATGACATTGTCCGGAATGATGAATTCAGGAATACTATCAATAGTGCTGATCTCGTGCATATTGACGGCATGTCTGTGGTCTGGGCCTTGCGGTCATTTGGATATGCTGTACCTGAAAGGGTAGCAACTCCCGATCTTGCAGATGATATACTTGCTATGGCAAATCGCGAACGGATGAGTATTTTCCTGTTTGGTGCGCAGGAGAATATCCTTTCGGAATGCAGGAATAATATTGAAAAGAAATTTCCAAAAATCGTAATCGCCGGAAGTCGTAATGGTTATTACAGGCCTGAAGAGGAGAAAGACATATTCGACCTTATAAACAAGGCTAACCCTGACATTCTGTTTCTCGGGATGTCCTCACCAAAGAAGGAGCTCTTTTTCGAAAGCTACAGGCATAAACTGAATGCAAGGTATATACTTGGTGTAGGGGGTTATTTCGATATCATATCAGGTCATATCAGACGAGCCCCGCGATGGATGCAGGATACCGGCCTTGAATGGTTGTTCAGACTCATCCAGGAACCAAGGAGGCTTTGGAAAAGATACCTGATAGGAATATTCCAGTTCTTCTGCCTGGTAACAAAGGAAAAATTCAGGAGAGCTTTTAAACGTAAAGGAGAATAAATGGTTATTGATCACATTTCATTCGCTGTAAAGAATCTGGAAGAGGGCATCAGCTACTGGAGCCGTGTTTTCGGGTACAGACAGTTGACCAACATAGTGGTCAATTCTCTTCAAAAGGTAAAAGTTGTTTTTCTTGGTAAAGAGGGCAGTATCCCTGTGAAATTGATTGAACCGGTAGAGGGGAATCTGTCATTGCAAAATTTTGTGAGCAGGGGCGGAGGATTTCATCACATATGTTTCAAATGTTCGGATATAAATGAAAAACTTAACGAGTTATCTGACAAAGGTCTATTGGTGTTAGTCCCACCCCAGCCCGGGGAAGCATTTA
>MWDJ01000183.1 GCA_002070505.1 Bacteroidetes bacterium ADurb.Bin145 | reverse complement strand
CCCGGCAGGAGTTGATGATGATGCAGTAACCATCATCATACAGTTCATTTATTGCCTGTATTGCTCCAGGCAGGGGTTTTCCGATACCTGGATACTCGTCTTTCACGATGGTGCCGTCAAAGTCAATAGATAAAATAACCATTATTCTATCCCTATCATTGCTTTTACAGTCCCTGACAGTTCATTTCCATCGAAGATGGTTTTTGATTGCGCATAACACGTATTAACCCGGATAACTGGGGCTTCCTGAGGGAATATCCCTGCCATCCGCATGGTTATCATGTCCGGGTGCCGTGTATCCTGCAAATCAACTTCTCTAAACTCTATTCCAGATTCTCTCAATAATTCTTCTAACCTGTCACAGTTCGGACAGGTTTCAAGTCGGAATACTACTATTTCGCTCATATCATACCACTCTCATCAGATATGTTTACCCGGTGTCTATCTTTCAATTCCTGTTTCTTCGCATTATTCCAGCCTTCTACGTCAGAGCAGTACCCGGTTATTCTACTGATTTGGGAAACATCATGACATCCGCATTCAGGGCACATAGGTTCACCGCACTCCGGGCAATATGCCAGTTTATCCACTATCTCATGGGTGCAGGTCAGGTTATCCCTCGGACACATCTCTTTCAGACCCAGGTTGCTCTTACATTGCGGGCAGTTGCTGGCTATCAGGTCAGACTCATCAATTACGATATGGCATACGTGACATTTGTATTTCATTCAATTCCGCTCCTGTATCTCCTTTAATGTTTTCAGGGGTATCAGTTTCATTATCTCATTCAGTAGTTGGTATTTCAAAGGGCTGGTATAGTCAGCCCGGCTGATAATTTTATACATCTCGACCATCTCTTCATCCGGTACAAAGATATCCAGGCCATCTTCAAAGATTGTGGTTTTCATAATAAACACTCCCGTTTCATCTGTTCAAGCATCTCTTTTCTGAACCGGGATGCAGGAGCATTCAAAACGAAATTCACAAACGAGTTTACCTCATCCGGTCTTAACCGGATTTGTAGTTCAGTCGTATTATCCAGTATTCTCATTCAAACACCATTCCGCCCATTGCAGCAACCGGGCAAACTGCATAGAGCCGACTATAATTAGAATAGCACTTCCCATCACCATCAGGGTGTTTACACCTGAAAAACGAACCATTATGATCTGAATTGAATTTATTCCGTTTATACGGGCAATCTTCGACATCAACGATTATTTTGAGTTTCATTCCCAATACCCTTTACACGACCAGCAAACGTCACCAACTTTCACACCACCGGTTGAATCCGGTTTTCGGTATGCTCTTGCATTCGGATGATGACACCTGAATACAGTTAGACATTCCCAATGTGGATTCTCCCGGTCAATGTTCTGCCATACATCATCATGTCTCCGGTGATATTCGCAGCCT
>MWDJ01000182.1 GCA_002070505.1 Bacteroidetes bacterium ADurb.Bin145 | reverse complement strand
AACGGCAATGGTAATGGTAACGGGAGTCCTGAGGATATTAAAGCATCTGTAAACCCCGGTATTATAGAAGCCATTGAATCGGAGTCCGGTCCTGAGATGGCTGAAGCGATAATCACTATGACGGGCCCTAAGCTCACAGACAGGACTGCTGTTCTGTCAACTACAACAAGATTTAATATTTCAAATCTCCCTGAGAAAAATTACAGATATATAATAAACCTTCATAAAATAAACGACATAAAGGATATAGATCATTTTATTGAAGCCGTTAACTGGAAACTTGATATGGGTGGTTATTTTTTCTGCTGTGTTGAGACGAAAGATCAGCGCAAGAAAAGACTGCTGAAGAAGTATCCGCCGGTCATCAACTACATCATCTATTTCTTTGATTTTGTGATTAAAAGGATATTACCGAAGCTTAAATTCACCCGGAATTTCTATTTATTCCTCACTGGCGGCAACAAAGCCGTCATCTCAAGGGCCGAAGCTCTTGGCAGGATATGCAGGGGCGGGTTCAGCATAAAGCAGGAATCATTCATAGGGAACCAGCTTTGCATAGAAGCAAGAAAGGTAACGGAACCACTTCCAAAGAATGGAGCATATTATGGTCCGATAATTACTCTGCCAAGGATAGGCAAGGGAGGAGAGATTATCAAGGTTTACAAGCTGAGGACAATGCATCCGTATTCGGAATATATCCAGGATTATGTTTATAATTTGTACGATCTTCAGGACGGCGGCAAGTTCAATAACGATTTCCGGATAACATCATGGGGATCTGTCTGCCGCAAGATATGGCTCGATGAAGTGCCCACATTCATAAACCTGGCAAAGGGTAATATGAAACTTGTTGGTGTAAGGCCTCTTAGCAAACACTATTTTGAGCTTTATAAAGAAGATGTCCGCCAGAGAAGGATCATGTACAAACCCGGACTTATTCCTCCCTTTTATGCCGATATGCCCTCGGATCTTGACAGTATCCAGGCTTCAGAAATGAAATATCTCGATTCCTACGACAGAAGTCCTCTTCTGACTGATTTCAGGTATTTCTGGAAATCGTGGTGGAACATATTGTTTAAACATGCGAGGTCGAAGTGAGCAAGATGGCTTGGGGGCCTTCTTCATTCCCCCTTTGAAGGGGGTCAGGGGGATGTTTTTTCTACTTAAAAATTATGTTACTTTGTCTGTGCAATCTTGCGATCTTTACCTGAAAGATAGATAGGATTTACGAAAACTTACCAATCCCCAGCTAACTTCTTCTTCACCATTCAGCCTGGACTTTACTTAATCGTGAAACATCCCCCTAACCCCCTTCAAAGGGGGAATTTGTCCGTTGCACCTTTGTGCCATTGCGCCTTTGCACCGTTTACATCTTTCTCAGAAACGTAACCGGAATCGTCAGCACAATATTCTGATCAAGCTTATC
>MWDJ01000181.1 GCA_002070505.1 Bacteroidetes bacterium ADurb.Bin145 | reverse complement strand
TATCTCTGATCCTTCCTTTATCATCTAATAATACAATGGTCGCAGATTGTGATTCCGCATCATCGCTTACCATTAAACTTCCTTTATCTTCAATTACTGCCTTGTTCCTTGAGATTACAATGGTTGTTGTTTCATCATTGAATTTGGTACGTATATCAAGAGTATAATCTTTGCCGGAGTTTTCTGTTTCAACTGCACATTTGAGGCCTACCCATTTGGAACTTATAATCTTTGGTGACAGACCTGATTCAATTGTATTTTCGATTATTAGTACTGGCAACAGACACTCCTGAACAGATATCCCTCCATGAGCATATTCCTCATTAGCTTTGAAAAAAGATATTCCCGGAGCATAAGCAATGAAGACAGATGGATTCCAACGCCACGGTAGTTGTAAAAGTTCTGATTTCACTCCTTCCTTAATTAATGCACATCTGCCCCAACGGGTTTCTGTGAGGCCATCATGCAATTGAGTCTTCGGCAATCCGCCTGGTAGTAATAACCAGCCATGGTCAGTAACTATTTTGATCCTTTTAACTCCTTTTTCAAAAGCAGAATCGATAATTTCCCGAACATAATCAAACAGTTCTTCGATGCGCTTGACAATCCCTGATTGTTCATCATGTCCCTTTCTGTCAATATCACCAATTTCCTGCCAGTATTTCTTCTCGATGTTTAATGTGTCACCACTCTTAATATTGGTGAATTCAAGCGATTCCAATGCCTCTTTAAAGGATGCACTTTGCAGGTCTTTACCATTGCATAGCTGAGGACAGAATTCAACGAATTTGCTTGTGTCGGATACTTCCGTTGCCAATGGAGATACATCTGGTTTCGCTGTTGGTGTAACTGTGGGTATTGCTGACCAGGCTGAAGTCAGATTTGTCTTGTACCCTGTTTTTAATAAGCATTCTTCAAATTCTTTCGCCAACTCAAACCTTAAAGCATCAACAAATAAAACATATGATTCAGATTCAGTTACAGCTGCTTTATCTGTGAAAACAGAGGGATTCTTCTGAATTAGTGCCTGGAATTTCTTCGTTATTGATTCCAGCCAGGGAACATAAACCACACGGATAATGGATTTAATAACCAGTTTATCCTTATCAGATTTGACAGTGGCTAAAGCTTTTCGCATATATTGATCTGCCAGATAGCCTTCGGTTATATAATAATCTCTGATCTCGTTTATTGATAAAGAAGGGAATGATTTTGAAGCTATTTCAGCCATGCCAGCAAGAAATGGCAGTGAACCGCACAAAGGAGAATAACCCAATTCTGACCATACCCAACCTCTTCTTTTCTTATGCTGATTATTCAACTCATCCAGCTTAACCAATATCTTATCAGGTGATGATTTTGCCAACTTTGTAAGAGATTCTCTCAGTTCATTTTCCTGTTGTTCATTTACCTGTGGCCAACTTTCTTCCGGGAATGCAAATACTCCTTCACCCAGATCC
>MWDJ01000180.1 GCA_002070505.1 Bacteroidetes bacterium ADurb.Bin145 | reverse complement strand
CTGAATCCAAGTGCCGGGGCGAACCTGACACCGGCCATTGTCTGCGGTATCTGATAGGATGAATGTCCGAATTCAGTGTTATCAAAAAATGAGTAAAGCCTGGCCTCCCAGAATGGCTTTTGAGCAATGCCTCTGGCAGTAAGGAGCAAAGAAATAAAGATCATTAACCGTAAGACTCTCATGATGTCATAATTCCGGATGACAAAATTAGAATTATTAATAACTATATCCCTTCAGAGCAACAGTTTTTATTATAGTGACCAGTCATAAAATCCTCTCCTGATCATCAAGAAGCAATATGCCGGTATTAATTAATGAGTTATAATACCTTTCATTAAATGAATTTACTTATTTTAGCAGATATTTAATTTTCATGTCGAATTTAGTAATAGTCCCTACTTATAACGAGAAAGAAAACGTTGAAGCGCTAATAAAGGCAATCTTTTCACTAAGTGTTCCCTTTGAAGTCCTTATAATTGATGATAATTCTCCTGACGGTACTGCATCTATTGTAAAAAATCTGCAATCTGCCAATAATAATATCCATCTGATTGAACGTCCCGGCAAGATGGGTCTTGGCACCGCTTATATCGCTGGCTTTTCATGGGCGCTAGAGAAGGGATTCAAGTACATTTTTGAAATGGATGCCGATTTCTCACATGATCCGAATGATCTTGTGAGGCTTTTCAATACATGCAATGACGGGGTCGCTGATGTATCAATCGGTTCACGTTATGTCAGCGGAGTTAACGTTATAAACTGGCCTCTGTCAAGAGTTCTGATGTCATATATAGCGTCCATCTATGTGAGGGTAATTACCGGTATGAAGATAAAAGATACTACTGCCGGGTTTATTTGTTACAGGAAAGAAGTACTGGAGAATATCAAACCTTTCAGGATCAAATCGCGGGGTTATTGTTTCCAGATAGAAATGAAATTTGTTGCCTGGAAACTTGGATATAAATTAGTTGAGGTGCCTATCATTTTTACAGACAGGAAGCAGGGTACTTCCAAAATGTCAGGAGGTATATTCAGCGAAGCTTTGTACGGGGTGCTGAGGATGAAGCTGAGGAGCTTTTTTATAAGATATAAGAGGCAAGGGGTGTGAAGAGGTTGAAGAGTTGAAGAGTTGAAGAGGGGGCGGAAGGTGGAAGGTGGAAGGCGGAAGGCGGAAGGAAGAATGGGAAATAAGGAGCGAAGATGAGTTCCATATTAATCAGAAACGCAATAATAGTAAATGAGGGGAGATCTTTCAGGGGAGATTTGCTTATAAAGGATGAGGTTATTTCTGCAGTTGGTTCTGCAAGTCAGGTTGATATCCCAAAAGGTTCTCAGATCATTGATGCGTCAGGTTTATTTCTGATCCCCGGGGTTATAGATGATCATGTGCATTTCAGAGAACCCGGACTGACCCATAAAGGAGATATATACACTGAATCAAGGGCGGCGGCAGCCGGGGGGATAACTTCTTTTATGGATATGCCTAACACTGTCCCGCAGACTGT
>MWDJ01000179.1 GCA_002070505.1 Bacteroidetes bacterium ADurb.Bin145 | reverse complement strand
ATGAGTTTGACCGGGCACAGATGTTTGGAACGTGTTGGGAAATACACGGAGATGAAATCTTCTAATTTTTTAGGTGATTACAATGGTAAAATTCGATTCAAACATACACAGAATAATAACTGACTCCGATGATGTTCAGATAGGGGTAAAGATTGGAACCCTGATAAACGGGATTGTCATGTTCCAGGGAGAAGTATGTGAGATTACACACAGGGATGTATCCCCGGTATATGGCTACAAATACGTAGGGGGATACAACTATTGGAGAGATAATAAAACCAGTAAGATGTCTTTTTCAATGCATGATGGTGAAGGGTCACTGGTTGAAATCTTAAACTAATTTTTTGTAAAACAGAATGATAAGTATTATATACTTATAAAATAAACTATAGTATGTAACAACTACAAAGGAGAGAAAAGAAAAATGAACATATTAAGCAACGGAATGAACTATTCATCACACAAACCCGGAAACGCCTGGAAACTTTTCCAGAATTACAAGGCCGGAGCATTCGGTCTTACTGTATCAATAATCGAGCAAATTGAAACAGACCTGTATATGGAGAAAATTCCATACGAACAGGTCAGGATATACATTACAAAAGAAGGCAACACTTCTTGGACTGAAGTATATATCAAAAATTAATTTTTTAGGTGAAAACAATGACAACAGGAACCGCCAAGATTGTAAAGACTGAAGAACCTGACCCGTGGGGAGATTTGAATCAGGAGGATTGGTAAATATGGCAAAGATGTCTGTTTACGAGGTTATCACAACCAAGATAATCTCCCTTATTGAATCGGGGAAACTGGATTGGAGAAAGACATGGAGCATGAAAGCACCGGTCAATTATGTATCAGAGAAACCATACAACGGCATTAATTTCATAATGTTGGCATTCTCCGGGGAAAAGTCACCATACTGGCTGACCTACAAACAGGCAACCGAACTTGGTGGCAATGTAATGAAAGGAGCGAAGGGATACCCCGTCTGTTTTTACACGTTGAAAGAGGATGAAACATCAACCCCTGAAAAGCCAAAGAAGTATGGCGTGTTCAAATATTACACGGTGTTCAATGCAGACCAGTGCGAAGGGATACCTACAAAGGATGACCCGGTTCAGGATGTAAAAAGCAAAGACGAAATCATGGAAATGATATCCCAACACAACCCTGAAATTATCCGTGGGAGACCTGCATACAACCCGGGAAAAGATGTTATCAAAATGCCAAACCAGGAAGAATTCGAGTCGTCAGACGCATATTGGAAAACATTCTTTCATGAATTAACCCACTGGACAGGTCATGAATCAAGGCTTGCCAGGGATGGTATCATGGAGATTAATGAGTTCGGGTCAGAATCATATTCAAAAGAAGAACTGATTGCAGAATTGGGTGCAGCATTCCTATCCATGAAGTTCAACCTGTCAGAAGTGGGAGAACAGGAAGCCGCGTATATTCAGTCATGGATTAAACCCCTGAAGGATGACCCAAAGATGATTATCCAAGCTGCTAGCAAAGCACAGAA
>MWDJ01000178.1 GCA_002070505.1 Bacteroidetes bacterium ADurb.Bin145 | reverse complement strand
TACATATTCTAGTCGTAATTCAGACATAAGACTGAAAGACAGTTATGCTTTACAAAATATTTAAAGGTGTTTAACGAAAAATGTAAAAAATTAGTATGGACAGAACGTATGACAGCATTCTGAACAATCCCTTACATGGGTGCAAGGGTCCTGTATTTCTCCATCTCCGAATAACATTCGGCTATACTGTTCTTCCGTGACTTCTCCCGTGGCATTACAATAGAAGCACGGGATTCCAGATTGCATAACCCCATTATCACATGCAGGGCATATCATGTTCGTGCCTTCCTGGCGTTCCATCGTAATGATAATTCATCTTTGCATTCCTGCAACCTGGGAGGATATGTAAGATAACCGCAATAGAACCCGCATTCGGCCTGGTCCATAAACGGACATATCTGAATATTTTCTTTGCACCATTCTTGTAATTGGCACTCGTATCTGTTGTCATTCATTCTTCATCCCTTCCCATTGCATATTTTACCGGGTCGTTGTTTTTCCCGTATATTTCATGGGGCCCTATGATTTCGAGGATTGCATATCCTTCCTGTAAAAGTTGTTCTTTGGATTTCATTTAGTTCCACTTCCTTGCGGTTGCTTTTCCGTTTGAATCGCGGATTCTTAAAATTCTATCTGCTCTTGCATCTTCTCTCGAAATACTGCTTGTTTGAAGTTTTCTCTGTTCCTTGATTGTATCAATTACTAATTTAACAAATCCGTATGATACTTTAAATTCATCTTCAATTTTATCAGTGAATTTAAACCCGAATGTTTTCTGGGTTTCTGCGATTTGGACAATTTTTAAAGCGGTTTCATAATCAACATTTTTCAAAGGCCAGTTTTCTAAAATTTTTGTTGTGAGTTCTTCAGTGTTCATTTTTCTTCTCCCATTGTTTGTATTCTTACATACTATAGTTTATTTTATAAGTATATAATACTTACTATTTTGTTTTACAAAAAAGAATCAGTCAATCCAAGAGGAGTGACAGGAATTGCAGACGTACCGCTGAAGTTCTTTCCCGTTCCTGATATACTTTCCACCCTTCCGGGTCTTATCTGAATGACATTTCGGACATGGTGTCGGTTCGGCTCTCTTGATAAGAGGTTTCAGGGTGAAGATGTGACCACACCCACGGCAGACATACTGCTGAATCTTTCCCTGCCTGGTTATCCTCCATCCTTTACGTGCGATATCCTGACCGTGACAATCCGGGCACGGGATACCAACCACCGGTATTTTCGGCCTTCCCATTCCTACCCATGTCCTTCCACAGTCGAGACATTCATACCGTTGCTGTGCTCCTGACTTCAGTTGGACGAACCCGGATTTTTTTATTTTTTCTGAATGGCAATCTGGACAAATCATATCAGAGTATAGTATGTAAGAGCGCATACATATACCTATTGTTGGAAGATGCCCGGATTTCTCCGGTCAAACTCCTGAAAGAACTGTTCCCACTCCGGGTTCTCTTGAATACATTTCTTTCTGAACTCTTCAACCCGGTCTTTTCCCAGGGTCAGGTATAACGCTCTGACCAGGTTCTCTTT
>MWDJ01000177.1 GCA_002070505.1 Bacteroidetes bacterium ADurb.Bin145 | reverse complement strand
CAGGATGAAGATTTCCGACTGCTTGAAGTTATTTTTGAAATTCAGAAGATTGTTAACAGAAGCTCCGGCAAAACTGTAAATACTTTGCCAGTCATCTCCCGTGATCCAGTATGACTTCTCAGCGGAATTTTCATGATCCACAATCAGCTTGATAATTTCCAGCTGGACAGGGTTTGTATCTTGAAATTCATCGATAAGAACGTGCAGGTATCGCTCTGATACTTTTTCCCTGATGCTGTCATCGGTGCTGAGGAGATTGTAGGTTTCCACGAGAAGGTCGTCAAAGTCCAGAAGGTATTTTTTCGCTTTCTCTTTTTCATATCCTTCGTATACTGCCGCAACTTTGGACATCAGCTTGTCCGACTCATAAAGCGCCCTGAACTCCTCCACGCCGATCAAATTATTTTTTGCGAGGCTTATTTCCCTGAGAACCGTTCCCACGGACACGTCCATTCTTTTGCGCTTCATGAGATTCCTGACCATGCCGATCTGTTCCTTGCCGGAAATGATCTCAAACATCTTTCCTTCCGATCTCAACAGGTAATGACAGAAAGAATGAATTGTCGATAAGGTAACTCTTTGGGCAAGTTCTCCTAATACAGGAATCAATCTGTTTCGCATCTCCTCCGCCGCATTCCTGGTAAATGTTAATCCCAATATATTTTCAGGCATGACGTTGTGACGCGTAACGAGGAATCCTATCCTCTCCATCATGGTTTTTGTTTTCCCTGAACCTGCTACGGAGATTACCGCTGCTATTCCGTTTTTGAATGACGCAGCTCTCTTCTGTTCCCTGTTCAGACCTTTCAATGATATTCACCTCCTCTCCTTCCAATATTTTTATAGCCATCATGATTCTCAGTATCGCTCCGGCAAGATAATCGACCTTCCTGTGTGTCTTATCGATCAGGATCATGTTTCGCAGAGCCTTCTCCTTTTCCCTCAGATAGTCCTTCAGGAAATCGGTCACTTCTTTTTCTCCATGTTTCTGAATCAGGTGCCGGATATCGACTATCCTTTTGTAATCCTCATCCCTCCTGATCGTGAGATAATCCTGCGCTTCCGAAATAATCAGTTCGTTCATGCCGCCTCCATAAACCACTCATCACAGTTCTTCTTGTATGAGCAGTTTTTGCATTTGAAATTGTAGGCGGAATCGTTGGGGACAAATATTCCTCGTGAAATGCCTTTGGACACGGTGATGATTTTCTTCTTAGCTCTTATCTCATCGATTTCATCCCTGACGGTGTAATAGGACTCAAATTTCGGTTGTTTCGTTTTTATCAAACAGTCAAAACGAAGCAGTATCTCAGAACCTTTGTAACCTTTTTCCTTCATCGCGATCTGATAGATGACCAGCTGAAAATTCCGGTTGACTTCGTCATTACTGTAAGAACGGGCTGATGTCTTGAAATCGCTGATGATGATGGTTCCGGAATCGTCTCGTTCGACTAAATCAATTGCTCCGATTATAGGTAAAGGGCAGCCGGCGATCTGGAAACTGAAAGGCTCCTCAATGCCTATTGTTTCAAATTCGCGCCAAGGGGCCTTGTTGTAGTACGCCGTCAGAAGT
>MWDJ01000176.1 GCA_002070505.1 Bacteroidetes bacterium ADurb.Bin145 | reverse complement strand
CTCAGACCATTGCGGGTCCGGTGTTATTACCCTGATATATAAATTGTCGTAAGGAAGGATTTTATAAGCTGATGGAGTAATTGATCCCCTTACATCGCCAGCAGAAAACAAATCCTCGCCAGTGCGGACAGAGTACTTCAAGTAGGTTAATTCCTTCTTAGTTACACAGGAATTAAAAACCATAGACAGTAAGAAAAGAAACAGAACCAACTTTAGCTGAATTTTCATCTCACCTGCATTTAGGATATAAAAATAGTCAAAGATTTCTGATTACAAGTAGAATATGATCTTATGAAATCGTTCGCGTATAACAGGAATTACAAGGTGTTACTTACACCATGCCATCTGTTCGACAATGACGACAGTCCTTGTATCAATTTAAGAACTCGCCATGAGGTGTCAGGGACAGAATACTCTGAAAGCGGTTGTTTTAGTGGCTGTTTAACATTTTCTTGCAGAGCTATCTTAATAGAATCGATCACAATACTTTGATTGAAGCCGGTTAATATTATAGTACCAGTATCCTGTGCCTCTGGTCTCTCCATTGAATTACGCAACGAAATTGCCGGGAAGTTCAGAATTGCTGATTCTTCACTGATCGTGCCACTGTCAGAAACCGTGCATAGCGCATTCATCTGAAGATGGACATAGTCTGTAAAGCCAAATGGCTTCAGGAAACGGATCAGTGAATTCATTTTTAAATTATCCGCTGCCTCCAGACGCTTACGTGTCCTGGGATGGGTTGAGACAATAACAGGCACCCTGTAATCTTCAGCCATGCGGTTCAGGATCAACAGAATTTTTTTGAGGTTCTCCGGATTGTCAACATTCTCTTCACGATGTACTGACACAATAAAATACTGGCCCTTAGTAAGCTTAAGGGTTTCCAGTATGACCGAAGCATCAATCTTAGGCCTGTAGTGATTAAGTACCTCAAACATCGGGGAGCCGGTGAGATAAATTCTCCTGTGGGGTAGACCCTCAGATATCAGATGTCGTCTGGCATGTTCCGTATAAACGAGGTTAAAATCAGCAATGTGATCTATTACACGCCGATTGATCTCTTCAGGTACATTGAAATCAAAACACCTGTTCCCGGCTTCCATGTGAAATATCGGAATATGAAGCCTCTTTGCCATATAGGCAGAGAGACATGAGTTGGTATCTCCAAGCACAAGAAGGGCATCCGGCTTCTCCTTGCGAAGCAGTTCGCCTGATTTCCTGATAATGTCTCCAACAGAGGCCTCCAGTGAAGAGACATCAACATTCAGGAAAAAATCAGGCTTTCGCAAATCAAGATCCTTGTAAAAGATCTCGTTCAATTCATAATCATAGTTCTGACCTGTATGGGCAATTATATGATCCACATGTTCATCAAGCAATGCCATGACCCTTGACAAACGGATTATCTCCGGCCTTGTGCCTACAACAGTAAGTACTTTCAGTTTTGATTTTTTCATTTCATTTCCCGGGCAGGTACACCTGAATAAATGCCCATATTTAACAGTTAAACTTGTTCGAAAAAAGTGTCCGGGTCAGCCGGATCATATAATTCGTTGATCCAAAAGATGGTATAAAGATCTTCGTTGCCTGTGTTGGTAATG
>MWDJ01000175.1 GCA_002070505.1 Bacteroidetes bacterium ADurb.Bin145 | reverse complement strand
AAATAAATGGGAATAATTCCAGTACCTCTTCATATTTCCTCCCAGGGGATAATCCTTCTCCTCTTTCTGCTAATCATCACACTGCTCGCAGCCCTGGTCCTTGTATGGCGAAGGGGTGATAAACGTGCCAGGGCATTGTTTGAATCCTGGAAAAAAGAGGAATATTCACGACTTTTGGGGTGGATAAGCATGGAAGCGGATAAAAGGGCAGCTATCCAGGCTGATGCAATCTGCAGGGAATGGCAGAGAAATGAAGAGCAAAAAATCCGCAAGGATGCCGTCCGCCGCTCTCATTCGGTCATCCGGGGAAAAGTAACCGAGCACCTTATCCCGTGGTTTCCTGAGTTTTCTTATCACCCCTCAGATGCAAGGTTTCTTGGATCACCTGTGGATTTTATTGTTTTTAACGGCCTGTCAGAGGGATGCCTGGAAGAGATAGTGATCGTTGAAGTAAAAACCGGCCTTGGCAGCCTCTCGCCACGGGAACGATCGGTTGCACGCATTATTAAAGAGGGGAGAGTCAGGTTTGAGATGATCAGGAAAGAGTGACTATTACTTGAATCTTCTGTTTATTCATCAATTCTAAATACCAGCTGGCGGGATATTTACATTCCTCCAGTAATTGATAAGATCCCTGATTGTCTCGGCATACTTCTCAAACTGGACGGGTTTTACAACATAGCTGTTCACCCCTGACTTATATATCTGCCCGATATCTTTTTCATGGTCAGAAGAGGTGAATACAACGACCGGAAGGGTTTTTGTTCTTTTATCCTTTCTAATGGCCTTCAGGACCTCATGGCCATTGATAAGAGGCATCTTCAGGTCTACAAATACCACAGAAGGAAGGGTCTCTGGAACGTTTTTATAATCTCCTTTTCCATGAAGGTAATCCAGCGCTTCGCGTCCATCAAGAAAAACCCTGACCTGGTCTCCCATGTTTATCCAGTCAACTACGTTCAGAAACAGCTCCACGTCATTCTGGTTATCTTCTATTAGAAGAATCTCAAACCTTTTTTCATTTTTCGGTTCCATCTGTTCCCCTTCATTGCATAATTATTGATCATCCCCCACCCTTCCCTGGTACAGCACTGATCCTACTATGTCACCTTAATATAATTATCTTAACCAGTGCGGGATATATACCAGTGCCTGCTACACTTGGAAAAGATAGGTCTTAAAGGTACATCAAGGATCTTATATCGGCATTGCTTGCCAAATTCTATACTTATCCTGATATAGAAGCAATACACCATCTATGCTGGCATCTTACTATTTGTTCAGGGAAGCAATCATTAAATAGAGAGGCAAAAACGGCAAAACCTGAAGTATTCTTGAAAACGAGTGAATAAAATTCTCTCTCCCCTTACAGGCACCTGACGCATGGATATCTCACATTTCATTTATTAACTAATTTGATAAGTCTGGGGTCTGATAAATAATATTACTGGATTAATCGAACATGTGATAATAATTCTGGTTTGATTTTTTTATTTATCTTTTTTGATAAACTGGAGGTGGTACTGCAAACAAGAAAATTTCATAATTATCGCGCCAATTTTGAATTTGACGCCAGACAGGATGCATGGCAAATATTTATAATGGAGAAAAC
>MWDJ01000174.1 GCA_002070505.1 Bacteroidetes bacterium ADurb.Bin145 | reverse complement strand
GAAGTATCTTATCTGGCTGGATGTCATGTACAACCAGGAGGATCTGAAAGTTCTCAATGAATTCATTGAACTTTTAAATGATCTATCTCAGTCAGTCCGGTTTGAAGATGAAAAGATCGCCCTCCCTTCATATCGGCCTAATTATGTACCAAATCCATATACACATTATAAGATCAGCATTGTTGGTGAAGGTTTCTTTAAGGAGAAACTGGATAAAAGAGACAGTGTCAGGGAACAGATATTAAAAGATCGTAAAGGCCGGACAGTTGCACTTGTCAGAAAGGATCAGATGATACTTCTAAATGATCTGCCAAAAGATGAAAGAAGATATTTTCTTGTAAAAGGACTGTTATTCAGCATGGGATTCCATGGTGAAAGTTCATCTCCGGACAGTTTTTTCAATCCGGGTAATACATGTCAGATAAATCTCTCTGACCTGGATAAAGAGGCTATCCGGTTGATGTACGGGGGAAGATTACAATCAGGGCTTGATGTTGACGGGATCAGAAAAGCCCTGGGCATGGGTTATAAGGATTAACACCGGGATGGCCTGAAATAATGGTGATAATTATATGAAATGGCTTACAGTTTTAAGTGTAAGTTTTGTAATTTTCTTTTTCATATCTGCAGGATGCACATCACAGTCATCTTCAGGTGAAGAAAAGATTATTGCTGGTGTAATAAACGATGTAAAAGATAAAAAGTCAGGAAGTGTTGTAGAAGATGATTCTATTCGTAAAAATCGGGATACCTCCCATGTAAGTCCAGGAGAGGAAAAAGAGAGTTCTTCAACTTTTTCTGACAATGACCGATATTTACATTATATTAAAATAATTTCCCCTTCCGTTCTGGAGAAACTAAAAAATGAGATTAATGCAGATGAATATCCTGTACATAATGACAATGGAGACCTGATTGGTATCGTTTCACCAGGAAAATTATATATTCGAGGCGATCTTCTCGATCTTCAGAAACAGAAAGGAAAGGCTGGAAAAATATTTAGTAAAACTGATGTTGCAGAACATCTTGTTGACATTATCTTTGGAAATGATAATGCCAAGTTGCTTCTTTTCAAGTCAAATAAAGATTACCAGTTCTGGCTTGATGCATTTTACACGGTTGATGATAAGAAGTTCCTCCTTGAACTTGCATCTCATCTGAATGCCCTCTCTGATACCACGCAGTTTGAAGATGAAGAGCTGGCTCTTGGTTTCCTTAAGACCAATTATGCTGATATTCCGTATAATTTCTATAATATTAAGATCATTCCACAAAAAATGCTTGATGAGTTTAAGGATAATAGAAAGAGCGATGAACGTTTAATTAAAGATTCGGAAGGAAAATTAATTGGTATAGTCGGAAATGATCACCTGTACATGTTAGATTCATTGTCATCCGAAGACCGGCAGTATTACATGTTATATGGAATTCTGTTCAGCATGGGTCTGCATGGAACATCTTATTCAGAAAAAGATAGTTTTTTCTACCAGGTAGGTGGGATCAGAAATACTGAGTTGTCTGATTTAGATAAAGAAGCGATAAAACTGTTATATGGAGGAAGACTGAAGAACGGGATGGACATGGAAGAGGTGAAAAAGACCCTCGGATTAAAG
>MWDJ01000173.1 GCA_002070505.1 Bacteroidetes bacterium ADurb.Bin145 | reverse complement strand
AGTGCAGTAAATATTAATTGAAGTCCGATTATCACACTTGAAAGTGAGAGAACAGCATTAGTAATCTGTGCCAGTGGTCCGGATACCATAATCCACTGACTTAAAATATACATACCACTGGAAAAACCAAGTAACATGAATAAAGCACCGATGAATAAAAACTTTTCAAGTGTCCTGTACCTGAGAATCCGGGTAAACCATCTCCCGCAGTCATCCAGCTGATGAGTTACACTATAAGACTTCATCACTATCCCGGAGAGAAGAAACTGAAGCCCGCCAAGCACGAAGATATCGCCAAGAATAAAGGAGTGAAGACCCTGCAACTCAACAGACTTAATAAACCCCACGCCCGCCATAAGAGAAAAACCAAGAACCATAAACAGTATGCCAGGGACAATTAAAAACCGGAGAGGCCTTACAAGCATGATAAACCTGATATGCCTCCAGCCGTCTGCAAAGCTATGCAGCTTGGAAGGCCCTTTCCTTGGATAATAGGTAATTGGGATCTCCTCAAACACTATTCCCTTTTTGGCAGCCTCAATAAGCATCTCAGAAGCAAACTCCATTCCTCCTGTGTGAAGGTTGAGCTTCTGCAAAGATTCCCTGCTTATCGCCCTGAGCCCGCTATGAGTGTCGCTAAAGTTCGAATGGAAAGTAAAATTCAGAAGTCTTGTAAGGAGAGGATTTCCAATATAACGGTGCAGCCATGGCATGGAACCAGGGAGGATATTACCCTTTAAACGGGAACCGATTACCATCTCTGCCCGTCCCTCGATTATCGGCCTGACAAGTTCAGGAATCTGTGAAAAATCATACGTATCATCAGCATCCCCTATGACGACAACCTTTCCATTTGCATGCGGAAAAGCAGAAAGGTATGCATTCCCATACCCTCTCTTCTCCGGGTGAATAACCCTGGCACCATGAGCCCGGGCAATCTCCGGAGTTGAGTCAGTTGAAGAATCAGAGACAATAATTTCATAAGAAAGTTTTCCAGATAAACACCCGGCTTTAACCTTCTCAAGACAGGATCCAATAGTTTTTTCTTCATTCATCGCAGGAATAATTATTGTAACCATTGGATCCATTTTTATCAACATAATTCTGCTCTTTAAGGTAATATATTCTGGTGATTCACATTGTATTCATCACCTGTCTGCATGCAGGGGATAAGAGAAAAACGGTCATTAGTTCTGGATATTTTTCGACCGCACGATATAACCAGGACAGGAAAAAATTTTTAATAAGCCATCTAATAGGATAGTATGAAAAGAGTTAAAATCATTGCCGGAGGTGATGTCCAGTCAGTCGGGTACCGTGAATATGTCCGGAAAGCAACATTTAACACAGGCATCAGCGGGTACGTAAAAAATCTTAAGTCCGGTGATGTTGAGATAGTTGCAGAAGGAGAAGAGATCAAATTAAAAAAATTACTTGATGATATCAATGTCACAAGGTATCCGGTTGATGTTAAGTCGTTCTCTGTGACATGGGAAGAAGCATCTGACAAATATAATGGATTTAAAATAATCCGTGGCAATAAAGATGATGAATTATTTGAGCGCATTGATGTGGCAGGTGCTTTATTATATATAGTTGTTGAAAATTCATCATTAAGCCTTGT
>MWDJ01000172.1 GCA_002070505.1 Bacteroidetes bacterium ADurb.Bin145 | reverse complement strand
GCAAGAGTTGTAAACATGATTACAGAAAACAGTCAAAAGAGATAAAGTTGAAGGTATAAATACAAGAAATGATTATACAGGATAAAGTTGTAGATATGAATAAAAGAGATGGCTAAATTGGGGAAAGTTGTAGATATACAATAAATTTCTATTATCTTTGTTGAAATATGTAAACATGATTTAAAATGAATACTCCTGATTTTCCTTCAGATCTTATAATACGTGAATCGTACACGAAACGGATAGAGCCGTTCATGAGGCAGCAAATTGTGAAAGTGTTTACCGGCCAGCGGAGGGTAGGCAAGAGTTACATTTTGTATCAGATTATGCAAATGATAACAAACAGGGAGCCTCAGGCAAATATAATCTATATAAACAAGGAGGATAACAGATTTGACTCAATCCGGACCTATAGGGATCTGATAGAATTTGTAGAATCCGGAAAGGTTGATGGAAAGGATAACTACATCTTCATTGATGAGGTCCAGGAGATCAGTGAATTTGAAAAAGGCGTCCGATCGCTTCTGCTTGACAGAAAGAATGATCTGTATATAACCGGCAGCAACGCTCAGGTTTTCAGCAGTGAGATAGCCACGCTTTTAGGCGGGCGCATGGTGGAGTTCAAAATACATAGTCTTTCGTATTCTGAATTTCTCCGTTTCCACGGGATTGAAGAGAGTAAAGAGAGTATGGGAAAATACTTTTTACTTGGAGGAATGCCCTTTCTGGTTCATCTCGGACTTGATGAGAGAGTTGTTGCCGAGTATCTGAAAAACCTGTACACAACGATAGTTTACAGGGATATTGTTTCAAGGTATAGTGTGAGGAGCACCTGGTTCCTTGAGCAGCTGATACATTACCTTGCAGATACGACCGGCTCACTTTTTTCAGCAAAGAGCATCAGTGATTATCTGAAATCACAGAGAATAATGATCTCTCATAACCTGGTGCAAACATTCATCGGCCATATGTCAGATGCTTACCTGATACACCGTGTTCCACGATATGATATTGTGGGGAAACGACTTTTTGAGACGGGAGAGAAGTATTATTTTGAAGACCTGGGTTTAAGGAATTCAATAACGGGATACAGACCGGGAGATCAGGGTAAGATACTGGAGAATGCCGTTCACAATGAGCTTCTGTTTCGCGGTTATACGGTAAAAACAGGATGGAAGGGTAACCACGAAACTGATTTCATAGCATCGAAGGATAATGAGACGGTTTACATTCAGGTTGCATGGTCATTGGACAGTGAAGCGACTGTTGAACGTGAATTTGGGAATCTTCTGGAGATAGATGACAATTATCCAAAGATGGTAGTGACGGCTGATGAGCAGTTCAGAAACACCATTAAAGGCGTCAGGCATGTCAATATCAGACAGTTTCTGACATCTGAAATTATCTGACGAAGATACAGGGAGAATGAATTATTATACTGATTGGAAACAGAGGCCGGGGTTTTTGTAAAAATGCCCTGACCTCATGCATCTGGTGAAAGCTTATATGCTTGTCTGTCCGCTTTACAGGCTAAAATCAACATTAACTGCATTCTCATTTCTGAGCCCTTTGATTGTTCTGAATCAATAGAGGTCTGTCTGCTTATTGAAGAAGCTGTAATAAAATCAATCCTGCTACAAA
>MWDJ01000171.1 GCA_002070505.1 Bacteroidetes bacterium ADurb.Bin145 | reverse complement strand
TCAGGGAGACGGGATAAAAACTCCTCGCTGTCATCACAGATAACCTGATCTAAATATTCCGGTGGGAAAGGATTTATCGCAGTAGAGAATGAACTGTCTTCTGCATAAAAAAATGACCCACGTTCATTCGCTTTTTCTTTCCTTCCGGTTACCTTTCTTTCATCTGCATAACCGGCATAAACCCGTTTGCCGTATCTTATCCCATAACTTCCGATCGCGTTTATTTTCGCCAGCAATAATAAGAAGGGGTTTTTCTCTTCTTCGTATGTACCTGCAAGGTCTGCCCGGCTGATATACTCATTTATCGATCTCTCATAATTTGCAGGATCCAGTCTGACCAGTCTTGCGGAAAGTG
Source organism: Bacteroidetes bacterium ADurb.Bin145 (assembly GCA_002070505.1). Taxonomy (GTDB): domain Bacteria; phylum Bacteroidota; class Bacteroidia; order Bacteroidales; family VadinHA17; genus LD21. Next base: position 1,326 of record MWDJ01000171.1, on the reverse strand, counting down.
TCTTATCATTAAAGGTAAGGGATATCTCTTTATCAGAATATTTTTTATTCAGAGCATTGAGAACAGATATTTCACCCGGCAGTAAATCACGTGAAAGTTCCAATTCAACTATTACAGGTTTTATTTTTTGAGGTTCAGAGTTTTCTTTTTCCATAACTTGCACTTATTATATGGCTTATTAACATTTAATTCAAGGGATTATCTTTACGGTTTTCTCTGATATATTTATTAATATGTTCTCCCTGATAATAGAACAGGTGATACAGATTGAGCATCGAAAAAAATTCTGGATATGATGTTCAAATTTCACATGCACTCGTTTCTCTTCTAATGAATGCCCCAGGTCCTGCCTGCATTGCTGACTTTACCGGTACGGTCATCCTGGCAAATGACTATTTTAAAAAAGTTTTTCATATCCCCCCCGGTAGCAGGGATTTAAAGATCAATATATTTTCAGAAGACAGTCCTTTCTCTCCTGCTGTAAAAGAGATTATTAATATAAATGATGGGATCGTGTCATCTGCCTGGAAAAAAATTACGATCTCTCCGGCCGATGGTGAGAAACGGAATTTAATAGCCATAATAATACCATTTTCCGATGAAAAATCAGGGCACTTCTTCTTTTTTTCCGGTTGTGACATAACTGCAGAAGATCTCATGAGCCCTGAAGAAAGCAGAACCAACATGCTCCATGATCTTATCAATGAAATCGTAAGGTCCAATCATTTAGGGCAGCATCCAAATGAACAACTGCAGTACGTGATCGGCAGAGTTGGAAAGGTGATGAATGTCCAGTATTCATCATATCTGGAGATTGATGAGAACATAGCCCCATTCAGAATATATGAAAGATATCTCTGGTCAGCTGATGAGGGTTTTCTTTTCGGAAATGAGATAGAAGTGTTAAGAGATGACCACACTTTCTTTACAATATTTGAAGAATTAAAGAGCAATAAGCCGAAAATACTTCGAAAACATGAGATCCACGGATTTATCAGGAAAATTTTTGATAAACGAAAGTCAGGAACTCTGCTCCTCGTCCCCTTAACCAGGGAGCTGCATCTTACAGGAATACTGGCCTTTTGGGAGAAGTCTGATTCCAGGGAATGGATGCATCCCGAGCTTACAACTCTCCTGGTGCTTGCCGGAATAATTGAGACTTGTTGTTCAAAGCACCGGATTGAAGAAGTGCTGGAAAAGAGTGAACAAAAGTTTCAAAGTCTTATTGACCAGATCGGGGATATGTATTTCATGACCGATAAATCCGGTCTTCTTATCAGGGTCAGTCCATCCATGGCCAAAAACCTTGGGTTTTCATCTGTTCAT
>MWDJ01000170.1 GCA_002070505.1 Bacteroidetes bacterium ADurb.Bin145 | reverse complement strand
CACTGAATCAAGGGCGGCGGCAGCCGGGGGGATAACTTCTTTTATGGATATGCCTAACACTGTCCCGCAGACTGTAACAATAAAAGATCTTAATGAAAAATTCAGGATCGCTTCTGATAAGTCAGTAATTAATTACTCATTCTATACAGGTGCAACCAACGACAACATTTCTGAGATTTTAAAAGCCGATCCTGCTGAGTTCTGCGGGATTAAAGTATTCTTTGGATCCTCAACAGGAAATATGCTTGCAGATAACGAAGAATCTTTAAGGATCCTTTTTAAAGAGGCTTTGCTTCCTGTTGCCGCCCATTGTGAAGACGAACAGATAATAAGAAAGAACACCGGCTTTTACACAAAAGAATATGGTGATGAGGTGCCTTTCAGGATACATCCTCTTATCCGCAGCCGCGAAGCCTGCTTTAAATCAGCGTCTTTTGCTGTGAAACTTGCCAGGGAATACAATACCCGCCTCCATATCCTCCACGTGTCTACTGCAGATGAGATAAAACTGTTCAGCAACGAATTGGCTGTCAGGGATAAAAGGATCACAGGTGAAGCATGTGTAAACTATCTCTGGTTTGATGATACTGACTATGATAAATACGGGGCTTCAATTAAATGTAATCCGGCAATAAAGACGAGATTCGACAGGGAAGCATTGCGCCACGGTATCAACAATGATCTTCTTGATTTGATTGCCACCGACCATGCACCCCATACTTTCGAAGAAAAATCCGGTTATTACCTTAAAGCTCCCTCCGGTGTGCCGGTGGTCCAGCATTCGCTTCCGTTAATGCTTGAGCTATGGCATAAAAAAGTATTCAGCATTGAGAAGATAGTACAGAAGATGTGTCATAATCCGGCACTTATCTTCAAAATCAGTCAGCGCGGATTCTTAAGGGAAGGATATAAAGCTGACTTGTGCCTTTTCAATCCGGATGATCAATGGACCGTCTCAAAGGAAAATATCCTGTATAAATGCGGCTGGTCGCCATTTGAAGGAACCAGGTTCCAGTCGAAAATAATCATGACAATAGTCAATGGAACGATTGTTTATAATAAGGGGGTATTCACAGAGGACTACCGTGGTCAGAGACTGAAGTTTGACAGGTGAAGAAAGGGCGCAACGGTACAAAGGCACAAAGGCGCAACGGCAGAACCAGGATTCCATGTCATTACATCGTGGTTCCTTTTTGCCGTTGAACCGTTGAACCCTTGTGCCGTTGTGCCGTTGAACCGTTGAACCGTTATGCCTTTCTTACAACATACCGCACCGTGCTTCTTGTCCTCTGTTCCAGAAAGATCTCACGTCCGGTCGTTATTCGTTGCACAGCCCCGGAATCATAATGTCTGATAGTCAGTATTTCAACATCTTCATTATAGACTGCTGAATACTCATCTTTGAGAAAAGCCAGGAGGTTTTCCACTTTAGCTTTCTCGTTATCAACGCATACGTCTATACTTACTGCACTGGCCTCAACGAGATTTACTTTTATGCCATACTCAAGGAAAAGGTGAAAAATACGTCCGAGATTATCACCCATCACGAAGGAAAAGTCCCTGGGAAGAAATGAAATCAGCAACTGGTTCTCTTTCTTAATAAAGACAGGTAATATTTCCCTGAGCTGAGGTTCGGCTACAACCATTGTTCCTTTCTCATCGGGAGATATAAATGATTTTACGTAAAGGGGTATTCCTTTGTTCTGTAAAGGCTTGATTGTTTTA
>MWDJ01000169.1 GCA_002070505.1 Bacteroidetes bacterium ADurb.Bin145 | reverse complement strand
TATTCCTATATGGAAAGATGTAACAGACGAAGAGTGGAACGATTACAGATGGCAGCTCAGAAACAGGATAACCGATGTTGATACTTTAAAGAAAGTAATCCCCCTTACTCCAGATGAAGAGGAAGGCATTCATAACTGTCTTAAAACCTTAAGAATGGCGATAACTCCTTACTACGCTTCTCTTATTGATCCGGACAACCCAAAAGATCCTATAAGGAGACAGGCTGTTCCTACAGTAAAAGAACTGAATATTGATAAATGGGATATGCTAGATCCCCTTCACGAAGACTCTGACTCACCAGTACCGGGTCTTACTCACAGGTATCCTGACAGGGTTCTTTTCCTTATAACCGACATGTGTTCAATGTATTGCAGGCACTGTACCAGAAGAAGATTTGCAGGGCAGAACGATAGAGCAAGAACACGCGAGGAGATTGATGCCGCAATTGAGTATATAAGACAGACACCCATTGTGAGAGATGTTCTGCTTTCAGGTGGGGACGCACTGTTGGCGGGAAAAGAAATGCTGGAATATATTTTAAAGGAGCTCAGAAAAATACCGCACGTCGAAATAATAAGAATAGGCACAAGGGTTCCGGTGGTTATTCCTCAGCTTATTACCCAGGATCTGGTAGATATGCTGAAAAAATATCATCCTCTTTGGATCAATACTCATTTTAATCATCCAAACGAAATTACCCCGCAGTCTTCAAGAGCATGTGAGATGCTTGCAGATGCCGGAATCCCTTTGGGCAACCAGAGTGTTCTGTTAAGAGGTGTCAATGACAGTGCTTACATAATGATGGAGTTGGTTCATCAGCTCGTTAAGATCCGAGTAAGACCTTATTATATATACCAGTGTGATCTTTCACAGGGTATAGGCCATTTCAGAACCTCGGTAAGAAAAGGTATCGGAATAATAGAAAGACTGGTAGGCCACACTTCCGGATTTTGTGTTCCGACATTTGTAGTCGATGCTCCGGGTGGTGGAGGAAAGATCCGTCTAATGCCTCAGTATGGCGTATCGGAAACAGACGGAACAGTTATCCTTAGAAACTATGAAGGAGTAATAACTTCTTACCATGAACCCGATGATACTTCCACCGACGTGGATGACTCAATATACAGAGAAAAGTACCAATACACAGGCGTGGCTTCACTTTTCGGAAGCGGAAAGATAAGTATGGAGCCTGCCGATCTGGACAGAAGTAAGAGAGTGAGGGAGTGGAAAGAGCATCACAAGAATGAACAGCATTAAAAGCATCTCTATTGTAGGGCTTGAAAAAAATACCGGAAAAACACAGGCTCTTAACTTTTTCATCGATTACCTCCGGCGAAAAAATGTCAACCTGGGGATAACCTCAATTGGTATCGATGGAGAAAGCACCGACCAGGTTACTTTAACTCAAAAACCCAGAATACACATTTATAAGGATATGATCTTCTCAACCTGCGAGAAGTTTTATAGGGAGAAGAATTTTGTTTCGGAGATTCTTAACGTAGGTGAAGATATGTCCGCTTTGGGCAGAACGGTAACCGCAAGGGCGAAGGAAGACGGAATGATTATTCTGAGCGGTCCATCCATAATGTCATGGATGAAAAAAAATATTGACAGCATGCTACAGCTGGGATGTGAAAAGGTTCTTGTTGATGGTGCCATATCAAGGCTGAGTTCTTCTTCCCCTGAGGTTACAGATGCAATGATCCTTTCAACAGGAGCGGCATTAACT
>MWDJ01000168.1 GCA_002070505.1 Bacteroidetes bacterium ADurb.Bin145 | reverse complement strand
ATAACCATCCGGATCATCTAATCAGCTGTGTGAAGGCATCACGATGCTATCTAAAATTAGGAGATTACACCGAAGCTGAAAATATAATAAATAAGGTTATAAAAAAGGATGAAACAATTGTAGATGCCCTTCGCATGAAAGCATTCATTCTTTTAAAACATGGTTCAAAAATCGAAGCAAGGTCGTACCTGGACAAGATACTTGTTGTTGATTCCGAAAATGAATGGGCACAAAAGATGATTGCCATGTTGTAACTGGCACCCTGCCATATTTATCCGGGTAATTGCTGGTTTATCAGAAATGTCCTGAAACCCTTATCATTGCTTAAAGGACTGGTATGAAGAAGAACGAACATGTAATAATAAGGTTCAAATGCCAGGCAGGCATTATCTTCATTACTGGGAATTTCTTTTTCACAGATGCTGTCTGCCATAAATACCATGAAATATCTCAGAAATTATGAAGGTGTCACACATGTTCAGCCTGCCGAAATGGACTACGGAATTCGTAAGATTTTTATCAGTAACCCCGCAGTTTACATTTACGGGTAATATCCTGGATGTGTATCCGGTTGAGATGGATGGAAACCTGACTACCCTCAGGCTTAAAGACTACATCCGCACAATTCTGGTTAAGGAAGGATATGACGTAATCCTGGGACTGGAACCTTTTGTGGGTTTCTCTCATCTGCATGGCGATCCTGACACTATACACGCCATCCTGGGAGATGTTTTATCTGTTGAAAAGACAGGGCCCCCTTCCCTTGAACGAACCATTCAGATCTTACAAAAGAGCGTTGATAACCGGACTGCGTACTCTGCGATCATCCTCAACCAGGTAACCAGACATGATGACAGATATTATGCTTCAGAAAAATTTTATTTCAATATGTTTTGTGCCTGCCAGAATGCAGAACCCAGGCTTCTGGCCGGCAGTTCTTTTCCAAGATTCAATCTGATTATCTGGATTCATGACCGTGATGCGCCCCTTCCATCCTGGTTCACCCAGGATAATACAAGAGTTAGACAGATAGTTATCCCACGCCCTGATCTTGATACCAGACGTGCCCTCCTGAAATCCCTGACAAAAAATGTCCAGCAGTTTGAATCTCAAAAAGAATCTGAAAAGATCGAATCGCTCTCCCTGTTGATAAAAAAGACCCAGGATCTCCAGGCCAATGAGATAATCTCCCTGATCTCACTGGTAAGACGGGAAATATTATCAGTATCTGACCTGCGCGAGGCAGTTGTACAATATTCATCTGGCCTTGCAGATAATTTCTGGAGAACAATTGACAGAAGACAGATTGAGAATGCATCTGATTTTCTCGAGAAACAAGTGTTTGGACAAAAACATGCCATCAAACAGGTATGCGATCTGTTAAACCAGGCGTACCTTGGTCTCTCCCACTCGCAATATAACCCGGATTCCTCTCAGCCAAGGGGTTTTGTTCTCCTTGCAGGGCATGAAGGAGTTGGAAAAACTGCCCTGGCATTTGCAATAAAAGAACTGCTGTTAGGACCGGATCGGGATATGATCGCCTTGAACATGGGCGATTACCAGGATGATGATGCCGGAAGGAGGATACTGACGCTTTCGACAATGGATAATGGAAATTTCCTTGGAAAAGTCAGAAACAATCCATATTCTGTAGTGCTATTCGAAAATATTGAATTAGCACATCCTGCAGTATTGAAAAATATCTCATCAATCATTCGTGCAGGTGAGATAATATCTGA
>MWDJ01000167.1 GCA_002070505.1 Bacteroidetes bacterium ADurb.Bin145 | reverse complement strand
ATCATCCGGATTTTTCTCAATCTTCTCATCACAGTCTTTGAGGGCCTCCCTGTACTCCCCGATGCTTTGAAGAATGACCTCTTTATTCTTCTCAATATCCGGACCATCTCCGGAAAATGATAATTTTTGCATACTTATCATTTGGGTTTTAAACTGGTTAATAATTCTTTTACGGCATTTTGTCCCGTGGAAAAAAAGAAGATATTACCCGGGTAAGATAAGCGTGGGAGTTCCTAAATACCTGTAAGCGTATACATACGGATGAAATATCGTGAATTTTGAAAAAATTCCTACCGTCCCGACGGCTGATGAAGTGCTTGACAGGGCTCTTCGCCGTGCTGCAAAAAAGATGCGGGAGAAGTCCAATAAAAAGAGGGCAAGCGTTGAGTTTGTCGAGGCTGCCTACCTCTCGGTCCATGATAAACTTGTATCAGTCATCCAGTCTTTTCCAACCATATCTGACGAACCACAGTTTTACCAGGATGTGATCGAGATCCTGTGGACCACCGACCGGCTGAAAAAATCACTTGGGGCCGTGGGCTGGGCTGCCAGGTGGTCAAAGGATCACAGGGGAGGCCTTGCCAAGGATGTCAGGTACTCCTCCGAAGATAATGCAACCGCATCCAGGAAAAGAGCCATAGCCCGTCTTTCCTCTGTCGTCCACCAGGTAGAAGATGATCTTCTGTTCCTGAACGAGGTCAGGAATGTCCTTCGTAAGCTGCCTGCCGTGGAAGATGTCTTCACAATAGTTGTTGCAGGGTTTCCAAATGTTGGGAAGTCCTCTTTTATCCGGAGGGTCTCTTCTGCAGAGCCTGAAATCGCCTCTTATCCCTTCACCACGAAAGGAATCATCGTCGGTCATTATTATGACGGGAGAGAGAAGATCCAGCTCATCGATACCCCTGGTCTCCTGGACCGGCCAGGTATAGAGCGAAATGCTATTGAGCGGCAGGCATTATCTGCCATAGTAAATATTGCTGATACACTTCTTTTTATCCTTGACCCGAGTGCCCATTGCGGGTACCCCCTGGAAGAGCAGGAGAGGCTTTTGGAGGAGGTAAAAGGTCTTGTTAAGGTTCCTGTCGTCGTCGTCTCCAATAAATCTGATATTGAAGTAATTCCAGGGCTTCCATCCATGTCAACCGGCAGTGGCGATGGAGTAAAGGAGATCCTTGATGCCCTGCTTGTGCATAAAGCCGGGTGGCAGTCCAAAAAATTGACCGAACCCAAATAACATCATTTAACAATAGTATATTGCCTGACGCCCTGGAATAAACGAAATAAAATGAAAGTTATTCCAGAGTGGGCATAATGTTTGCACTTCATAGTTAGAAGTCAGATATCTGTATTATTTCAATAAGCTTAGTTTTACACTATAATAGTACCGGATAATCTTACCGGATAATTTCGATGATCTCACCGATCTTATTGTTCTCACCCGATAGCAAAACCGGTCAGGAGTCATTTATATATTGATGGACCTGGGAAACCAGATGTTAACCAATTGTTAATCAATTGTTATAGCAGAATATTCTTCGTGTTTTTCATTTTAGGTGAAAATTTGAAGATAAAAATTTTCTCTCATGTGAGAAGTAAATAAAAATCTTTAAACGTTTTTCAATGTAATAAATTTGAGATCCTTCACCGGATCGGAATGGTTTATTATGAATTATAAGATCGGTATTACTGCCTGCTTACTCATAGGCATCACTTTTTTATGTGGATGTACTTCAACAACCGAAGAAGTTCAACCCCTTCTCGTGTATGCCGGAGCG
>MWDJ01000166.1 GCA_002070505.1 Bacteroidetes bacterium ADurb.Bin145 | reverse complement strand
ATCGGTCGGTCGAGCCGACCAGGTCGTTTATCAAGGCATCAGCAAAAATATCCGGGTAATTATTCCCTTTTTTCTCTCACAAAACAGAATATTATAAACTACCTGCTATCATACGCATATCACCGGTTTTTATACCCGGCAAAGTAAAATACGAGGAGATCAGGTATTATCTAAGTTATCTCCAGCCATCTCATATACCTCATCAATAAGCCGGCCTGTTTCACTTGTCATGTAGAGCGGTATAGACAGTATTTTATCATGAAAGCTCAATTCTCCTTCCCAAAACCGGATGGCAAACGGGGGATTTTTTTCCTGCATGTATCTTTGCAGGGACCGGAGCGTACCGGTCTTTCCCGATTTTACCTCAACCGGATATATCCTTCCTTTCCTGGTGATACAGTAATCAATCTCGCTCGAGGACCCGGGTTTATCACGTGCCCAGAAATAGAGTTCTGAACTGATGAACGGATCCCCAAGTGCCAGTAATTCCTGTCCGATAAACTGCTCTGCCAGACTACCCCTGTTAATCTGCATAATATCCGTAGGGCCCATAATTTCAATGTTTAATCCACAAAGATGCTGCATAAGGCCAATGTCCAGAAAGATGTACTTCTGCTTATCAGACAGGGTTGCACCAAAGGGAAGACCGGATGCATCTGTTCCCTGGACCGGGGTGATGACACGGGCAAGACTTAGCAGGTGTAGTGCATTTTTGAGCTCACGGGATTTTGATTCCCGATCAATGTTTACATATTTGATCTGTTCTGAAACCATCCTGGGAATTGCTGAAAAAACGGTCTGAAGATGAATAACCTCTGATTTTTTTCCATATTTATAAAAGTCCCTCTTGTATGTTTCAATGAGTGCGTCCTGGATACGGGAAGCACTAAGATAACTGCCAGATTCAAGATAACTGTATATAACTTCAGGCATTCCTCCAAGGATAAAATATGACCTGAGAAGAGAGATGAGTCTCTCATGAACTGCAGGAGGGATGATATCAGAGATATGTACGGTATTCAGATGAAAAATAAGCTTTTCTTCTCCTAATGCTCCCATGAATTCGGAAAAGGTAAGCGGAAACATATTTAAAAACTGAACTCTCCCTACAGGCATCCTCATATCCGGGGTAAATGCAAATTCAAGTAATGAACCCGCACCGATCACAAAGATATCAGGTCTTAACTCTTTAAAGTAGCGAAGGGACATGATAGCGTCAGGACATTCCTGTATCTCATCCAGGAAGATCAACGTATCTGTTGTAATGGTCTGGCGGAATAGTAATTCTAATTGCGAAATAATTGAATTTGGATCTTTAGTAAGGAATATTGACTTGTAACCTGGATCAAAGTCAAAATTCAGGACAATACAATTTTCAAACTCTTTTTTACCAAATTGTTCGACACTATAGCTTTTCCCCACCTGTCTTGCACCCCTGATAAGGAGCGGACTTCGGTGAGATTTTTTCCAGGAGTGGAGATGTGAAGAGATGACCCGGTCCATAATTATTATAAATAGATTAAAGATTAGATATACTTTGGCTAAAATTTGGGGCAATTTTCACCATAACCTGGACATTACAGGGGGTAGTTTTATCCACTCCCTGAAATCCTGCCTGTCCTGGCTAAGCACCTGATCCAGTCTCTTCGTTCCTGTTTTTTTCCGAAGAGATATTTTGTTCTAAATAGTAATCTATTTTACACTTGTATACCTATTCTTCTTAACAAACCCGCAGTCAGGTTATCAAAGGTTTACTATGAATACATCAGAGCATATTTCTATCAATACCCGGTCTCTACAGATGAAA
>MWDJ01000165.1 GCA_002070505.1 Bacteroidetes bacterium ADurb.Bin145 | reverse complement strand
CTGGCATGTGCCTTTTAATCTTGAATCAAATATATCACAGATATACAAATAGATAGAGATTAACTTGAGTTCTTTCGCCTTGGGGATCATGATTAATGATATAAAGTGAGATATGTCCATTAATATACTGATTCCCAAGGTTTTAATCAAATAAAAATCATTTATTTTATTGACATTCAGATATTTATATGTTAATAACTTGTCTATTTCAACTCTTAATCTGCATTATTAAATGAAACTTAAAATTTATCGATATGCAATACGAAAAAGAACCTATTAAGAACGAACTTTACCGACTGCGAAACAAGTATTCGTTTTCTATTGATCCTGCCACTGGCGAAGTAGTCGAGCCTAAGGAAAATGAAGAATTACCGCCTGAAGATCAAGCTATCAGGAAGTTTACTAAGGGGTATATAGGATTTGATAAAAATTATGAACCCACAGAAGCTGAAATGCAATTGGCTGATGATGTTAATAATTTATGGGATCTTTTCGAAGAGAATGTTTATGAATGTCTTGAATTATACGGAACAACTGATGAAATTAAGTTCTTTAAGGTTTTTAAGAACCTGTGTAAAGCATTGAGCGATTTATGGTGGTCCACATCTTATGACTGGAAAACCCAATCAGTTATTATGAGGTTTCTTAAAAACATCAATAACGAATACTTTTCAGAGTACGAGCAAAAGCTCTGGTTCTGTATGTATTTAAATAGTGAAAGTGATTATTCAAAATCAGATATTGTATCACATATTATAAAGAATAATATTAACCTTGACTATCCTTACCCGGGTTATTATTTTGAGGAAGTTCATAATCTGGTTAATTTCCATAAAACTAAAGCAGATAAAGAAGCTGAGGTTATAGAAAGATATAATAAACTGGTTGATAATTTTAATTCTTTATTTGGTATGAAGAAATAAATCTGATCAAGCCAATCACCTGACCAGCTTAAGGCTGTCACAGATAGTAATGAGCGGTAATTATTTCAGATTTACTCCCTGGCAATAACCTAAGAAAACGATCACTTTGCCACTATTGAAATTCAAGCTGAAAGTATTTGCTATTGCCTCATTCAGTGTGCCCCGCCACCAGCTATGAAGGGTCAGGTCATCGAGCGGATATTTAAGGCCGGAGGAGGTTACCTTCAGCGAGGGGTCAATGCTGAAGAGCGACACCTGCTGGCCGGGATGTGAGTCAATCGTCACGCTGTGGTCATATACCCTGAAGCTGCCAGTGTCAGTCAGCATGACGGCATCTATCCTGGCGCTGTAATCTGCCAGCAGTGATATGTTGCCCAGAGTATGATCCTCGCGGATGCCGGTGGCGCCCAGGATGGTCACCTCCCTGATGCCAACTGCAATGCACCAGTTGACTGCCTTGGTCAGGTCATTGGTATCCTGGTCGGTGTCCTGCACAAGGATGTTCCCGTATCTTTCCTTAAGCTCTGGCGAAACCGAGTCAAGGTCACCAATGATGATGCCCGGTTCAAGGCCATTGGCTACCAGCTTTTCTGCTGCGCCGTCACAGCATATGATCATGTCAGCATCGTGGAGCCGCACCAGGGGGACCGGATGTGTGGGGAAGGTGCCGTTGGCGAGGATGACGATTTTTGCGGCGGGGGTGGCGGGGCCTCTGACAGGCGCGGTGGAAGCGGGTATTTTCGGTGTCATGCTTTTATTATGCTTAGTGCCCTATGGGCATGGTCTGATATTTTGTCTGGTGCAATGCTCAATTTCTTACGGGCTTAGTTTGATATTTTTCTGACACAATGCTCTATTTCTTACAAACATCTGCCTGGTGTACAATGCCAGATTTCCTACATGCAAACTCAATATTCCCTGCTGTCAATGACCTTATGTCTGGACCA
>MWDJ01000164.1 GCA_002070505.1 Bacteroidetes bacterium ADurb.Bin145 | reverse complement strand
TATTTAATTCATGATAATCCCGGTTCATCTTTTACGGGGCAGAACGGTTCTTAAATAATCTTCAGTAGCATCAAAGATGGGATCAGTCTGATTCTCCGAACGCATCAGGGGGATTATCTTCGTCCTTACGCCCATCCCCCTGCTTTCAACATACCCGTAATCCCTGAGAATTTCTACAATGAGCGGATTTCGTGGAGAGCGTTGTCCGGCTATCATCTTTTCAACAGTCATGGAATTTGGAAGAGAGCCGGGACTTATGAATTCTATCCGGTCAATATACCTGCTTACTTCAATATCGACCGTCCTGGTCCAGTCACGGTGACAAAATGCATTTATTATTATCTCCCGGATAGCGTCACGGGGATAGAGCCAGGTTTTAACCCTTTGAAAGCCGTCCGAGAGAACTGGCTGTTCGAGGGTGATATAGGGGGAGATGATATCAGAAAAACGTTCAATAAGGCCGGAGTCTACAAGAGTTCTGGCCCCGTCATAGTCTGTCACGAACCTGCCGGTAAGTGGTCCGTCTAAAACAGTATCAAGAAGTGTATGATATGTTTTATCTTCGGTTTCATAGACGATAACCCGAAGACCTGCCTGTGGTAAATATTTCCTTGGAGAAATTCCGAAAAGGACAAGGCCTGCGATAGTGCAGACAATTCGCTCATCGGTTGCCCTGGTCAGAAGACCAAATCCTAAAAGACGGCGGACCCAGGCATCTTCATTGTCCGGAATATCAGGATCTCTGATTATTGTTGAGAGATATTCACGGATCCGAACATGGTCCAGACTCATGAGAGTAGTTCCGGGAACTGGGAGAAGTTCCGGATGCAAAATCCCTCCGGTAGCAAAAAGACGGGCCTGCTGCTCCCTGGTCGCCAGCCGGGAAGTAGAGCCGGCTCTAATATATATTTCTTCACGGCCATTATGTCTTAGAACATAGGGTTTTGATGTTCCCTGAGGAAATGAGATGACTGCAACACGTTTTCCATCATCCATCAGGACGGTCTCATAAAAGGGAAGAATCATTGGATGAACATAACGGGCGAAAACCGTATCAATGATCCAGGACTCAAGATCTTTTCGATTGACACCACTAATGGTTCCATCATCCTCAACGCCAATCAGGATCATGCCTCCCTGGTGATTTGCAAGGGCTACTACTTCTTTACCAAGTTGTTCAGGTCGGATATCATCCCGTTTAAACTCTACTCCTGAATTTTCTCCGTTTGCGATTATTTCGAATAATTCAAGTTTATTCATATTATTTATACTCTTTTTCTTATACCTGATTCAATCTGATTAGTAAGTCTTAAATTTCGCTGAAAGCAGGAGGAGCTCTTTCTTAGTTCCGGATAATTGTTATTATGAAATACCTGTTATATCAATCACTGATTTAAGATATGTTCTTTATTATCTTCAATACGATCTATGCGATAAGCAATACCATGTAACTCTTCGAAAGATATCCTTAATAAAAGAGTAGATATGGTGACATATCTGCGCTTCCGATCAGTATGCATACCCTGGATTACCTTCAATAAATCTCATCTATTCAAGGTTGTTAAGCATTACGCTATAAACATGGGTAGCAACCATGAACCTGAGAGAAAATTATTTAATCTCACGTTTTTTTATTGTTTATGTACTGAATTCTAGTACAATCTTTAAACCTTTGAACAGGCATGGGATCTGTGATGGTTTAGCCAAAATTATAATTCATATACTTTTATTCATACGAAAGAGATATCTGGTATGGATATTTCATTTCCGGATATACTGACAAACGTCTTTGATAAACATAAAAAGGACTACCTTACCATCACTCAGATCAAAAAATCCCTTCCAAAAGGGGTGGAACAGATCCTGGGATTACAGGTAAAAAA
>MWDJ01000163.1 GCA_002070505.1 Bacteroidetes bacterium ADurb.Bin145 | reverse complement strand
TAATAATCATACGGGAAATTGTTCCAGCCATATGGTGATCTTTTAGGAAATACCAGCTCCTGAATTGAATAATTTGTACCTTTTTCCTTGTTGTACTTGTTTATTAATCTGGGAAGAGCAGCTTCTCCTGACAGGATATTACCAAGTCTTGTGCTTATCCTTCCTGCTGTTTTTGAAACTAGAGATAATTTCCCTTTCCATAATACTCCACCAGTACTATGATGGAGAAATACTATTTTCAGATCACCGGACTCACTTTCTTTTTTACTTTTACATGAGCAACAAAAGAGAGCGATCAATAATACCACCGAAAAGATAAGACCTGACCTCATATTTTTTATTTGTTTCAATATTTAACTTTTAACCTGTTCTCTTCGGTTCTTTTTCGTTAATAGTATTTTAGTTGGTTGTTGAGGGTCATAATATTAAGCTAATATACACTAAATTTTTTTAATTTTTTTCCCTGTTGCACTTATCGTCAGTTCCTCCCTGAATTCATAGACTTGCGGTACCTTATACAGCGCCAGCCTTTTGGAGCAGTGGTCTATTATTGATTCCCTTGAGATTGGATTAGCCGCATCATTTTTTATAACGACTGTTGCCTTCAGTGTCTCGCCTTCTATCTCATCTTCAATGCCTTCAATTGTGCAGTCGATTACCTGCGGGAGCTCGAGTATTGCTGCTTCGATCTCTTTCGGACTTATCCTTTTCCCTCTTACCTTTAATATCTCCTTTGAACGGGCGGTAAGATAAATATACCCTTCTTCATCCACAGTGCCCAGATCACCTGTATGCAGCCATCCATCCCTGATGGCGTTTTTTGTTCCTTCCTCGTCGGCAAAATAGCCTGTCATTATGTTATCCCCGCGGGCTATTACCTCGCCCATCTCGCCGGGTTTGATCTTCTTCCCTTTTTCATTCACAACTTTTAGATCCACTCCGGGAATGCCTTTTCCCATCGAACCTTTTTTTGTTTCCCATAGTTCCGGCGGGAGCCATGACAGCCTCGCTGTGGCTTCCGTCTGACCGTACATTACAACGAATCTGATCTCCGGATGACTTGCCCTGAACTCATCGATGAAGATGGGAGCGAGCTTGCCTCCGGCCTGGGTGACATATCTCAGGTCTGGGAATTTTGTTGTCTTAAATGAGTCTGATTTTCTCAGGAGTATCTGGAAATGTGTGGGCACACCCGCAAATCCTGTGCAGTTATGTTCCCGAAGACTTTTTAATACACCTCCAAGGAATATAAATGAATTATTAAACACTATTGAGCCTCCGACCCTTAGGTGAGTATGTAACAATGACAATCCGTAACAGTAGTAAAAAGGTAAAACCACAAGCATCCTGTCATCGGATGTCAGCTTCAGATACTCCACGATCGAAGTGGTATTGGCTATGAGGTTCTTGTGAGAGATCATCACACCTTTGGGTTTGCCTGTCGATCCGGATGTAAAAATGATCTCTGCACATCTCGCCCTGTCGAATTCTTCATCAATATTCAGCTGCTCCTTGCAGTTGTTTGCCGGCACAGTATCAGGGAAAATGAATTTCCCGGATTTTAGTTCCAGCCTGTTCTCAACATCATGTGTCAGGAATATAAGATCAGGCTTTGTAAGCTTGTGTATATAATGAAAATTCTCTTTCTCGATATTCGGATCGAGAGGGATGCAGATGTTACCCGATTTTATTATTGCCAGGTAGGCTTTCAGAAAGAAAAGATTATTGACTGACAGCAAAATAATATTCTTATTCTGTCCCACATTTTTCTGAAGTCTGCAGGCAATATCTATACAGTCGGAATATAGCTGGCTGTATGTTATCTCTTCCTTGCCGACAAGGAATTCCTTATCGAGGTTGGCGGTGTGTTCGAAGAAGTAGTCGAAAGCGTTCATAGT
>MWDJ01000162.1 GCA_002070505.1 Bacteroidetes bacterium ADurb.Bin145 | reverse complement strand
TATTCAGATAGCAACTCAAGCGAAAGTTTTGGCTCCTGTTAAAGACGGCCGACTTAGAAACTCAATTATGTATCGGACTAAATTTCAAGAGGGTATGTTCAATGATTCAGGCGGTTTATCTGCTCCGAAAAAACTCGACTCTCGGCCAAAAGAGAATGAGGGCTATGTCGGTACTAATCTTGAATATGCAGTATATCAGGAATTTGGGACAAGATATCTAAAACCTCAGCCTTATCTTAGACCGGCCGGTTTAATAGTCAAGGGGACCGGAGCCGGAGAAGTAATAAAGCGGATTAAAGAAGAAACTGAAAAAGGAGTACTCAGGGCCGGAATGAAAAGGGAGAACTTCAGATGAGTTTCGGGAAAGAAGAAATATATGTTGCACTTAATCAAACAGCTATCACCGGACTTCTTGATTCTTATAGCACCGGCAAGGCTTTATTTTCTCAAATGATTATGCCTTCAGATTACACCGGATTCAAGAGCATTAACTTTTACATGACAACCGCATATAACGGCGGTTCTAACTTTGAGCAATATTTTTATACTGCTAATTGCAGAGCAAAGACACAGGGCGAGGCCATGACTATTGCAAAGGCAGCATTTGACAATATTAACAGATCACACTTTACCGGGTTTTATACAGTATGCTCGATCCTACCGGTTATCCCTCCGGCTGATGATAGAGATACTTATAATGTCCCGGTTGAGATTATTTTGAAAAAACGATAAGGAGATTATATCATGCCCGTACAAACTAATAACACTCAGTATATCTATTTCCCCGATGGGGCAAAGGTTGAGATAATGGCAGCCGGAGACGTATCTTATACTGATCTCGGTGCCATAAATTCAGCGGTTACAGCGACTCTTAACTGGACAGAAAACCAGATAGAGACAGCTAATGCCGGAAAAACAATTAAGCAGATTAAAGAGATGCAGATTGAAGGGGGCTTTACCCTTATCAATCTTAATCCGGTAGGAGTTGAAAAACTCGGCGGAGGTCTCTTTACAAAAGTTGACACTCCCGGAACAGCAAACACCGATATTCCCAATCAGGTTATTGCTGCTAACTGGAATGACAATGTAAAGTATGAATTGATTATGCTGACAAGCTCTTCAGATTCAACAAAACTCAGGACTACAGCAAAGCCGACAATAACAAGCGTAACTCTTGATGCTACTTCTCCCGAAACACTTACAGAGAATAATGATTATGTAATTGTTGCGGATACAGGAAGTTATTCAGGATGGAGCATTCAATTTATTTCAGCTAATATGACAACCGGAACTCCGAAAGCTAATACAATAACAATTGATTATGGCTCTAATACTCCGGTTGCTAAAACTACTCTTTATGCGGGTAGCTCGACTGAACTTCTGACAGCTTATGCAATGAAGATTACCCATACTGACGACAAAAGCCTCACAAGGGCTCTGGAGCTTTATTCAGTTGATCCTAACTCAGGCGGTTTTCAATTTAACTTTAAAGGCGCTAATGAGGACGGACTTGAAGAGATGCCGCTCACTTATATGGCAAAAATCGACAGCTCAAAAACATCAGGCCGTCAGCTTATGGCGTTCAGTGTTGACAATGGGGCGGCTTAACAGCCCCCCTGCCTTTTAAAAACAGAGAGGATGAATAATGGAGAATATTTTACACTACGAACTTAATTACAGGATTAAAGGCGAGAAGTTAAAGCGCATTATCAATATTGATTTTGTGCCTAATATCAGACATAAGGAAGCGAGACAGATTCAGGAGCTTGTTTTTCAGGTTCAGGCAAAATGGAATAACATCAAAATGCTCGAACAGGAAATTGAAGATTTAAAGTCAGATCCTGAAGGTAAAAAATACAGGGATGCAGTTGATGCTTACATGGTCGAGATTAAATCACT
>MWDJ01000161.1 GCA_002070505.1 Bacteroidetes bacterium ADurb.Bin145 | reverse complement strand
GTCCAGATGGTAAATATCATCATTGTGTAACAGGTGAAATTTATATTCCATGATAGAACGAAAGATTTTAATTGGGCTCATAACTTCCACCGAATACTGTCAAAAGATTCGGGCCATTTGGAATATAGATTTGATGGAATCGGATATGGCAAAACGCCTGTCCACATGGATTTGGGAATATTTTGATAAGTATAACAAGGCTCCAGGTCCAGATATGGAGATTCTTTACTTCTCCAAGTTGAAAGAATCCAGGCTCCCCAAATCAGTAGCAGAAGAAATAGAACAGGACATCCTTCCAGGCCTGTCTTCTCAATATTCTCAGGAAGGGGTAGATATCAAGCCTCTGATAGATGAAACGGAAAGATATTTCAACGAGAGGCATTACTCCCTGCTATCTGAAAACATTCAGGACCTGATATCAGCCGGGAAAATAGAGGAAGCCTCCCGGATGGTTCAGGATTTTCGTCCGTTGATATCGGACGATCAGCGACTGGATAACTATATTCTGACAGTTAGAGGCATGCGAAATAAAAAGCGGAAGCCTCCCAAGCCTCTTATAGCTCCGTGGCTTAGAGAGGGTGAAATGACAGTAATTTATGGAAATTTTGGGACGGGTAAATCCCTGCTAACAATCTCCGCAGCATATATTTTGGGAATGGAGGATTATACCAGTGAGGAAGCAGAGATCGGAGAGTGGCAGGTAAAAAATCCTACAGGGTGCCTTTACATAGACGGTGAGTTAGGAGAAGTAGAAATGCTCAAAAGAATTGCCCAATTTGAATGGCTAGGACGGCAGAACTACCCTATCCGTGTACTCTCTATCCCCGAATACCAATTGGAAACAAGAGACACCATGATTTTGTCGGAAAGAAAAAATCAGTTAAAAATAGTTAATTGGCTTAAGAGACATCCGCAGTATAGGCTTGTTGTCTTGGACAGTGCAAGTACTCTATTTGGCTTGGAAGATGAAAACAATAACAGCGAATGGAATAATAAAATTAATCCATTTCTCAGGGACCTGCGTGGGATGGGAGTTGCCTGTTTACTTTTACACCACGCTGGAAAGGATGGAAATAAAGGATTCAGAGGAGCTTCTGCTATTGGAGCTATGGCAGAAAATATCTTCAGAATAACAAATCATAAAAAGAAAAATGTGGATGATGGAGAAGCCTGGTTTGTTATTTCAAAAGATAAATTGAGATCAGCAGGAAAGAGTTTTAAGAAGTTTGCGTTGAAATATACTCAAACCGAAGATTGTTCAGGAACACAGTGGGAGGAAACTCAAATAGAGTAAATAGCATATGCAAATTTTCGGGTGAAAAAATTTATTTGTATAATATCTTCATAAAAACGTTTTAATGTTAAACCAAAACTTTTAAAAATTATGATTAGCGAAAAAGCATTGAAAGCTGCAGCAGCTGAAGTAAATGAATTGGGAGTTGATCCTCCAATTGACCTGAAAGCAGGTGTAAAGAAAATTACCGCTGGCCTGAAGGAGGCGATTGCGGATGTACTCGAAAAGGATGATGAATTTTCGAAGGAAACCGAAAAAGTTCTGATTGAACTTGGTTGGAATAAAGAGGAAGAGGAAGAGGAAGAAGAGGAGCAGGAAGAGGTTGAAGAAACCGAAGAGGAAGAGGAAGAGGAAGAGGAGGAAGAGCAGGAAGAAGATGACGATGATGAAGAGGAAAAGGAAGAAAAGCAGAAAGTAGCAGAAAAGATTCATCAGAAGAATATTGCTAGCAAAGCTCCTATCATCAAAGAAGACAAGGGAGGAAAAGAAAAACCGGCAGCTCCGAAGGAAAAAAGGACTCCACCTCCCAGGAAGACCGGATCATACACTCGTATTGATGCTGTCTGTGATGCCCTGAAAACAAAGAAACCTAAGACTGTTAAGGAC
>MWDJ01000160.1 GCA_002070505.1 Bacteroidetes bacterium ADurb.Bin145 | reverse complement strand
GTTGTTTTATCCGGAACACCTATTCATATCATAATCACATCTGATTGTGGAAATTTCATTCAGACGGAGTATGATCTGCCTGCACCCTTATTCATCAGGTATAATGGAGAATTAATGGCATATAATCTGATATTACTGATGAATCCAAATGATCTTTCTGCTGGAATCGAAAAAGGGAGGATCCTTTATCAGCTGGGTCGATTTGATGAAGCAATTCAGGCATTTGATGCAGTAATTCGTATAGATCGGAAAAATGCTGATGCATGGTATGAAAAAGCACTTGTTTATTCGTATATGAGTTGCTATGAAGAAGTAATCCAGGCCTGTGATAGATCTCTTCAGGTAAATCCGGAAAAGGCTGAAGCATGGTTTTTGAGAGGGCTTTACCTTTCAGTCCTCGACAGATGTGATGAGGCGATACTGGCATATGATAATGTTCTTCAGATTAAACCGGACTCTGCCGGGGCATGGCACAATAAAGGCCTGATATATGAGAGGATGGGTCATTACGACAAAGCAATTACTGCCTATGATTCAGCCCTTCGAATTCACCCGGATGATAAGCTGGTACAGGAAAATCGTGAGAAAGCATTAAATGCTCTGAAGAAAAAATAAATTTACATAAGTTCATCAAAGTTGATTTCAATTGGAAAATGGATAACGCCTGAAAATAACAAATTAATTATGTAATATATATGTGGAAATAACTATGTTTTATGAATTTTTGCATTTTCATAATATATATTTAGAAATATTTGTAAGTAGATTATTAATATTATGTCCCGGTTATCATTTGAAAAGGATCAGAAGGAGTTTATGATGAAAAAAATTTTGAAGATCTTAACGTTAAAAGAAAAAAACAGGGAACCTGCAGTCTCTCCGGTTGTAGGGATCATGCTGATGATAACGATAACTCTGATACTTGCTGCGATAATTAGTGGAATGACCGGGGGGATAACACAGAAACAGGAGAAACCTCCCCAGTTATTGATCGAGCCTTCAGTTTTCATTAATTCAACGGGATCGGAAGGCTTTTTGGATATAAGAGTGGTTTCTGTTAGCCAGGGCATACCCACCCGGGATTTGAAATTAATAACTGAGTGGAGGGGTAATGGTAAACCATATAGGACTGTGATTACCCCATTATCAAAAAATGTTGATAATCAATACACCTATCCGGTAGGATATGATCCTGGTAAGTCAACTCAGCAGGACTTCGGCAACTTTACTTTACTTGGGGGAACCCGTCTGAATGCAAATAGTAGCGCTGAAGAAGAAGAAAAAAATATGGATGCAGTTTTGGAAAACTGGAAAGGTATTGGTGATGGAACGCCTGTAAGAATACAGTTCATCCATGTTCCCAGCGGGGCAATAATTGCAGATAAAGAGGTAACAGCGGAGGCTGTAAGCAATGAATGATGAAGCAGTTTCCCCGGTCATTGGTGTTCTCCTCATGCTGACTCTGACTCTCATCATTGCAGCGATTGTGAACAATTATGCAGGCGGTCTTGTGGATACAGAACCGAAAGCTCCTTCAGCTACAATACAGGTAAAATATAGTCAGGGTGGCGGGATGGAGATCAGGCATGTGAGTGGGGATCCTATTCCGACCTCATCGGTGAAGGTTATTGTTCGTCCTTCTGAAACAATGGGCAGGGGTGCGAGTCAGTATGGTTCTGAATTAGATAAACAGTATATAACGAATGATATTCGTAATTTATCTTGGTCATCAGGGATAACTTCGTTTAAGGTTGGTGACGTGTCATATGTCACCGCAACTAATATTTCCGCCGTTCAGGGAGATATCGATAAGAAATTTAAATTTGATGATAATTCGAAACAAGACAATCGAGGAAATACATTTTATTTGGAATTATATTATAAAAACATAATGATTTCCAGAAATGAAGTATTAATTGAAGAATAA
>MWDJ01000159.1 GCA_002070505.1 Bacteroidetes bacterium ADurb.Bin145 | reverse complement strand
AAGGTCACCGGGCTCCAGTCCTTCCTTAACGGAGATACTTTTGCTGTTCTCAAACTCGACAGTGACGTATTTCCAGATTGCAAGCGAGTCCTGCCGTACGAAGATCACATCTTTCCCCTGACGTATTACAAGGGCTTCTTTAGGCACTACCAGTCTGTCTGGCACTGGTTTGCGGATAACCACCCTGACATTCATGCCGTCGATAAGCCGGCCGTTGTTGCGGAATCCGGCTTTTACGCTTATCATGCCCGTCTCGTCCACCTGCGGATTTATCTGGGTGATTGTTCCGGTTATTAATGTACTGTCGTTGATAAATGGTATAATATTTACAGGCATACCTTTTCTGAGAAAAGCAAATTCCGATTCTATCACCGGGAAAGTGACATTCATTATTTCGTCATAAATGATTGTGCACAGGTTCTTATAATCCTGTGACGGGTTCCACTGCATTGCTTCCAGGTTGGCTACTGTCCCGTTTATAGGTGCATACAGCCGGGTGTTATTAAAATTATACCTGGCAAGGTCAAGAGCTGTTTCGGCATCATTGAGACCGCTTCTTATGCGCGATATCTTTATTTTTGCCGGCGACAGTCCGGTTGTATCGGTGACATAATAGCTGCTCAGCAGATCGTCCCTGAAATTTATCTCGGCTTTTTCAAGAGCCTGTTGTGCAGATGTCAGTCTCGATTTGTATTCGAAATCTTCAAGCACGGCAAGAAGGTCGCCTGTATTCACCTTCTGTCCGTTTTTTATGTTCAGCTCTTTTATTATCCCGTTCACTTTAAAGGGCACGACAGCTTTTCTTGAGGAATTAGCTTTCCCGTTGCTTATCAGTTCGTGGTAATAGGTTGATGGTTCCAGTTTAACAGTTTTCACAAGCACGGCTTCAGGTCGTGATGAGCGGCGGGCCAGCTCCTCCAGATCCTCAGGTTTTTTAGATTTGCAGGAGAAGAGAAATGATACTGTCAGTAAAGTAATCAGAAAGGTCTTGATATTCATTTTTATGAAGATTACGATCCGTTTTGCATTATTTAACTATAAATCTAAGCAATAATATTAACATGAAGAAATGTTTTTAGGAAAAAATGTTAGAAAAGAACTCTGCCCCCTAAATCCCACAGTTAAACTGCCCATTATTAACTGCCCCCTAAATCCCCCAAAAGGGGGACTTTGAAGAACGGATATTTGTCTACTCCTTCCCTCCTAAGTCACTCCCTAAATCCCCCAGATGGAGGACTTTAGCCGCGATGCTTTCTTCCTCCTCCCCATTTGGGGAGGCCGGGAGGGGCAGATAACAGAGGGGTCTTTTAAGCAATGTTCTTTTCTTCCCCCTCCCCTCCTGGGGAGGCCGGGAGGGGCGGGTAACGGGATGGGCAGATAACAGTAGTATCAGAACCTCCAAATTTGATTTCTATCACAACGATAAATCTTTAATCCTTGATTTGCATAATGTTTCAATTCTGCTGATGACGGTATCTAATTTTTCAAATATTTCTCTATTAGTAAAACGGATCGTAGCTAGTCCGAATTTGCTGAATTCATCATCTCTTCCCATGTCTTTCTCTTTATAACCGTCAATTTCATGAATTGAACCGTCAATCTCAATAACTAATCTGGCTTTATGACAGTAGAAATCTGCTATAAATTGATTAACAGGATGTTGTCTTCTGAATGTCAATCCCGAGATCTTTTTGTTCCTAAGTCTTTCCCATACTAATTTTTCAGCATCTGTCATATTTCTTCTTAATTCGGCAGCTCTAAAGAATATTTCAGGAGTAGCACCATAAAAGAATTCTGCATCTATTACCCTGTTTCTTTTCATATTTTATATTTAAGGGAATAATTTACTAAATAAAGTTAGTACTTTTTCTAAGTACATGACAAAAATTTACAACATTGGTTAAATTTATCTATATCGTTGCTAAAAAGCAGGTTGGCTATAAA
>MWDJ01000158.1 GCA_002070505.1 Bacteroidetes bacterium ADurb.Bin145 | reverse complement strand
ATCAAAGAACGCTTATATTAATTTTATTATCAGTGTTTTATATAATATTTTAAAAAGTTAACGCATCACTACTAATCCGAATATATCAATCGCTACAGTATATAAGGTCTTGGATACGCTTGCTGAAAAAGACCTCCTTATAAAAGTTAAAAACGAAAAAGGTATTATGCGTTATGATGCGGTTTTGTCTCACCACCATCATCTATACTGCACAGAAACTGATAGGATAGAAGATTTTGAAGATGAACATTTAGATGAGCTTCTAAACGAATATTTTAAAAAGAAGAAAATCAAGAATTTTAAAATCCGGGATATCAGACTACAGATAACAGGAAAATTCAGTAATTAAATAAAAACGTAATCATATAGACAATTCAAAAAAAGGAAAATGCCCTGTAATGCACGGGGCAAATACGGATACAAATAGCTCCGTAATGAGTTGGTGGCCAAATGCTCTGAATTTAGACATTTTACATCAGCATGATTCCAAAACAAATCCTTATGGCAGTGATTTTAATTACCGTGAGGAATTTAAAAAACTTGATTTTGAAGGATTAAAGAATGACCTGAAAAAATTAATGACTGACAGTCAGGACTGGTGGCCTGCTGACTGGGGGCACTATGGTGGATTAATGATTCGGACGGCCTGGCACAGTGCAGGTACTTACCGTACCGCTGACGGACGCGGAGGAAGCAATACAGGCAATCAACGTTTTGCTCCGCTTAACAGCTGGCCTGATAATGTCAATCTTGACAAGGCGCGAAGGTTATTATGGCCTGTCAAGAAAAAATATGGCAACAAAATTTCATGGGCCGATTTGTTTATTCTTGCCGGAAATATGGCATATGAATCGATGGGATTCAAAACATTCGGCTTTGGCGGCGGACGAGAGGATATCTGGCACCCTGAAAAAGATATTTACTGGGGAGCTGAAAAGGAATGGCTTGGAAAATCACGTTACTCAGCCAGCTCAGATAGTGAGTCTCTTGAAAATCCATTAGCTGCCGTGCAGATGGGATTAATTTACGTAAATCCTGAAGGCGTGGATGGAAATCCGGATCCTCTGAAAACAGCCAAAGATATGCGAACCACTTTCAAACGCATGGCAATGAATGATGAGGAAACAGTAGCGCTGACAGCCGGGGGCCATACTGTTGGTAAAGCTCACGGAAATGGTGATGCATCATTGCTGGGACCAAATCCGGAAGCTGCTCCTATCGAAAACCAGGGTTTTGGCTGGATGAATCCCAAGGGTAAAGGAAATGCTGAAAATACAGTTACAAGCGGATTGGAAGGTGCATGGACAACCCATCCCAACAAGTGGAACAGAACTTATTTCTATCTGCTTCTTACTTACGACTGGGAACTTAAAAAAAGCCCGGCCGGAGCCTGGCAATGGGAACCTGTTAATATTAAGGAAGAAGACAAACCTTTTGACGCCCACTTGCCCGGTGTTCGAAGGAATCCTATGATGACCGATGCAGATATGGCTTTGAAAATAGATCCTGAGTACAGGAAAATATCTGAACGCTTTTATAAAGACCCCGAGTATTTTGCCAAAACTTTCGCCAGAGCCTGGTTTAAACTAACTCATCGCGATCTGGGTCCGAAAAGCCGCTACCTTGGACCGGATGTCCCGAAAGAAGATCTGATCTGGCAGGATCCAATACCAACTGTTAACTATTCACTTTCAGATACAGAAATTGAAGACTTGAAAGTTAAGCTTCTGAATACCGGATTAACCCAGGCTGAACTTATTAATACAGCATGGGACAGCGCCAGAACCTTCAGATGCTCAGATTACAGAGGCGGTGCTAATGGTGCAAGAATTCGACTGGCCCCGCAAAAGGATTGGGAAGGCAATGAGCCGGAACGACTTGATAAGGTACTGAAGAAACTCGCTGAAATCCAGGCAGGATTGAATAAAAAGGTCAGCATTGCCGAT
>MWDJ01000157.1 GCA_002070505.1 Bacteroidetes bacterium ADurb.Bin145 | reverse complement strand
TAAGATGCTTTAACCTGCGGATATCCGCATTTTATGGCATCGGGAACACGTAGCATGTATTGGATTTAAAAAAGTACAGTACTTGTTTGTTAATTAAGAAATAAAATAAATACCTTTGCAAACCATTTTTTTAAGTAAAATTTAATACTAAAATAAACTGGAAATATGCCGACAATTCAGCAATTAGTTAGAAAAGGCAGGAAGAAACTGGTTGATAAAAGTAAAGCACCAGCACTGGATTCTTGTCCTCAGAGGAGAGGTGTTTGTGTAAGAGTTTATACAACAGCACCAAAAAAGCCAAATTCAGCAATGAGGAAAGTTGCCAGGGTGAGACTTACAAACCAGAAAGAAGTAAATGCTTATATTCCGGGGGAGGGTCATAATCTCCAGGAGCACTCCATAGTGCTTATAAGGGGAGGCAGGGTAAAAGACCTGCCGGGAGTACGTTACCACCTTGTTCGTGGAGCCCTCGATACTTCAGGAGTTGACAGCCGTACTCAGAGAAGATCAAAATATGGTGCCAAACGGCCGAAGAAATAACAATTAAGGGATAAGATAATGAGAAAATCAAAACCAAAGAAGAGGATTCTGTTACCGGATCCAAAATTCAATGATCCGTATGTAACAAGGTTTGTCAATAATCTTATGTATAGTGGAAAGAAGAACGTTGCGTATGAGATCTTTTATGATTCTCTTGACATCGTAGGCGATAAATTCAAGGAAGAAGGGAAGACTCCGCTTGAGATCTTTAAGCAGGCTCTGGAGAATGTCACACCTCAGGTAGAAGTAAAAGCCCGTCGTGTTGGTGGTGCTACCTTCCAGGTACCAATGGAAATAAGGCCCGACCGTAAGGTCAGTATCAGTATGAAGAACATGATCTCATTTGCCCGTAAAAGAACAGGTCATTCAATGGCTGAACGTCTTGCAGCTGAGCTGATGGCAGCATACAAGCTCGAAGGCGGAGCTTATAAGAAGAAAGAAGATACTCACAGAATGGCAGAAGCCAATAAGGCCTTTGCTCATTTTCGTTTTTAGATAAATACCGGGGCGGCAGCAGACAGATGGACAAAAATCTGAAATATACCAGGAATATCGGGATCATGGCCCACATTGATGCGGGGAAGACCACAACAACAGAAAGGATTCTGTTCTATACCGGTCGTACCCACCGTATGGGAGAGGTTCATGACGGAAATGCCCAGATGGACTGGATGGTTCAGGAACAGGAGCGCGGGATTACAATAACGTCTGCAGCAACGACTACTTACTGGAAATATAATAACGAAGATTATAAGATCAATATAATAGATACTCCCGGGCATGTTGATTTCACAGTTGAGGTTGAAAGATCCCTGAGAGTGCTTGATGGAGCTGTTGCTGTTTTCTGTGGCGTCGGAGGTGTTGAACCCCAATCGGAAACAGTGTGGAGACAGGCAAACAAATATGGTGTCCCCAGAATAGCTTTTGTTAACAAGATGGACAGGGCAGGTGCTGACTTTTTGAGTGTTGTCCACCAGATCAAGGAAAAGCTTGACGCCCATGCAGTCCCCGTGCAGATTCCTATCGGAAATGAAGAGAACTTCAGGGGGATCATTGATCTTGTAAAAATGAAAGCCCTTGTTTATGAGGATCAGAATAATCTCGGGGCTAAATATGAAGTTGAGGATATTCCCGATGAACTTATCAAGGAAGCTGAGGAATGGAGAGGAAAGCTTGTTGAAGCCGTGGCGGAAGTCGATGAAACTCTTCTTGAAAGATATGTTGAGGATCATGAGTCAATTACAGCTGATGAGATCCTTGCAGCTCTAAGAAAATCGGCAATATCGGGAAAAGCTGTCCCGGTACTGTGCGGTGCTTCATTCAAGAATAAAGGTATTCAGAGCCTCCTCGATGCAGTAGCAGCTTATCTGCCTTCACCTATCGACAAGGGGGCCGTCTCCGGTATCGATCCCAGGGACGAT
>MWDJ01000156.1 GCA_002070505.1 Bacteroidetes bacterium ADurb.Bin145 | reverse complement strand
ATTCTTTATAATAGCTGCGTCTATAAGTCTGTTCTCCTTATATGGTTTTATCGCCGCTCCCGACGGACCGCTTTTATTTTTCACTGCATTATTTTTGCTGGCTTACAGGAAATTCATCAGGAATCCTGACTGGGGAACAGTTTTTCTTCTCTCTATATCAATGGCCGCGATGATATACAGTAAATATCAGGCTGTTCTCGTTATTGGATTTACAATTCTTTCGACTCTGAAGCTGCTTAAATCAGTCCGGTTCTGGCTCGCCGGGATATTTGCGCTTTTAATTCTGATACCTCATTTCCATTGGCAGCTAGCTAATGATTTCCCGAGCTTTCAGTATCATCTTGTAGACCGGTCGGAAGGATTCAAATTAGGTTGCCTCCTTGAATATCTGCCCAACCAGCTGGCAGTGTTTAATCCTCTGACAATAGGAGCCGCGGTCTATATAATGTTTAAGAATAAGCCTTCCGGTCAGTTTGAAAGAACGCTGTATCTGCAGATAGCGGGATTCATTATTTTCTTCTTCTTCATTGCTTTCCGCGGGCATGTTGAACCACACTGGACAATCGCATGCTCTGTTCCCTTGATAGTAATATTAACTCAAAAATGCCGTACCGATCCGCGTATCTTAAGATACACCCGTAAATTCATCCTGCCGACTCTACTCCTTTTCATTGCTGCCAGGATCTTCACACTGACGGATATAAAATTCATCAGGCACCTTGCCTTTGGAGGAAAGGAACAGGAATACAGGGAACTGGAATCTGAAGCCGGCGATCTGCCTGTAGTTTTCTCAGGAGCCTTTCAAAGGCCGTCAATGTATTCTTTTTTTACCGGGAAGGAAGCAGTGGCAATCAGCTCATTATATTCCCGTCAGACGCAGTTTGATATATGGCAGTTCGAAAAGAAATACAATAACAACCCGGCTTTTGTCTGTATAAATCCTCTGGGGAATTCGGCGATCTATGCCTCTGACACAATAAAATTCGGCGGTTACAGGACTGACAGCCTCCAGACGGTGAACAGGATAAAGATATCATATGATATTAAGCAGAAAGATTTTCATCCGGGTGACGAGGTGAATGTCGATTATATAATGACAAATCCCTATGATTTTAATATTGATTTCAATCACAGGCATTTCCCTGTAAGTTTGAACATAGTGCTGGTGAAGGGTAAAGAATTGTATCTTGTTGATGTTAATCAGGAAAATCAGGTCACTATGATCAGGGCGGGGGAAACTGTTTCAGGGACCATTCATGCTGTTATTCCTGTGCTCGACGAGGGGAAATACAGTTTTGGTCTTTCTCTTAATAATGCATTCGGACCTTCATTGAACAGTCGCTTCATTAAAATAATTATCAGGAAGGATGATTGACAGGTTATTTTTACTCAAGTTCCTGAAATTCTGTGTTGTCGGATTATCCGGGATGGTGATAGATTTCAGCACCACATGGTTACTGAAGGAGAAGGCGAAAGTAAATAAATACATTGCCAATTCAACGGGTTTTATACTTGCAGCAACATCGAATTATATCTGGAACAGGATATGGACATTTCAGAGTGAGAACAGCCAGATAGCGGTTGAGTATTTCTCATTTATACTGATATCAATAGCCGGACTGGGGATCAATAATTTTGTGATTTATTTGCTTAACGACAGATTAAAGATCAATTTTTATCTGTCAAAGTTACTTGCGATAGGAGTGGTGACTGTCTGGAATTTCCTGATGAATTTCATTATTACATTCAGGTAAATTTATTTTGTTCTCAATTCTTGCATTAAAAAAATCAATTTATATCTTTGCACCCTCAGTCCGTAGCTCAGTTGGTTACCAGTCAGCGGGCAGGAAGGAGCGAAAGCGCTCTTTGTCATAAAAGACAGTAAACCAATTGGATACAGAAAGAGATCTTTGAAATTCAGTCCCGTAGCTCAGTTGGTTAGAGCGCTACACTGATAATGTAGAGGTCCGCGGTTCAACTCCGCGCGGGACTACT
>MWDJ01000155.1 GCA_002070505.1 Bacteroidetes bacterium ADurb.Bin145 | reverse complement strand
TTATAAAGAACAGGTTGAGAAAATTTATGATGAAAGGGTTTCTGAAACAGGTGAAGTTTATGAGTTCAAACTCAGGTATGACTTTTTTGATTCTGAGGTACTGCGGATGATTTTTCTTAAAAACGGGAAATATCCACCCAACTACGAAGAAAGCTGCAAGATAATAAGCATGAAAAACGGTGGCAGAAGAAAATTTGGTAATATTGTCATAAAAAGAAAAAAAGACAGTCTAACACTACAAGTCATGAAGCAAAGGGAGGCATGAATCTTGGCTGATAACAGAAAACCGCAAAAAACTATAGGTGTGCTTTTTGTGTATATAGTTTTAGCTCTATTAATTTATTTTGGCATTAGCGGATTAACCAACACACAGAGCGTTAAAGATATAAGCTACTCTGAGATGATATCGTTCATTGAAAGCAAACAGGTAATGAATATTGATATCGAGGATACCGGTATGATGTCCTTAAAGCTTATAGACGGTACCAAATATAATGTTTATAATCCTGGAATGATGATTGATCAGGATTTTATCTATGCTTTGTCCCGTGATGGTATAAAGATCAGGTTTGTCAAAGGGATATCTTCCAGTTGGTGGATAAACATAATCACTTATCTTATACCCATAATTTTCCTTGTTTTCATATGGTTTCTTATGTTCAGACCGATGAGCAGGGGACCTCAGGGAATGAACTTTTCAAAGAGTCCGGCGCGTAAATACGATCCTGAGAAGGATAAAATTACTTTCAATGAAGTTGCAGGCGTCGATGAAGCTAAAGAAGAGTTGAGTGATGTGGTTCAGTTCCTTAAGGATCCCAAGAGTTTTGTAAAGATAGGTGCAAGAATGCCTAAGGGTATAATTCTGGTCGGAAATCCTGGAACCGGAAAAACTCTTTTGGCCAGAGCTGTTGCAGGAGAAGCTGGAGTTCCGTTTTTCTTTATAAGCGGTTCTGATTTTGTTGAGCTGTTTGTTGGAGTAGGTGCTTCAAGGGTAAGAGACCTTTTTGCACAGGCAAGGGCAAGTGCCCCGGCAATAATATTTATAGATGAAATTGATGCTGTAGGCCGTCAGAGAGGTGCGGGTCTAGGTGGAGGTCACGATGAGAGGGAGCAAACTCTTAACCAGCTGCTTGTAGAGATGGATGGTTTTGATTCGAAAACAGGGATAGTACTTATGGCGGCTACCAATAGGCCTGATATCCTGGATAAGGCACTTCTCAGACCGGGAAGATTCGATAAAAAAGTTGTTATAGACTCTCCTGATCTGAACGGAAGAGAAGCTATAGTAAAGATACATATGAGAGGTAAGCCTATAGCTCAGGATGTTGATCCGAATGTTCTTGCAAGAAGAACGCCCGGATTTGTTGGTGCGGATCTCGAAAATCTTGTAAATGAAGCAGCGTTGCTTTCGGCCAGAAAGAAAAAGAACGTTATAAACATGGAAGAGTTTGAAGAAGCAATAGACAGGGTAATAGCCGGTCCTTCAAGAAAATCGAGGGTTGTTTCGGAAAAGGAAAAGAAAATAATAGCCTATCATGAGCTTGGTCATGCTATAATAGGAAGTCTGCTTCCGAATGCTGATCCTGTCCATAAAGTAACGATTGTACCCAGAGGTCATCAGGCATTAGGATATACTCTGCAGCTTCCGCTTGAAGATAAGTACCTCTTATCCAGATCTGAGATGCTTGACAGGATAGTTGCCATTTTAGGCGGAAGGGCTGCTGAAGATGTTATTTTCGGCGAGGTAACGACTGGTGCAGGGAATGATCTAAAGAAAGCTACGGAGTATGCAAGACTTATGGTATGCCAGCTTGGTATGAGCGATAAAATAGGTCCCATAGCCTGGGGGGAAGAAGAGGAAGAAGTTTTCCTGGGCAGAGAGATTACTAAGATGAAGAATTATTCAGACGAAACGGCTGCACTTATTGATTCTGAAATGAACAAAATAATCACCGACGGATATGAAAAGGCCAAAGAGCTTGTAAGGCAGAATATTC
>MWDJ01000154.1 GCA_002070505.1 Bacteroidetes bacterium ADurb.Bin145 | reverse complement strand
GACAAAGAGCATGAGCAGGAGAGTCAGCCCACGCATGATGTCAACAGAGGCAATTCTGGGTCTGTTTTCCATAATAAAACCTGTTATGCCGTGCAACTGTTATAAATCATAGTGATATTGGCAGCTGTAGATAAGTAATTCATTTTCATTTACCTGATATACCAATCTGTGTTCATGATCTATACGTCTTGACCATAACCCTGCCAGATCATATTTTAAGGGTTCAGATTTACCAATTTCAGAATAAAGTGTTGATTGAATCTCTTTAATTAAAGTGTTGATTTTCTTTAAAATCTTCCTGTCCTCTGCTTGCCAGAACAGATAATCTTCCCAGGCATTTTTGGAAAAGGTAATCCTCTTCATTCTTCAGTGAGATCACTTTGGACACTATTTCCAGACTTCATTTGTTCAATTGACTCGTAGAGTCTTTGAGCGTTCTTTTTGGAACTCAGCAGGTGTAATGTTTCCATAATGGAATTATACTCCTCCAGGGAGATCAATACAGCACCTTTTCCCGAACCACGTTTGATTATCAGGGTTTTATTGTAATGCTCCACACTATCAAGGTAATACTTAAGCTTTTTTCTGAATTCGGTATAGTTTGCTGCAATCATAATTAAATTCTTGAGGTGTTATTTAAGTACAAAATTACGTACTTAATTACGTAATTGCAAATCATGTGCAGCTCAATGCTGAGGAAGGCAAGGGCTGCCGGGAGAATAATCGCAAAACAACCTTTTTTACTTCACCATCAATTTCCAGTTTACTCTCCTTCCATTGTCAAGAATTAAAGTGACAATATAGAGTCCCGGAACCATTTCAGGCAGATGAACCTCTATCCTGTGATCATTCCGGCAGATCTCGCCAGAGAGTATCTGCCTGCTGTCATAACCGGTAAGAATAATGTCACTGACCTTTTCGCTGTCTGAGTATTTTATTATAAAGTAACCATCTGCAGGATTGGGATATATCAGGGCGATAATATCTGTTTCTTCAATACCGGAAGGCGTTGCCCACTGGTTTTTCAGCTGTTCAATCTGTGGAGCAGGAATTTCTTTGTCCCATAGTTTCACTTCGTCCACGCTTCCCCGGAGGGCGTAGAGCGTTTCTGTGTTATCCATGCGGCCGATGGTCAGTGGCTTTGTGGATGGCTGAATGGCACCGTAAAAGGCTTTAAAGACATCGAGTGATCCATCTATATAAAGTTCCATGGAGTAACCGGTATAAAGTGCCGTTACATGATAATAGTGATTCAGTTTGATGGGTTCAGAACTATCGAGATCGCTGACTCCGTTACTGGTTTTCACCGTCCAGCGGAGAAATCCTTCCGGGGTGACAGATAGTTTATAGCGTTGATGCCAGGAGCCATGGGAGATAATATACCGTTCTGATCCAAATTGTTCAAGCTTTACCCAACAGCTCAGGCTGACAGCATCTTCAAAATTCAGATCGTTATGGTTTTCAGTGTAGATAATATTTGATCCGGAGGTAAAGCGATATGCTGCGGAGGGTTCTCCACGCGGGTCATCTGTTTTGGAAGCTCCGTTTACCGTGGCATGGAACCTGTCGACGGCCATATTCCGGTTGTCAGTATCAAACGGATACCAGATCAATGGTTGTTGGGCGCTGAAGCTGAGATCTTTCACCAGCAGGTTCGCAGTTACTGTAGTGGAGAGCTGATCCTGATTGGTGACTTTTACTGTAACACTCTCCACACCTGGATTTGACGGGGCTTGCCAGGTTACGCTATTTTCGTTATTCTGGCTTAGTGAGCCGGAAGAAACAGACCACTCATATTCCAGTATTTCATCCGGGGCCGGGACAATCTTAACTGTGAATGTATTAGATTCATTCACTGCCGTATAGGAATTGGATGTGATGATTCCTTCAACCACAGGCGCAACCGGAATATGGTCAACAACCCGGATATGTAGTGTATCCTGAACCGATTGCCCGTTAGCAGATACCACGCATTTAAGGATATATTTACCTGGTTCTGCCGGAGCG
>MWDJ01000153.1 GCA_002070505.1 Bacteroidetes bacterium ADurb.Bin145 | reverse complement strand
TTGACCTGAAAAGTGTAGGCCTTGAATCATTCCTCAATGATATCATGGATTCAGGGAGGATCTCTCTTGACCGTGCCGCTGTAAATGCACTAAATGGCGAGATAACCAAGTATGCCTATTACAGTCACCCTGGAACCGGTTATATTATCGAGACATCCATCAGGTTAAGAGATGCACTGGAGAGGACAAAATCAATGGATTTCACTTCTTTCCTGATGGATGATCTCCTCCAAAATATTCAGACGCATAATCCTTTTGTTAAAGAGATAGATCTCTTCTCTTCAAACGAACTAAGCCAGTTTTCTCTCATTAACGAAGGGAAAAAGATGGATCCTGAAATTTATAAAGTCGCAAAAGCTCACGGTGAAGTTCGCCTGATTTCAGAAGGCAACCTGACAATATATACTCATTTTCGTCCAAAAGAAAAAGAAGCCGACTATACCGGGAACCTGACCAGCATGGTGGTATATGATACAAGTATGCCAAGGGACGAATTAACAAAAACTGCCTGGCATACCCTGCTTGTCCTTGTAATTGTAACAATTGTATCATTTCTTGTATCAGGAAGACTGTTCAGGCGGCTGGTATTGCACCGTCTTATGCATATCACGGATTGCCTGCACAGGATTGGAGACGGAGATTACTCTGTCCGGATTGATGAGTCAGGAAATGATGAATTTACCCTTATTGCCAGTGAAATCAATCGGATGAGTAGTCTTGTGCTTGCCAGGGAAGAGGAACTCAGGCAATTATACCAGGACCAGGAGAAAATAATTGAAGAGAGAACAAGAGAGCTTAGAAAACTCAAAGATGCATTTGAACAGGCAAATATCAAACTTACCATGCTGAACATTATCACCAGGCATGATATCATCAACCAGTTAACCGCCTTGTCAGGTTTCCTTGACCTGGTATTAGAGATAAACACAAAAGAAGATGTCCGGGAATATACCAAAAAATGCAGGCAGATATCAGAAGTCATCCACGAACTAATAATATTTACAAGAATATACGAAGATATTGGAATTAATGATCCCACATGGCAGAATGTAAGAAGAACTATTGAGAAAGCAATGGTGGACCATCCGGATGCCCACCTGAATTATGATCTTCCTAAGGAAAATGTATTTGTTCTGGCAGATCCCCTGTTTGAAAAAGTATTCTACACGTTTATTGATAATACACTCAGGCATGGCAAGTATGCAACAAAATTCTCTGTCTCTTATCAATTCCCCGATAGGGATCTTGTAATTGTTTACAAAGATGATGGGGCCGGGATCGTAAATATTGACAAAAACCGTTTATTTGAAAAAGGATTTGGAAAACATACCGGTTTTGGACTATTTATTGCAAAGGAGATACTTGCTATTACTCAAATTACAATAAAGGAGACAGGAGAACCTGGTATGGGAGCAAGGTTTGAAATTTTCGTTCCGGAAGGTTTTTGGAAATTTTCAGGTTCAGAAACGGAAACAACCGCAAAACCATCTGCCCATGATACCTCTGCCGCTCCAGACTGGCAATAAACAATAGAAATTCATTTATAATCTCATGATACATATGTTCTTTCTGGTTCATATGTAAGAAAAAATGATTTGAGTTCATGGATTTATCTGAAGTATAAGAGATAAATTTCATGCTCCTTTCATATGCAAGATGGGGAGGAACCCATCATTTTAAGAGGACTTTTGAATGGTACCATATCGTGTTCTCATTGTCGAAGATAACCGGATTGAAGCACTTGACCTGATAAAAATCATTGAGGCCCGTGGCTATGATCTTGCCGGAGTGGCAAAGACAGGAGAAGAAGCGATCCACATTGCCAGGAATAAAAATCCTGATGCTATCCTTATGGATGTAAAATTATCAGGAGATATGGATGGAATAAATGCAGCAGAACAGATAACCAGCATGCAAAACATCCCGATTATTTTTCTTACTGGTTATTCTGATGCAAAAACAATCAGAAGAGCTACAACAACAAGGCTTGCAGGATTTATTGTCAAACCCTT
>MWDJ01000152.1 GCA_002070505.1 Bacteroidetes bacterium ADurb.Bin145 | reverse complement strand
GATCTCAGCTCTCTTTAAGCTGGTAGTACATTAATTCCTGTCATGATATGATTTAATCAGATCGATTGTTATCAGGTTTTTCCTTTAAGTGATATGATATAACCTGGAAAAAAGGGATACAACTTTAATGATGTTGATACAAGTAAAAATGAATATAATTGTCAATTTCTCGAGGGGTGCTTATAAAGGGGTGTAGTTATTATGTGTGGCAACCCTACTTCTCTATGGTTACAGATGTTTAATCGAACAGGGGCATCATATTTTAATTAATTATTGGGCTATAATGCCACTTCATATAAAATGAATTTTCTCTTGATTTAGTATAATACCGGAATTTTGGCACCCTATAACGCACGTTCATGGCGAATTAGATCCACATCAATACCTTTCATTATGAAAATGAGTAATATATTCACGTTTAACAATAAACTTATAATGCTCTTTAAATGTGAAAATGACCGCAAATATAGAATAATAATCGGATTGAAAAAATTATGCGGTTGTTCTGGCCTTAATCTTTTTAAGCCTGAACAATTCTTCACGTTCCATCTCATCAAGCCGCATCTTGATAAAATCACTTGCCTCGGAAAGTTCAGGAATCACCTTAAACTCCAGGGCATTTACACGCCTTTTGGTAGATTCAATCTCATCAAGCAGGCGTTTCATAGTGGTTTCAATCTCTGCACTCTGAATAATTGCCTCAACCAGGTCTTCAAAGGCTTTTGCAGTATCATCAATGACCGGGGTGACGATATACAATCGAGCGCCTAACGGGACAGTTTATTTCAATTCAAAGTAGTTTTTAAAAAAATTTCGATCCTTTTGGCAAGGTTCTCCTGGTTGAATAGGATTTGTATTGTATGTGACATGATGCCGGGAAATAATATATGGGGATGTTATGAGGGCTATCACCGGAGAGATGTAATAGCCTCTGATATCTGGTTACATGATGGATTCTATCAGAATTGACAGAAAAACTATAACGATTCGGCACCCATAATCTGTTAGAATAGTTCAGAGATTTTCAATTTCCTCATATTGGGTTATTCATAGTTTTATACCAGGGTTTATCCATGCAATTTAAAGTGATTGTTCAGGAAGGAGAAGATGGGTGGTTTGTGGTGACATGCCCTTCTTTACCGGGTTGTATTTCCCAAGGAAAAACAATAGAAGAAGCGCTCTCTAATATTAAAGAGGCAATAGAACTGTATCTTGAACCTGATGAGGATGAGCTCATTCTGACCAATTCTGCCAGAATGATAGAAATCGCGGTATGACCAAATTACCGCGAATATCAGGTAAGGAAGTGGTATCACACCTTCTTTGAGTCGGATATACTATATCCAGCCAAAAAGGGTCTCATATCAAGATGAAAAAAAATCTCCCTCACAGGAAAGTTACCCTCATTATACCAATTCATGATGAACTTGACAGGGGAACTCTTTTAGGTATTATTGAACAGGCAGGGATGACGAAAGAAGAATTTCTATCACTGTTCCACAATCAATAGATGGCCCATAAGGAATCATGAGATATGTATTTATTGCATACTTATGAGCCATTATAATAATCCTTTTAATGACTCTGACATATGCAGAATAGCCAGTAAGTGCCGGATCTTTCTGGCAATATCTTCAAGGACGGTGTAGTTAAACGCGACGCTCTCATTTCCTATTTCAGGAGTTACCAGTTCCCCTATGTCCCAGGTAGAGTGTTCAGGATATGACTCGTTGAAGACCTGAACGAGAAGTTCTTTTGTGACTGGTTTTGAATATACCATAATCATCTGGTCAACTGATACATTCCTGGAATCTGTGGTCTTTTCAGCGGTAATACCCCCACCATTGACCGGGCAGAAGTCACTGGCACAGTTCTCATCCAGAATGAGGGGGTTTCAGAAACAATGGCAAACCCTGCAGGAAGATCAGAAAGATGATGTAAAAAAGAGTTAAGCAGTGGATCTGGCTTTGATCTTCTTGAGCCTGAATAACTCTTCACGTTCCATCTCATCAAGCCGCATCTTGATAAAATCACTTGCCTCGGAAAGTTCAGGAATCACCTTAAAC
>MWDJ01000151.1 GCA_002070505.1 Bacteroidetes bacterium ADurb.Bin145 | reverse complement strand
TTGAGTGGAATGGCCTGCGAACCATAATTGTTCCTCACATTTTCAAGCATTTCTGGAGAAACAATGCAGATTTCAAATCCGGATTGTATTTCTGAATGATCGACCTGAACTGGAGGTGGATGAGTTTCAGACTGCAAATCTGCCAATGAAACAGGTATGAATACAAAGGTAAGGCAGATTATTATCAATAAACAAGTCAGGTATTGAAAGTTCACAGTATAATTTAATTTATACATATTGCATAATGATTTTTTATTCATGACAGGCTCTTTCATAATAAACAGGTATGCTGCTCCTGATGCCTTTTCTTATAAGACCGATAGAAATATCTGACAGAAACTCTCTTCCTCCCTTCTGGATGCTTTAAAGATTATCGGAAGACTGACTAAACCTTTTGTCAGCAACCATGTTTCATATTGTTTTAGCTCTTACATGTTAATAAATTTTTAATTATTGTTGTGACAATTTTTTGTGCTATATCAGGATATTAATATGATCTGAAAATTCCAATAAAAACTCAGACTCAATAGAAAATTAAAATGAGAAATAGATGTAAAAGAAGAGAATCACCCTAAAAATTTTCGTACCGCCCCGGCCCTGATGATCATATCCTGCAGGCTTTCTATCTGGCATGCACCAATCGCTTCTTCTATCTGGCTGGCCAAAGCCATATGCTCAGTATTTGGACTGACATCAATCCATTCAGGAAGGATCTTTTTTATTTCCTCTGGCAGGAATGAAGATTCCGGGTTAAGATAACGGCATGCATCATTAAGATCATCAACAATATACCGGTAATGTTCCATGACAAAGTCGCGATCCCTGTCAGTCAGCGCATGTAATCCCAGTACTTCCGGGGGAATTCCGATTGAATATAGTGCAGCAGTCACAGTTATCGCCCGTGGAAGTGAAACTCCTCCCATATTCCTTGAATATCCGAATAACCCCACATGTAATTTTCTTTTGCGGCGGCTTGGAATATGTGCTGCAACGCGGTTTATCAGGGGAGCCAGGGTCTGAATCTGCTTTTGATATCCGGCTGCATAGCGCTCAACCAGCTGAATTGCATAGGTATCATCAATCTCCCTTGCTTTATCGATCTCGCGTTCTTCAAGATAACGGATTGCAGCGGCCACATCCTCAAGATGTGCGTCATATTTGAATGCTGACTGGATGGTGAACGTATATGCACCGGCATACTCATCTGTCACCCTTTTTACAGTATCGGGTCGTAAGTTACCTCTGAATGGGGCTGAACCTGCTCCGATGATGGGATATACAGATACGCCTGTCTCTTCTGAAAGGAGATGAAGACGCCACAAGGCGATCTTATTCAGAAGCACTGCACCTATCTGACCATAATTTACCGCCGGATCAGACCTGGCCAGGAAGACCCTCTGGTAATCAAGATCCTTGTCCTGGAAATACCGGCGGAGAATAGAATCAGCAGAAAGCATGCCATCTTTGTCCTCAAAAAGAGGGATAACCCTGATCTTGTCAGGGTGAAAAGGGCCTATCCATTCAGCAATAGTAAGGTCCCTCCCTCCCAGTCTTTTATACTGCTGACCAACGACAAAGTCCCGATAATACTGATATATATTATCTATTGAAGCAAACGAGCTAGTCATTGGAAGAATAACTTCAAAAATGGGTGCATGATCATCTCCATAAAAATGATGAGCCACATCATAGGATCGGGGAATTGACCCAAGGGTTTCAAGTAGGATCTTGGCCTCGGTCCGTTCAATATCCGGGTTTGGAACACGAAGAGTCAGAAATAGATCGCGCCCAAGACGGTGATCCTGAAAATAATTTCCATAACGGGAGAGAAGTTTTTTAACCACATAATTATCCACTTCTTTTCCTTCACAGTCCCACATCTGCTCAGTGCAGCCAAGATGTGAGTACACGTAATAGGCTTCTTTTACTTCGTCTTCACCTGTTAACTCAATATTTTCAGTAAAAAACGGAGTATGGACATTGTCCGGGTGCTGGGTGCTCATCGTTCGCGGTATTTTTAAATGTTTTCCATACTGCCCGTTCATGATACTCAGTACTTGTTGGAGAT
>MWDJ01000150.1 GCA_002070505.1 Bacteroidetes bacterium ADurb.Bin145 | reverse complement strand
GCCAATATGCTTGGGCTCGATAATGCCGCAACACCTGTCGGCCTTAAAGCGATGAAAGAGATGCAGGAGGTGAATCCTGACAAGGACACTGCTTCAAACGCACAGATCATGTTCCTTGTGTTGAACGCTGCCGGCCTGGTTATAATACCTGTTAGTGTGATCGTTTACAGGATCCAGCTCGGAGCTGCAAATCCGGCAGACGTATTTATTCCTATTATGATCTCGACTTTCTGCGCCTTGCTGACCGGAGTGATAAGCGTAGCGGTAATCCAGAAGATCAATCTTCTTGATAAAGTGATCCTGGCATATCTGGGAGGTCTGACAGCTATTGTTGTTGGTATTGTAATTTATTTCAGTAACCTGCCAAAAGACCAGATATCGGCTGTCTCAACATTCACTGCTAATTTTATTCTCATTTCGGTTATCGTCCTGTTCATTGTACTTGCCGTTATTAAAAAGGTGAATGTTTATGACGCTTTTATCGAGGGTGCAAAGGAGGGATTTAATGTGGCAGTGAAGATCATACCTTTTCTGGTTGCAGTCCTGGTAGCAATCGGCATTTTCCGTGCTTCAGGCGCTATGGATTTCATTATCGCCGGCATAGCCCGGTTTTTCGAGTGGCTTGGTATAGATACCCGGTTCACTGGAGCTCTTCCGGTTGCGTTCATGAAACCGTTGAGCGGAAGCGGAGCCCGAGGTCTTATGATAGACGCTATGACCACTCACGGCCCCGACTCATTTATCGGCAGACTGGCCTGTACAATGCAAGGCACTACGGATACGA
Source organism: Bacteroidetes bacterium ADurb.Bin145 (assembly GCA_002070505.1). Lineage (GTDB taxonomy): Bacteria > Bacteroidota > Bacteroidia > Bacteroidales > VadinHA17 > LD21. Next base: position 1,353 of record MWDJ01000150.1, on the reverse strand, counting down.
CATTCTATATAATTGCAGTTTATTTTGGTTCAGTAGGTATAAAGAACACCAGATATTCAGTTGGCTGCAGCCTGCTGGCTGACCTGGTCGGATTCACTACGGCTATCCTGATAGCATATTTATTTTTTGGATAAGTTCATTTGAGAAAATAAAAACTTTAATAAAATGGATCCGTATGAATAAAATATTTATATGCCTTCTGACAACACTAATTATGATTTCCTGTCGTAAAGATAATATCGGAAAGAGAGGTCAGGTTTCAGTGGATTCCACTGATATTACAAATAACTTCTACGATAATACTGAAACATTTATTCTTCCTTTTAACGAACTGGTGGTCGATGGTGAAATAGCCAATCCCGGGAGAGTAGATTTTACATCTCTGCAAAAACGATCCGTGATTGTAAAGGAAGCCCTTCTCGATGAACGTTCGGGAAATAAATTTACCGGAGCGTTCAGATATGATGGTTATTCTTTGTTCGATATACTTGAAAGGAGCGTAATTAAAAAGGCAAATGCTGAGGAATATGATTCAATAATAGATCTTTATGTAGAAGTGGAGAATCTCAGCGGTGAGAAGGTGGTATTCAGCTGGGGAGAAATATTTTATCCGAATGATCTGCATAAAATAATTATAGCAACAGATGTGGCAAGGATAGTTCCGTCAAAAACAAATGAGTTGTGGACACTTCCAACATCTTCAAAGATAGTGGCATCTGCGGACCTGATAACTGAAAGAAACATTTCAGATCCGATAAAGATAACTGTACGTTCTTTCCCGAAATCTTATAGGGTGACAAGAGAAATGTCTCCACTGTACTCCGGTAAAATAGAACTTATTGATAAGGGAAAAGTTGTGGGTGAGCTGGTATCAAATCCTGATACGGTAAGGAATGTGACGTATAACACAGTATTCTATGGACGAGGCAAGGGTATTCACAGCACTTCGCCTTTTACCGGTTCTATGCTTAAAGATATCCTTGCAGCTTATTATCCCGTCAATGAGGCGAACCTGAGAAGCGGTATTTTCTGTATCGCCGGAGCTGATGGTTACAGGTGTGCAATGTCATTCTCAGAACTGTTTAACAGGAACGATCAGAGGGAATACCTTCTGATAAGAACCGAACCCGGAGAAGACGGGGGTTTATACAGGATCTTCGCAGCCTGCGATTTCTTTTCCGACAGAGCTATTAAATCAGTATGCGAAATACAGTTGAACTTTTAAATAATCCTGTTCTAAATGAATAACAGGGAAATTGCAGAACAAATTTTTCTGGCCGGGATTAAAGGAGTGCTTCCGGGGAAAGTAATCTGTGATCTTATTTCAATAAAAGGCTCACTTCTCAGGATTGG
>MWDJ01000149.1 GCA_002070505.1 Bacteroidetes bacterium ADurb.Bin145 | reverse complement strand
TATTAGCATGATACTCTATGGTTAATAGTACTCTTCTCCCATGTAAAAGCGGATAGTCCGTTCTTTTACTTTCAGTTGCAGGATGGTACGCATCCAGTCGGCCTCGGCCTGTGCCAATTGATTCTTGGCAGTGTAAAACTCCAGGACACTGATCAGGCCTTGTTCCAGTTTTTTTTCTGACACGGCAAATGCTTCTCTCAGCAACTCTTTTTTTGCCTGAAGCAGATCGCGTTCTTTTTGCAGGGCGTTCACCTGCTGAATGTCTTCGCTGATAAGCCTGTATAGATTCTGTTTCTCATCCTGTTGCGTGTTGAGCGCCATAGTGTGCTCCAGTCGTGTTCTCTTCACCTTTGACATTCCCTGCCATGTATTGAAAATGGGAATCTGCAAACTCAGAAAAACTGATTGTGCCATGTTTTGAGAAAACTGATCCTGAAACGGAACGGTTACCATGGCACTGTTATCAGGATTATTCGGGTCAACAGGTTCTTTTCTTGAATCTGCATAATTTGAATAAAGTCCGGCACCCAGCGAGAGTCGGGGCAGTAAACTCCCGCGCGCGAGATTAAACTGCTTCAGCGATGCTTCTGCATTAAGATTGGCGCGCTGCACAGAGGGCATATGCCCTAAAGCTACCAGGTAAACCTCATCCGGCGAGAAAAAACTATCTGCTGATACCGAAAAAACCCCGGTTTCAATCTCCAGATTCTCATCAAGCGGATAATGCATCAGGTTTTTAAGATTAAGCAAGGCCTGTTCATATTGATTTTGGACCAGGGTAAGATTATGTAATTCACTGGATTCCTGAGCTTTCATCTCCAGCAGATCTGATTCGGCCTGTAATCCAAGTGTTATCATTTTTTGCGTTTTCTGTAAATTAAGAGCAGTGAGCTCCACCTGTTCATGCACAATAGTCTGCAGTTTGTTAAAATAGAGCACATCGTAATACTTGTTCATTACTTCAAAAGCAATTTCCATTTCCTGCTGTTTTACCTCTTCCCTGTTTATCAAGTATTGCAGTTTCTGAAATTTTGCCGAGTTCACGCGTGTAAAACCGCGAAACAGATCCAATTGTGAATCAAGGTAAAAATTCATCGAAAAGAAGTCCTGAGTAATAAAGGTATTGGTAGTTGGGTCAATGGAACGCCCATATCGCTTATTGGCTGAACTCCCGGCATAAAGTGAAGGCAAAAAATCGCGCTTCGTTTGCCTGTATTGTTCATCAGCAATATCTGCCCCGATATTTTTATTCGCGTAAGCAAGGTTGTTTTCCAGTGCATACCGGATGCATTGGCTCAGGTCCATCTCCTGTGCAACAGTTACAGCGCTGATTGCTGAAAGAAAAAGAAGTGTAAAGAAAGCATGCCTCATATCGTTGACTCATTATTCACAAGAATAAGGACAGAATTAATGCCAGGATTGTATTTATCTGAATATCATTATAATGAACATAATATATTTTATTAAACTGTAAAAAAATCAGACAGCAGGTGTCAATTTATTTGACATCATGAAAGGAAAATATTACCTATGCCGGTGAAACGGTTTTCAATAGTATGACCCGTCAGAAGAGTTATCAGTGGATTTGTCTTGCAGAGAGATGCCCAGGTCATCGAATTGATCCCCTGCTTAGCCTTAAGTCGCTATTCAGGAGGCGGTATGATGGATCCTGGTTTTCAAATTCTGACACGGTTAATTAATTTTACCGGACAGAAGTGTTTCCAAAATAGTGTTTGGAGTTTGATATAAGTGAGATGAAAAACAGCCGTATTCTAATTATTGACGACAACAAGAGTGTACTTAGCGCGCTGGAGCTGTTGTTGCAGCCTCTTTGCCAGGAGGTGGTCACATCACCCAATCCTAATGAAATTCCCTCATTGATTGAAACAGGGCATTTTGATGCGATTTTGCTTGACATGAATTTTTCAGCGGGTATCAACACGGGGAATGAAGGTTTGTATTGGCTGAAACGTATTCTGGAATATGATGCGAATCATTCTGTTATTATGATTACCGCCTTCGGAGATGTTGAACTGGCTGTACGCGCGGTGAAGGAAGGTGCATTTGATTTTGTATTGAAACCGTGGGAGAACAGTAAACTGCTGGCAACCATACAGGCTGCCATCCGGTTCAGGAACTCCCGCAAGGAGGTGAAGTCA
>MWDJ01000148.1 GCA_002070505.1 Bacteroidetes bacterium ADurb.Bin145 | reverse complement strand
GTAATGCAACAACTGCATAACAGGGGTTCATCGTTTCCCCGCGAACACACACCGGATCTCTGTTGCTTTCGACATAAACCATGCTTTGAAACCCTGCGGGGTCTTCTTGGCTTTCTCTTCTGCTTCTAGTGGTTTCTCAAAGACGCTTTCATCAAATGGTGACATGCTGCTCCATTGGTTTTTAAAATCTATTACTCTTTGTGCTAGGCTCTTGGGAGGAACTTGGTAAAATCAGGTCAGGTTCCTATAGATGATTTGTTCACCCGCGTTGCCTGTGCCCATCCAAGAATATTCTCGCCCTCATCGTAATTCGCATCAAGATACGTCTGTATTGCCGCCTGTGATTCATACACAGCAGGCAAAATCCAGTTTAACCGGACAGACTCATACTGCCATTCGGTGTAATCGTTGCCTTGTTCATCCTGTTTTGTTTCGCTGGAAATATCCCAGTTGACTAAAATGTCAAGTTTGCCGTTCTGTAGTGTCCCAATATCCGGAACAATGTTTTGTGGTTCAATGTTACTGTTTACCATGTTGTTTTCCTCAATAATTCTTCGAGCGGATTGTGAATACCTAATTTTTCAGCGTGCGATGCAATCATAGAAATCAACCCTGAATTTGTCAGGATCAACTTCCGGATCAGATGAAACGAGTCACAGTGTTTGAGCCATCCGACGGATGACATTAATGATGAAATTGCTGATTCCGGAGATAAACGGGATAATAATTTCATCCGGTACTTTAACCTTCGTGCGGATGATTTACGAAGCAGAGTATACTGGCGATAATGCCGGTACCCGAGGAAATCAATCCCGCATCTATCTACCGGAAAAATTGAGGTTTTAGGATTAAGGGTTAATCCAAGATGAGAAAAATAAATCTCAATCTCACGCTTCAGGGATTTCAGATATTCCTTATCTTCATGTAAAATCACTCCATCGTCACAATATCGGAGATAATACCTCATTCCTTTTTCTTCTTTGATCCAATGATCAAATTCATTCAGATAGATGTTACCGAAGTATTGAGAGAGGTAATTCCCGATTGGTACCCCGTCAACACTCCGGACAATCTCATCAATCAAATCAAGAGTGTCTTCACACTTGATCTTTTTACGGATCAATTGCATGAGCACGTCGTGTTTCATTGAAGGATAAAACTTTGACACATCAAATTTTAGACAATATTGGGTGTTCGGAACATCTCTCATGAATTTTCTCAGACGATACGATCCGGCATGAAGCCCTTTGCCGGGGATAGCAGAATACAGATCGAAAATGAAGATATTATCCCAGATAGGCTGAATCACCTGCATGATCGCATGATGCACAATCCTATCCGGGTAATAAGGCAATTTGTAAATAGTTCGTTTTTTCGGTTCAAAAACCTCTTTTAGTTCATATGATGATGTTTTATAGGTTTTATTGAGTAATGAATCCTGAATCTGCCTAATATAATATTTAGGATCCGAATCCACCATCTGAACTTCCTGATAATAGGTTTTACCTTTCCGGGCATTCTGATGAGCTAGAAGTAAATTCTCAATTGAAGTAATCTGACAAAAAAGATTCCCAGCCCGTTTCATGGTTTGGTCCCTCCGTTCCGGGAGAATCTTCCCGGTAGTACCAATACTCCCGGACGGTTGGCTGTGTATTTGACCAGGTTGCCCTGATTCTGGTTTGATCGTTGTTCAGGACCACTCAAACTAGCCTTGAGCTCAAGGTGCCTGCCAATATTCGCATTGACATTCGAGGATCTGTTATTCGAATTCCGATAGCTGACCCCTGCATTCAGGCCATTATTCCAATTGCCACCCGACAGCAGAACACCTGCACGACCAGACCAAACCGATATTATATTTACTAACTGATTAAGTGAATGCATAATATTTTCCGAAGTCTCTGATTGTTGCAAAAAACGGAATTTTGTCCGCATATTTTTCAATCTGATCCATAAGCACGCATGACCCGGTGAACACAACCTTCCGTTCATTATCTTTTTCGAATTGTAACGTCAGGTAATTCTCATCTTTGAATTTTGACCGATGTATTGCATGTCCGGTCACTAATATCTCCTGATTCAAAATATCTTTCAGTTTTACTTTTTCTCCATCGAGTTTTGTTTCACCTACTGCAAAATCTGAAAATTTTGGATGGTTTGTCATGATTTTAACCCAAGAACTCTAGGCGC
>MWDJ01000147.1 GCA_002070505.1 Bacteroidetes bacterium ADurb.Bin145 | reverse complement strand
TTCAGGTGTTATCACCCCCAGAGATACGAGGATTGTGAAGATGAGGCCGACAATTGCAACTGCCGTCTGCACCCAGTTGTTACTGTAATCTTTTACACTTCTTGATTTCATTTTACTAATATTAGTTTATTAAATGCGCATTGCAATTTATACAAAAAAATCTATCTATAACTATTTTACAAGCCAAAAAATATTAACATTTTGTCAATATTTCCGACAGTTCATCATCAAGTATCATCCCATCATAAACGTACATCGCCTCATCTTGATTATCCGCCTCATCGCCATTACGGTCAGGGGTGTAGGTTCCATGTCCTGAATATTGGCAGAATAAAGTCTTATCTGAGAATACCTTTTTATTAAGTAAGTAATCCGGCCCCTGCATCTCTGGTATCTGCTCAAAGGAACTATTTGCTAATAGTGTTTTTGTGGCAAGGAACCAATCATAATAAGTCATCTCAGGTCTTAATACCTTCATGGCAGCCCATGTAAAGGCTCCGTTATAACTTCCCGAAATGAATGCGTCTGCTGCCGTCTGGTAATCCTGACAGGCACTAAAGGCGATCCATTTCATGTCTACTGAACGGGCAATATGTTTAACCACTTTGGGCCGTATGATAGTATGTTCAGGTGATACAAACCTTGCCCGTACCGCATGATGTATGTCACGGGTATTGTCTTCGCTGAAGCAACAGTCCATGAACATTATCACCGTGTCCCATTTCTCGTTTAGGGCTTCATTAAGGGTATTCTTAAAGTTTGCCCTTGTTACCTGTGCATCCCTGAATTTATACGCCACAAAGTCAGGCCACCACTTCTTTAGTGTCGCCTCTGCATTGTTCTGATCGTTATGGCAACCATTTAGCCAGTTCGCCTGTTGCGGGTATTTATTTATAACAGATGATAAGTCAACCCTATAACCCGTTATCGGAACTTCCGGTTTTGGTTTTTTCTTCCAGCACATCATTTTTCCTCCTTAATTGTCTTATTAGTTTCTTTACCAGTTTGTATAGTTTGATGCCGTTCATAACGACAGACACGAAGTTTATTCTGACAGGTGGTTTCATATCACATGAAGCTCAAACACGTTTTCCGTTATAGTATTCAGTAATTTTGTCATTGCCGTCGTGCTATCGCTCACATCCTTCAACCCGTCACCGTCTATGTCAATATGATTCATCCCGATAAGGATACAACCCCTTGTGTCCTTCGTGTAATTTCCCCGGTGTATCAGTATGGCAGTCCGCCCCGGTACATCCTGAAGGTGGAAGCAGTTGCCGAACTTCGGGGAGTAGATACGGTGAACGGTATATTTTCCTTCAGGAATACATGATATGCTTTTCTGATTCCCTAAGTCCGGCAGTTCAAGGGTTAATACCTTTAATAGTATCTCCTTGCCGTCGAAGACAACCAGACTCCCAAGCGTCTGCATCTTGCCATATTCCCGGCTTATAACTACCTTCATTGTATCGTATCTGCGGGGTTCCAGAAGCTCCACACCCTGCCCCCTTGTTTAGTAACGGCATAGCCCGGACTTGTCGATACTATCAAATACTCTTTAAAATAAGACGAGTCCTGAACTGGTAATCCCACTTTTTCGTATGGGAAGTTCTCGTCAAAAAAAGTTAACTTATCAGCTATTATCTTATCGGCCTGATTATATAGAGCCTGAATCATATCATAACCGGAACCGTAAAGAGTATCATCAGCCGTTAAAGTAGTATCTACCGTTATGATGGGCGGAACGGTATCAATAAGAATAACGTTAAAGTTGACAGAAGTATGATTTCCCTGACTGTCGGTTGCCCTTATCTCCACATCAGTTACCGTTTGGGAAGCTGTCAGAATAGTCCCTGCCTGTGGTATCTGAATAAGCGAAGCAAGGGAACAATTATCTGTTGCTGTTACTTTCGTCAGATAGTCAGGAAGTACGGCCTCGCAGTTTTCCCCCACATAAATATATTGAGGTGGTATCTGGCTTAACAGACAGGTACATGAAGATAAAAGAACAGTTGATACAAGGAATAGAATCTTTTTCATGCTACTAATTTTTTAAGTTTATTTTTTGAACGGTGGATATAGGTCTGAACCGTACCCATCGGCATCTTTAATTCTGCGGCCATTTCCCGCATTTTCCACCCTTCGCAGTACATAGCCATCACTTTTCTGTGTGTGTCGTTCCTAAGCGTCCGTATGCCTTCCTGAATGATTTCAAACTCCTGATT
>MWDJ01000146.1 GCA_002070505.1 Bacteroidetes bacterium ADurb.Bin145 | reverse complement strand
AGGGAGGTATCAGCGACAATCTTTCTGATAACTGACAAAAGATTCAGATCACCTTCGGCTCCCGCTTTAAGGATATTCTCAATAAACCATTTATTTTTTGTTATAGCGACTGAAGAAAGATCGCCACAGATAATGCTGAAATAGCTGTATTTAAAAAGATTTTCGCCCGCGAATTTATTTTCTAATGATCCCCAATCATTTGAATTACTTTTATTTAATAAGTCTGATTTCCCCGGTTTGACAGCAAATAATCTGTTCCTCATTACGGTGGCGATATTAACCTTACTAAATTAAGAATTATATCTATAAATCAGTGATTAAATTTCCCTGTAACTAAATTGTTTAACAAAGTGTAATCAATTGAAACCCCATCGACAATCAGGTTTGCTCTGCCATACCATTTCTCACGGGCTGAAAGCATGTTTTCGATGAAGGTCTGAAGCTTATCATCCGGGACATTTTTGATAAGAGGTCTTTCTCCCGACGAATCAAGGAGCCGCTTTGTCAGTTGTTCCGGTGTCATTTTCAGATAAATAGTCAATCCGGCAGAAAGCATATAATCCATATTATCACCGTGGCAAGGGGTACCTCCACCTGTTGAAATTATTGTCTCTGTGAGGGATCCTGTGAGCTTCAGAACTTCCGATTCGATTTCCCGGAAGCGGCTTTCGCCATCCTGTTCAAAGATATCCGGTATGTGCTTTCCGGCTGATTCTTCAATCTTTTTATCGAGGTCGATGAATTGCCATCCCAGGGATGATGCCAGCTTTCGTCCTGCGGTCGATTTTCCGCTGCCCATAAATCCGATTATATATACAATTTTATTCCCGGGCATTATAATTCAAGCTTCATTTGAGCCGGGTCGTCTTTCCGGGGTTGCCTGGAGCCTTCAACTTCCTCTTCGTCCTCGGGCAGCGCAATTTCCTTTTTTACAACAGGCTCAACTTCATGGATATTATCGACCGTGTAACTTGTAAGCCTTTTCCCTTTGGCCTTATAGCTTTTTATTCCAATGAAACCGGCAACTTCTATAATTTCGTTATCACGGTTTTTATGCTTACCCCCGAATTTGATTTCGAAACGCGGATATTCAACTTCTGTTATACTGATCAGTTTCGATTCAGGATTATCACCAATAAAGCACAAAGGTTTCTCAGATTCCTCTGTCATGAACCTTTTCACGTAATAATAATTCTGGTCAGCATCCAGGTATATAACTGAATATACTTTCCCGGGCCTGTATTTTTCAATTATGAGAATATTCTCTTCAAAATGATTTGAAAGATCAAAGTTTGTATGCCTGAAACATCCGTTTTTAGTAATCACCAATAGTTTATCGTCAGCACTGAATTCACCCAGGTAGGTTCCTCTGGCATCCACATTAAGACGAAGTACAGCATCGTCAAACCATATTTTCCTTCCTCCCAGTGTTGAAAGTCCCTTCTCCTTAAGTACTATTTTCTGGACAGGGTTCCTGGTAAGGATATTTCCCATTGAAGATTTGCCTTTAATAGCCAGCTGGCCGAAATCAAATTCAAAGAGCAGCTTTTTCAGCCTGGCTTTTGGTTTGTGATGAACCCTTATCACCTCTGCCTCTCCATTCGGATTGGCACTGAAATAGACTATCTTGGAACCCGGTGTGCCCCTTGTAAGGTTATATTCCTTATCTCTTGTGAGTCCCGTTATCGCACATCTCTTTGCAAGCAGCGGTCCGTCTTTTCCGTCCTGGTAAACTATGTTATAGATTGTCCGTTCGTCATTCTTAAGGAAGACCTGCACATATATTATATCATTCCCTACGAATACTTTATCAGCTACTTTTGTAATAAGATAAACACCATCTTTCCTGATTACGATAACATCATCAATATCGGAACATTCGCATACAAACTCATCTTTTTTAAGTCCTGTCCCGATAAACCCTTCCCTGGCATTAAAATAGAGACGGGCATTATTGGCAACTACCTTGGTTGCCTGGATAGTATCAAAATTTCTTATCTCTGTCCTTCTTTCCCTTCCCTTCCCGTATTTTTTCTTTATCTGCTTGAAATAATTGATTGTAAAAGAGATTATGTTTTTAAGGTGATTCTTTACTTCCTCCATTTCCGACTCTATATTCAAAATATGTTCGTCGGCTTTTGCTGAATCGTATTTTGAGATCCTTTTGATCTTTATTTCGGTGAGCCTGATAATATCATCGCGGGTCACTTCACGGAGCAGTCTCTT
>MWDJ01000145.1 GCA_002070505.1 Bacteroidetes bacterium ADurb.Bin145 | reverse complement strand
CAAAGGCAGTAGTAATATTGTTCTGAATAAAGGGATGAATGAAATTACTCTTGCCAGTACCTGTACAAAACTATGCGATATACCAGAGATAAATACGATTTCTGATAAATGCATGAGTTTTAAATTTGTGAACCTGACCGTTTTTCAAGCATGAAAAATGGTTTTTTAACCTTTGACGAGGACAATAATGCCACTGATAATTATTATTGCTCCGAGTAATCGGATGGCACTTATTTGCTCGTGAAAAAGAAGGAATGAGGCAATGAATATTATTACAAAAGTAAGCGAAATAAAAGGATAAACAAAGGAGAGATCTGCACGAGAAAGTGCTATAAGCCAAAAAACAGTGGATAATCCATAACACAATGTTCCACTAATAACCCATGGGCTCAATACTATTGAAACAAAGGATCCCATTGATACAGAAGTAATCGGACCAATATCTGTCATCCCCACTTTCCATAAAATCTGCCCGGATGATGCAAATAAAATTCCAATAAAAATAATAATTAGAGTATTCATTCGAACAGATTACTCCTTTTTAATACTAATCTGGTGAATTCTCTCTTCAATCCGCTCCATCTTTTTTGAGAGATAATCAATGATGAGACCTATTGAGGTAAGTTGAATCCCAAATAGCATAAGGAATACAGAAATGAGGGGATAGTATTCGTGGATTAAGTGATAATTTAATAATCTCTCCTGCACACTGACAAGACCTATTACAATTCCCGCAATAAGAAGAAATAATCCTGGAACGGATATCATCTTAGCAAGAGGGGAGGTCTCATGCCATGCTATCGATAACAAGGCACGAAACATCCGATATCCATCACGAATCGGGTGAAGCTTTGATGTACCTACTCGTTCCCTATATTCTATTGGTATTTCTGAGATAATATATCCTAATTTTGCAGCCCTCACGGTCATCTTTGTCTCGAACTCCAGGCTTTTTGCAGATACAAGAAGTTCATCCAGCATCTCTCTCCTAAAAGCCCGGTATCCGGTCTGACCATCAGAAATAAATTTTCCACTTATGTAAGTGGCCATCGTCGAAAAAACAACGTTGCCAATACGGTTAAAAAGAGGTATATTATGTGTGTCAATATTCCGGACACCAAGGACAAGGTCAGCACCTTTATTTAATTCAGTTAAAAAACCTGGAATGTATCGTGCAGGATAGGTGCAGTCAGCATCAGTGAAGACGATGATATCTCCTGTCGATTCATGAACACCGGTGAGCAATGCACCTACCTTTCCCTGATTATGCTTATGCTGATAGACATGTACCTTATCATCCTGATGGGCACAGGCAAGTTCATATGTTTTATCTGTTGATCCATCATCAACCACAATAATCTCGTCAACAAAAGGATAGTATTCCTCAATTACGGGACTTATCGCTTCTTCTTCATTATATGCAGGTATTATCAGGGATACGGTCATGATTCACCAATACTTGAATTTTTACGGATGAAAGGGTCTGGCTACTAATCTGGAAAACACCGTGATCACATAATTTTGTTACAAAGATGAAAATAGTTAACGAATTATTCTTCCAGGATTTGTATTACCGGGCGGACCGCATTAAATCAACCATGACCCGTTTATTCTTATACTGCCATTACACCATTCTACTACACTATTATAATAGCTAATAAGAACAGAATTATCTTTTCAGGGAGTAATGACAATGTGTGCGTCTAAACCGCCATTATCTTCAACATACGAGATTGAAAAGATTATAACTGGTCTTTCGGACATATCTTTTGATGATCATACCATTTTGGTAACCGGAGGCTCAGGCTTTTTAGGTTCATGGATGTGCGATGTTCTTTTACATAAAGGGGCTGAAGTCATCTGCCTTGACAACTACGCTTCAGGCAGACCGGACAATACCGATCATCTTAAGCACCATCCAAAATTTACCAGGATCGTGCATGATATTTCAAAGCCATATGATCCGGGAAGGAAAGTTGATCTGGTCTGTCATCTGGCATCACGTGCAAGCCCTCTTGAATTTGAACATTATCCGATACAAATCCTGAAATCCAATACTCTTGGAACGATGAATGCCCTTGGGATTGCCAGAAAATATGAAGCCCGGTTTTTATTCACCTCTACCAGTGAGATCTACGGGGAAGCATCTGTCTTCCCGACACCAGAGACCTACAGGGGAAATGTCAATACGCTGGGGATCCGGGGTTGTTATGATGAGGCAAAAAGGGCAGGAGAGGCATTTTG
>MWDJ01000144.1 GCA_002070505.1 Bacteroidetes bacterium ADurb.Bin145 | reverse complement strand
TCAAGTCCGTTACGGCTTATCTGGATATTCCATCCTGTATCTTTAGTGGTGATATCACCACGGAAGATAGTTCTGTTCTTAATATCCTCTCTGACAGAATCAAGAGTGCTGTTTCTGTCAGCTATCTCGATAACGGGTATTCTTGTGTCCACGGCAGCACTTTCAGAAGATGGTAAACGTCTGAACGGAGACTTGTCTCCAAGCTCTGAATTGAGCTTATTCTCAAATTTCGGAGCTTTTGCTATATCAGCATCGAGCATATTCTTTACTGACTTACGTTTCGGTGTGATATCCTGTAAAGCAGCAACGTCACTGTTAGTGATACCGTTTCTGCTTATACGCTCCTTGATCTCGTTAGCCTGTCTTGTAAGCTCTGCAAGTTCCGATGAAGCCGATACAGCTTTGTCATACTCTCCGTTGGTTGTATATCTGATGATCTCAGCACTTTTCTCAGATATACTTCCAGTAATCTCGATGAGAAGCTCATTATCAGGCATAACAAAACCGTCAGCCTTTGCGGTTGACGGTTCGTCTGTAAATACACTATTCAGTTTATCATTCAGTCTGTTTCCGTCAGACAGATCAGCACTTTCTCCCTCATTACCTCGCTCTTCACGTAATATGCCCTCATTGTCTCCCATGACAGAATCTCGTTGAAATCCGAATGAGGACGAGGATTCACCTGTTCGTACTGCTCCTCCAGAAGCTCCATGTAATCCTCCGCTGATTTCTGTACTTGTCTCGCCAGAGTCAGGAACTTGTGCTTCATTCGCAGATATTCCGTTTCCATCGGATAATTCTTCTCCATGAAGTCCATCCATTCCCGTCCGTACAATCCTATTGGTTCCTCTGTTATTGACTTCTCCAGATTCGGATCGGGGCGCATCGTGTATGTCCCGATGTACGGATTGAACTGGTACTGAAAGATTATCGTCGGAACTGTTCCTTGTTTCTCCATGTACATTGGAAACCATTCCTGTTTCTTGTTCCCCTGAAACTCCTGAACTATCTCCCATCCGAGCTTCTCTTCCTTCCTGATCATTCTCGATGATGTCAGAAAGTTCTTCAGCTGATCTTTCGGAATCACTGGAAGTTCCTCGTTCGGCACGTTCTTCTGTTCTTCCTCTGTCAGGTTCATAAATGTCTCGTAATTCATCAATATTCCTCCTCTTCTCTTCATAAGTCGTTACAGCGTTCTCGATAACTCTGAGAGCTGATCTCGCTGTTCGTCCTGCATATGATAAAAACGTCATTTTCTCAATATCGCTGCCAAAACGCTTAAAGAATGACATATCAGGTGTGATATTGAAAGGCTGTGCGTTTATTTCCAATCTTCCTGCAACGATCAGGCTAAAAGCATTTACATAGGCTGAAAAAAAGGCTTTTCTTTCTTCCTGTGAAATATGCAGCTTATTCATGCAGTCAGTTACATCTGCATAGATATCTGTACAGTAAAGGCTCATTGCTATGATCGAAGAATTACTGTCTGGAATTGTATTAGTCTCCGTAAGTATCTGTTTGATACTATCTGCGTTTTCCGCAGTTATCATCCATCTTGCAGGCAGCTGATCATCATTCTCAACCTGTGAAAAGTCGTAATAATCAACCACATTACCGTTACTGTCGATGAAGTGAACTGCTGATGCACCTGTGCGGAGTTTATACCCCTGCTTGTTCCACTGAGCTTGCGTTCCGATACAGTCTGTATCACGCTTCTGTGCGTAGAATTCAAGAGCTACTGTTGCAGGAAACTTATACAATCGGCCCTGAAGTTTCAGGAACTGCTTGTAAAGATCATCATGCTCTGTCATGCTTTTCAGCATTGCAGCTCCCGATGCGCTGATACCATACAGCGGAACAATGTTTGAATTATCCATTTTTTTCATCCCTTCATATATGATTTTATCACTTTAAATCAAAGAAGTCAAGAGTCTGAGCGCAAAGTTTTCATTTTTTTCATATTCTTTCAAATATTTCCAACTCTGCCCGAATTATAGCCAGATTCAGGCATTTACTTTCTACCAGAGTTTACTTTACTGAAAAAGAAAAAATGTTTTCAACATATCTTTCAACATGATTCAACACTTTCCACACGGGCGAGATCTTTAAAAATTCAATGCGCCCTTTATATATTCTACTCTTACATAATACTAAGAGTAGATCATATTTTTTATTTCAGTATAGTAAATACTTTGGGTCTAAAATATTGACTGTAAATTTGCGGACTACCCCTTTTTGAATATATATC
>MWDJ01000143.1 GCA_002070505.1 Bacteroidetes bacterium ADurb.Bin145 | reverse complement strand
AAAGAGTCCATTTACCGGCACCGGAGCATTTGTTGTCATATCTGCCGAACAGATGCTTGCTCTTGATCCTGATGTGATTATTCTTCCCACCGCACAGGGATACCATCCGGCAAAAGAGATCTATACAGCACCTTATTACCAGAACCTGCAGGAACTGACTGCTGTAAAGAATAAACAGGTTTTCCCTCTTCCGTGGACACCTTACAACTGGGCAAAGCGTCTTGAGTATCCCATTGAAGCGATGATTATCGCAAAAGCAGCATATCCGGATAAATTCACTGATATCAGGGTAGCAGACTGGGTTTTGAACTTTTATAAAAAGGTCTACAAGGTTGATGACAAGACTGCAAAGGAACTAAGATCAGTACAGTGGCTTGACTGGGTAGAAGAAGAAAACTTTTAGCTCTTTTCCTCCTTTTTTTGTTAAAAATGCTCTAATTAAAGAGAATGTAATACAACTGTTGCGCCTGGGATATACCCGGTCTCTTTATTACATTCAAGTCACAAAAAAATTTTTCACAAAATAATTCACGATATCTGAACCATCTACAAATAATTGTAATTTCCGGGATTCAAAGATGTGGGAAATTCACCCTTATCAAACAATTCGCTGACTATTTCCTTCTAATTTGTATAATCGCAAAGCCCGTTAATCCACAAGTCTGCTTGGTGAATTCAAACCAGTAAACCTGAAAAAACAGGATTTTTTTATGATACCGGTGTTTCAGACCGGATCGTGGTATTATTCACCGTCGTGGCCGGGGAAGGCTCCTGGTTATCAGCCTGGCATAGTTCGTTTGTTGAAGGGTGAAGTGGAGTTACCGATGTAGCAATCGTAATAAATTCTTCTGATTTTGTCTTCGCATCTTCCATGTTTCCGTACGAACCAAAGACTGCAACAACATCCCCTTCAAATAGTCTTAAAAAGAGATGAGATGTCTTTCCATCGTAAAACTTCCCATACTGGGTGATTGTGTCATTGCCATATACCGGTTCCGAAAGGGCTGCGATACCTGCTTTTGCATTGAACTCATCAAGGTTTACCTTCAGGTTTTCCCTGTTAATCATTGAACAATCCATGTTCTGATATACCTGGATTGAGATGACGTTAGCGATATCACTATTATTCATGACACCGGCAGCCATCCCGGTATATGTATTGACTGCAAAATTAGACCAGCCGTCAGGTAATTTCACTATGAACAGGTCATCGATAGTCTGACTGGTATAAGTATCGTCCCCGGTTGCAGAGAGAGGGAGAAGAACTACCGCAATAATAAGGCAAAAACAACTACATAATCGGGTGATATTCATATTATCACGTACGGTTCGTACGATTATGAATTTTATGGTTATAGAAATATTAACCCACTGGAATGAAATGGAGAATCCATGCATCTCTCACATCTCACAACTCATTTGAACTATAGAGTTCAGGATCTCGATCTCCACCTATTGTCACTTAAAACCAATTATCCAGCTAATTTTTTGGGCATCCAGTATTATTTCATATGTTTAGAAAGTAATTGATATCTGGTAATATCTGATAATACTTAATCTCTCATTTTTATTTAAAGCATGGGGATAAAATTTAAAAATCATACATTCTATAAATTTAAATATCAACAGATCAAATAGTTTGACAATCAAATATTATGTTATCAGAGTGAAAGAGCAATGGAAGAGAGAGTGCACCTTATGGATGAATTAAACGAGACTCTTGTCGAGTTTTTTGACCGGTTTACCTCCTGGGAGTCATCGGTCGTAGAATCGGAGAACATGAAAATATCTGATGCACATGCCATCGAGATACTTGGCCATTATGGCCGGATGAATATGAAAGAACTGGCCGGGAGACTTGGTATCACTACTGGGACCACAACTGTCGCAGTTGACAGGCTGGAAAGGAAAGGATTTGCAAGGCGGGTGAGGGCGGAACATGATCGTCGTTCGTACATAATCGAATTAACAGAAGAAGGGACTTTGGCTTATGAAGAACATCACCGGCACCATCTGAACCTTGCAAGTGAGATTGCTTCTATCCTTGGCGAAGAAGATACTCAGGCTTTCATCAGTATTTTGCAGAAGATTAATGAACACATTTAGAGACTGGAAGATATAAGTGACATCGGATAAGTCATCATGCGATGGGGACTGCTCCCATCATGACAGCGGCTGTGTCCACGATCATGATCATTCAGGGGACGACCTTAAGAAGACAATTGTACAGGTTATTTTATCCGGATTATTCGTTCTCATTGCA
>MWDJ01000142.1 GCA_002070505.1 Bacteroidetes bacterium ADurb.Bin145 | reverse complement strand
TGAATTGTGGACCTTTGTGCAGTTGGTGACTGCCCTTAACACAGATTAACCGATACGACGACTGATAGTTTATTTCATATCAATCGAATATCCTGATAATTACGGCAGTAAAACTTAGAGGGTTACTCTTTATGCACCGTAACCCTCTTTCCTTTCAATGTAACAGTAAGTTTTACGATTCTTTCCCCGGGGACTCCTGCGTTTAATAATGCTGCCATATATTCATTATCTTTTATCTGGACCAGACCTGCAGTTGAAGCCTTGTCTTCGTCTTCTTCTCTTTTTACACTCTTGAATTCTATAATGTACCCGATTGAGTATGTCCTGGTCTTTGGGATCATGAGAATGTCTGCCCTGCCATATCCGGCCTCGACATTAGAACGAATTTCATATACATTTCGAAGATTTGCGAGCAGGCCAAGAACGAAGGCATGAAAGACTGCTTCAGGAAGCTTTGCCACATTGTATACAATAACAAGGCCAAGTGTAAGATCGGAAAGGGTCTGCTCAAGGACAGAGGGGATTTTATTTTCGAGAAAAAAAGGAGATGAAATCTTTTATCCCGTCACTCATTGTCCCTGTCTCATATAACCGGTTTACAAATTGCTGGTATGCAAGAAAAATCTCACGATTTGGAATAGAAAGGGAGTAAGTCAGGAGATTGGGATCATAGTCTGCAAATTCTGGATCATCTGCCTTCAGGTAACCGGAATAATAGAGCAAACTCCAGATATTCACCGGGTTTTTCCCTATATCTCCAAAAGTGATATTCTCGGAGAGAGGGTACCTGAGCTCATCCCCGGAGAGTAATAGCTCAAGGTCCCGTTTTATCAAAAGTCCGCCTGATGCAAGTTCCTCATATAAAAGGGCGTTAGATGAGGTATTCAACCATTTCGGTGATGGTGGATTAGGAATTGCCTGAATATAACTGATGAGGGACCAGGGGTTGTATATGATGTTACCGCCAAATGAATAACCGTTATACCAGTCCCTGATGATATCGGCATGTTCTTTTACATTAAAAACGGTCAGAATCCGGGAGACCTCCTGCTCCGTAAACCCGAATTTATCTGCATAAGGGCCGATCATAAGCGGACTTGCGACATCCAGGTTATTGAGATCAGAAAAGATGGACTCCTTTGCTATACGGAGGATTCCGGTAATGACAGCACGAAAGAGGACCTGGCCCTGTTCAGGTTTTAATCCTGCTCCAAGCCATGAACGCATGAAATCCGCCATTTTATTGTAGTACCCTTTTGAAAATGCCTCTATCATTGGGGAATCATACTCGTCTATGAGGACGATGACCGGCTTTTTGTAAAAGAGATAACAGTGGGAGATGAGCTCTTTCAGGCTGTTATAGAGTTCATGTTCAGGTGATTCCTCCTGACAAATTCGGAGGTACCGGTCCCTGATAGCCTCAGGCAAAGGTTCACAGACTGGCAAAAATTCCCTGTACAATCTTCCTATCTCAGCTTTAGCTGCATTGATAAAGTGATCATATGAATCCCGTTTAAGATCCTTGAAACTGATAAATATTACAGGATACTGGCCCTGATGTGCCATGTATTAAGGGTAATCGGTAATTGCACAGGAATCAAAAAGGCATGCCCGGTTCTCTTCTGATCGTTCAAAAAAGTACCGGAGCATCGTCATATTAAGGATTTTACCAAAGCGCCGGGGACGAGGAATGAGAGTTACATCGTTTCCATCGATTATCTCTTTGATTAAGAGGGTTTTGTCAACGAAATATCCTCCTTCGTCGAGTAATTTTTTAAAATTGTCAGTTCCAAGACGGAATTTTAAAGTCATATCGTCTCTGTCTGTGTAATATTTTTACCTTCCCTCCGTTCATATCTCTTTTCATATGTGGAATGAATAATTTTTCCTGGATTGATAATGAACAGGGCTGAAGCTCCAAAAAGGCAGTCTGGAGAATGTGTTAAGGAGCGATAATAAATTATTACACATAATGGAATTTACGCGAAAGATTAAGAAGAGATTACCTCCCCGCCCGTTCATCCAGCTTGGCGGCACGACGAACCTGGTGAAGATCATATGGGCCGGACTGGTTAATCAGATCAAGTTATCGGAGAGACCGGAGAACTTTTTTAGGGGGGTGGAGAAAAATTTTCTCCACCCAAAAAAGCCCAAAGTGAAGAGTATTCT
This sequence comes from Bacteroidetes bacterium ADurb.Bin145, assembly GCA_002070505.1. Classification (GTDB taxonomy): domain Bacteria; phylum Bacteroidota; class Bacteroidia; order Bacteroidales; family VadinHA17; genus LD21. The sequence goes on along the minus strand of MWDJ01000142.1, from coordinate 99 downwards.
AAGAATAATAATATTATTATAGACTTAGATACTGACTGGAGAAAAAATACAGGTGCAGAGTAATACATGAACTGGTATGTGTCTCTATATCTGCACATG
>MWDJ01000141.1 GCA_002070505.1 Bacteroidetes bacterium ADurb.Bin145 | reverse complement strand
GCTTTTACTCCTTCCTTTGATGAATATGTTGCCATCCTTATCCATTAGTCCAAGGTCACCAGTATGCATCCAGCCATTTTCGTCAATGATCTCCCTTGTGGCTTTTTCGTTCTTATAGTACCCGAGCATTACATTTTCGCCTCTGACAAGTATTTCTCCAACCTCTTTTAACGGATCGGATGAATCAATAGTCACATCGAGAGTATCGACAGGCTTTCCCGACCCACCCAGCTTTGTGGTATCCCATGATGTATAGCTTATCAGGGGCCCGCATTCAGTCATTCCATATCCGACTGTAAAATTCAGACCGATTTTTCTGAAAAATCTTTCTGCTTCCGGGTTAAACGGAGCGCCGCCGATAACAATCTCATGAAATCTGCCGCCAAAGCTCTCAGACAGCTTTCCCCGTATTTTTTTATGAAGAATTTTATTTATTCCGGGAATTGCCAGGAGAAGTTTCATATAAGGCTTGCTGATTACCGGCAGCAACTGACTTTTAAAAACTTTTTCTATAACGAGTGGTACCGAAATTATCAGCCTGGGTTTGATTTCTTTAAATGCCTGTACAATTATTTGAGGGGATGGAGTTTTGGAAAGGATTGTAATATGGCACCCGTATGTAAAAGGGAAAAGAAATTCGAAAGCGCATCCGTATGTATGGGCCAGAGGCAAAAATGAAACAACAGGATCGCCCGGCTTAAGCGGCATGTGGTTCTGGGCAAATCTCACGTTGGCAGTAAGGCTGTTATGCGTTAACATTACACCTTTTGAAAATCCCGTGGTTCCGCCTGTGTAGCTGATAACAGCCAATTTGTCATTTGTAATGCCCGGAAATTTTACTTCTTCAGGTTTCAGATCAGGATAAATTTCCAGATATTTTTGTTCAATCGACAGGTATTTCTCTTTAATGCCGGCATCCGTTGCACAGATCATATTAAAATTGTCAAGAGAAATTATTGCTTTTACCTGTGGAATCTTACCAAGATCAATTGTTTCATAGATTTTATCATCAATGAACAAAAGAGTTGCATCTGAATGGTTAATGAGATTTATAAGATCTTCAGGTTTAAAGTCCGGAAGTATCGGAACAATTACAGCGCTGAAGGTTACAGTGGTAAGATAGACAGTGCACCAGTTGGCGGAATTTCTTCCGACAAGCGCTATCTTGTCGCCTTCTTTGATGCCTATATTTTTAAAGAAGGTGTGAAACATCAGGATTTTTTCACCTATCTGCCTGTAAGTCAATCCCTGCTCACGATAATTTGACAAGGCTTCGATTTCCCAGTTTTGCCTGATACTCTGTTCAATATAACCAATTAAACTTTCCCGGATCATAGCTTTTGTTCTTAAGTTTATAATGAAATCATAAAATTACATCAAAAAAGCGAATATTTCCATTCTCAATATAATTAAGCGATAAGAATTTCAGATTGACTTGTTTTCATAATGCACTTCGAAATCAAATAGTTTCTTCAATATTCCAGACAAAAGCCCGTAATCCCTGTTCTTCGACTTCACTGTTCAATTCATAGAGCTCCTTCAGGAGATCCTTTACTTTATTGTCATCGACAATTGCAAGGATACTGTTATTTAATGAGGGCCAGGTATGAGTTCCCATATGGGGGTCGCCGGATATGCTTCCGGCGCCCTTTACTTCAGTCCATTGAGTAAATCCTCTTACAGACAGCTTTTGAAAAATTATCTCCACCTCCTCTGTCAGGGCCTGATTATGCGAAATAAATACTGCTTTCATTATTTTTAATGTTTAATCATTTGAAGGATTGTTTTTTCTTTCTCTTTTCATTCTTGCCGCACCAAAAATTGTATATATAACGGGTATAACTATAAGAGTGATCAATGTCGAGAAAGTCAATCCTCCCATTAATGAAATACCCATTGGTCGCCATATTTCTGATCCTTCTCCTTTGGAGAGAACCAGTGGTATCATGGCCAGGATCATTGTAAGAGATGTCATGAGAACAGGACGGAGCCTTAACCGTCCCCCCTGGACAACCGCGCTTTTAAGAAACACGCCTCTGTCGCGAAGGAGATTAGTATAATCCACCAGGATAATCCCGTTTTTCACTACAATTCCCACGAGCATTATTGCTCCTATAAATGAAATGACATTCAGGGTTGTTCCCGAGATCCACAAGGCGAGAAAAACTCCGGTAAATGCAAACGGGAGAGAAAACATTATTATAAATGGTTCCCTGAAAGATTCAAACTGTGAAGCCATCACTATATATACCAGAGTAATGCTTAATAATAAC
>MWDJ01000140.1 GCA_002070505.1 Bacteroidetes bacterium ADurb.Bin145 | reverse complement strand
AAACGCCATATCACTTATCAGCCTCCTTATGGGAAAGACAAATGAAATAAATAAAACAAATTTTCTTTTCAGGGATAGGATAAACAATATAAAGCATTTCATGATATCAAAGTCTGCAAAAGACTCATCTGTTGATGGAGTTACAGTAAAAAAGGGAGACTTTTTTGTAATATATAACGGGAAAATTTTCCTTTCCGGAAAAAATTTAAAAGATGTTGCCGCCGAAGCAATAAACAAACTTCTTAATGATGAATCCATTATCACTATTTACAAGGGATTACATGTAAAAGGAAATAACCTGGCAGCCGGACTTAAAAATAAATTTCCGGGACTTGAATTCGAGGAATATTATGGTGGTCAGGCTCAATATCTTTATTATTTAACATTAGAATAGGGGGAAGTTATGAATAAGCGTATTCTGATTATTTCCGCTGATAACCTGGGGATCAGTATCGATCAGGTACCATATCAGCGCTTTGAATATTTAAAATACCCGGTTCTTATAGGGGAGAAGGAATACCGTGAATCGGAGATTTACTCAGCCTCCTGGCTGATGGAAAGATTTATTAAAGAAAAGATCACTGCTAAAAGCAGTTCCCTGTCACGGGCTGAAATGACAAACCTGATTGAAAAAAATGTAAACAATTATGATCTCATTATCCAGGTTGTGATGGGCAGTAATATGTCGGCAGCCACTTTTAATATCGCAGAGGAAGTAAAAGAGAAATTTAAGGATCGGATACCTGTTATCAATATTGACTCGCGACAGGTTGTTGGAGGGATAGGAGCAGTTCTTTTAAGACTTATAGATATTATAGAAACTACTGATGATGTTGAGGGGATAAAAAAACAGGCCGAAGAATTGGTTGTTAACACTTTTTCCTATTATGTAACTCCTGATTTAAATTACCTCTACCGCGGAGGGAGGATAGGAAAGGCAAAGGCTCTGCTCGGATCAGTTTTAAGGGTGCTCCCGGTGATAGGGCTCATGGGCGATGATCCCGAAGGCGTAGTTGTTCCTGTCGGGCAGGGACGCACATATAAACAGGTAAATTCCCTGATTATCAATTCTATCAGGGAAAAAATGAATGAAAAAAAGGCAGATAAGATTACAATTTCAATCATTTCTGGTGATGAAAGCAACAGCGAAGCAATTAACGGTCTAAGGCAGGAACTTGTAAGTTCTGTTCCGGTTGAGAAACTCGTTACAGGCAAACTTCACCTTGTTGAAGCCATTTATATGGGTCCCGGAGGTTACGGTATTACAGTCTGCATGAAATAAATTATAGAAACTCGATATTAATGAAACCACTTCTGTTATATTTCATAACCTTTATAACAGGCTACCTGTGTGGCTCTGTAATGAATGCTCAAATCATTACCCGACTGGTTAAAGGTAGTGATATACGCGAAATGGGAAATAATAATCCGGGAGCTGCAAATACTTATAAGAATGTTGGTCCTTTCTGGGGCATTCTCGCCGGCGTTCTGGATGCACTAAAAGCCCTGGTACCCTTGCTAATCGGCCATATCGTTTTTGATCTTCAACCGATAGCTCTTGGTTTCCTTGGATTTGGCGCAGTGATTGGACACGGCCATCCTCTTTATTTTGGATTCAGAGGTGGCAGAGCTGCAGGAACACTCATGGGAGTATTTTTATATTTCATTCCTTTCGAACTACTGGCAGGATTTATCTTATCACCTATGATTGTGTACACTCTGATAAAAACCGACAGATCTTACTGGACACCTTTCGGAATAATTACCATAAGCGCTTTGACGGCATTATTCACAAATCATCCTGTTGAAATAAAAATTATTGTAATTGCGGTTGCGGTACTCGGGCTTTTTCTTAACAGGTTTTATCTTCCTGAAATGGCAGGAAACCTGAAGAGTAAAACCCGGGATTAAACAATTTCTTTATATTTTGATTTTTCTGCCGATAATTATTCAAAACCTTTAAAAATAATTGATCAGTATATGAGTACTAGGAACACCGAAATCATAAATCCTCCTGAATTGCAAGGCGAAAAAGGATGGACAGAACTTAAAATACCTGACACTTATGGAAAAGGACGTGCGTTTATTACCGGAGATAAAACACCAGACCGATTGAAGGTTCGCTATTTTCAAAAGCAGAGCGATAAGTCTTTCGTTGCACGCGTATGGTTCGGGCCTGCAACAGAAGGGCCTGCCGGATTCGTTCATGGAGGAAGCATGGCGTCTATTCTTGATGAAGCTATGGGAGCCGCGGTATGGCTTATTGGCTTCACGGCTGTTGCCGCGAGAATATCAGTAG
>MWDJ01000139.1 GCA_002070505.1 Bacteroidetes bacterium ADurb.Bin145 | reverse complement strand
TCTTTTGGGCAGAGATTGATGCAGGCCAGACAAAAGAGACAGTGATGCTGCCAAACCGGCCGTTCATCCAGTATTCTGATATTATCGGCAGGACAAACCTTCCTACATATTCCGCATCCGTTGCAGGTATCATCTACATGAAAACGATTATCAATTTCAGGAAGACTCCTGATAAATCGGGGATAGAGAGAATAATGCAGAATCTGACTCATCAAAGGAAATTTTGGCATCTCTTTCTTTTCTGACTGAATGAAGTTCGCGATATCAGAAAGCTGGTGTTCAGCATCGGCAAGTATTTCTTTTTGAGTTTTTTCATCCGGAGCTCCCCCATACGGGATATAATTATCAACCATCCGAACCATCCACCCTGCCTGGAGTAATGAACCATTTTCTTTTAGCAACGTATCGAGCTGAAGGAGTGCATATCTCCCGACACCTCCCGCTGTTGCAACCGCAAAAATATACGGTACATGTGAAAGGGAGATTCGTGGGATAAATTCTGATAAGATAAGCGGAAGACCACTATAATTTACTGGAAAAATAAAACCCACTTTTGGGCTATCAGGAATCACCGGACTTGCCTTTTTCATCTGGATTGGAATCGATTCGATGACAGTATCACCCAGTTTTTGTGCAAGTAACTCTGCTGCTGCAAGGGAATTACCGGTGCCGGTAAAAACATACAGAGTGGTTGTCATACGTGGGTAATTCACGGGAGAACATAAAAAAGTACTGGCTAACGAATTACCTGATGTTGTCTTCAGTTATATTGTGGGCCAATACCCAGAGTTCAGGCTTTAAACAGTATTGCTAATTAACAAGTGAAATAGCTCCTAAATATGTATTTATTTTGGTAATAAGAGATAATTATAATTAGCGAGAGACTTCACAATATAATAGTTTATAGGACTTAATAATTCAATTACTTTTTCAATTTTATCACTCTCTATAAAAATTATTGGTTTATCTGAAGATATCCTATTTATACTTCCTTTTATCACATCAAGTTCCATACCTTCTACATCAATCTTCATAAATCCTATTTTTTCTTCAACAACTAAATCCAAAGGAAGGATATCGATATTTCCGGTTTCACATACACAAACATTTTTGTTAGTGTAACTGATGTTATTGCTATCGGAAGAACCAATTAATTTTCCTTTAGATTTTTCCGAGCCAATAGCAACCTGTTTGAGAATGGTTTTCTGTTCAAATTTATTTAATTTGACATTTTCCATTAAAATGGGAAATATTTCTGAATTTGGTTCAAATCCATAAATTTTGCATGAAAACCTCACGCATCCTGACCCTCCTAACCTGCCAAACCCACAAAACAGCCGTACTCAAACAGGAAATAATAGAAAGACCCATCGACACAGCCGGAATCACATACTCAAAACCAGTCATAAACACCAATCTCCATCACTTCCGTTAAATTCAACTCACCAAGCACATCAGATGCATGATACATCTCCTTCAGTCCGTCAACACTCCCGGCCCTCGTAAGTAAAATACCAGACCCATTAGCATTAACCAGGAACCTTGACCCATTCCCATGCAAAAGCATAGACGAGTAAGAACCCTGCTGCATCAGCCCAAGGACCGTGGATTCATAACCAGAAACCGACCGGTTTTCAGGCATACCAAAGAGACAGACACCATCCTTACCAGTAGAGTTCAAAGCCGAAGCAGAATACTCATAAATACCCATCGGACCCTGCGACCTGACCATAGTATTCGCTCCAGCCTTCTCTCCGGTAAACAGATCCCTGACAATCATGCCGACATCACTCACAGATAGCCGCTCTGACCAGGCAGCCCCTGGCTGCACAACCGAAGAACCCACAAATGATACTCCCTTACACGAGATCGAAGAAGATATCGAATCAGCACAGATGAGAATTGGAATGAAAAGAAGAACGAGAAGGAGAACTCCTGCCCTGTTCACCATAACATCACCAAAACTTACCGGAAAATTACATCATCAGGCAAGAGCCGGGACAGAATCCGCCCAGGTCTCAATAGTGTCAAGGATAGCATCATCCTCGTAACTGGAAAGAGTAACCTTGTCCCGCTTGAAAGTGACATTATAAAACTCACCATTAGCTGCATGACACTTGATAGTAATGCTAAACCCGTCATCAGAACTGTCATGGGAACCGACCCCGCCCATCGCAGTTTTAAGAGCTTCCAAACCAAGAATACCTGATATAGCCGAGTCAAACCCTCCAGCAGTCTGTGCCTTTACAGTAATCCGCCCTACCTGCTTTCCGTCATTGTTCTCATACACAATTGTCCCGGAATAGGATTCTGAGCTCTTTGAAACCGCCGGGAAGT
>MWDJ01000138.1 GCA_002070505.1 Bacteroidetes bacterium ADurb.Bin145 | reverse complement strand
AGGTATTCCAGTGGTATACTCCGAATCCGGGCAGGTTAATCCATAGTCCGAGAGAGGATCTTACTGTAATGAATATTTATCATTTCTATTCTGTATGAAAGGAGAGTAATGACAACCTTTTGTTAATATATATCTCCGGGCTTTTCTCATTTTCGTCTTGTGGTGAAAATACTGTAACTATTTTCTAACTCAAAATTGTCAAGTTCGAAAAAGTAGACCAACGGATCTTCGCAGGATAAGAAAAAGAATAATATCGTTCGTTTTGATCAGATTCAATACACAAAATTTTCCTTTTTCCCAACTGCAACGATACAGATGATCAACCGTTCTTCAATAATTCGAAAAGTAACCCGATATTCACCAATTCTCATTCTATATCTGGGTTTATCCTGAGGACATCCACGGATTTTTTTTACATCCTGATGGTGAAATGGAGCTCTTGAGAAATTATAGAGTGCTTTCTCAATTCTTATACGAATTTGCTCGGGTAATACAATAAAAGATTTTTCAGCCCTGTGAGTAAATTGAATTCGATATTCCATTATTCTTCCAAAGACTGAATTTTTTTGTCATCTCCCAGAGCTTTCATGATTTCTTTCAAATCACGGACTCTTCCAGCGGTAATGTCCCTTTCACTGGCTCTGATATCATCACGTTCTTCGTCTGATAATGGCTCATCATCATATGCCGCATCCACCAGTCGATTAATTAGATCATCATAGGTTTCCCTGGGATGGATTTTTAGTCCGTTTAATTTCTCTTTAGTATCAGTTCCCACTTGAATTGTCGTTGTTCCCATTATATACTATAGCCCGTTATAGTTAATTATAGTAATCGTTTTCGAAATTTTCAAGTTGAAGAGCTGATAGCATCTGGTATCATTGGTGCCTGCCTTCTTATATGTGCAGATGCGGTTGCCATGAACATTATTGGTCCTACGATCATTCCAACCGGTATAATGACTGCACTTCTTGGTGTTCCATTCTTCCTGTACCTTGTGTTGAAAGGAAAAAGAAAGGAGTTCTGGCAATGAACATTAAACTACTTGTTGAAAATCTTGAATTTTCTTATCAGTCGGTGCCTGTCCTGTCCGGAATGTGCATGAATGTGCCTAAGGGGTCGCTTGTTTCTATCCTTGGCCCGAATGGTTCTGGTAAATCCACCTTCCTGAAATGTGTTGACCGGATACTAAAACCGCAGAAAGGAGTAATATTGATTGATAGTGAGGATGTTTTGTCCTTTGGGAGGATGAACCTTGCAAAGAAGATATCATATGTTCCTCAAAGTTCGGTCAGGGTTTTCCCCCACTCTGTTTTTGATGTAATTCTCATGGGGAGGAGGCCTCATCTTGGATGGATGGGTTCTGATTATGACGAGGACCGTGTCTGGGATGTCATAGAACTGCTTGGGCTTGAGGATATTGCAAATCATTCTTTTAATGAACTGTCCGGCGGACAGCAACAGAAAGTTCTCATTGCAAGGGCCCTTGTGCAGGATACAGAACTGATGCTTCTGGATGAACCTACGTCAAATCTTGATATCTGGCATCAGCTTGATGTCATGAGGATAGTTGCTGAACTTGTCTCAAGGCAGGGGATTACTGCACTTATGGCTGTTCATGATCTGAACATGGCGTCAAGGTACTCTGACAGGATTATCCTGATGAAAGACGGGATTGTCCATGTTTCAGGTATGCCAAATGAAGTTCTGACAGAGGAGAACATTGTAGATGTATATGGAGTAAAGGCAGATGTTCATGTGAAGAAAGACGGAATACCGGTGATTATTCCATACCAGCAGATCATGGGAGGGGAGTTTAAATGAGTTGCCATTGGGAATGGAGTTACTGTGACTTAAGATTGCAGAGATATTCATGTAAGACAGATTTAGAGTTCGTTTGACAACTCACGGAATAATTTTTCAATACTACATAACAACAAGTATGTCTAATTTCTGAGTGATGGGATTTTAAATGGTCTGGTTAAATGCAGCGATTAGGGTATTGAAAAAACTCTGGATAGGCCAGCAGACGGCTTCACGAGGGAGATCATATCAGAAGGTATGCACCGGTAAACCATCCGGTACGGGATCTCCTCCTTGAGATGGCACTCGATGGGAATGATCCAAAGGAGGTATACCAGTGGTATACTCCGAATCCGGGCAGGTTAATCCATAGTCCGAGAGAGGATCTTACTGTAATGAATACTTATCATTTCTATTCTGTATGAAAGGAGAGTAATGACAACCTTTTGTTAATATATATCTCCGGATCTTTCTCATTTTCGTCTTGTGGCGAAAATACTGCAACTATTTTCTGATTTACGGCCGTGTAGCAGTTGTAGCAGTT
>MWDJ01000137.1 GCA_002070505.1 Bacteroidetes bacterium ADurb.Bin145 | reverse complement strand
TCTGGCATTTGCATGCTCCCCGCCATTCATAATAGATATCTTCGCTTCCCTTTCCTTTCCATTCCTCTCAAGTTCGAAGACACGGGTTGCTGCTTTTTTATAATTATCCCACTGGTCCAGGAAAGTCAGGATACTTTCATCCATTTTCCCGTCTATCCTGGAAGTTTTGATCTCTTCGATAACAGCCTCCACTTTCTCCATTTCAGCCAGGAACCTTCCATAATCCTGTTCCCTTTCTTCAGGGATGGCAATTGATCTGAAGACAAGGGCACGAATTGAATGCAGACCAGTCTCAACATTTCCAATATTTTTCAGGGGAACTGTCTGTTCTGTATAGAGTTGATCTATCTCTGTTGTAAGCTTGTCAACGCTTACAAGACAAGTTGCCACTATGACTGACATTAATAAAATAACAAGGACAAATCCTCCAATCAGTTTTTTTCCTATGTTTACATTGTCTAATAATGAATTGATACCCATGATTCACCAGATAAATTTTGAGAAGTTATAACCAGCAACATTAAAGATCTATTTATCTCCAAAAAAATGTTTTCAGATTGACAGTATTTCTCATTCATAATTATCGACCTCTTTTGTCTGAGCGTTTTACCACAAGTTTTGGGTGAGTAAGAATTGCCCCGGCATTAATGAGAATGAGGGGTCCTGGAAACACCCCGCTTAGAAATTCTTTCCCAATACCTCTGATTGTATCAGGAACAGCCGTCAGCCCTGAAAGATTTTGTGATGATACCCCGTTTACCTGATCGGCCAGTACTGCAAATTCCATCCCTTCCCCGGAGAGTACTATGATTTTGTTATAATCCGAAAGACCTTTCCTTGGAAGATTAAAAAAAACACGTAGATCGGTAACTGAAATAATTCTACCCCTGATGCCTATAATTCCCAATATAAAATCAGGTGTCCCGGGAAGAGAAGTTAAATGCCGGAGAAGTGTCACTTCTTTTACATATTTCATCGGGACTGCGTACTGTTCACCGTTTAACATAAACGAAAGAACTTCAATCCTTTCACCATCTCCATCTTCCTTATCCAGTGGTTTTGCAAGGATCCGTGCACGTTCCTGCAGGATATTATCAATCTGATCTTTTCCAGTTAACATCTGTTCTGTCATCAGTCATCATCCCTCAAGAAGCTGGTTTATCATATCTTTCATCTTCTGAGCAGGAATACCCTCAGTCTCTTCAAGAATGATATCTTCATCCTTTGTTTCAAGTATGCCAATTGCCAGTTTATAGTGATGTCTTGCAAGATCCGGCTTTCCGGTCTTTGAATAAATTCCGGCAATCGCAAGATGTGCGGGAAGATAATCATGAGAAGCATATAATGACTGGCGAAGCAGTTGCAGGGAGTGTTCATATAGTCCCTGTTCATCAAAGACAGCAGCCTTTAGCAGGTAAGGCCGTGGGTTTAAAACATCAATGGCAATTAACCGGTCGCTCCAGCCAAGCGCCTTTTCGTATTCACCATTTCCAGCATAAGAACGGATAGCACCCTCCATCTCCATGATTTCCTGGAGAAAGTTATCTGTTTCTGAATTGTTTATTATCTGGATCGCTTCATTAGGACGATCTTCAATTATTTGCTGATTAATCTCCTTGTTCTCATCTTCCTGAATATCAGCGCCTGGTAAATTTATTTCAGGTTTAGTCCAGTTTTTAAAAATATCTTCATGAGACTTGTCGTCATACCCGAAGTCTTCAATATCTTCTGCATCAATAGTCTCAGACGACAGGGAAAATTCAGATGTCACATCTTTACCAGGAGAAGAACAGGATGAATCTTTTCGCCCTGCACCTGCTCCGGGAATTACCCTTTCATGAAGGAAAACAGAACCTTCATGGACAATTCTCGTATCCTGTCCCTGGATTATTCCAATCTCCTGTGGAGAGACTATAAGATATCCTCCTATCCGAAGAGAATTTACAAGATGAGTGACTACTTCATGTGACTTGTCCTGAGAGAAATACATTAATACATTCCGGCAGAGGACTAAATCCAGGGAGGAAGGACCAAAGCCATGGGAGAAAGAGGTATCCCGGACCAGGTTTACCTTTTCAAACCTGACCATATTTCTGATAATATCATCAAGTTTCACCTGGTTATCAAGTATTTTTGAAAAATACAGGTCAGTGGGTATTATTGGATCATTCCTGAAGGACCACCTTGAATAAATTCCCTCCCTGGCACGATTGAGTATGTTCTGGTTAATATCAGTTGCCATTAAAAAAATATCCCAGTCGTCGATATCAATAAGCAGGTACCGCAGCAACATTGCAAGTGAATAAGGCTCTTCCCCACTGCTACAGGCAGCACTCCAGAACCGAAGGTACAATTTATTCTCTCTTCTTCTCTTTTGAATCAGG
>MWDJ01000136.1 GCA_002070505.1 Bacteroidetes bacterium ADurb.Bin145 | reverse complement strand
AGAGCTATTGTAACCGTTGAAGATCCTGTCGTTGCCCCCCAGGCAGTCTTTGCACTTATATCCGCCCCGGGCTTTCCATAAAACGGAGCCTGCCCTGTATTTTCAAGCCCCCATTGCAGGGAAAAGCCAGGATCGTCAGGCCATCCGGATGCCGTGGAGTAAGAAGCCTGGCCCTGACCATATGATGCCGACTTCTCAACCGGGCTTAAAGATATCCGGTAATCTGGTTCCACGTACAAAACATCAGGATTATTCTCATAAACCTTCATTGCATTCTTTAATGAAGTCTCTGTCACCTGGACTACCTGCATTCCCATAGCCCCGCTGGTACTTAGATCATGAACTACCCTGGAGCCTGCTTCATTGTTTGCCATTGCCTGGGCAGACATCTTTCCAGTCTTACTCCTGAGTGATTCTGGCCTGTACCGGACAATAAGCCTGTCAGGAGCATAATCTTCAGTCACCTGTGCAATATTCTGAAAGTAAGTAACCTTGTTCTCCTGTGCCGTTGGATTATCCCTGAACCAGTTATCAAAAGACCATCCTGATACTGATGGGATCCAAAGAGCAATAAGGAGGAAAAATCCTATTCCGGCAAAAAGACAAAACTTTTTTGAAACTTTCATGGATACTCCCCATATTTATGAATACCAGATATCTGATCTGCCTGACCATGAAGTTTCTTCATAATAAGAAGATTTTTCCAGAATAAATGTTCATTAGTTAATATGAAGCTGATTTTTCCGGGTATAATTATCATAATGCTGGCTGTAATCGCTGGCTGTGTAGCGCAGGATGAAAGGACCTCCCCGGATGAAGTGGTAAATACGACATCTGTCCCCGTCCTTTATGGGAACTGGATGCTTAAAGAGATTTCAGACATGAATAACACACCTCTGATCTCCCTGGAAGATGCTAAAGTTACAGTAAATTTTTCAGAGACTTATGAATTATCAGGAGATTCCGGGTGTAACAGGTATTTTGGAACCTACAACCTTTCCGGTGAAAAACCTGCTTATGGATCTCCAATCTTAATCTCCCCACTTGGTTCAACTATGATGTTCTGCCAGGATACAATGGATATTGAAAATTTGTTCCTGCAGCTCCTGCAGTCGGTCAGATCTTATACCATAGATGACCAGTCACTATATCTTCAGGACGAGGAGGGCAATCTTCTCCTTTTCAACAGAATCGTGGATGATGAAAAATAATTATTTATTTTTGATTATTCGGGATCCGGCAATAGTCTTAAGGCGGATGCAAGGATTTTTGTCTTACCCATCATGGCTGCGATCATGATTGTATCAAGTATCTCATCTCTTGTGACCCCTTCATTTAATGCAGCCTTAATATGAACTTTAAGACAGCTCTCTGCCCCTGCTCCGGCTGCTGCAGCAATGGCAATCAGTTCTGCGGTTTTTGGTGAAAGAGTCTTTGGCCTGCCGATATTGTAGTCCGCCAGGGTGGCAAGCATGAAGATTTCCGGTCTTTCTTTAAGTGAATTGAAAATAAATGGCATTACCCCAAGCATTTTTTCAATGTCGGCCATGATGTCTTCGTTGATCTCTTTACTATGAGATAAAAATTCATTTACTATCTGCTGGTTCTTCTCCTGCATACTAACAGGTTAGAGAAGGTAAAATAAATACATAGTATTTTTGAGTTATCAGAAGCCAGAAAATTAAAGGGAGGGTCAGTCAGGTCATTAGTAAATTTGGAGGGTCTGACCTTCGGATGTTTACAGGACAGTCAAAATATTCTGATGATCTATGGTTTGAAGACGATATCTATGTTGATTACAGGGCTCCAAATGAACGAATCCTCGAAGATGATATCATAACAGTTTATGAGTATGCTGATGGAATTCAAGAGTATACAACTGTTTTAGGGGCACAGCGGGCCATACCAATAGTGTTGTACTAAACACGTCGTCGTCAGAGATCAATATGTAATTTATAACCCGACGCTGAAACGATTGGTGTTCTACGACTCGGGAAAATTAATTACCCATGCAAACTGAGTTATCGGAGGAGGTGGGACAGAAATTGTATCCCCATCTATAGAGTTATTTTATGGCGGGAATTGATCTGAATAGCAACAGGTTAAAAGAACACACAAATATTATACAAAATTGAAGCGGGGCTTTGAATAAACCCTCATCATGCTGATATGGGGATTTGAACCCCAGTCGCAGGAGTGAGAGTCCTGCATGATTGACCCCTACACTATATCAGCTGTGCCTCTAAATGTTATCATTTGTAATATTTAAACAAACCGGTTTTTCATAATTTGATCCCACACATATAAGAATACAAGAGAGGAACGTATTAGGATACATGGCTGGTATTGAGGATCAAATCAAGGAGATAGAGGACGAGATCCAGAATACCGTTTATAACAAGGC
>MWDJ01000135.1 GCA_002070505.1 Bacteroidetes bacterium ADurb.Bin145 | reverse complement strand
ATTAAGGTAGAGAAGCGGGCGGGAATCTATCGTATTTGAGTTTGTCACATGGTGATTATAGTACCTGATATCAGACGCTGAAATGTCAAAACCAATCCGGTTGTTTTTTAAATTGTTCCCTGATAATTCCATCTCTTCTGTATCTGCAATACTGATACCAAGAGTATTCTGTGTAATTGTGTTCCCTTTTATCACCGGCTGTATTACCTTATTCAACTCGATACCTGATTCCTTATTTTTATTAAATTCAGAATTCTGAATGACCGGCGACGGACAGGAATCGATATTTATTCCATCTCCGAAATTTGCAGAAATTTCGGATTGTGACAGGACAAACTGCCTGGTTCCTCTCTCTGCCCTGATTCCAAACCCTGGGTTGGAAGTTACCTGGCTGTTTATAATATTTACCGCAGTAGAGTTTGTTACAATAACTCCCCCTGAGCTGGCCTTCCCGCTATTTCCATTTCCGGTTACAAGGGTGTTTTTTACCTTCACTTCTTCTGAATCCAGTACCTGGATACCATATCCCCCTGTTATGTCATTTTTGGTATTTCTTGAAGAACATTCAATAATCTCGATATTTTCTGATGATTCAATGATTAGTCCTGATCTTGTATTGGAGATAAAATGGACATCGTCCAGGACTACTCCGGTGGAACCCTCTATTCTGGTTCCGGTTTCAAAGTCTTTTATTGTCAGGTTTTTTATTATTATATTGCTGGCCTGGGTTTTAGGGACATTGATATATATTCCCACTGAACCGGGTGACATATTGCCATTTAATGTCTCTCCAAGTCCATCAAGGATAATATCAGAGTGAAGTATCTTTATACCCGATTCTTCTGCAGTTTCGGAGGGTTTCAGGTAATAAGTACCAGGCCTTTCTATTATCATTGGAAACGAATCAATATAGTATCCAGACGAATCATCAGGACCAATAATATCATCAGGACCGATAGAACCATTTGCCTGTATTTCATCAGCAAAACAAAAACCGATAGCAAAGAAGATTAGTATTATGAAAGTAATTAAAAAAAACTGAAAACTCTTTCCAGGTTTAACAAAAATACCGGCCCGATTATCCATAATATCAATATATTTCATTTCACATATATAGTTCACAATCAATAATTTCAACCACGATATATTTTAATCGTGAAATAAAAATTATTAATTATTAGTTGATAATAATTTCTTTCATGACTTTTATTAAATGGACTGATTCCCTAAGTGTCGGGGTAGCAGAAATCGATGAACAACATAAAAATCTGATAAACCTGATTAATTCATTACATGATGCGATGCTCAAGAGGCAAGGCAAAGAAGTCCTTGCTGATATTTTGGATAAACTTGCTGCATATACTGTCTATCATTTTTCAACAGAAGAAAAATTCATGGAACAGTGCAACTATCAGGGCCTATATTATCATAAAAAGGAACATGAAAAATTTGTTGATAAAATTGATTCATTCATCAGGGATTACCAGGCAGACAAACTTGGGCTGACCATTGAATTAATGGCCTTTCTTAAGGACTGGATATCAAACCACATCCTGGTAACGGATAAAAAATATGCTGCTCTCTTTAATGAAAAAGGGATAGTATAGTTCCCACAATTTTTTACTTTTCCGGATTCTCTTTATGCATTAAAAGGCAACCTGCTTAATATGACAGAGCTCCAGGACTGGTTTGCATATACTTCTTTTAGACCAGGTCAGGAAGAGATGCTAAATAAAGCAGCGTTTTCGGCCAGATCAGGGGGAGCCCTGCTCATCGATGCACCGACCGGTTCAGGAAAATCATCTGTAGTTTCCGCCTTATTAGCCGAAAGAAAAGGTCGGCAGGTGATAGTAGCCGTCAGAACGATCTCCCAGTTATCTACATATATAAGAGAACTTGAGCTGATTCGAAAGAAACAACCTGATTTGAAATTTTCTTACCTGGTTGGAAAGGGATCGATGTGCCTGCTTGGGGGGTTTGGCGATACATATCGTAAATGTGAGGCTGTCAAAGGCTTTTCAACTGCGCTGATACGGGAACGGGCAGACAGGGGATCACTTGATCCTTCCAGAGACAAGGTGATCCTTGATCAGATAAGAAAAAACGATCCAGATAACCCAATTATCTGCCCTTTTTTTATCAGAAGCAGGAAAGCGATACAGAATGAAAAGGCAGGAGGGATTAAACTGATACCTTCTGATGCCTTAAAGCGCCTCTCTTCGCAGGTTATTGACCGATGTCAAAACCCGGATTCGCTGAGAGAGTCCTGCGGAGGGTTATGCCCATATGAGGTAATGGCACAGGCATCATTGCAGGCAGATGTCCTCATATGCAATTACCATCACATCATGGATGAAACGATACGGGAACAGTTATACCTGAACCTGCAACGCGAGCCATCAGATATCCTGCTCCTTATCGATGAAGCACATAACTGCGGAGACGTGATGCAGGATATCATGTCAGTC
>MWDJ01000134.1 GCA_002070505.1 Bacteroidetes bacterium ADurb.Bin145 | reverse complement strand
TCCTGTGACGTTCGGACAGCTTTCCTACCTCATTCCCGTTAAAATAATACTCTCCCCCTGTAGGATTATCAAGCAAGCCCAGAATGTTAAGGAGTGTTGACTTACCGCATCCCGAGGGTCCCATTATTGCAAGGAATTCTCCTTCCTTTACATGCAGATTAACATTATTAAGCGCTGTGGTTTCTATTTCTTCTGTGAGAAATACTTTTGTTAAGTTGATTGTTTTTATCATGGTGATTTTTTTAATGGAGACCGGAGTCCGGACACCGGAAACCGGATCATTTCAGTGATTAATTAAATTTTTCTTTTCGGGTTTTTATTGTTTTAGCGAAGACCGGAGTCCGGACACCGGAGACCGGATTATTTTAATGATTAATTAAATTTTTCTTTTCGGGTTTTTATTAGTTGAAATAGTTGAGCTGATATTTTTTTTGAATTTTCTAAAAGATCTAGATATTCATCATTCTTAAGATAATTGAGTTTTGAAGCAATAATTAACTGGGTCCTGACTTCCGCTATAGAGCCTTTAGCAATAAATAAAAAATGAATAAACTCTTTGTTATACTGTCTCTCAAAACCTTCTGCAATATTTGAAGGAACTGAAACAGAAGCTCTATAGATCTGATCCCTGAAAGAAAAATCCTTGCATTCCTTGAAACTTATGTTAATGGTTACACACAGATCAATTGCATTTTGCCAGACATTAAGATCTTCGAATTTTTCAACCTTATTTCCCATATTTGATAGATTAAAATATATCCTATTTACTTATTTCCTGTTTCCTGTCTCCTGTCTCCTGTCCCGCTTCTCGGGATTTCGTCGCTTTGTTCCTCATCTCCGGTCCCGCTCCGCGGGATTGCGTCGTTTTACTCCTTATCTCCGGTCTCCGGTCTCCGGTCTCCGGTCTCCGGTCTCCATTATTTAAATATAATCCTGTCGGCATTGCCAAATAGTTCATAACCTGATGTAATAACCTGTTCACCTGTATTAAGTCCCTCGAGGACTTCATAATACTGAGGGTTCTGCCTGCCGAACCTGATATTCCTTTTTACAGCTTCTGTTCCGTTTGCATTAAGAACAAATACCCATTGGCCTCCGGTGCTCTGGAAGAATCCTCCTCTCGGGATAAGAACCGCATTACCTGCTTCTCCCAGTTCAAGCCTCATCTGATATGTTTGCCCGGTCCTTATATTATCAGGCTTCGCTCCTTCGAAGACCATCTCAATCTCAAACTGCCCTCCCCTTACCTCAGGCAGTACTTTCCTTACAACCAGATCGTATTTAGTACCGCTCCTGTCAAATGAGCATTTTAACCCATGGACTATCCTGTCGATGTAATATTCGTCGGTCCGTGCAGTAACTTTGAAGTCCGTCAGAACATTTATTTGTCCGACCCTTTGCCCCGCAGATAAAAGCTGACCGACTTCAGCATCAAGCATTCCAAGCTGGCCGTCGACGGGAGCCTTAACATCCAGATCATCCATCCTTGCCCGGACCAGCTGATACATCTGCCTCATCTTAACAAGGTCCTCTTCAAGAGTTTGCATGGATGTTGTTCGTAGTAATGAATCATTTACAGCTTTGATCTTATTTATTTCCAATAGTTTTACTTCATATTCATAATCCTCTTTAGATTGAATGTACTCTTCAACAGGAACGTATTTATTTTTAACAAGGATCTCGTTCTGTTCGTAAGTTCTTTTCCGTCGTGTCATCCGGTAACGGCTGTCAAGCATATCTTTTCTCGATGCGATCTGTGCTGCTTCAAAGGAGACCTTTGTATTCCTCAGGTAATTCTCTTTTTCAGCTAACGATGCCTCACTGTTAAGGATTGTCTGATAAAGTTGCCTGTTCTCGAGCTTAAGTATCACATCACCTTTTTTAACCATCGACCCTTCCTCAATAAGACGTTCTGTCACCCTTCCCCCTTCAATTGCATCGAGGTATATTGTTGTTATTGGTTCAACTGTTCCGATTACGGAGATATAATCATTGAAGATCCCGCTTTCTACAGCACTTATTGTAAGTTTATCCCGCTCCACCCGGAAAGCAGAGCTGTGATCCCCGAAAATCATAATGCCTGCTAGCAACAGGAACAATGCCCCACCTGCTATCCAGATAACATGCTTCTTCTGTAAACCTTTTTTCTTTTCAATTAACCTGTCCATTCCCATATATGGTACATTTTTAGTCCTGATTCTGAAACCAACAATTATGCCATAATTCTATGTGATTAATTTATAATTATTTAACCTCTCATAGTATTGTAGTATAGTAAATTAAATTTACATAATATTGTAAAATATTTTTTCATAAAATTTGGAAAATTCACATTATGGTAGTAATTTTATAGAATAATGACATTTATTCCCGGAGTCAAAATACTACTCACTGTAAAAAATCATGCAGCAAAATCAGGGTAATATTCTGGTAGTTGACGACAACAAGAGCATTCTGGCTACTCTTGATATTA
>MWDJ01000133.1 GCA_002070505.1 Bacteroidetes bacterium ADurb.Bin145 | reverse complement strand
CTATTAAATGCGATAACCTTTGAAGATATCAGAAATTATATCTTTACACTTTCAGGGTACCTGGAATTGAAAAAAGACATGATATCAGACCAGAATACCCTTGCATTAATTGAGAAAGAACAATCTATTGTTAAAAAAGTATCACAGTCGCTTGATTTTGCAAAAGATTACCAGGACATGGGAATCCGTCCACCTTACTGGCAAAACGTTTTACAGGTCTACCTGTTTGCAATCTCCCACCTTGATTTAACCCATATTGAACGGATTGAAGAGATTAAGGGAGTCTTAATCTATGCAGATCCCCTGCTTGAAAAAGTCTTTTATAACCTTGCATTAAATCTTGTTACTCATGGAAAAGACATAGTAACAAAGCTTCACCTCCACTCAGAACTGCGTAATGGTGAGCTTATCATCATATTCGAGGATAATGGACCAGGTATAGAAGATGAGAAGAAAGAAATTTTATTCTCAAGAAGGGATGGTTTGAAAAAAGGACTTGGCCTATATTTCACCAGCGAAGTGCTTGCAATTACAGGTATCAGCATAAGAGAGACCGGAACACCAGGTAAAGGGGCAAGATTTGAAATTATTGTTCCACGTGGTAAATATAAATATGAATGAACGTTCCAAAAGTGGATAAACATCCGACAGGAAGTGGGATGCTCTCCTGCCATGCCTGTCTTTACTCTGAAAAGAGACGAGCCGGTTTTAATAAAATCTTCTTTCCATCGACGGTGAGCTCATCTTCCTGGTTCCCGGTCAGGATATATCCTTCTTTTAGATCAAACATCTGCATCGCCTCAAGCAGGCCGCTAATCTCCCGGTCTTTATTCCTGGTTGTTACCTCATAACAGACCTGTATTGCCCTTGTCACCCTGGTTTTTTCTTTAATGATAAAATCGCACTCATGTTTTTCCCTGAAATAGTATAACTCCCTGTATTTTTTCCTTAACATAATATAAACAAGGTTCTCTAACAGTCGTCCATAATCTTCGGAAAAATCTGTAGTGTTTGCACATACAAGGCCATTGTCGATAGCATATACCTTTTTTGGATTGATCTGTCTGCTTTTATGAGAATAACTAAAACGTGAGAGAGTAAACAGGATATAAGCATCTTCAAGATGGGAGAGATATGATGCAATGGTTGAAGTTGAACCTATCGTTGAAAAAGTCTTCTGCAGCTGCGAAAGTGTCATCTCCCTGGCGATATTTCCAAGAAGGTACACAGCAATTTCAGTGATAAGTACAGGATTTTTTATGTTATTGCGGTAAATAATGTCCCTTGAAATAATATCTAAAAGCAGATTTTGTAAAACCTCAAGAAGTCCTAACCGGATATAATCAGGAAAACCTCCAGTGAAGAGATAATCATTAAATGAATCATCCGAATCCTCTTTATTAGTATATTCAAGAAACTCATGGTATGAGAAAGGGAATAACTCCAGCCGCAGGTTTCTGCCAGTCAGTTTGGTTCCAAGTTCCCGGCTTAGTAGAGATGCATTTGACCCGGTGATGATCACTTTTTTTCCAGAATCAAGAAGATGGCGGATATAATATTCCCATTCTGAGAGATTTTGAATCTCATCAAAGAAATAGAGATCCTGAGAACCATACTCCTTATGAAAAACCTCCTCTAATAATTCATAATCCCGGATAGTAAAATCTATCAGCCTGGGATCTTCAAAACTCAGATAATAAAAGTTCTCCTCTTTCTTCATCATCTGCATAAGGAGCGTGCTCTTTCCACACCGTCTGATACCAGAAATGAGAATGGCAAAATTCTGAAAAGGCTGTATTTTTATAATATCATGACGAATAATTCCCTGGTCACGGTTTTTTATGGCATCTCTTTGGGACCTTACTATCTTTGTAATTTCATCCCTGAGTATCATGTATAATACTATTACCGGATGTCTATTATAGCATATAGCAAAATTTACCAGATATTACAGAATCGAATAGTAAAGGGAGCCAGAAATAATAACTTCGGGATAAAATAAACTCCGGTAACAACCGGTTAACAGTTAAAGAAAAAAAAGAGATTTAGCCGAACAGGGCACCAAGGCCTGCCATTCCGCTCTCTTCTTCAGCCTTCTTGTCTTCTTCAGCAGGGGCTTCCTCTTCTGCACCGGCTGCAGCGGCTGCTCCACCTGCAACAGGTGCAGCTGCAACAGCTACCGGGGCTGCTGCAGCCTTGCTGATGGCATCTTCAATATCGACACCATCAAGAGATGCGACAAGTGCCTTGACACGTGATTCGTTGACAGCGATACCAGCGGCAGAAAGGACTGCCTGAACAGAGGATTCGTCTATCTCCTTTCCTGCCTTGTGCAGAAGGAGTGCAGCGTATACATACTCCATGTTAAATTCACCTAAATTTTTTTCCGATTGTTCGTATTGTTAGCATATTGATTATCCGACTACACCTGAAAGGGCCATGGCCTGTGCCTGTGCCTTTCCAATAACTGCGTCGATTATGTCACTACTGGTGACTGCAGCCTCGAC
>MWDJ01000132.1 GCA_002070505.1 Bacteroidetes bacterium ADurb.Bin145 | reverse complement strand
CATCTCCTGAAGTTTCTGTAACAACCCCTTCCCTTCATCTATTCCTGAGAGATCAGAAAGGCGGACAAGAGGTCTGATATGTATACCATCTGCATCATCCGTGAGGATAATCGTTGAACCTCCTTCAAGATTCCATTTTTTTCGAAATGCTGCAGGTATGACTATCTGTCCCTTTTCTGATATTTTTATAAGTGTCATACTTTTCCTGATTTATCTCCCTCATTGATGATAATCATTACCTCCAGACGCAATACTACATTCAGAATTGGAAAAACAAAAAGAGTGTCCTGGATACCGAAATAGGAACCCTGTCTTTACCGAAAATAAAAATTCTCTATTTTCACATCACTCAACTTCTGGATACGATTGTTACGGGTGTCGGCAATATACACATTCCCCAATTTACCAGGACATATTCCAACAAGATAATCGAGCTGAACAAATCCTGTACCGTGCGATCCCCACTCTGTCAGATACTGACCAGAGGAATCAGGTTTCTATAAACCAATCCCGAAAACAGGTTTCAGTACTCATATGAGGTTTTTAATGATGTGGGAGTTTAAAGTAAATCATAGATCGGTCCTAATGAATCATAGGGTATCACATGACCCTGGCTCCTCATCTGATCGGCCTTTCCACCATACACTACAAAGGATCTCTCTGGTTTTTGACCAGATAATCCATTCCAATATTCGATATTCTTAAAAAAATCTCCGGCTATTGTCCTTCCGGCTTTCATCTCAACAGGAATTAATTCAGTCCCTGCCCTGTCAATCAGACAGTCTATCTCATATCCACTCTTATCTCTCCAAAAATAAAGATTACTTTCTAATCCCCTGTTTAACCTGTATTTCAGGAACTCACCTAAAATAAAGGTCTCAAAAAGCCCTCCTTTCATAGGATGGTTGAAAATCTCTTCAGATGAACGAATTCCGATAAGATATGCGGCAAGACCTGGATCAGTAAAATAGAGTTTTGGCATTTGCACAAGCCGTTTGTTAAAATTTTTGTGGTGAGTTCTTACCAGAAAAACAATGAAGGATGTCTCTAATAGTGATAACCAATCCTGGGCAGTTTTATAGTTTATTCCACAATCATTTCCAAGTGAGGAAAAATTTACAATCTGTCCAACCCGGTTCGCACACATTCTCAGGAATGTCTGGAATAATGAGAGATTCTGGACCTGTTTTAATTGCCTGAGGTCCCGTTCCAGATAAGTCTGAACATATGCAGAATAGTAATCAGATGGAATGATAGGATCGGTGTACAGCCGGGCATAGCACCCCTGAAAGAGATAGTCTTCATAATTTTGTTTGTGAATTCCATTCCGATGTAACTCATCCATGGAGAGGGGGAGTAACTTGAGAATTCCAATCCTTCCGGCAAGGGACTGGGAAATCTTTTCCATCAACAGGAAATTCTGGGATCCGGTAAGAATGAACCTGCCAGTCGTGTCCTTGTTGTCGATGATTCCTTGAAGGTAGGAGAATAACTGAGGAACATGTTGAGCTTCATCAATAACTGCCCCTGTTTTAGTATATTGAAGAAGAAATGTCCGGGGATCTTCTTCAGCAAACCTCCGGGTATCCGGATCTTCAAGAAGGGTATATGGCAGATCTGGAAAGATATGTCTGACTAATGTCGTTTTTCCAGATTGACGCGGTCCGATTACCGCAATAGCAGGAAATCCTTTGGCTAATTGTTTCAGCTTCTCTCCGGCAGTTCTCTGTATTATCATTTTTGTCAAATTAGTATTGCAATTCCTAATTTGTCCTGCAAGTAGAAAATAATTCCGGTAAAAAATTTCATGAATGAAGGGAGAATTACCAATAACAGTAGATTAAAAAATCCCATAGTTCCTAACCTATTTCTATAACGCTCTTCTAAAAAGTTAATCACTTTTTTATTCATCAAGCATTTCCATTTGCGCTCATCTATGCCGATTCGGATTGCGAAGACGAAAACATCCTCAAAAACCTCGTAACGCCCGTTTTCGGCTGCGCCAAGCATCCTGTCGAAAGGTTTATATAGATTCAAAAATCTTCCAATATGGCGTTATTCGGAAAAAAAGCCTAAATCCAGCGAGTTGAAAACAAGCAGGAATGGACAACTTGATGGGATTTGTCGTCTCATTGGATCAAACATTACTTTTCCAGAGTTCTCCGGAATTGATACCGAAAAAATCATTCAAGCAAGTATTGCAATTGCTTGTGAAAAAGCGTCAATATCCGGTTTCTGCAAGATGAATTCCGGACTTCCATCACATACTACATGCCTTAAAACCATTCATCAGCTTGATATGGATGTGATGATCCGTCAGTCTACAACAATGCAAAAAATAGCGGGCAAAAAATGTTATTACTCCTGGCAAAGGGTATTATTTTGCCATAGATAAAACTGACGACCCATATTATGGCGAGATTGATAAAACAGAAGGATCTTACACGGTGGGAGGCAAACAGAAAGCGTCTACGAATTATTTCTTCTCATATCTCACCCTATCAATAATCAATATTGATCGCCATATTACCCTCTTTGCCATGCCCTGGCAATCTGGAATGAAGAATTGTTAGGCAATCCAAGATTGTATTGATGTTATTTATTCACTTAATCTTAAAATCAAAGGCCTTTGTATCGATAGAGAATT
>MWDJ01000131.1 GCA_002070505.1 Bacteroidetes bacterium ADurb.Bin145 | reverse complement strand
GGTTGCTATAACAAGAGCCCCATAATCATTTTCAAACAGGAGTCTAGCAAGAATAATTGAACTTAAAGCAGATATTCCCCTTGAAATAAAACTACCAATCAGAACAATTTTTCCGGCTTTGATTACTTTTGATGTCAATTAATAATTAACTTACAGGTTGAACATCCTCAAGACAAAGCAGTAACGTTTATCCATTGCCAGATAAAAAAACTATTATCATTTTTACCTTTCAGATAGCTATCCCATATCTTACTGACTTCTGATTGAATAACAAAATCATTTTTAGCAAATAATCCAATAATACTCTCAGTATAATCCCTGAGATCTCCTGCTAACCACTCTCGCTGAGGGGTCTGAAGCGGACGTTTTGGAGAAAAGGCAATGTCGCTTCCGAGTAAGTGCTTTACCAGGTTGCGTAACATCCATTTTGAAATGCCATTCTTGATTTTTATATTACGTGGTTGAGAAAAAGCAAGTTCCACAAGACGATGATCAAGAAACGGTTCACGCAACTCGGTGCTGTGCATCATGCTGGCACGGTCATTGAACCTGAGTGCCCGTGGAATCTTTGTATAAAAAAGATCCCTGTATTGCAGGTTCATCAGGGTGTCTTCAAATGGGGCAGGATAGGCATCCTTGTCAGCCAGCTGCCGGAATTCGGTCTCAAGCACCTCAGGCCTTACCGGCGAGGATTTAGTACCTTGCACTGTATACCCGGAATCATTTTGATAATAATCATAACCTGCCCATGCCTCATCCATGCCCTGCCCGTCAAGAAGAACAATAACACCCTTCTGCCTGGCATACTCAAAGATTAGACTGTAGGCTAATGTAGGAAATCCTCCGAAAGGTTCATCCTGGAAGTAACTCACCTTTTCAATAAGTCGAGGTACATCGATGCTAGTCAACAGAACCCGGTTCAGGGGTTTCCCGGTGAAAGATATTAAGTTTTCAACCCATGGCAGTTCATCATAGTCAGGATGGCCTGTATAAAAAGTAAAAGCTTCAATAGAATTGTTATCAGGATATTCATTGTTTATAATGGCCAGAAGTGCAGAAGAATCCAATCCGCCGCTGATATTGAAACCAACCGGTACATCAGAACGGAATCTGAATCTTATACTTTCTTTCAGAAGCGCAAAATATTTCTCATTCAAAGATAATGAGTCCAAAAACCCTGATTCTTTAATCCTTGAAACAAAGTCATACCACCTTACCGGTTTTATCTCATCTGGAGTTAACTGATGATCTACATCAACTTCCAGCCAATAACCTGCAGGAAGCTGATGAATGTTTTTCCAGAATGTTTCATGAGGCATACCGTATGACCCGTAAACGAGGTACTTTGCCAATACACTTAAATTCTTTTCGCGAGGCATTCCTGCCGCCCATAAAGTCTTTATCTCACTTGAAAAAATAAAGTCACCTTTTGAAACAGAATAATAAAATGGCTTCACACCAAAGCGATCACGTGCTGCAAATAACTTTTTATTTTGCCGGTCCCAGATTGCCAGTGAAAACATTCCGTTGAGCCTGTGAAGCATCTCCCTACCCCATTTGTTCCATGCTGCAATAACAACTTCTGTGTCTGATTCTGTTTTAAAGTTGTACTCATGGAGTTCTTCCTTCAGTTCCCTGTAATTATATATCTCTCCGTTCAGTACAATAATGAACCGACCACAGTTGCTGATCATTGGCTGATCGGCTCTATGATTGAGATCAATGATACTCAATCTGTTATGGCCCAAGGCAATGTATTCATCAGCCCAATGACCTGTGCCATCAGGCCCTCTGTGAGCCTGAACTTTAAGCATCGTGTCAAGTACTTCAGAGCTTTCAGGGAAAAGTCCGATTATTCCCGCTATGCCACACACTTTTCTTTAGCCTTTAAAAAGATAATCGAATTCCTTAAGCTTTCCTTCCTTCAAGACCAGTACAATTTCTTCTGCTGCCCGCCAATCTTCAAGATTATCAATGTTTACATGATACACATGTTCGGAAACAATATATCCTATTGAACGGCCATACAATGAATGCATCTTGGTTATCACTTCGGTACAGGTCAGGTATAAGGATCCGTCACGGTGGTAAACCTTTGGAAGGAGCTGTCTTCGGCTGATAATTTCGTTCTCACCGGTTACGAGTTTAAGTAAATGATCGTCCAATTCTTCAAATGTCCAATGAGGATTGTACTTTTCAGGTACTGAAAGAACAGATATCAGTGAATCAGAACCGCAATCAGTAAACCTGTCTATTGCCAGGTCAATAAAACCTTCTGCCCTGAAGGGGCATGTCGGCTGCAAAAGACAGACAGCATCATATTCTTTTCCTGATTTATTCAGGCAGTCAAGGGCATGAACAATAACATCAATCGTTGACGTTGTATCTGATGCTAGTGTGATAGGTCTCATAAACGGTACTTCAGCACCAGCCTTTTCTGCTATACGTGCAATGTCAGGACTATCGGTTGATACAACAATATCAGTCAGTAATTCTGATTTTACAGCTGCGGCAATAGTATATTCAATAAGCGGCCTGCCTGCAAGAAGCTTAATGTTTTTGCCAGGAACACCTTTAGAACCTCCGCGAGCTGGTATCAGTGCAAGTATCTTCATCAGAACGTAATTGTTTTATGAAACTTTAGGGGTATTGACGCAA
>MWDJ01000130.1 GCA_002070505.1 Bacteroidetes bacterium ADurb.Bin145 | reverse complement strand
CTTATGTAGTCATCAAATGCCCTGAAGGCATCATATGCCTTCAGGCCCAGAATCATGTCCACGATGACGTTTTGTATGAATATGACCGGAGTACTGATCCCCTTAAACATCTTCATCTCAGCATCAATCAATATCTCCATCAGCTTCAGGAAATCCTTGCTGAGATAGGCCATTCCGCCTTTTGCAAAGGTGCTAAAGATATTGCCGGGAACATATTGTTTTATAGTACCAATTATCCCAAGCTCAGTTACCGCATTTGCATACTTATGTGCATAGGGCATTCCCGGATAAATTTTAAAACCACGGTATTTATCGGGATTGGTCCTCATGTGATCGCATATATTTGCTATCCTGTCATGGGTCGTGCACATGAATGTACTTATACCCAACTCAATGGCCTGATCAAGAACCCTTATTATAGCAGAATCATCCTTGAACCTGATAGCCTGTGCCCTCGACTTTTCGTCAGAGAGATGGTTAACTGCAAAGAACTGGTTATCTCCAAAAAGTACCTTATCCATTTTCATTACTATCTTTTTGATTCTGTCATTATTATC
Organism: Bacteroidetes bacterium ADurb.Bin145; assembly: GCA_002070505.1. Lineage (GTDB taxonomy): Bacteria > Bacteroidota > Bacteroidia > Bacteroidales > VadinHA17 > LD21. Next base: position 2,106 of record MWDJ01000130.1, on the reverse strand, counting down.
TCCATAACCCTGTCCGTTTCCAGTGCCTGCCTGAATGTATTTATCTCAGTTGGCTTTCTCTCAATTACATGATGCACAAAATTGTCTATCTGGGCACTGTATTCTTCACCACGCAGATAGAAATCGACCGGAATCGCCAGATCAGTTATGTATTTTATTGTCCAGCCCCTGTCAAGCTTCTCCTTTGAATCAGGTTCCTTCAGATATATCTTCAACTCAGTTGCATCGCATATGATTTTTCCCTTTTTACCGATTACTGTTATTGAGGTTGACATTTTTCTGTATGTCTCATCGCTCCAGTTAACAGACAATATCCCGCTCAATCCTGATTCCAGTTTAAGGAGTGAATAGACGGCATCATCCACATCCCTGGAATAGATTCTTTTAAGCTGTGCTCCAGGTGCACTTACCGGTCTGCCAATGATTTCCTGTATCAGGTTTATTACATGGGACGCATAATCGAAAAGGCATCCTCCGCCTTCTCCCGGATCAGACCGCCATGTCCCGCCCTTTGGTTTTGTAACGACAGGACCGTAAGCCTCACCTGTGAAATGGACCAGGTCTCCGAGAATGCCATTTTTAATGAGACGTCTTAGCTCCCTGAACGTTCCAATGAAATGATTGTGATATCCAACCTGATTCACCAGGTTATTCTTTTCGGCCAGGGAGACCATCTCTTCTCCCTCCTTGATCGACAGACTGAAAGGCTTTTCACAGAAAGTGTGGACTCCCTTTTCCAGAGCATATTTCACCATTGGAAAATGAAACTTAGTAGGAGTGGCAACAATGACAAAATCCAATGTCTCAGAATCTATCATCTTTCTGTAGTCATCATATACCTTAATCCCGGTAAATTTCCTGATTCCGTCAAGTATCAGTGACGAGGTATCGCAAACCGCCACCAGGTCAACGTCCTTGTGTGGAGCCACGATAGCTGCATGTGATAATCCCATTTTACCAAGACCAATGATTCCGGCTTTCAACATATTTTTATTTCTTACTGTTAAACAATTCGAGATATTTTTCAGATACTGAATCCCAGTTGAACCGTGTCAGTACATCCTTCTGACCGTTTTCAGCTTTTTCCCGTATTACTCCCGGGTGCTGAAGGCAGTAATTGAACTGCTCCGCAAGTGAATTGCTGTCTCCTGAGGAAAAATGAACAGCATTATCATTTGTAATAAATTTATTTTCAGCTATGTCTGAGCATAGAAGAGGAGTCCCAAGGCCCATTACAGTCAGGATAACAGGAGACAATCCTTCAATCAGAGATGGCTGTACATAAATAAAGGCATTCTTCATGAGGAAGTTAGTATCATCTCCATATATGTATCCGGCAAATATTACTCTATCATCTTTTGTTTGGCGGATTTCGCTCTCATAACTGTCAGGATTTGGAGACCCTCCCACCAGAACAAGTTTCATTTCCGTTTTAACGGTTTCAAATGCCCGGACCAGAAGGTGCACCCCTTTATCAGGAATAAACCTTCCAACGAAAAGTATGTAGTTGCCTGCTTTAATCCCAAGTTTATCAAGAACAGGAGATTCAGCTGGTGGCTGCTTTACTTCAGATCCGTAAGGAATGAAATAATACTTCCTTTTGAACTTCTTCTCAAAGTATTCCTGTGTGAAGACATTGTCAAAAACCACTGCTGTGGGGAAATATGCAGTCAGGTAGTTGGTGAATCTGTAGAAAAGCTTTCCATACCATGGCCATTTATCCCGTTTCCAATCCATGGCAAACTGAGTAATATAAACCCTTTTACCGGCACACCTCAGTACTATTGCCCAGATGCTGTTTGCCCCGCTATGAATGTGCACCACATCTGCTGTGTTATGAACTATAATATCGAATGTGGCTTTCAGAGAATGTAAAAGAGTGTCAAACCCGGCTTTACTGACAGTGGAAAAGTATTTGAGCCTGACACCCTGGAATTCGTCGGCCATTTGATCGCCTCTTTCCCCGGGATAAAGCCTGCAATAAGCAATTAAATCACAGCCAAGCCGTACCAGTCGGGGGTACAGTTCGAAGGCGAATTTGTCAGAGCCGGCGCCTCCTTCCCTGGGAGGTATTGTCCTGAAACCTCCAAAAGCTGCGATTCTTAA
>MWDJ01000129.1 GCA_002070505.1 Bacteroidetes bacterium ADurb.Bin145 | reverse complement strand
GCAGGATTTCCTGCAACAATCACATTTGACGGAACATTTTTCGTCACCACTGCTCCGGCACCTACAATCACTTCATCTCCAATTCGTACACCCGGAAGTATTGTCGCATTAACTGCGATGAAGCACCTTTCACCTATATAGGTATCTGCAAGTAAGGGATAGCCGTTCACTCTTTTGCAGTGATCATGGCTGAGAATTGTAACTCCTGATGCAATCAGGCAATGCTCACCTACGTGAACTCCTCCGGGGTAAAGGCGGTCGAGGTGCAATTTGCGTTCCAGTATTACAGTGGGATGAATATCATATCCCCTGATCCGGGCAATCTTAACCCTGAGAGTCTGGATAAACCTGGCAATAAATGTGCGAACACCGAATTTCAGATATAGCTTATTCCTGTTCATCATTCATTGCTATTGATCATTCCCTGATAGATTTTCAGCAGCTCATTGTAGTGGCTCTTTTCTGAAAACTTATCACAGGCGAACCTATAGGCTGTCTCTGACATCTCCAGATAAGCATTGTCACTCATATTCAATGCTTCGTTTATCTTTTTCTCAAGTTCGATGGAATTGCCCATTTCGAAAAGATAGCCTGTTTTCCCTTCAATTATTAACTCAGGTATACCTCCGATATTGCTGCCTATGACTGGTTTGCCGGATGAGTACGCTTCGACTATTGTAAGTGGATTGTTTTCATACCATTCTGACGGCACTAAAACGAACGAAGCATTTCTGATAAACTCAAAAAGTTCTTCTCCCTTCCTGAATCCCAGAAATTCGATATTTGAGAGATTATTGCCTTTAATCTCATCCTTGATCATTGCTGACATTGCGCCCTCTCCGATAATCTTCAGATGCACATCTTCCGGGAGCCTTTTCCACGTTTCAAGGAGTGTCATGACACCCTTTTCGGGAGCCAGTCGGCCATAAAACAAAAAGTAATTACCCTTCAGGGTATTAGGGATGCTGCTACTCAGTAAAGGGTAGAAGTTGTAAAGGTGCAGGAACCGCTCACCAAAAAGCGGGTGCACACTGTGTTTCAAGTAATTGAATTTACTAACGCAGATGATTTTATTGAAGTAATTCTTTGGATTGAATATGTTGTTATTAAGGATAAACTCAATGTAATTAACTATACTGTAATACAGGTTTTTCCTGTTGCAGCGGTGATAGACGCAATTAAGCCGTGTAGCTGTAAGGCACCTTTCGCAAATGTTGCCATTTGCGTCAATCATGATATTTCTTGGACAGAGCAAGCTGTAATCGTGCAAAGTAATCACTACCGGAATTTTTCTTTTGCGAAGCACTGGCAGTATCGCTGCGGTCAAACCTCCTTTATATAAGTGGATATGAGCAAGATCCGGCTTAAAAATGTCAATTAACTTTCGCAGGTTCTTACCTGATTGTCTTGAATACAGTTTCCGGGGCATGAACGCAAGCTGCTCTACGAAGTTTAGCTTCAGGGCATCAACATCATTAATAAAGAATTCCGAATAGGAGGTAGGATAGTTGTATTGTGATTTTGTGGAAAAATATGCGACATTATGGCCCCGTGACTCAAGAAGATCTCCTGTATTCAGATAGACCACATCAGCCCCTCCCCTTCTGTAATGACAATTGTTTATCAGAAGGATTTTCAAGGGCCTTCCGGCAGCAGGATGCCCATCGGTACCAGACTGTGATAAAGATTGATAGCGCTCCCCGGGTTGAGGCGACAGCATTGCATTCGGGGCATTTTCTGTCAGGTCAGAATAGAGGTTTAGTAGTTTTTGGGCTACAATTTCAATATTCAATTCTTTACCGGTCAATGAATCCCGTGAAGCTACCAATCCATTCCGGAGCGACTTGTCTGAAAGCTCTGCCAGTTCTTCCGCTGTAAAGGATTTTGAAACATATGAACCTTTAACGTCGTGAAGCAGATCATTTACATTACCAACCGGAGTGGATACTACAGGTACATTACATGCCATGCACTCTTTCACAGAATTCGGCGATCCCTCGAAGTCAGAAGTCAGTAAGTGAAGGTCTGAGGCATTAATATATGCCGGTATCAGGTTTCTGGCCGTATTTGTCAGCACAAGGGGTTCAAGATCAAAATGTTTATACTTCTCCCTGAGTATTGAAAGTGTCTCGGAAAACCGGTCTATTCTCTTACAGGGTCTGCGGTTATTCGAATCCATAAAGAGAATATACCGCTTCGATTTTTTGAGCCCGAGCTTTTCTTTGCACTGATTTTTATCCATTGGTACAAAGAAACTTGTATTCACCCCATTGGGAAGATGCACAATTTTTGACCATCCTTCCTTTCTGGGTTTGTTTTTCAGGATTATCCTGTTAAAAAACAGGTATAAGACCCTAAACAATATCATCCCTCCTTCATTTCTCGGATCACTTTGATAGGATAACAAACGTCGTGTTTTATACCATTTGCCAGAAAGCATGAAAACAACTCCGCTGAAACTGTGATGACAATGGATTATGTCATACCTTTTCTGCTTAAGTAACCTGCGCAGCCTCCAGAGCGACCTCAGATATGCAACCTTTCCCTCGTCACGACTGTTTATGAAGAAAACCTCATTACTGACTCCAAGATTATTCAAAGACTCTATCTGTTCTTTGATAAAAATCCCGAATATCGGGAAATTTGGAGTGGGAAAGTTATTTGTGATATGAAGGATT
>MWDJ01000128.1 GCA_002070505.1 Bacteroidetes bacterium ADurb.Bin145 | reverse complement strand
GGCGGTAAGTTGGCTCCTGTCTTCATTGATGAGTTCAGGCAGGCGCACCCTGAGGTCAGGTTCATCGTGATGTATGGTCAGACCGAGGCAACAGCGAGGCTTTCCTGGCTACCGCCGGAGGTATATGACAGAAGAAAGGGATCAATGGGAAGAGGGATTCCCGGAGTGGAACTGAGGGTGGTAAATGAAAAGGGCGAACTGATCAGACCCGGTGAGACCGGTGAGGTCATTGCCCGTGGTGATAATATAATGATGGGATATTTCGCCGATGAGGAGGGTACAAAAAATGCCATCCGCAACGGATGGCTTTACACCGGCGACCTTGGCACCGTTGATGAGGATGGCTATATCTACCTTACGGCAAGATCAAAAGAGATCATCAAGGTTCGTGGCAAGCGAATCAGTCCCAAGGAGATAGAAGCTGTTATCCTGGCTTTGCCTGAAGTAATAGACTGTACCATTGAGGGTGTGGAAGATGAGATAGAAGGTGAGATGCTTAAAGCAACTGTGACCGTCCGCAAAGAAAACGCTGAAGCGGTGACCAGGGAGAGGCTGATTCAGCATTGCTCACAGCATCTGGCCCTCTTCAAGGTGCCACAGGTATATGAGTTTAGAGATAGCCTGACCATCAGTGCAACAGGAAAGAAAATCAAGAAAGGCTGACCAGCAACTCATGTTAACTTGAAGACTGTTATTATGAGACGAATAGTATTGCTTTTAATGTTGGCAATTGCCTTGACTGCAATTTCCTCCTGCAAAAAAACAGATGAATCCCCGGAAGTTAATATCGTGTTCCTGCATCACAGTACAGGAAAAGTTATCTGGAGAGGTGGCAATCAGAACCTTATTTCCAGAATTGTTGCCAGGATAAGCGTTGGTTTGGCTGACAGATTAGTTGGGAAAGCTGCTCTTCCTGCCATGATTGAAAAACACAATAAAAAACAAAATGTTAACTACAATATAAATGAAATTGAGTTCCCAAAAGCAACACCTTATGGATGGAATAACTACCCTTATGACTATTATAATATTTGGATTAAGAATGCAGGGAACAAGCCATTCATGGAAGAACCAACCCTTGAATTGCTAACAAAAGACTATGATTTAATTATTTTCAAGCATTGCTATCCAGTAAGTAATATTGGTCCTGATAACGATTCAGCAAATGTTAACTCAGATATTAAGACAATTTCGAATTACAAGCTTCAGTATCTGGCATTGAGAGAAAAACTCCTTCTTTTCCCTGAAACAGAATTCATACTGTTCACAGGAGCAGCACAGGTTCAAGCCAGGATTTCTGAAGATGAGGCAATAAGAGCCCACGAGTTCTTCAAATGGGTTGTTGAAGAATGGGATCTGCCGGGAGACAATATACACCTTTGGGACCTTTACACTCTTGAAACAGAGGGAGGCTTATATTTTAAAGAAGATTATGCCAGATCAGCATCAGATTCTCATCCTAATCCCGTGTTCGCTGCAGATGCGGTACACCTGCTGTTTAACAGAATAGTTGATGTGATTGAAAATAAAGGGAATAATACATCCTTGACTGGTAAACGGATTATATAATAAACCTCCGTTTTCTCATTTTAACAGAGGCTAAATCAATCTTGCTGCCAAGCTCTAAAAAGTATTCCTGTGTAAAGTAATTCCTGTTTCCGCCAGGGGTGAATGTCATTTCTCCGAAATACACCTGGTTGTTCACCTGGTAAAGATCAACTCTCACTACTGGAAATGGTTTTGACAGTAGCCTGCATACTTCAACCATTCGTGAAAACGTTTGTGGTCTGGGGATTATCAATGATTCGCCATGCGCAAACAAATTCTGACTTACAACATCATTGCGAATATTCCAGTCAATATCGTAGACACCAGCCCGCAATCCCTGCTCACTTCCCCTCTGTGTCAGTCCATCAGTCATATTGCCTCTGTCAGCTAAAACTACCACTATTTCAGGTTCGCCATTTATGCAAAAAATTTTATAATCAATCAGCGAAGTAGAAAGAGAGGAACTTGAGGTATCAATAAGGTACTCTTCAGCGATGATTAATCTTCTTATGTTCCAGTAATGAGGTTCAAACGATCTAAGTCCATATCTTTCCTTTAGCCACTTCTTCAACCGTCCTCTTATGGCTTCAAGATCAGCCCGGCTCTTATCCTGTACAATTATTGTTTTCTTATAACCATGATTGGTTTTAATTACAAATTTATCAGGCAATTGCCCGAAATCTATATCCTCCGCTCGCTCCCATGTACCATATAATTTAGGCAGTATATTGTCCAGACCACAGTTATTGACATATTCCCGCACTTTATACTTATCAGCCAGATCAGTCCACATGGAAGTATCTGAATATATCTTCAACCATTCTATCTTTTCATTAAAATCACGCGGTTTTTGAAGGTCTATTCTTCGGTTGAGAGTTTTCCTGTAAATCCTTTTGATATAATTGACCGGAAACAGAACAGCCCATGCTTCGTGTATTTTCTGCGAAAGAAATGAATAAAGAGATAAAAACCGTAATATTAAAGAGTTCATTTTAAATATTATAACTGTACTTTGCTTACATGAATATTAAAGACAAGATGACACTAATTATGATGAATGTCCAGATGACCCATTACTTCAGTATAGCAGTCTTTTTAGTAATCACTTTTGCCCCGTCAAAGACCCTGATTAAATATACACCACT
>MWDJ01000127.1 GCA_002070505.1 Bacteroidetes bacterium ADurb.Bin145 | reverse complement strand
GGAGGTGGTGCATCGGGAGGATGGTGATTATTCACGCAGGAATAATGCACAATATTTCATTTATTTTCAAGTGATTCTAAATTGAATAACCCCGGTTTGTTCCCGGAATTTGTATTAATCCCGGAAAAAACATATTTTTAAATGATTTACGATCAGGACTTATTTAGATTGGCGCATATATACTGAAAACACTAAATTGTACCAACTGCTGATAAATGGAAGTGGAGTGTTTATTTAAAAGCACATAATCTCACCATTGGTAATTTATCTTGATCTATGGGAACAAATCGGAATCTGACTATTATCCTTCCTGTTTATAATCCTCATGAAGGATGGGATAAAGAGCTTTTACACTCTTTTCCCAGATTAAAAGACAGATTCTCAGATATTGATTATTGTATAACTATTGTGAATGATGGTTCGACAACAAATGTAGAAAATACTATAAAGAACCTGATCCTGCCTTACCATAAAAATGTATATTATTCGGGTTATAGGAAGAATATGGGCAAGGGATTTGCAATTCGTCATGGTCTGGAACTTTCCTCTTCTGATTATTACATTTATTGCGACTTCGATTTCCCTTTCGGAATTGATGCTCTGAGAGAAATATATGAAATCCTTGCTGCCGGAAAAACCAACCTTGTAATGGCATCCAGGAATTTCTTTTCCATCTATAAAAAACTGCCATTCTGGAGATGTCTGTTATCCCTCTCTTTATTTATTATTAATTCAATTATTACCCGCTTCAGGGTTAAAGATACACAAGCCGGTTTGAAAGGACTTGATAATAAAGCAAGAGATGTTTTTCTGACAACAAAGACCAACAGTTTTGTGTTTGATATTGAGTTTATTTTGAAGTGCCTTAAAGCTGATCTTAAATATAGTTTTGTAAAGGTCGTCCCTAACCATAATATTAAGTTTACCAATTTTGGTTTAAAGGTAATTAAACGCGAACTAATCAATTATTCTAAAATAATGCTTGGCCGCAAATAAGAACATACTGCTCACAATTGATCTGGAAGAATTTGATTTGCCTCTCGAATATGGTATAAGCATTCCTTCGCAAAGGCAGATGAACATAACCAACCAGGGACAGTCAAGAGTGGTTGACCTGCTGAATGAATATGATATTAAGGCTACTTTTTTTGTCACATCAGTATATGCAAAAGCAAATCCATTGGTGATAAGGCAAATTGTCGAAAAACATGAAATTGCTTCTCATTCATACAACCACACGATATATGATCGTAGTGATCTTGAAAAATCGAAACAGATACTGGAAGAAATAAGCGGGGTAAGGATAAAGGGATTCCGTATGCCACGCATGGCAAAAGTTGATTACAATGAACTGAAACGCTGTGGCTATACTTACGATTCATCAATTAATCCCACATTTATTCCTTTCAGGTACAACTATTTCTTTAAACCCCGCACTCTCTTCGCGGACAGAAAGACCAGTATGTCTGTTATTCCCACATCTGTCAGTCCGGTTACCAGATTCCCTCTATTCTGGTTAAGCTTTAAGAATCTTCCTTTCAGAATTTATGTATTTCTTTGTGAACGAACCCTTAATAAGGACGGGTATCTTAATTTATATTTTCATTCGTGGGAATTTGCAGATATCAGATCGTTTAAAGTCCCTTTTTATATGAAACAACCGGACGGTAATGAATTAACGGATAAGCTTGAAAAACTGTTGGTATATCTTAAGAAGAAAGGGGAGTTTATAACTATCTCTGAATTTCTAAGAACCAGGGATTTGTAAAAATTTACCTAATTATGAATCTTAATGTAAAAAAGTTCCTGTCAGGGCTTGATAAATTTACCGATACTAAAACGAAAATTTATTTCATCGGCCTTTTCATTGCATTAATCGTCACTTTAAAGGAGGTGATCTGCATGTCATATAATAATTTCCAGATTTTTTCTTTCGGATCACTTGATTTCTGGAATGGAATAAATCCATATTCCGACTGGAACCACATTTCTATATTGGCAAAACCCCTTGATGTATTTCTTTATGGTCCGCTTTTTTCGATCTTGTTTACTCCATTTACAATTTTGCCCGGATGGATAGGCGTAATTTTCTGGAATATCTTTACATATACTCTTTATTTCTTTTCTGTTTTTACTTTGCCTGATCGATTTTCTTTCTATAATAAAAGATTCTTCTTTTTCTTTTCGTCTTTATTACTCTTTTCAACACTGCTGTCAGTTCAGTATAATCCTGTTGTGGGCGCACTTTTTCTATTTTCATTTACCTTGCTGGAGAAGAACAAGGGATACTGGGCTGTTCTGCTGATATTAATATCAGGGTTCACCAAGGTTTACGGGATATTCCAGATTATAATGATATTGTTTTATCCCGGATTCCGGAAAAATACCCTGTATGCTTTGCTTATTGGGATAGTGTTATTCCTCTTACCGGTGATTAAGATCCCTGCAGCTGAGCTACTCGATTATTATCATTCCTGGATGAATGTTATCACAAGCCATTTAGTATTTAACAGATATAGTATTTACCGCCCTTTTATTGCACTTCACGATTCGATAGCTTCTGTAACAGGATTCATCTCCTTAGGGGTTTTCTTTGTAATATTCATTCTCACTTTGCTTAAGCTGAAATATTTCAAGGGATCTTTCTCATACCGGGCTATGTTCCTTGGGGTGCTGATGAGTTTTGCCATCCTGTTCAGTACAGGATCTGAAAGACATACATATGTTATTGC
>MWDJ01000126.1 GCA_002070505.1 Bacteroidetes bacterium ADurb.Bin145 | reverse complement strand
TTTGGTTCAGGAGGTGGAGCTATGATACTTCTGATTCTGATTTTCATTTTGGATTTTCCCATTCATCTGGCAATTGGCACTGCATCGCTTCTAATGACAATAACAGCATGTTCGGGTGCCGTCGGATATGCAATACACGGCAATATCCAGTCACTTGCAGGATTAATCATTGGCATCAGTGCTGCAATAAGTGGTGTGGTTAGTGCAATATTCGCTAATAAAGTTAATGAGCAGATTCTGTCTAAAGCCGTGGGTGTCGTATTTTTTATACTTGGCATATTTATGACTGTTTTATTTTTGCCAAGATTTAAATTATAAGAGTCGTTTTAAAAATAGTATTCACTCCTGTGAATTTGATAAAAACCCTTAATTCTATAAAAATCATAACTAAATGCAATATAAAAGTAACTGGATTCTATGAAAGTTATATGTCAGCATTTACAATATAAAAGTAAATTGATTCCATAAAGTCCGGCAAGTTCTTATTAATAACCCTTCAATGACCCATCTGTTTTCAGAGGTTTTCTCCACCGGAACATGATAAAAATGGCCACCAGCAAATTATATTGAATGGTTTTTATGCTTTCCCAGATTCCATTAAAAGCAGCTCCCAGAAAATCTGACAGATTGAAGCTTGTTTCTGATAGATCAATCCTGAAACAATTGTTAAAGGATATAAATTTCATTAAAGCTTGAGTTTTCATCTTGGATCATCCTCCTAATTCCTGAATCCATTTAAATCTCACTTTCATTGGTGAAGCATTATTATTAATTCAAATTTGGCTCTTTTTATTAAATTTGATAACCAATCCTGAAAAAGATGATCAATAAATTAACTGCCAGGCAAAGGATTATTGAACTTGTTTCACGCTTCGGGGAACAGTCAGTTTCATATAAGCAGTCCTCTTATAATGAGACACAAACCCGACGTGATTTTATTGATCCTTTTTTCAAAGCTCTCGGTTGGGATATTGATAACGAACAGGGTTATGCTGAAGCATACAGAGAGGTCATTCACGAGGATAAACTGAAAGTTGAAGGTTCCATGAAGGCACCCGATTATTCTTTCAGACTGGTCGGTGGGAAACGGTTGTTTTTTGTTGAAGCCAAAAAACCAAGTGTTTACGTAAAAGAAGATATTCAACCAGCCTACCAGGTTAGAAGGTATGGATGGAGTGCAAAACACCCAATCAGCATTATTACCGATTTTGAAGAATTCGCAGTTTATGACTGCAATAAAAAACCTGACCCAGGTGATAAACCATCAGTAGCAAGAATAAAGTATCTTACTTTCAAAGATTATTCAAACGAATTTGACTTTATCTGGGATACATTCAGCAAGGAACAGGTTCTGAAAGGAAGCTTTGACCGGTTTGTTCAGGCTGATACTCATAAAAAAGGTACCGCCTCTGTTGACAAAGAGTTTCTTGAGTCGCTCAACAAATGGAGAACTTACCTTGCCGTAAACATTTCGTGGAATAACAAGAATCTGACTGAAGAAGAGATAAACTTCGCAGTTCAGCAGACAATTGACCGTGTAATTTTTCTAAGAATTACTGAAGACCGACGCATTGAACCTTACGGAACTCTGAAGCATTCATTAACCCACGGAGAATACTATAAAAATCTCTTCGACCTGTTCCGGAATGCTGATGAAAAATATAATTCAGGCCTGTTTGACCTTAAGAAAGATATGATCTGCGAATCTCTCAGGATCGAAAATAAGGTTGTAAAAACAATTATAAATGAGCTTTATTTCCCGGAATGCCCTTATGAATTTTCGGTGATCCCTGTTGAGATCCTCGGCAGCGTTTACGAACAGTTCCTTGGCAAGGTTATCAGGATAACACCTGCGCATCATGCAAAAATAGAGGAAAAGCCGGAGGTCAGAAAGGCCGGAGGTGTTTATTATACACCACAATACATTGTCGATTATATCGTACAGAACACAGTCGGAAGGTTAATCAAAGGCAAGACACCCACAGAAATATCAAAAGTGAAAATTGTTGATCCGGCCTGTGGCAGCGGAAGTTTTTTAATTGGTTCATTACAGTACCTGTTCGACTATCATAAGAATTACTACAGTAATCATGGGAAACCATCAAAAGGGAAAAAGGACAATCCACTTACACCTGACGGCCAGCTTACAACCGCTGAAAAGAAACGGATCCTGCTGAACAATATCTTTGGGGTGGATCTGGATTCAAATGCGGTTGAAGTGACTAAGTTAAGTCTGTTATTGAAATGTATGGAAGGTGAGACCGAAACCACTATTAACCAGCAATTCAGACTTTTTAACGAGAGGGTACTTCCAACACTTGATAACAACATTAAGAGTGGCAACAGTCTCATTGACACTGATCTCTATGACAGCCAGCTTGAATTTGGAGAGGAGAAGAAGATCAGACCATTCAGCTGGACAAACACATTCCCTGATGTGTTTAAACAGGGTGGATTTGATATTGTGATAGGCAACCCACCTTATGTGAGGCAGGAAATGCTTGGCAGGCAGAAGGATTATTTCCAGGAACATTACCAGGTATATCACGGGATGGCTGATCTTTACAGTTATTTCATTGAGAAAAGCCTGAAGTTGGTAAATCAGGATGGTCTTTATGGTGTTATTGTGGCCAATAAATGGATGCGTGCAAACTACGGTGAACCTCTAAGAAAATTTCTTAAAAGACATCAACTTTATGAGATAATCGATTTCGGAGATCTCCCCGTTTTTGAATCGGCAACAACTTACCCCTGTATATTGATAGTTGGAAAACCAGGGAAGGAGAACAATAATATTAAACT
>MWDJ01000125.1 GCA_002070505.1 Bacteroidetes bacterium ADurb.Bin145 | reverse complement strand
TTATCCGGTAGATACCGAAGGTAATATTGAGATACCCTATGTGAATAAGGTACATGTTGCCGGAAAGACTCTCTCAGAAATCAAGGAGGAACTGGACAAAGTATTTAAAAACTATCTCACGGATGCTGCCATTACGGTCAGAATGGTGGATAATAATATTAGCCTGTTAGGGGAAGTCACTGTTCCTGGAAGATATCCCATAACCAAGGAGCGCATGACCGTTTTTGAGGCTCTGGCTATGGCCGGTGATCTCAGTGTTTACGGCAACAGGCAACGGGTACAGTTGATCCGTCCTTCTCCTTATGGCCCTGTGATTAAGGAATTCACGCTCTCAGACAGGAGTATTCTCAACTCAGAATATTACTATGTTATGCCAAATGACATCATCTATGTTATGCCGATAAGAGGCAGAGCATTTCATCAGAATTCAACTATCTATACCCTTTTCCTGTCTACTATCTCAACTGCCCTGGTGATAATCAGTTATTTCAGAACTCTTTAAATAAGAAAACAATGGTTGAGCGCAATACACGTTACATTGATGCACAGGGGAATGTAAATAAACAAAGCAGCGGTTTGGACCCGATGGTCATACTCAAGCTCTTGCAGAAGAACTGGTACTGGTTTATTCTGTCAACCCTTCTGGCACTTTTCCTGGCAAGGTTTTACCTGGGTCATACTCTGCCTGTATATCAGACTTCAGTTACTGTTTTGGTAAATGAAACAGAAGACCGTCCGCTTGTTGACAATTCGGAATTGCTGCAGGGTCTTGGTTTGCCTGGTGGAATGAGAAATCTTGAAAACCAGATGATGGTGGTCAGGTCACGTGCTCTTACTGAAAGGACCCTGGAACAGTTGCCCTTTGAGATGGATTTTTATATAAAGACTGTAAGGAACAGGCTGCCCATATATCCTGATCCGCCGGTGAATATTATATCTGAAACCATCTTCCCCCTTCCGAAAGACACGGAGTTTTCGATTACTTCATTGGGGAACAATGCGTTCAGAATAGCCTCGGAGTCTGAGTATTATTCATTTGAAAAAACTGCCCGCTTTGGAGATACAATTCAGGTTGCAAACGGGAGTTTTAAAGTGGAATGTGCTGATGAAGCCTTTTTTCAGGGTATTAATAATCAGGTGATATTTTTTACCGTCCACAGCATGATCCGGCTTGTGGATTACTACAACAGCCGACTGAATGTGGAACGTCTTTCGAGGGACGGTTCAGTTTTGCGGATAAGTCTTGCAGGTACCAACAGTGCGAGGGATGCAGACTTTCTCAATAAGCATGTCGAGGGATTCCAGGCTATATCTCTTGATAAAAAGAACTCTGAGGCTACCCGGAGAATCCAGTTTATTGAAGATCAGCTCGTGGGCATTTCTGATTCATTGTCAATTACTGAAACAAGATTGCAGCAGTTCAGGTCTTCACATAAGGTTATGGATCTTTCTGCTCAGGGTCAGTCAATCATTGCTCAGGTAACCTTACTTGAAAATGAAAGGGCCCGACTTAGTCTTGAAGCCAATTATTATGATTATCTGGCTGACTATCTGAATAAGAACACTTCCGGTGAAGTACCTATTATCCCGATAACCATGGGAATAACTGATCCGGGTCTTACACGACTGGTTGAAGAACTTGCTGAGCTTCAGGGACAATTATCAGTAAGAGGTGCAGGTGAGATGAACCCTCTGCAGAGAAATCTTGAAATGAGGGTCCGTGCCAGCAAGGAAGCACTGAAGGAAACCCTGAACGGGCTTCGCAGGGCAAACAGTCTCGCGAGATCTGAAAACCAGCAGCAAATAAACAATGCCAATGCGCAGGCATCAGCCTTACCGGTGACAGAAAGGCAACTATTGGGAATTGAAAGAAAATTCAGATTGAATGATGAATTGTACACATTCCTGCTTGAGACAAGAGCTGAACAGGAAATGCAAAAGGCATCCAACAGGGCTGATAGTGAAGTAATTGATCCTGCAGACCCGAGGTTTAGCTTGAGGGTTTCTCCAATACCGGTTAAGATATACTTTCTTGGACTGTTTGCCGGATTTGGTGTTCCATTCCTCATATTGTTTTTGAGCTATATTTTTAACAATAAGCTGAACTTTGAGGATATCAGGAGAATAACCAGATTGCCGGTAGTGGGAAACATGCCTCACAATGCAGACAGTACCAATCTGGTTGTTTTTGAAAATCCAAACTCGGCCCTTGCAGAATCGTACAGGTTACTCAGGGCAAGGATGCAGTTCCTTACAAAAGAGGCTACATCTCCGGTAATTCTTGTAACATCATCAATGCCCGGGGAGGGAAAATCTTTCTCAACAATAAACCTCGCATCTGTTTACAGCCTGTTGGGTAAAAAGACTGTAATAGTAGGCTTTGACCTCCGGAAACCAAAGATTTATCCCGATTTTAAACTTAAAAATGACAGGGGCGTATCAACGTGGCTGATTGGTCAGGATGAGTTGCAGGATATTATACAGAAAACACCGCACCCTAATCTGTCAGTTATATCTTCAGGGCCTGTTCCCCCTAATCCCTCTGAGCTTACGGCCCTTAACAAAACTGAAGAGCTGTTTAAGCAATTAAGAAAGCAATTCGATTACATTATCGTGGACTCTTCACCTATCGGGCTTGTCTCTGATACGTATCATCTTGCATCGTTGACAGATGCATGCCTGCTTGTTGTCAGGCCCGGGTATACTCTTAAAAACATATTTGCAAGAACTCTGGAAGAAATCGCCGAGCGGCAGATTAAGAGTGTCAGCCTGATTATAAATGATATTAAATCGGATATTAAGCAATATGGGTACGGTGAAAAGTATGGATATACAACGGATAAAAAGCCCGGGAGATCGTTGTTCAGGAGACGCAGA
>MWDJ01000124.1 GCA_002070505.1 Bacteroidetes bacterium ADurb.Bin145 | reverse complement strand
GTTAAAGTTGCATCACTCAATACTCTGATTTATACTTCGGAGTATGATTATATAACTATTGACGGACTTCACATTACAGGTTCAATCTCAAACCTGATTACCTGCCTTAATTATATCAGTAACTATTGGACAATCAAGAATTCCACCCTTAGTTTTGCAGGACAGGATGGGATTCATTTACTCGGTGACAGAAGCAATATCAGCAATAACAGCATTTCTCATTGTAATCAACTGGGAATACGAGCAGTGGGAGATGACGAGACTATAACATCCAATATTATCCGAAACATCGGAGTGATACCCGGTCAGGCTTTTAATGGTGCAAATGCCTCAGCTATTGCTGTTGCCAAAAATAACTGTGTAATCAAATACAATACAATAGAAAATATAGGCTACTGCGGTATTGGACTTTCTTCTACGGCGGATATTATTACTATCCAGAATAATTTTATTAATAATGTCCTGCTAACTCTGAATGATGGAGCAGCTATCTATACAGTTGCTGAAGGTATTTCCAGAAAAATAGATGGTAACATTATTCTTAATGTGGTCGGCAACACAGACGGCACTCCATACCCGGGAAGATATATTGCCCGGGGCATCTATCTCGATGTTAACACTACCAAAACAATCATTACGAACAATACAGTGGCCAATTGCTCTGAAGCCGGATATATGATTCATCGTTCTCATGATAACACCCTTGAGAACAATACTGCTTTTAATAACGGGTATGGAATGTATTTCCAGAACAATTCCGGCAGCAACATAAGAAATAATAGCCTGAAGAATAACCTTTTCATTGCAAAAAGTTCCACACAGCTTGCATTAAAATTTTTCAGCCTGTCTGATGATATTCCTGAATTTGGTACCGCGGATAATAACCATTATGCACGGCCGATTGACGATGGCAATGTTTTTCATACATCTTCACCTTCAACCGGGAGCAAATACAGGACACTGGCCGGCTGGCAGTCATTTACAGGCCAGGACCGCAACTCAAAAAAATCGGCGGTTACAGTCAGCGACACCTCCAGGATTGACTTCCATTATAATCCGTCAACCTCAAACAAGGTTGTCACTCTGAACCAGCCGATGGTTGATGTGACAGGGAAAAAATATTCCGGTTCTGTCACCCTGCTGCCATATACCTCTGTAATACTGATGCCTGACCCTAATCCCTATACGCCGCCTGTGCCTGCAGTTTCAGGCGCCTCCGTGGAAGAGAGCGCACCTGCCGTCATTGTACTAGGTTACAACATTAACCTTGCCCCGGTAATACCCGCCACATCTGCATTCTCTGTCACGGTGAACGGCACCGCAAAACCAGTCAGCTCAGTCGCTGTATCCGGAAAAAACGTTTCACTGACGCTCTCAAACAGGGTTAATCATGGTGATATAGTTACCCTGTCATATACCAAGCCCTCTGACAATCCGGTTCAATCTACTGAAGGCGCTCAGGCAGCCTCATTCACCTCCCGGTCTGTTACAAACAACTGTGCAGCCCCTGCCACTACACCTGCTTCAAATCCCACTACAACAACGCCACCAAACTCATCGCCGACAAATCAACCTCCGGTAATATCCATTGCTTCGCCAACCAAGGGAAGCTCATACACTTCACCTGCCACCATTATTATAGAGGTAACAGCCCATGATCCGGATGGGACTGTTAAGTCGGTCATCCTTTATGATGGGACCAGAAAGCTTGGAGAACAGACCAGCCCTCCCTTTACCTTTACCCTGAAAGATATTGAGGAAGGTTCCTATTCAATCTATGCAACAGCCACTGACAACATGAATGCTTCCACCAGATCAAACCTGCTGGATTTCACGGTGACAGCCCCTAAACCGGAAAAAGGTTCCTTTAAGATTTATCCAAATCCCAATGACGGTAACTTTTCAATTGATTATGATGCACCTGATGATATCGAAGAGTATAAACTGGCTGTAGTAAATTCCCAGGGACGCACCGTACTGGTTGAGGAGTTGTCGCAGGATCAGTACATGAAACATTTCGATCTTTCGTACCTGGTATCAGGCATCTACATAGTAATGATCTCGTCCAACGAAATAATCCTGACCCAGAAGTTTATCAAACAATAAACTGATTATCAATTCAATACTATGAGCTTGCTCTGGAAGGCAGTCAACCCGTTTGCCTCCAGTAAAACAGTATAAACCCCGGAGCTGATGTTACCCGGAAGATTGATGGTGTTTTTCCTGTTAAATCCCAGGGGAACATTGTGCACCAGGCGCCCGTGTGCATCAAATAACCTGAGCGAACTGTAAGCCCGGTTCTCATCAGTTGTCAGTACATAAAAGAAACCAAATGCCGGGTTGGGATATATTTTTGTTTCTCCCGGCGGTAAAACGGTTGTGTCATTCACTTCAGCCTCATAAATTCTTGCACCTGCCTGCCATTTGCCATTCTGCATAGCAGTTTTTGGACTTACAGCACCCCATTCAGCATTGATTGCCAGTCCTTCGGCAAAATTATCACCAAGATCTGTCCCGTAATCCAGTCTTTCTGTCGGGACAAAGTCAGTAAAGTCATTGAATCGCGGATTGATGACAACGGAATTGAGATCATACCCAAGCGCCTGCCATTCAGCGAAGGTCACGACAACACCTCCTGCATTGAATCCGGGAGACCCTGATTCGGAATAAAAGATATTGTAATCTGACCTGAATCCCTCCAGGCTCTCCTTGTCCATTACATTAATACATAAAGTATTATGTTTTGTATAAAAGATATTATTAAAGATTTGCGTGCCGGCAGATGGTGCATTCAGTCCGGCATCAATATTTGTATGAACATCTATCAAACCCCTTCCGGTCTGTTCAGTGGTCTTGTCGGTATAAAGAGTATTGTTGTATATCCTCACCCCGTTCATACCC
>MWDJ01000123.1 GCA_002070505.1 Bacteroidetes bacterium ADurb.Bin145 | reverse complement strand
ACGTTGAACAAAACCGCCTGAAGGCGGTGACTTTTTCAGACATTTGAAAGACTTCACTTTTCCTGCAATTAATGATAAGCCTTCGTTAATCAAATTTAACGGAGGACCCAGTCATGTTAGAACAGGAGTTACAAAACTACAGGAGAGACCTTGCTCTTCGCGGATACAGCCCGAGGACACAGAGCACTTACTATCGGTGCTTAGTCAGCTTCCTTGAATACTGCGGAGAACCAACTGAAAAGATTACAAAAGAAAACATCAAAAATTATCTGTATCATTTAATCGATGGTCAGAAACTTTCCGAATCATCACTTCGCCAGGCAAGAAGCGCAATATGCTATTTCTTTTCCCAGACAATCGGCAGAGAAGTTGAAGTTGCAAACATCCCTATTCAGAAAAAGAAAAGAAAACTTCCGGAAGTATTCACAGTGGAAGAAGTATTCCGGATTATTCACAGCGCTGATAATCTAAAGCATAAAACGATACTGATGCTCACGTATTCATCGGGTCTCCGTGTGGGTGAACTTGTAAACCTGAAGGTAAGCGATATCTCACGGGATTCAATGCGCCTTAAAGTACGGGATGGTAAAGGGGGTAAAGATCGTTATACACTGCTTTCAGAGATTTGTTTAAATCAGCTTGAAGATTACTGGAAAACATACAGGCCGTGCAGCTGGCTCTTTTGCGGAAGATACCCTGGTGAACAGATTTCAATCAGAGCAGTACAGCATGCGTATCATCGGGCGAAAAAGAGAGCCGGGATAACAAAACAGTGCGGCATCCACACACTGCGTCACTCATTTGCTACCCATATGATAGAGACAGGGAGCGGAGTATTCCAGCTTCAGAAATTTCTGGGACACAGGCACCTGACAACGACTCTGGTTTATGTACACCTGAATGAAGAGAAGGCTGTGGCTCGCAGTCCCCTTGATGTCTATGCAGACCGATTTAAAAATGAATCATCATCCAACCGTTAATGAAGTATTCCGGAATTACGGGGAATCATATCTTCAGAAACATCCTGAAGCATCACTGCACGAAAGAAAAGTAATGCGCTCAATTGAGATCTGCAGAACAGAAGCTCTCGGCGGAAGAGTTGAGGAGTGCAGCAGCTGCGGCCATAAAGTGATTCTCTATAACTCATGCAGAAACCGTCATTGTCCACAGTGCCAGTCGATGAAAAAAGAGAAGTGGATTCTTGAACGTAAAAATGAAGTCCTGCCTTTTACGTACTTCCATATTGTATTCACCCTTCCTGATACGCTTAACCCGGTTGTTATCAGAAACAAAAGAGTTGTCTATGACCTGATGTTTGACATATGCAGGAGGACTCTCCTGTCGGTGAGCGCTGATGAAAAATACTTCGGTGCAGATATAGGGTTCTTTTCCATACTCCATACCTGGGGGCAGAAACTTAACCTGCATCCACATCTTCACTGTGTGGTCCCGGGTGGAGGTTATTCGGAGAAAAAACAGAAATGGATTCATGCATCAAATAACTATTTCGTACCTGTACAGGTTCTTAAGATGCGGTTCAGGAGTCTGTTTCTTCAGGGACTGAAAGAACTGTACCGGGGAGAGAAATTATTTCTTCAGGGAACTCCGTTTATTAGTTCCAAAGATTTTAACTCGATGATTGATTCACTATTCGCCGCAGAGTGGGTTGTATATCTCAAGGAATCATTTCAGGGCAAAGAGAGCGTTATCGAGTATCTTGCCAGATACACACACCGTATAGCCATCAGCAACCACCGGATAGTTTCTTTTAAAGATGGTATTGTCAGATTCAAATACAAGGACTACTCTGATGATAACAGTGAAAAGATCATGGAACTTCTGGCTGAATCTTTCATTCAGCGGTTTATGGTTCATGTCGTTCCGCGAAGATTTGTCCGCATAAGATACTTCGGCCTTCTGTCTCACAGGAATAAAAAGAGGGCCATTGAAGAGTGCCGCAAGTTCCACGATATTATAAAGGAACACATAGCCATACCGCAGGCATGGAATGAAGTTTACCTGCATGTTACAGGTAAAAATATTTCATGCTGCCCTGCATGTAAAACCGGCAGACTTGTTGTTGTAGAGATTCTTGAACCGGTACGGTTCAGGTCTCCTCCGGAAAGGCTGCATTGTGATGATTCAATATTTACTCTGAATTAAAACTGCATGATCCCCGTAAATATAAATATATCATGAAGGGGTAGCCTTATGCTGCTGATTCAGAAATACTGATAATTCATTTATCAGGATTGCCGGTGAATACTGTTTATTAACTGATTCATCAGCAATGATAAAAGCTGAACTTGTATAATTATTCAAATTTCTACATGCGGATTTTGCTTGCAATTAAAAATACGGTTATTTAAACTCCATTAATTAATACAGGATTCGGGCTATTGCTCAGGCGGTTCCGTCCAACTTGAAGAGTATCTCAATCAGTGAGGATTGATTAAGATACTCTTCTTAACGTTATGTGCAATATTTCGCAAAACTTTAAGGAGTCGCCTGCGTCCGTGCAGGCGAAGTTGTAAAAACAAATGAAAAGAAATAATCTTGCTGTTGTATCACTTATTTTTTTGTGTATGAATTTCCAATGCATTAAAAATATTAATCACGATACTAATGATGTTATAATTACAGAATTTTCATTAAATAGTAAATTTACTGATGGAAATATATATCATTTTGATGTTTTAAAAAAAATACCAGTTTCAAAAAAAGTGGTAAGTACTAATGAAACATCAAGTTTTAAATATGACGAAGTTTTATTATGTATTGATAAAAAATTATGCGATTTTTACTCAGATAAAATTAAAGTATTTAAACAACCAATTAATCTTGAAAAATTCGATACTTATAAGAATAAGTATAATCACCCCTATTTTCAGGACGTATTAGAATTAGGTTTTGATCCGCAGAACGTACCATTAATCATCTATACAAAACCATTTTATAAATCAACTGGAACAGAGATTTCCAGATCATACCCAACTTTTGACATAACAGTCAAAAATACAGTGAATAGATGAATAAATTGGAAGACATAGTAA
>MWDJ01000122.1 GCA_002070505.1 Bacteroidetes bacterium ADurb.Bin145 | reverse complement strand
TTATCCGGTAGATACCGAAGGTAATATTGAGATACCCTATGTGAATAAGGTACATGTTGCCGGAAAGACTCTCTCGGAAATTAAGGAGGAACTGGAAAAAGTATTTATAAACTATGTATCGGATGCTGCCATTACGGTCAGACTGGTGGATAATAATATTAGCATGTTAGGGGAGGTCGCTATCCCTGGAAGATATCCAATAACCAAGGAGCGCATGACCATTTTTGAGGCTCTGGCTATGGCCGGTGATCTTAGTGAATACGGCAACAGACAACGGGTACAGTTGATCCGTCCTTCTCCCTATGGCCCTGTGATTAAGGAATTCACGCTCTCAGACAGAAGTATTCTCAATTCAGAGTATTACTATGTTATGCCAAATGACATCATCTATGTTATGCCGCTGAGAGGCAGATCATTCCATCTGAATTCAGCCGTCTTTAGCCTTTTCCTGTCTACTGTCACAACTGCCCTGGTGGTAATCAGTTATTTCAGAACTCTATAATAAGAAAACAATGGTTGATCGCAATACACGTTACATTGATGCACAGGGGAATGTAAACAGACAGAGCAGCGGTTTGGACCCCATGGTCGTATTTAAGCTTTTTCAGAAGAACTGGTACTGGTTTATTCTGTCAACCCTTCTGGCACTTTTCCTGGCAAGGTTTTACCTGGGTCATACTCTGCCTGTATACCAGACCTCAGTCACTGTTCTGATAAATGAAACAGAAGACCGTCCGCTTGTTGACAATTCAGAATTGCTGCAGGGCCTTGGTTTGCCTGGTGGAATGAAGAATCTTGAAAACCAGATGATGGTGGTCAGGTCACGTGCACTTACTGAAAGGACCCTGGAACAGTTGCCGTTTGACATAGAATTTTATATAAAGACTTTAAGGAACAGGCTGCCCATATATCCTGATCCACCTGTAAATATTATATCTGAAACCATCTTTCCTCTTCCGAAAGACACGGAGTTTTCGATTACTTCATTAGGGAACAATGCGTTCAGAATAGCCTCAGAGTCTGAGTATTATTCATTTGAAAAAACTGCCCGCTTTGGAGATACAATTCAGGTTGCAAATGGGAGTTTCAAAGTGGAATGTGTTGATGAAGCCTTTTTTCAGGGTATCAATAATCAGGTGGTATTTTTTACTGTCCACAGTATGATCCGGCTTGTGGATTACTACAATAGCCGGCTGAATGTAGAACGTCTTTCGAGGGATGGTTCAGTTTTGCGGATAAGTCTTTCAGGTACCAATAGTGCTAGGGATGCAGATTTTCTCAATAAGCATGTCGAGGGATTCCAGGCTATATCTCTTGATAAAAAGAACTCTGAGGCTACCCGGAGAATCCAGTTTATCGAAGATCAGCTCGTGGGTATTTCTGATTCATTGTCAATCACTGAAACAAGATTGCAGCAGTTCAGGTCTTCACACAAGGTAATGGATCTTTCTGCACAGGGTCAGTCAATCATTGCTCAGGTAACTTTACTTGAAAATGAAAGGGCCCGACTTAGTCTTGAGGCCAATTACTATGATTATCTGGCTGATTATCTGAATAAGAACACATCCGGTGAAGTACCTATTATCCCGATAACCATGGGAATAACTGATCCGGGTCTTACACGACTGGTTGAAGAACTTGCTGAGCTTCAGGGACAATTATCAGTAAGAGGTGCAGGTGAGATGAACCCTCTGCAGAGAAATCTTGAAATGAGGGTTCGTGCCAGCAAGGAAGCGTTGAAGGAAACCCTGAACGGGCTTCGCAGGGCAAACAGTCTCGCGAGATCTGAAAACCAACAGCAGATAAACAATGCCAACGCGCAGGCATCAGCCTTGCCGGTGACAGAAAGGCAACTGTTGGGAATTGAAAGAAAATTCAGATTGAATGATGAATTGTACACGTTTCTGCTTGAGACAAGAGCTGAACAGGAGATGCAAAAAGCATCCAACAGGGCTGACAGTGAAGTAATTGATCCTGCAGACCCGAGGTTTAGTTTTAGGATTTCTCCAATGCCTGTTAAGATATACTTTCTTGGATTGTTTGCAGGATTTGGTGTACCATTCCTTATATTGTTTTTACGCTTTGTTTTTAACAATAAACTGAGCTTTGAGGATATCAGGAGAATAACCAGATTGCCGGTAGTGGGGAATATGCCACACAATACAGAAAGTACCAATATGGTTGTTTTTGAAAATCCAAACTCAGCTCTTGCAGAATCGTACAGGTTGCTTAGAGCAAGGATGCAGTTCCTTACGCAAGAGGCTAAATCTCCGGTAATCCTCGTAACATCATCAATGCCCGGGGAGGGAAAATCTTTCTCGACAATAAACCTCGCGTCTGTTTACAGCCTGCTGGGTAAAAAGACTGTAATAGTAGGCTTTGACCTCCGGAAACCGAAGATTTATCCAGATTTTAAACTTAAAAATGACAGGGGTGTATCAACGTGGCTGATTGGTCAGGATGATTTGCAGGATATTATACAGGAAACATCGTACCCTAATTTATCAGTTATACCTTCAGGGCCTGTTCCTCCTAATCCCTCTGAGCTTACCGCCCTTAGCAAAACTGAAGAGCTGTTCAGGCAACTAAGAAAGCAATTCGATTACATTATCGTGGACTCTTCACCTATAGGTCTCGTCTCTGATACGTATCATCTTGCATCGCTGACAGATGCATGCCTGCTTGTTGTCAGACCCGGGCATACTCTTAAAGGTATGTTTGAACGGACTCTTGAAGAAATCGCCGAGCGGGGAATTAAGAGTGTCAGCCTGATAATAAATGATATTAAATCAGATATTAAACAATATGGGTATGGTGAAAAGTACGGTTATACCACGGATAAAAAGCCCCGGAGATCATTGTTCAGAAGACGCAGAGCATCCGTACACTGATTTGGTTTTCTAATATGAGTTCTTCACCTAAGCCATCACTGATAGACCTGCCCAGGTTTCTCGACCTGCGGGGAAATCTTTCCTTTATTGAGGAAGGGTCACATGTTCCGTTTGAGATTAAAAGAGTTTACTGGATATATGATGTTCCCGGAGGAGAGCATCGTGGTGGCCATGCTTTTAGACAAACAGATGAGCTTATAGTTGCTTTGTCCGGCAGTTTTGACCTGAACCTGCATGATGGAACCACGGAGTACAAGTACTCTCTTAACAGGTCT
>MWDJ01000121.1 GCA_002070505.1 Bacteroidetes bacterium ADurb.Bin145 | reverse complement strand
GCCTTCAGGGATCACGCTTTGCGGATGTGACAATGTTACAATAAACAATTCAGAATTTTCACAATGCTCATATGCTGGTGTTTTATCTGATTCCAAAAATCTTGAGCTTACAGATAACCTGCTTATCTCCAATGGCTTTGCAGGTTCGGTAATTTTATCCGGACCAGTAAAAATTCATCAGAACTCTTTTCGTAATAATGATGATACAGGCCTTATATTAAAAGCTGATCAGAGTTTTATCGTACGAAATACTTTTTCAGATAATGAAAAACAGGGCCTTTTGATCTTGAAAGGTGATGAAAATTTATTTTCTGAAAATGTCTTCAATGATTTAAATAATTGTAATATCCAGGATCCGCTCTCCTATAATACCTGGAATGGCACAGGAGTAACCAGCTTAGGATCTTTTTTTACTGGAGGAAACTACTGGGGAAGTCCTGACGGGGAGGGATTTTCTGATCTTTGTGATGCGGGTCTGGATGGATACTGCACTATTCCATACATCATTCGGCCTGGCAACATAGATTATCACCCCCTTTCTGAAAAAGAAAAAGTGAGGTCGCTAAACATGAATACCGACCTTAATCAGAATGGATATGAGGACCTGCAGGATGTAGTCGTTTACATGAATAAACTCACTTCAGGAGATACAAGTACGCTTTATGATTTCAGCGGTGACGGGAGGATAAACCTGAATGATGTTGTTGCGCTGTTTAACATTATCATTAAGAATAAAAATGAATCTTCA
The DNA here is from genome assembly GCA_002070505.1 of Bacteroidetes bacterium ADurb.Bin145. GTDB lineage: Bacteria > Bacteroidota > Bacteroidia > Bacteroidales > VadinHA17 > LD21. The sequence continues at coordinate 2,500 of MWDJ01000121.1, read as the reverse complement.
GAAGATGGTGAAGGGCAGAAAAGTTAAACAGGTAGGCCATGCAAGACTTTGCATATTAATCTGGCGTTCTATAGGAAAAGGTGGAACATGACATTTGAAGATCACGTCTCGGCAAAAACAGGTCTTCCGCCAGGCATTCCGATCTACATTGGAAGACATGAGCCTGAAATAACAAAAATTACCGGTTTAGTCTACACATCTGATGACTTCCACGAATTCGATGATATATCAGGTCCATCAGGCATTGATCTTATTAATACACAATCAGAAGACGAGATCCGCTGGATTCACATATCTGGCCTTAAGGATATAGAATTAATAAATTCAATTTTTACACTTGCTGATCTTCATCCGCTCATTGCAGAAGATATCTTCAATACAAGAAGCCGGGCGAAAATTGAAGACTTTGGAGATATTTTATTCATAATTTTAGACATTGTTCCCTCAGCGGAAAAAGAGTTTCAAACAAGGAAAATTAACATAATAATTAAAGGAAACCTGCTCATATCAGTCTCTGAAACGGGTAACCCTTTTGAACATATTATATCAAGGATTTCTCACCCGAATGGTAAGTTCAGGGTTCATGGTATAGATTACCTGATGTACTCAATTATCGACTCAGTTGTTGACACCTACTTTTTCGGTCTTGAAAAAATTGAGGATATAGCAGAAGTTCTTGAAGAAAGGGTCGTTCAGGATCCATCTTCTGAAATAATCAGGGAGATCCAGTACTTCAGGCACACACTCATAAAATTTAAAAGACAGGTCTGGTCACTGCGTGATATAGTGATGCACCTTTCAAGGTCAGATTCAGAAATCATTACCGATTCTACAAGAATTTTTATGAGAGATGTCTATGATCACGTGATCAAAATTTTTGAAGACCTGGATGTTCACCGGGAGATGGCTGAAGGAATCATGGAGATATATCTTTCATCAGTCTCCAACCGTACAAACGAAGTAATGCGGGTTTTAACGGTAATTGCAGTAATTTTCATTCCGCTGACATTTATTACAGGAGTTTATGGTATGAACTTTTCCAGCCTTCCAGGGATTGATGATCCGGCCGGACACCTGGTAATTTTTGGAATGATGATCCTGATAACCGCCCTGATGGTCGCTGCATTCAGGTTAAAAAAGTGGATTTAATCAGGTGATACTGACCGCATCACGGATCTTCTTGTTTGATATTCCGTAAGGGCCTTTTACAGTCAGGGTAATTGAGTATGTCCCTGGTTTTACATATGTATGAACCGGGTTTTGCTCGATTGAATAACTGTTATCACCAAAATTCCAGGACCAGGACTCTATAGTTCCTGTTGACAGATCTTCAAAATTAACGGTTAGAGGGGCACGTCCACTCTTTTTATTAATAATAAAGTCTGCATAAGGTTTAGATAGTTCAGATATTTTTACATCATCTGTATCTGCTATCCCTGTTCTCCTGTCTGGTGTCCTGAATTGTTGCAGATTGCCATCCTGGAGTTTTGTTCTTGTAAGGAACGGCCCAACAGTCACTGACTGATCTGCAGAGCTTATTCCTGTCGGTCCATATACGGTTAACTTTACGATATATGATCCTGGTTTAGTATACCGATGGGTGGGATTTCTGGTTTCAGTTACTGCTCCATCACCAAAGTCCCAGAGGTACCGGTTAATGTTTCCAGTCGAACTATCAATGAACTTTACTGATAAAGGTGCAATTCCTTCTGATGGTTCCATCGTAAATCCTGCAATAAGCGGATTTGGTGAAGGTGATACAACCACGTAACCCTTCCTGCTTACCTGGTTTTCTCCGCCAGGTCCTGATACCGATAATGAAATGGAAAAGATACCAGTCTCATTGAACTCATGGGAAGGGTTTCTCTCGGTTGAACTGGTTCCATCTCCAAAGTCCCATCTCCAGTCTGATACCTTTCCAAGGGACTGATCGGTGAACTGGACTTTCAATGGCACATATCCGGTTCTTTTATCAGTTCTAAACCTTGCCTGTGGGGGATTGGAGGATGATGATCCAACTGTGATCAGTTCCTGCTGGACTTCTGTTGAGGAGCCCCCTGGGCCCTGGACCTGCAGACTGACTGTGTACGTTCCTGGCCTGGAATAGACATGTTTTACAGTCTCCCCAATATCCTGCGTCTGGTCACCAAAGTCCCAGGTCGTCTCTGAAATATCTCCGGAAGACCTGCTTTGGAAGGTGACCTGAAGCGGAGCTGGCCCTGCTACTGGTTCTGCATTAAATGAGGCTATCGGAATCTGGATCGTTTCATTTACCCTGATCAGATCTTTACTGATTATCTCCTGGGTTAACCCTTCAAATTCGCGAACCAGGCTTACAGAATATACTCCTGGTTTCTCGTAAGTATGAGATACTTCAGGTTCGCTTGAAGTAAAGCCATCGCCAAATTTCCAGTGGAATGTTCCTCCCTTGTCTGCCCATGTTGAACTGAAATCAACAAGAAGCGGTGCATTGCCAGAATTTCCTGACACAATGATCTCA
>MWDJ01000120.1 GCA_002070505.1 Bacteroidetes bacterium ADurb.Bin145 | reverse complement strand
CAGATCCGGCATAAATCAAAGTACCTCGGAAAAAACATAGATGGGCAACCAGTGAAGGTTCGATCGAGCGATATGATTCCTTCACGAATGGTGGTTTCTTCTGCCCCAAAATTTGCATATAATCACGGGAATCTGTTACCCCTTCAAAGTATTACTCAAGAGCTTTCAATTCAGGCAACACTGGAAGAATTTCTTTCAGAAACCGAAACTGATACATTATTAACACTCGTTTACAATCGTATTCTTCGCCCTACGGCGATGACAAATGTTCAGGTGTGGTATGAAGGATCTTCGCTGTGGCTAAATAACAATAAATTGCCTTTATCTATCCAAAGAATAAGTGAATTTTTGGCAAACCTTGGTCAAAAAGACATCCCTGAAAAATTTATGAGACGATTCGCTGCTCAAATTGAGCCAAATGCAACTCTTCTCTATGACATTACAAGTTTATCTAGTACATCTAAACTCTTAGAGTGCCTAGAATATGGATACAATCGGGATAATGACGGCCTTCCTCAAATCAATTTTTCACTGGTAGTGGATAAGGAAAAAGGTATTCCCGTCCGTTATGATGTATATCCAGGAAGTATTGCCGACATCACTACTCTTAAAAATACAATCATACGATTGAAAGATGCTGGTTCAGAACAATTCAGGCTTGTAATGGATAGAGGGTTCTTTTCCCAAACGACGTTGGCTGAGCTTATAAGCGAGAATATTCCATTTATTTTGCCCGCTACCTACCAACTCACGTCAATTAAAGAATTAATGAGTAAATCTCAAAATAAAGTAAAACAAGCGGAATATCTACACAAATTGGAAAAAGGCCCTATATTTGCAATGCCAGTAAAATTAGAGCATCAATTGGATATCGATGGCAAACCTCGAACTTTAACTGTAGATGGATATTGTTATTATGACCCGAAAAGAGAACAGGATGAAAGAGATTCTTTTTATGTACAATTATTCGACGCAACTGATAGATTGAAGAAAGCAAGACCACAAAGTTGGAAGAAACCAGAAGTAGTGGTGAATGAAATCACGAAAGGGTTTGCACGTTACCTGAAATGGAAATTTACAGACGGAACTTTCGAGGTTTCAATAAGACAGAAGGCAGTTACTCAAAGATTAAATCGCTTAGGACGATTTATTCTTTTTTACAACGGCGAATTAGACTGGCTTTCCTGTCTCACCCTTTATCGTGAGAGAGATGCAGTTGAGAAGTGTTTTTTAAGAATGAAGAATGATTTGGACACTTTACCTCTTAATGCAAGACGAGAAGACTCTGTGAGGGGTTATTTATTCATGGTTTTTATTGCCCTTATCATTAGAATGAGATTACAAATGATTTTGAAGGAAACGGGCCTTTCAAAACAATATTCTGTCAAAAAATTACTTCTCGAACTTGAAAAGATCAAACTTTTTGTACTATCTCAGGGAGAGATCATTCAATCTGAAGTCAGTAAGAAAAATAGAGAAATTTTGACTGCATTAAATTTATGCGCCTAATAGCTTTCGGGAGATGATGTTCAAAATTCTTATAATCGAGATTAATTTCGTTAATTCACTATATATTACTTTAAAAAATTTGTGCCGATGGATGTGAATCTATGACATCATTCCTGCGTTTTTCAGAATTGTCTGTATTTCATGTAATTGTTGTTCAATATTCTGGTATCTCACTTGAAGGGAATCTTTAAGATCTGATCTCATCTCCTGTATCTCCTGAATTGTCCCTTTTTGAAGAGAGATCTGATAATCCTGCTTATCAAGCATCTGATCCTGTTTATCGAGCATCTGATCCTGCTTATCAAGCATCTGATCCTGTTTATCGAGCATCTGATCCTGCTTATCTAACATCTGGTCCTGTTTATCGAGCATCTGATCCTGTTTTTCCAGCATCAGCTCTCCAATTTCTACAGAACGACGGCTGTTAGAATCGATACGCACCAGGTATACAATGGCTGCATCCAGACGCTCTCCTAATTCTTCATCAGGACTTCCTCTTTGAATTTCAAAATACTTCCATTTCCCTTCATAAGTGCCGGGTTCAATCTTAATCGATTCAACAAAGATGGGATCTTTCTGAATTTTGATTTGAGATACAAACTGCTCCAGGTCCTGTTCATTACCCTCAGCAATAATCTCAACATCATATCCGGGACAATTCCGGACAATTCCGGTAATATTATTTTTTTTGGCTATTTTTGTCACAAAATCCCGATATCCGACACGCTGAACTTCCCCTGATGCAATAATATTAATACGATTCATGATTAGACAATGTCTGTTATTCTTTATATTTTTGCTTATTCCCGGATGAAATATCTTTCATATGGTGTAGTTCACAAAAGCCGAAAACAGGTCAGTACCAGTCTTCTTTAATAGTAGTCTACAATTCAACCCAATTGAAAGACATGAACAACACATTCTTACACAGTTTGAGACTTGTGACAGTTTTTTCGGTAAAACCTGCATAATTCACGAAATAAAAGAAAATATTAAAATGCCGGGCCTTTATCGGGCCTCATAAAATTTTTAATTAATATGCACACTCAACTTTTCCTTCGATAACCTTTCCCTTACAACATGTCTCGGTCTTCGGGTTATAGCAGTTATCCCCACACTTTGTGTAACCCTTTCCATTATATACCTTACCAAGACAACAGCTCTGGTTGTTCATGTTATAACAGGAATCCCCGCATTTCTGCCAGCTTGTGCCTGGATAAACCTGGTTGTTGCAACAGGTCTCATTAGTCAGATCATAACATACGCCACCGCAGACTCCCCATAATAGTCCATCTTTAGGCTCTCCCTTACAACAGGACTGGGTAATCGGGTTGTAAAATGAATTCCCGCAGGTCGGAAGGCACCTTGTCCCGTTTACGGGAATACCATTACAACAGACCTGTTTTTCAAGATTGTAACAGACATCCCTGCACACTCCCCATCTTAGGCCATCATATACCTGACCATTGCAACAGGACTGTTTAGCTGGATCATAACAGCTGTCACCGCATGGTATGCAGCTCTGCCCTGCTCCGATTACCGAGGCAGACAGGCTGATTATGACCAGAAGAACAGCAGCCGCGATCCATATATGAATCTCTCTCATACAGCAATGTACGTCTTTGCCAGCTCATGAAGTTTCTTTATCCCGGTGGGAAGGTTTAAGAGATCCAAAACCGATCACAATCAGAGGCCCTGACATCCTCATTCATACCTTTTGACATACATAAATTACACAATACCTATGCCTGAAGA
>MWDJ01000119.1 GCA_002070505.1 Bacteroidetes bacterium ADurb.Bin145 | reverse complement strand
GGCTGCTGAGATCGAACTGGGATTATAGGTAGGATTAGGTGCCGCTCCTGGTTTAGCTGGATCAAACCAGAATCCGAGCGAACCGTTATTATTATCTGTGGTATTGGTATCTATTGTTCCGTCTTCCCTTAGCCTCCAATTGGTGCTCATAATACCGCCATTACCGTCAAAAGCTATTACACCATCGGCAAAGCTTGTCATATCTCTTGTACCGTCTTCATTAAGCTTGTAAAGAGGTGTCCCGTCCTCCATCTGAGCTTTCCAGAACCATGTATTTTCATTTATTTTTGTAAAATTAAGGTATACGTTATACGCTTGCCCGAGAGAATCGTATACAAGAGTAGACGCTGCAACTGTAGGAGCCTTATATCCGGCCACAACAAAGTTCTGAGGATTATTGACATCCACAAACTTAGGTGATCCTCCGGAAGGAGGCTGTATAATGTTTTTTACCGATGCAAACGTAACTCCTGTAGCAACCGTTGCCGTAAGTTCATCCGTATCCTGCCCGTTGCTTAGGCTGAGACCGGTTATCCTGAGGTTGCCGTTCTTTACGCCATCGCTGAAGGCTTCATTAAACTGCTGGTAAGAAACGTTCTTTCCAACTCCTGCATCTACCGTTCCGTTTATTGTAAAGTTCTTTACACCATCCTTTGTGGTGAGAGAAACCGTTACACTTCCGGGTATGGCTCCAGCAGCATTAGTAACTGTAACTTTAACGTTTTTCGGATCATAGTAAATATCCTGTCCTTTAACGGTATCCGTAAGCTTTATACCGCCTGCAAGTGAAAAGTCCCTGGCTGTTCCGCCAGAAGTTCCTGCAAGAGTACCGTCAACCATGGTAGGCCATGTGATGGAGTTTATGTTAACTCTGTCTGTCGCAGCTCCGCTTATAAGAGCGGCAGCTTTAAGCTGTTTACCGTTTATTATAAGAGTTTTGCCTCCTACATCAGTACCACCGTTAAAGAATGCATTTATAGTTGAAACTTGGTTATCAGCAAGCTCATAAGTATCAGAATACTCTTTTCCTTCTTCAACTACCGTTACTTTTACCTTTGTATTTGTAGCTGATCCATCAAACTCAAACTTCACTGCCTGTTTAGAAGCATCCAAGCTGGCTGGTGTAGCAGCCGAGGCCACATCATAAGTAACAGTGGAAAAATCTATCTCCATACCGGCCGATGAACCGTCAACCGCTTCATTGCTTCTGTTTATTCTAAGATTTCCTGATACATCATATATCGAAAGCTTGGAATCTGTATCTACACCCATTGTTTCCATTCCATTCTTAAATGTACTCCATTTAACAACATTACCCGCATTGTCAAGTTCCACGGAACCTTTAAGGGTTTTATCGTAATTTGATTTGGCAAATTCGTATGCCGGAGAACCTGTATTTACAAGTTCGCTTTCCCATGTATAAACATTCCTCTCCTTGTACTCGGCCCGCATATCCCTGACAAATTTGAACTTAATGGGAAGTTCCTTTCCAAGTGTACTTTTTACTACCATAGTAGTTTCTTGAACTCCGACATCTGCATTAAGATTGTGAGCAAGATTGACAAAGGAAGTCTGTTTTGCCGGCATAACAAGTCCCGCTGCTATTTTTACATCACCTATAGGTTCATTGGTATCAACATATCTCTGACCGTTAGTACCTATTTTTGCGCTCCATCCTTGAAGTTTCAACCCGGACGAAGGATTCACAAGATATCCGGAAGAGTCCAGCGTAAAGTTGCCTGCTCTGCTGAAGTAATTTCCCTGTGAGTCGGAAAGAACAAAAAACCCATCTCCCTGTATGGCAAGATCTGTTTTTTTACCTGTGTTTTGAAAAGAACCCTGGCTGAATATCTTATCAACTGATGAAATTTTTGATCCCAGTCCAGCCTGCATAGGGTTAGTTCCTCCATACTGGTTTTCCGGTGATTTTCCTGCTTTAAGAGTCTGCAGGAGGGTTGTTTCAAAAGTTACTCTTGAAGCCTTGAAGCCTGTAGTATTAACGTTGGCTATATTATTCCCGACTACATCCATCTGAAGCTGAAAATTTTTAAGACCGGTAATTCCGGAATACATTGCTCTCATCATAGTATTATTCCTCCCGTTATGCTATGTTTGAAATTTCTTTTATACTTTTCACAGGATATCTTTTTCCGTCTATGAGAACATAAAATTCCTTGTCAATAAACTGTACAGCTTCAACCTTACCACCTCTAAGACCACCTACTTCGGTTTTCTTACCGTTTTCATAGCTATATAGCTTTACTTCGTACTCACCGTCAGGCATATTTGTACCGGAATTATCCCTTCCGTTCCAAAGATATGTGCTAACGCCTTTTTTAACCGTTCCCAAATTTTCAGAATAAACTGTTTTGCCGTCAGCGTTCTGTATCTCTATACTTATTACTGAATCCTTTTCAAGATTGTAAGTAAAATTTTCTGATACTCCCTGTGTGAGCTGAACTGTATTGGCTTCAACCACCGCACTTTTTCCTATAAGTGAGGAAGCCTGCATCTTCTGAAGAGAAACCTGTGAATCAACCATACCCTGAAATGACTTGCTCATATTCATTATCTGTTCAGTTGTAGAGAGCTGCGACATCTGTGCAATCAGTTCCTTGTTGTCAAGAGGAGAAGTCGGATCCTGATACTTTAACTGGGTTACGAGAAGCTGTAAAAAAGCATCCTTATCCAACTCTTTTTTTATAGTCTTGTTTCTTGAAGCCTCACTTGTACTAAGGTATAAATTATTTTTTTCTATTCCATTAAACATTTTCCTCACCTCTCAATATCTTTTCAAACTCCTGAGAATCATCTTTTTTCTGTTCCTGCTGGTCTTTATAGTTAGGTTGTTTTTGCTGATTATCCTGCATAAGATCATTTTTATGTTCTGATTTTATATTAACCTGAACGGGATTATATCCTTCGTTCCTTAATGTTCCTACAAGACTTTGAAGATTTCTGGAAATACTTTCTCTTGAGCTATCAGTTTCAGTAATGACATTAATGCTTATGGCCATACCGGTTTTTATAAGTTCCAGATTTACCTTTCCCAGATTGGGAGGAGTTATCTGAAGATCCATACTTTCTGTGAAAACCCTTTGAGTAAGCTTTTGTTCAATTATTCTGTGAAGATCTGTATTAAGTCTTTCGAGCGGAACATTCTGAACAGAAGTGTTTCTAATGGTTTCTGAACCCAAAGCTACCGTTTTTCTTGCTGTTGATGTGCTGTCTGAGATAATTGTGTTCCCGGATTTGCTGTCTGTCTGTGCAGTCTGTGTCTGCATATGTTCATAAACATCTTCAAAAGTCTTCTCAACGGTTA
>MWDJ01000118.1 GCA_002070505.1 Bacteroidetes bacterium ADurb.Bin145 | reverse complement strand
CTCTTCGAGAGATAGCATGTTTATGGTCATCTCCTGCCAGTGGGTGCGGAGTTTCTGGTAGGAGGCTTCGATGGTTGGAGAGAGGTATTTTCCTTGTATTCAGACTCATATTATGTCCTTGAGATGGTGTGAACCTCAGGTCTTCCACGAGCAGGTAATTGGTAACATACAGTAACAATCATCGGTACAAATCATACATTCTATCCGTCCCTTTTCACAGAATTCCCAGATAATTTTTTCCTATTTTTTGTTATCCGGTATTTCTGCGTTGGAGTCTTTGGTGAATCGGGCTGGATCATCTCAGCAAATTCTGCATCAATAGCCGGTTTCAGGTAATCATGCATGAACGTAGGACGGTGATTCAATCCGAGGCAAGACGTCGCTTCTTTTACACTCAAGGGTGTACCATTCAGACATTGGAGAAGCCGGATTACTTGTTCGGTTACATGTTCGGTTACTTGTTCGGTTATGTATATCGCCTGATTCTCTGCAAGAAAAACTGTAACCCTGACCCGCATCCCGATCTCTTCGATAACTGGTTCCAAAAGTCCCTGCTCAGCAGCCTCCCCAATTACCCTGGGAAACCCGGTTCCCCACTGCTCGATAGGATCCAGCTCCCGAAACACCCGGGCAATAACCCGGTTCCGAATCTTTGAAACCCCTGACTTATGCCAGAAAGGAGGATGCCTGGGTTTTCAACCTCTATCTGGTCATCAAAGAACGATACCCGGATCGGTGCTCCTATTTGTGAATAATCTGCATGGACAAGAGCGTTAATGATAACCTCCCTGAGCATGGTGAGAGGAATACTCCAGACATCTTTTCGTCTGATCTCAGAGAAGTTAAAGATTGCTTCACTCATATCTCTTTTCCAGGTCCGACTGTATGGTTTGGAAGTGCATTTCGGTCACAGAATGAGATTAATTATATTATCTGCGAGTTTTATTGATATATCCGCCATACTTTTTGGATCTTCCGTGAGGTGATCAAAATAATCGCATTCAACCCGTTTATCTTTCAATGTTTTTAGAAATGTTCCTGCTTTTCGGTGATTTTTTGATTCAGAATAACTATAATAATCAATTACTTGTTCGTGGATATTTACACCTGAAAAAGCTCCTTTGATTCTTTCAGCCCTCCTTCGTGCATACATAAAGGCACCATAGTATGCCCTGCTTACAATAGCCCGATAGAGTGCCGTTTGATATAGAGCATTTGGAATAGGATTTTGTTGTAGTTGCTTCGCTAATTCAATATATTCTTCCCAGTCAAAGGGGGAGGATTGAGTTTGCATATTACTGTGAAGGAATAAAGTCAGTAGTTAGAAGAAATTTGCTTTTACTTCCTGAAAAAAGATAAGAACAAGACTCCTCAATCTCAAAAGCGATATCAAAAAAATCATCAGGGTAATGAGAAAGCCTGACACACAGTCTGATGTAGTCAATTCCTGAATCAGGATCTGTTCTTATCTCTAAAAAAAATTGAGTATTATGAGGGAAAATTCTATCAATTCTTCGAATTACTTCATCGACCCCGCTAATCATTTCAGGGTTTTTCTGAAAGAAATAAATGATCGTTGATTTGGAATCTGTTTTCACTCGATCAATGATGGATTGAATATAAGATGTACTATGAGTGCCACCAGTAACTTTTATTGACGTAATTGAAGAATACCCAAAAAAAGAGGTAATTTCTATTGGTACATCTCCATTTCCTTCAAATGCTTTTGCTCTTTGCATTGAAATTTTCGGAAAAACTGAACTATATTCTCTCCAGGATTGAGGATAATAGCCATTTACTGAAGTATCGTGAATTATTGAAGGTGTCATCTAAACGACTCCATTAATTCATCTGAACACATTTTCAAAAACCATTCATGCGTAAGATCATGGGCCTGATTACACCATTGAATGATTTTCTCAGGTGTTTTTGGAACTGTTTCTCCATCAATGTGAACAGTAGTTTCCCAGGTGAATTTCCCTGGTGGTGTCCCATGTCCATAGATGTATCGGATCATTACTAAAGTTCCATCTCCTTCCTGAGGGAATGTCTGATATATATCAAATCCAACTGGCCTGTTCATTACTCCGGTATTTATAAACAATGCTTCAGGCATTACAATATCAGCCCCCACAGATTGTTTTAGATACTCTTTAGGGTCAGTTTCTTCAGGTATAGTTAACGCATTGATATATCGAAGGTTCATCTCTAAGATCTGTAATGAATCTGGTTCAGGATAGACAAGAAAAAAATTCTCTACCAGATCACGGATCCGACCTGAAAAATCAGGCCATGAATAATGAATCGTGTCATTAAGAGTCAAAATTCCGGAACCTATCTGAACAAGTGGCCATTTTTCCTGAGATGGTCTGAACCGATGTTGAATGATATAAGGAACCATTTCATCCGGAATATTTGATGTTTGCAAGGGTTCGTGAAATGTATAACCTAATTCACGTAATTTTCCATAAAGGGTGCCTATAAGAATTTGATAATGTGGATCCTTTAAAACCCCTGGCTGAATTTGATCCAATCTCCATTTTAATTCAAATATCACTTCCTGGAGAGGTGGATGGGGCAGCCGATTATCCATGTTATATTAATTCAGCATGGAAAGAATATGAATTTTGTTAAAGATTTCAAGTTCAGGAAAAGGGCATCTTCCGACAGCTCCGCCATCAGTATCACATCAAACGATATCCCCGTGCAGGACTTGTTCAGCTCGGCAGTGAGCTCCCGGTCAGCCTTACGGTTGGTAGAGCGAGGCCAGACATACATCCCCTCCACCGGGCCTTCTTACTTCAGAAAAGGGGGCCTTTGTCCACTTGAGTAGACCTGGACCACAAGAGGGGCTGCATCCCCGACTGAAATTATCTCCACATCAGGGACAAGCCGGTAATACGCATTCCATCAGGTATGAGATATAAAAACGGAATGGACGTCTTCAAACCCATACCACCTCACGGGAGATATACGGAAGAATATAAGGAGATACACCATCAGTAGTAACAATCTCAATTTTTCTCGGAAACAATGACTGGAGATATGCTTCGAGATCAAGATACTTTTTATAAGTTACAGACTCAGGATCAAGCTCAATGAGAAGATCAAGGTCGCTCAGGTCTCCAGCTTCATTCCTGACTACAGAACCAAAAAGTCCAATTTTAATCACGCCAAATCGTTCTTTCAGATCATGAGATTCGCGTTTTAAGATTGAAAGGACTTCATCCCGTTCTGTCATCATTTTTTCTTTGTCACCTTTAATTTCTGCATATTTGGTAACAGTTCAGGGATCTCTCCTACGAGGATCTCAACTCCTGGGTAGGGCAGCAGACTGCTTCACGAGGGAGATC
>MWDJ01000117.1 GCA_002070505.1 Bacteroidetes bacterium ADurb.Bin145 | reverse complement strand
TTTACCTGCAATGTCACCAAAGAGGTTTCTGCCAAGTTTGTTTATATAGAGCATCTCATAAGTTTTTAGATCTGAGACAAAAATGTAAGCGTCAATACTGTCAAGGATGGTAAAGAGTTCAGCTTCGATCTCATGAATACGGAGCCTGGTTGAAAAAGAGGGTATCTCTGAATTTGTGCCTGTTCTAACAAGTTCTTCTTCTTCCTGTCTGCCAGCGGCATTCCATCCACCCCTATCCTGCAAGGCCTGATGCGTATAGGGTGAAGTTATGATATTGTAGTTTTTCCTTAGCATCTGCAGAATTTTTTCTGATTCCATCCACCTACGGTCAAGATTTGTAACGATATCATCGATCCTCTGAACCTCGGTTGAGATCTTTTCTGCAACCTCGCAATTCTCCGCCATCTCGGTATAGGAGAGGATGAGAGTTAGTGGATTTCTTATCTGGTCATTTAACACCGACAGCTGTGCAAGATTTTTCTGAATCTGATTCACAGTTGCTTTATTTTCAAGTTCAAGTCTTTTCCTCAGGGTGATATCTCTTCCTTGCGCTATTGTTGCAACCGGATTTTCTCCTTTTGCGTCATAAATTGTTGAGATATTCCAGAGTACAGATCTTGTTGTGCCATCTTTATGCAGGATTGGTATCTCTACGGTATCAAGCCTGACTCCTGCACTGGTGGTTTTTAAAAGACGCATTGAATATTCAACCTTTTCTGGCGGAATCAGTGTTGAAAATGACTTCCCAAGGACTTCCTCTGATGTTCTTCCAAGCAGGTTCTCACATGAGTGATTTAGACGGGTTATCGAGTAGTCCGGGTCCCAAACAATTATTGGAACATTTGCATAAGTAATCAGGTTTTCAAGATATGTTGTCGTCTGCCTGAGATGTTCCTCGGCGGATGCAAGGGCATTGAACTGGAACCTGAGTTCTTCTTCAGATCCGGCAAGTTGTTCATAAGCTGCATTTAACTGTTCATTATTCTGACTGAGCTGGTCTATCAACCGTTCCCGTTCTTCATAAGCCTCAAACCTTTCCGTTACATCATTGTAAATGACTACAATCTGACTGTTTGGAAGCCTGAACAGGAAGTTTTCATACACTCTTCCATCGATGCCCCCCTGGTATTTCTTTGGAGGAAAGTAGATCGTCTCCCCGGTCTGCCAGACTTTTTGAAAGACTGAAACAAGTCCGAATTTATCAATTTCTGGCCTGATTGAGGTTATTGGTCTTCCAACTATCTCTTCCCTTGAGATTCCTTCAATCTTCAAACCAGCCGGGTTAAAGTCGGTAACAATGTAGTCACTTCCCTGCGATCCATCATTCAAAACCGAATAAATTACACTTCCACTGGGCATGGTATTAAAGATCCCTTTAAACAGGGCTTCGCTCTCGAAAAGAGCCTCTTTTATCTCCATCTGTTTGAGATAATAGCGCTCATTCTCTTTTTGCCGGAGTATGAACAGTCCTCCCCCGGTGGCAATGAGCAGAATGATTACAATTATTACAAGGTCTGTTGTCCTGGCGGTAAGAAAAGCATATACTTCCTCTACACTCACCCTGGCGATTAGGTACCATGGACTACCAGGAACGTTTCTGATATAGGCAATGACCGGAACACCCTGGTAATCTATTCCTTCCACGATCCCTTCTCTTCCAAGCACGGCCATTACCGGGGGCCGGGTGGTCTGGTTTAAAGGAACGTGGTAGGATAGGGCAATCTCTTCCCTGAATCTGAGTTTATTCAGGTAAAGGACAGAATCATCCTCTTTTCTCACCAGGAGTGTCTCTGCACTCTCAGAATCGGTTGGCCATTGTGAGATAAAAGGACAGAGATATTCGTCTGGATCTATCTGCATCCCAACGATACCAACAAGGCCGTTGGTTGTTCCTTCATCAAGCACTGGTACAAGTAAGGTGAGATAGATCTGGTCATCCTGGTCATCGCGGTAAAAATCAATAAATTCTATCTGGCCGGTCCTGGCAACAATCGGAAGGTGCTCCCTGACAACAGATGAAACATTTTGTGAGTAGTCCGGGACACTGATTATCACCCTTCCGTCAGGATGAAATAAACAGACCCGGCTGTAATGATAATTTTTTTGAATGTTATTAAGCCAGGAATGAAGTTCTTCTCTGGTGTTATTATATTCAGGGTTATCCTGGCACTCCTTTACAAGAGATGAAAATGCAGGATTTTCATATAAGAGCCTGGCATCACCCAACCGCTCATTTCGCCACCTGACAAGTTCATCAACTTTTAAATCTCCAACGCTACGTAACTGTTCCTCTACTCCAAGGCGGTACTCCTTTTCATAACTGCAATAATAAAGGTACCCGGCGATGATAATGCCTGCAGCCAGGAATATAAAAATCAGTACCTGGTATATTAAAGTCAGTCTCTCCGGCGTTGGGGATGTTATGTTTTTGAATATTTGAAACATAGATGGATTTTGAACCGTTTTTCATCTTTCATGTTGATTTGTCTTTTTTAAACGTTATTTTTATGAGTTATATGGATTATCCCTCTACCTTGATGCTTATAATAGTTTCATGCCTGAAGAAATATGAGATATTCGAAGATTTCATACTTTTTTTGCGCTTAACATTGATAAAAATGGCATTTGCATACATATATCGGATTGATGGGATTGTGAATTAACCTGATAATTAGGCTGGCGGGAAAAAATTTTGTTCTGAAGACCTGATATTTTTATAAATTTTTAATAATAGTTTGCCATAAGTATTATATATATTCGATCCAAATCTTCTCACGAGACCTTTCAAGGGGGGTAATGTATAGGGTGGTGTCTCTATTTTTTATTTCACCGTGAGGCCTGCAAAATAAAAAAGGGTGATATTTCATGAAATTTCTGGATGACTTAAAAATTAGTACAAAATTAATTGGTGGTTTTCTCATTATCGCCGCCATTGTAGGTATTGTGGCCATCATCGGTTATGTAAACATGGGGACTATCAATGATGGAATCTCGGTTATGTACAATAACCATTTGGTTCCCCTTAACGAGGTTGGAGATGCTGAATCTTCTCTTTATCTTATCAGGGGTGATCTATACAAGTACGTCAGTATTCCTAAGCACCGGGATCAGATCAGAAAAGAAATAGATGCAGAATTCACTAATGTTGAGGCAAAACTTAATGATTTCCGGGTAATCGCGAATACAGATGCAGAAGAGAAAGCTACCCGGATTTTTGATGAGCACTGGGTTAATTACAAAGCCATTGTACTTGAGCACCTTGCGATGGCTGACCAGGGAAGAGAAACAGAAGTGCTTAATTCTCTTGAAGCAGGGGCTTTAACCGAAGCAAGAAAGGGCACAAGCAATGCTCTTGCAGATCT
>MWDJ01000116.1 GCA_002070505.1 Bacteroidetes bacterium ADurb.Bin145 | reverse complement strand
GTGAATGATTGTATCTTTCCTTTTTCGAGGGGCTTACGCCACCGTCGCTATGATCGTATCGCCCTAAGGGGCTTTATTCACATCTTATATAATAAGCAGTTATATAATATAATCCTCTTAATCCTATAATCCTTAATTCCTTGTTTTTAAAGCTATATCTGTGTAATCCGTGTAATCTGTGAGAGGATATTATTTCGGTGATTTCGGTGGCTTCGGTGGCTAAATATTCTTCTAAAATCCTTGTTCCTAAAACTCAAATCTAAAATCCCACAGAATCCTTTTCGCCCAAAGCTCTCTGCCCCCTGCAATCATAATCCTGTTCATCCCCTAATTATTTTATCTTTTACTTGACATTTAGGTGCCAAGTATTTTTGTAACCTAAAACAGGGGTGCTGGAAAATATTCCGGCTGAGATTATACCCTTCGAACCTGATCCGGATAATACCGGCGTCGAGTCGCTTACCATCAATACTATCTTAAAAGTCGGCAAGACTATGACTGATGTTTCCATCACCGGTGAAGGTGGATTGTTGGTAGATATGGTAAACGGTCCCATGACTTTCCACTTCTGTTCTGATACTACAGGATCTGGTCATACAGGATGGCATACCATGATCTCAATTTTCCCAATACTAGTAGGTATTACTCCTGTTGTGACCACCAGCCACACAAGTGGAGTAGTATTCCTTAGTTGGGATGCGCTAAACGGAGACAACAGCTACAAGATCTACTGTGCAGATGATCCCTACGGGACATACTCCCTGTTAATTACAACTAATCTCCTTACTTATAATTACACGGCATCTGGAAGCCGCAAGTTCTTCAAGGTTATTGCCAGCAAAGATCCTATGCCTTAAAGAAAACGATGTCGTCAGAATAAACTGACAATCAACCAAATGTATATCCTAAGTCCCTGCAAATGTAGGGGCTTATTTATAATTTACGCCTGTAGATAGTTTTCACAGAAATATTAAGAAGCTTGGCTAGTAGTGTTTTATTGCCGTCACAGAGTTCCAACCCTTTCTGGAAGATACGGCGTTCTATTTCAGAATAGTCTACACCTTCTTCGGGAAAATCTATTATTATCCGTCTGGATGAATGCTCCGATGACTTTTTATGATTCAAAAATTCTAAATGTTCGGCTCGTAACTCAGAATCATCATAAAGAAGAGTGGCACGTTCAATGACATTGCGTAGTTCCCGCACATTTCCGGGCCAGGCATAAGACTCAAGCTGTTTAATAGCGTCATTTTCGATAGAAAGGAAACTCTTCTTTTTTTCTTTTGAGAATTCCAATAGAAATAGCTGAGCCAGAGGAGCTATCTCCTCCTTGCGTTGGGCGAGGGGCGGGATGGTAATTTTTCCAGTATTCAGACGATAATACAGATCTTCCCTGAAATTGCCTTTTTCCAGTTCGAGAGCTAGATTGCGATTAGTTGCGCAGATTATTCTTATATCCAATTTTATGCAGGTATTACCGCCTATCCGAAATATCTCTTTTAATTCCAAGGCGCGTAGAAGCTTCGGCTGCATTGAGAGGGGCAGTTCTCCAATCTCATCCAAAAACAGGGTTCCTCCCTGAGCCAGTTCCATTTTACCAATCATACCAGCTGCCTTAGCTCCGGTAAAAGCACCTGCTTCGTAACCGAATAACTCGCTCTCAAACAATGATTCAGAAATGGCAGAGCAATTCAAGGTAATAAAGGGAGTCTTCAATTCATCATTACCATAATGAATCATCCTGGCAATAATCTCTTTGCCTGTTCCAGTGGCGCCTTCGATCAGCACAGGTACATTTCTGTCCTTATGAAAAACTTCTGCCATTTTTACAATCTCTTTCATTTTAGCAGAGAAAACACCTACTTGTCCTATACCTGTAACGTTGGAATAGGCCTTCTTAAATTCAGTCAGCATAAGTTCCTTATGCTGGATTTCTTTCCTGATCTGCTCCTGCTGTTTTTCCATTATTTCCAGTTCCTGTTTGTGGCTTTTCTGTAAAATATTGATCTTATCCGAGATACTGTTATTGAACACCTTCTCCGTTAATTCCAGTTGAAGGCACTTATATTCATAGGCATTTTGCAGGTCTCCCGCCAAATGATAAGTGTCAGCCAACTCGGCATATACGGATCGGACAACTGATATGTTGTCAGCCTTTTCGTTTCTCTGGAGAATTTCATTCAATTTTGTGACCGACTTGTCATAACGCTCACTTTTTTTCAGGTTAACAGCCTGCTGGAACATTATACCAGCGATCTGGTACTCATCTCCGATTTCTTTAGCAATTTTCATGGCAATAGATAACTTCCGGTCTGATTCGATTATATTTCCCAGCAAAGTGTTAGTTATGGCGGCATGCATTAATGACCAGGATATCAGTTTCTTATTACCTGTGTTGCTGGCGAGTTGATATGCTCTATCGTAGTAATCCAAAGCTTTCTCTAACTCCTGAATCTCTTTGTAGGCAAAACCTAGGTTCAGATTTAGCTCGCACGATTCAGGATCCAGTTCATAAGCTTTCAGATAATACTCCAGAGATTTTTCTACAATTCTCATACTACCGTAAGTCATACCTATGTTATTATATAAAGTGCTCTTTGTTATCGTATCTGTACTGTTCAGAGCCAATTTCATAGCTGCAAAAAAATGTTCCAGTGCTTTGTCGTAGTTACTAAAACGATTGTGGTACAAACCCTGATAGTTATGGGCAGATATCTGAGCTTCCTGTATATCATCCTGCTCTGCCATTTCCAGCAGCTCATCACTCATTTGCTTGAAACCTATCATATCACCATCAGTCCAAGCTTGGTTAATCTTTTTCTCCAACTCAGAGATAGATTTTTTCATATTATCCTTCTTCAATAACGGTTTATCGAACTGTTATTGTTACACTTCATATAATCATCTGTTTTTACATATATCAACCTGCAATTAGCTGCTTCCAAATCATATATTTCATATAGATACAAGATATATTAAGACGATTTGTTGTCAATCTATAATCCCAAAATGTGGCTTTCCCATATCTTTTTTCACCGGAGCCTTATTTTCATTTGATGCTGGTCGATACATTCTGCTAAGCTAAGTTTCCGTTTATCCTGGGATGGTCATCGGTTCTGACATTGATTCTTCTGGTGGTGCAGTGAAAAACTTCATTTGCTTTGAACCCTGGCTTTTCATACTTGAACTCCATTTTGCTTACGATTTTATTGAAATTGATTTCTTCTATTCCTTCTTTAACAGCGTTTTATCAATGTGCTCAACATAGTCATTGTGGCGCAAATTCCGATATAAACGCTCAGAAGAAGATTTAATGGATACATTATCTTGGATAAATTTTGAGATATTATGAACAGAGGGTGATCCAGTTCCACATAATCCCATTAGCATATCTTTCATGAATTTTTGTTTGGGTTTAGAAAGTCCTTCTG
>MWDJ01000115.1 GCA_002070505.1 Bacteroidetes bacterium ADurb.Bin145 | reverse complement strand
ACAAAACGTCATCGTGGACATGATTCTGGGCCTGAAGGCATATGATGCCTTCAGGGCATTTGATGACTACATAAGAAGGAAGTATAACGCTGAACCCGGCTATATAACCATGAATATGCCGGCATTGTTGGATGCACTGAATTCAATCGGCATAACAAATCCGATAATTTGTACTTCAATAAACAAGATTGGCTTCAGGATGTCGGGCGGCATAGAGATTTATGAGAAATATCTGAGCGAGAAGGAATTCAGACCTGTCGCCATGCAGGTTCTTGCCGCTGGTGCACTAAAGCCCAGGGAGGCAATAGAGTATCTCGGAAATTTTCCGAAAATAGAGTCAGTATTGTTTGGCGCATCTTCAAAAGAACATATCAGGGAGACTAAGGAGCTTATAGAAAAGTACTTATGAAGATTGACCACATCTGTTTTGCTGTTAAGAATATCAGTGAGGGAGTTTCCTACTGGGAGAGCGTGTTTGGCTACAGGCAGATGACTGAAGTTGTCGTTAATACCCTGCAGAAGGTAAAAGTCGTCTTCCTTGCCAAGAAGGAAAGCATTTTGATAAAGCTTATTGAACCCACTGAAGAAAACCAGTCACTGATAAATTTCGTGAGCAGGGGAGGAGGCTTCCATCATCTTTGCTTCAGGGTTGAGGATATGAATAAGAAGATAAGTGAATTGAAGGAGAAAGGGTTGCTGATGCTTGTTCCTCCACAACCGGGAGAGGCATTCAACAATCATCATATAGCATTCATGCTCGCAAAAAATGGAACAAACATAGAGTTAATTGATACTGACGAAAAAGCCGGAATGATAATCTGATCAGAAAAGGAATAGGTTTTTAATGGGTACTTTAACAAGATATCTGAAGATATTTGACTCACAGGAGGAAGGTGGTAATTACAAGAAGGGTATTAAGTATATTCTTTCCCTGAGTTTCCTATACATTATTCTGGTTTGTTTATGGAATAATGTTGCCATTTGCCTATGTTTTTCACATTTTGTGTCAGAGGATGCGTCAGTCTGTTTTCTTCAGACATACAGAGCACCTGTTGTAAACTTCACCCTAATGAAATAACCCTTGCATTATTTCCCAACAAGTAATAATTATTTGCCATGAACAGTCTGATAGCAACTGACCTTTTTCGACATTTTGGTCTTAAGGGCACCAAAGGACTTATTAAGGGATTGAAATATCCGGGATTCCGCTACACTTATTTTTTCAGGAAGGTCTCAGAGCACCCTGGATTATCCTTTTGCTCATTGTTTTATAGGATGTTCTTAAGAAGATATCGTTTTAAATACGGCTTCGAAATAAATCCTGATGCAAAGATCGGGAAGGGTTTTTATCTCACCAGTCATTGCAGCCCGGTAATCATAGGCCCAATTAAAATGGGAAGCAACTGTAATGTAAGTCATTGTGTCACCATAGGACGAGGTATAGCCGGGGAAAGAAAAGGCAGACCAATAATCGGAGATAATGTTTGGATCGGAGCAGGATCAATTATTGTGAGGAAAATCATAATTGGCAATGATGTCTTGATTGCTCCTAATACATTTGTGAATTTTGATGTTCCGGATCATTCAATTGTAATAGGGAGTCCGGGCAAGATTATAGCAAAGGAAAACCCGACAAAAGATTATATTAATTTTACAGTGTAGCTGAGAAACGATGGCAAAAAATGCCGATGTTTCGACTTTTACTGGAGATTATAAAAAACCCGGGGTTGATTCACCATTGGATATGGAAAACCTTGCCTTGCCATTTGTCACTGACCTTGCCTTAATCATTCGAGAACGTGCTGTTTAACTCCATTGAATTTGCATTCTTCTTGCTGATAGTATTTCTCATCTATTGGCAACTCAAGTCCTCAGGCAGGATTCAGAATCTTTTATTGCTGGCTGCCAGCTATGTCTTTTATGGCTGGTGGGATTGGCGTTTTCTCATACTTCTCGCCTCTATTTCTACTTTTAACTATTTGATTGGCATAAAAATAGAAACTGGCAGAGGAGACTGGCATAAAAAGTTTTATTTGATTGTCGGATTAGTCATAAACCTGGGAGTACTGGGTTTCTTTAAATACTTTAATTTCTTCATCAATGGATTCATAGACCTTGTTGCACTTTTTGGATACCAGATTCAGGGCGTGGCAATCAAAGTCGTATTACCTCTGGGGATCAGTTTCTATACCTTTTTGTCAATAAGCTATATATTGGATATTTATAAGGATCAAATATCAGCAGAAAGAGATTATCCTGACTTACTTCTAGCGCTTAGCTTTTTCCCGATAATTCTTGCAGGCCCAATTCAACGCCCATCATCGCTTTTACCTCAGATAAAGTCTGCCAGAAAATTCGAGTACACTCATGCTGTTGATGGTATGAGGCAGATTCTATGGGGCCTGTTCGTTAAAATTGTTATAGCAGATAATATTTCTCCGTTTGTTGATCAAGTTTTCAGCAATTACCCGACCTTGAATGGGAGCACATTGTTTGTTGGAGCTCTGTTCTATACCATTCAGATCTATGCTGACTTCTCCGGTTATTCCCATATTGCTATAGGTACGGCAAGCTTGCTGGGATTCAGATTGATGCAAAATTTCAAAACTCCATATTATGCAAGGGACATCGTAGACTTCTGGAAGAGGTGGCATATTTCACTTACAACCTGGTTTCGAGATTATCTATTCCTTCCTGTTTCATTTTCAATATCCTGGAGAATCAAAACTGATAAAGTACTTCTGATCAGGACCGACCTGTTCATATACATCATAGCCAGTCTATTGACCTGGTTTCTGACAGGGCTGTGGCATGGGGCCAATTACACATTTCTGATCTGGGGTCTGCTGCACGGCTTGATGTTGATATTATACAGAATCCAGGCTAAACCCAGAAAGCGTATTCTGAAAAAACTGAAAATAACCAATGACAATATATGGCTTTTGATAACAGAGGGCTTGCTGACTTTCTTCTTCATTGTAATTACCTGGGTGATATTTCGTTCAGAGTCAGTTCATGCATCCTTCGCTTATATTCAAAGGATGTTATCGTCATCACTTTTCACCAGTCCGGGTGATCTTCCTCTAAAAGAGATTGTCTTTGCAATGCTATTTCTTTTAGCCGAGTTCGTGAAGCGGCATAAAAGTCACCCGCTTCAGTTTAATGCTTCTGATGGTCTTTTGATCAGGTGGGGCATCTATGTCTGTCTGGTAGTCGTCATACTTTTCTTTGGTGGAAGTGCCCGCCAATTTATTTATTTTCAATTCTGAGGCTTCGTTATGAAGACATTAGTGTTAAAGTTCTCCTTGTTTATAATGATTTGCATAACGCTGATTACAGGTTTGTTATCATTGGTGATGCGTTAATTTTTTAGATATATCTGTAAACAATTGATATTTATTTAATTATAAACGTTCTTTGATTTTTTGATTTGATTTGTGC
>MWDJ01000114.1 GCA_002070505.1 Bacteroidetes bacterium ADurb.Bin145 | reverse complement strand
GGAAAAGGTATTCAGTTAATGTTCGTATTCAATCACTAAAAATTCTGGAATGGATAACTCATCAATTATTGAAATCGAGGATCTTGTCAAGAGATTTCCAATGGGCAGGGGCGAATTCACGGCTCTCAATGGCATCGACCTCACTTTGAGAACAGGAGAATTTTCCGGACTCATAGGACCCAGCGGTTCAGGAAAAACAACTCTTTTGAACATCATAGGTTCACTTGATACGCCTTCGTCAGGTCTGGTCACTGTATTGGGAAAGCCGATTGCAGAACTCAATGCAAAGGAAGCAGCCAGATTGAGGAAAGAGAGTCTCGGATTCATCTTTCAAAGCTATAACCTGCTTGCAGTCCACACTGTTTATGAAAACGTCGAATTTCCTCTTCTTCTTCTGGGACTTTCTTCTCCGGAAAGGAAGAAGATGGTAATGGATGCACTGGAATGGGTGGGCCTGACTGATAAAATGAAATCCAAACCTCCTCAGCTGTCCGGTGGAGAATGTCAGAGAGTTGCTGTTGCACGGGCTATGGTAAAAAGACCCTCACTGGTACTTGCCGATGAGCCTACTGCAAATCTTGACGCAGCCAACTCCCATAATATTCTGAAAACAATGGAAAATCTCAACAGGGAACTGAAAACCACTTTTCTCTTTGCCACTCACGACGATAAAGTAATTAATTACCTGCACAGAAGAATTTTCCTTATTGATGGCAGGATCGATAAGGATGAGATTGTTACAAATTAGTAACAGGTATTATGAAACTTGCAATAAAACTCGCTTTCCGTAATCTTATCGGAGCCGGCTTACGGACCTGGCTGAACGTCATTGTTCTTTCATTCTCATTTATTGTAATAATCTGGATGAAAGGAATAATTACAGGATGGGATCACCAGGCAAAAGTCGATATGACCAACTGGCAGATTGGCGAAGGTCAGTACTGGCAGAAAAATTATGATCCCTACGACCCTTTCACAATAAATGAAAGTCATGCTCCTGTACCTGTCGGATTCCTTGACGAAATTGAAAAAGGAGAAATGGAACCTGTCCTGATTGCTCAGGGATCAATATACCCGCAGGGAAGATTGCAGTCGATAATGATAAAAGGCATTAACCCCGGACAGAAACTGTTTCTTTTGCCTGTGCATAAGCTTGATACTGTGATCCCCGACGCTATTCCTTCTGTAATCGGTTCGGTGATGGCAAGGAATCTAAGTCTTGATACCGGCGACAGGGTAATGATACAGTGGAGAGATACTAACGGAACATTTGACGCTGCCGAAATTTACATTACGGAAATATTCTCCGCCAATGTTCCTGAGGTTGACCAGGGACAGATATATATCTCACTCGACAAGCTACGGTCTATGCTTAATCTTGAAGGAGAAGCTACTATTCTTACTTATAAAAACAGTGAAATCCCGTGGCCTGAGGTTGATGGATGGATACATAAAACCAAAAAGGATCTTACAAAATCTGTCGATGATCTGATAAAGGTCAAATCAGCAGGCACATCAATTCTTTATTTCATTCTCATTTTACTCGCCATGCTTGCTATTTTCGACACTCAGGTACTTTCAATATTCCGGCGGCAGAAGGAAATAGGTACATATATTGCTCTGGGATATACCCGCCGGGAAGTAGTGGGCCTTTTTACAGTCGAAGGGACTATGCATTCAGTTCTTGCTGCTCTTTTATCGGCTGCCTATGGACTTCCTTTCCTTGTTTGGCAGGCAAAGGCAGGATGGACTATGCCATTGGATACCAGTGAATTCGGAATGGCTATAGCCCAGACTTTATATCCGGTATACAGTGCAGGCCTTGTCATTGTGACTATACTTATTATTATGACCACAACTGCAATTGTAAGTTACTGGCCATCAAGGAAAATTGCGAAAATGAATCCTACAGAAGCTTTAAGGGGGAGGATACAATGATAAAGTTTCTATTGAAAGGCTTATTAAGGGATAAAAGCCGAAGCAGGCTGCCTGTCCTGGTTGTTACAATAGGTGTAACACTTACTGTACTGATGCATGCATATATCACCGGATTCATGGGTGACATAATTGAGATTAATGCCCGTTTTTCATATGGCCATCTTAAAGTAATGACAAGGGGTTACGCAGATAACATGCGACAGAGCCCCAACGATCTTGCTCTTTTAAACGTATCTTCCCTGATCGATGATTTGAAAGAGCAATATCCCGGAACAGAATGGTCGCCTAGGATCCAGTTCGCAGGGCTTGTTGATATTCCCGATGAAAACGGAGAGACAAGATCGCAGGGACCTGCTGCAGCAATGGGTCTTGAACTGCTGGCGCAGGGATCTGCCGAGATCAAAAGGATGAATTTTGTCAAATCCCTGGTCCGCGGTCAAATGCCTTCAAAACAGAATGAGGTACTGCTCAGTGATGAGTTCTCCAGGAAACTTGGAGTGAACCCTGGCGATAGAATAACCTTTATCAGCTCAACGATGAATGGAAGTATGTCAATTACAAATTTTGTTCTTGCAGGAACTGTTTCAATGGGTCATGAGGCCCTCGACAAGGGAACATTGATCGCAGATATTCAGGATGCAAGAAATGCTCTTGACATGGAGGATTCAGCCGGAGAAATATTGGGATTCCTGAAAGGAGGATTCTATATTGATGAAGTGGCACGTTCTGAAGCCGAAAAATTCAATTCTGCCAGTTCCGTTAATACGGATGGCTTCACTCCGGTTATGAAGACCCTGAGTGAACAGGGTACAATGGGAACTTATGTCAACATGACAAAGCTCTGGTCGTTCTATATATCACTTGTTTTCATAATTGCTATGTCGCTTGTTTTATGGAATGCCGGATTACTTGGCGGCCTCCGTCGTTATGGAGAGTTTGGTATACGGCTTGCAATGGGCGAAGAGAAAGGGCACATATACAGCACACTGATATATGAGTCAATAATGATAGGTTTAGCAGGATCGCTTATCGGAACATTTTTTGGTCTCTTATTTGCATGGCTGATACAAAAATATGGCATTGATATTTCAGGATTAATGAGAGGTTCCTCGATGATGCTGCCTACTGTAATACGCGCCCGGATCTCTCCGGTTGATTTTTACCTTGGCTTTATTCCGGGACTGGCGTCTACTGTAATAGGGACAATGCTGTCGGGAATAGGTATTTATAAACGTCAGACAGCAAAACTTTTTAAAGAGCTGGAGGCTTAACATTAAAAACATGAAAAAAATTATAACAATATTCATCTCGGCATATTCACTGTTATCTGCATCAGCTCAGAATGCTGATGAGATACTCAGCAGGGTCGAGAAAAACATGTCATCTGATAACAGGATATTCGAATCATCAATGATCATTCATGGAATACGAAATGACAGGACTATCACTTCAAAAACCTACTCTGTCGGGGATAAACGATCATTCACCGAATATCTGTCTCCGGCCCGTGAACAGGGTACAAAAATGCTGAAACTTGAAAATCAGCTCTGGATCTATTCCCCGTCTACTGACCGCACAATTCAGATATCGGGGCATATGCT
>MWDJ01000113.1 GCA_002070505.1 Bacteroidetes bacterium ADurb.Bin145 | reverse complement strand
GCTGACCAGACAGCACCATATCAGCCTGGAGCCAGCACCCAGCTCAACCTCTCAGTCGGTGGACAGACAGCAGTTACTGCACCGGTAGAGGCAGTTGCCCAGGGAAATAATTCAACCCAGGTTCCTGTCATTGTTGCACAGATTCCTGTAGAGGGTCAGGCTTCTCCTCCAGTACCTGTTGTAACACCGGTTCAGAATCAGAGTTCACAGCCGGTTCAGGCGGTAAACGCGTCCGCTCCGGCCCAGTAATTTTTTTTATTTTCTTTGTTCTGTCCTTTTTTATATCGATATGATTTTGAATATGATAATCAAATGAGAAAGAGTATTGATCAAATGAACATTCAGAGTGACGATAATCAAATCAGGAGCATATTTGCAGATCATAACATATCTGTTCCTTATCAGGATGATATACTTCAATTAATTCGGGATTTATCTGGAAATGATCAGGTTCTTGCAATTTATTTATACGGTTCATATGCCAGAAATGAGCCAAAGCCATATTCTGATATTGACATTGCAGTCATTACCTGTAATGCCAATCCAAAGCGTGATCTAAAAGAGCTAATCGGTTCTTATTCCTCAAAAAAACTGGATGTCCAGGTTTTTTCAGATCTGCCACTCACCGCACGGATGCAGGTTCTCACCCAGGGAGTCTCTCTATATGTCAGAAATGAAGATTCTTTGTGGCATGTCATTAAATCAGTCAGTTTAACCTATATGGATCTTGAGCCCATGAGAAACCGGTGGAAAAAAAGAATTTTAGGTGCTTAATGGATCGAGAGGCGAGAATTATAAGGATTTTCTCCGACATTGAGAGATTTTTTCGTGATTACGAAAAAATTACTTTGGAAGGTTCCATTCAACATGAAGATACTACAAGGTTTCATGCAATATCGATGGTGCTTTTTACAATTCTCAATCTTTCTTTTGAACTTGGAGAAGAGATAATCGGACACAGGCATGCCGGATTGCCAGGTACCTACCGGGATATTTTTCAGATCCTCTGGGAAGAGAAGTTAATTGATGAAAAAATTCGCGGAACAATGACTCATATGGTTTACTATCGGAATCGGCTTGCACATCAGTATGCTGGTTTAAACCATGAAGATATCCATGTGATAATGTCGCATCTCGACACAATAAGGGAATATATCGCCAGAATGAAAGATGCTATCAGATGATTCATCCTCTGTCTTATATTTTCGATACCTGAAAAGTCTTCAATACTATAGGAGTTACGCAGATGGGAGGATTTGTAAATAAATAATCATTAATTTTGGAAGGCTAAACCTTTAATTACTTTACAAATATTCCAGTTTAGGTCTGGGTTACGTAACTCCTATACTATATATACTATTTTTAAGTTGCAAAAATGTGATTTTTTAGCACGAAATAAGTTGTAAAAATGTGTATACAAGACACATATTATATACTTAAAAATTAAGGATAGTATATGAAGCGATTTATGTATGATTCTTTACTTACATGGAAAGCGAGTACAGATCGTAAACCGCTCATTATCGAAGGAATTCGCCAGTGTGGGAAAACCTGGATCCTGAAGCATTTTAGTGAGACGGAGTTCAAAGATGTCGCTTATTTCAACTTTGAATATGATGACCGGGTGCAAAAGATATTCGAAAATGATTTGAATGTCTCAAGAATTATCAAAGATCTCGGTATTATGAGGAATAAATCCATTCTGCCTGGAACAACCATTCTCATTTTGGATGAAATTCAGATATCTCCCCGGGCAATAACCTCCCTGAAATATTTCTGCGAAAACCTTCCCGAACTCCACGTTGCTGCTGCTGGTTCCCTGCTCGGAGTTGCTATCGCACAGATGGGAAATAAGGTCTCATTTCCGGTCGGTAAAGTTCAGATGCTAAAGATGTATCCTCTCAATTTTTCGGAGTTTCTTCTGGCAAAGGATGAGGAACTTCTTTATGAATATCTGAAAGATTTATCACCTGAAAAAGCGATCTCTGCTGTATTTTCCAGCAAACTGGAAGAGGTATATCATGAATATCTGATCACCGGAGGCCTGCCAGAGGTTGTAAGTTCATGGATAAAGCACCAGGACATTGGGATTGTAGTAACAAAACAGAACGAGATTATTGATACTTATGAAAAAGATTTTATAAAATATGCACCCATCTCTGAATTTCCAAAACTTTCCCTGATCTGGAATGCAATTCCTGCACAGCTTGCAAAGGATAATCAGAAATTTTTATTTTCCCATGTAAAGCAGGGGATGCGTGCACGTGACCTGGAAGATTCTTTGGAATGGCTGATATCTGCAGGGCTTATTTATAAAGTTGAAAAGATTGACCGGCCCTATATTCCCATTACAACATACAGTGATATAACAAATTTCAAGATCTATTTCTCTGATGTGGGTCTTTTACGGAGGATGAGTAAATTTCCGGCAGATGTTGTATTTGATACCTCTTCGCTTACCGCTGACATGCGGGGGATTTTGGCAGAAAATTTTGTGCTCACCGAACTGATATCAAATGATTACCAGAGATCCTTTTTCTGGAAATCTGGTGGAATAGCTGAAGTTGATTATGTCATTCAGGAAGGTATTGATGTCATTCCAATAGAGGTTAAGTCATCAAAAAGAGTTCGTTCCCGAAGCCTGACAGAGTATAGAAAAAAATACAGCCCGCGTATAGCAGTCCGAACCAGTCTTCGGGATATGTCACGACATTCCGATGAGTACGGTGAGGTTTTAGAGATTCCGCTCTGGCTCATATGGAAACTGAAGGCATATCTATGAGAAAATCCCATATGAAGGCTTGTTATCAGTCCTGGCATAGGAATTGAAGACAACTTTCAGAACCTGTTTTGGGTGAAGGGTAGAGACATTTTGAAAAATTTGCAACTGGAGACCTGATGAGATTCTCTACAAGTCCCCTGTGATCAATATCTCCCAACTTTACATCAGAAAATACTCCATTCACGTAATATTTCAGATAGCCGGAGAGGCTGTAAAAAATTTATGATTACCGGATTTTTCCTTTCACAGGATAACGGACATCATCATTGCTGATTTTCCCTTTTACGTTAATGGTCACATTCCACATACCTGGTTTACAAGACGCCGGGATGTTAAATGTTCCGGTAAGTGTTTCTTTTACCAGTTCTCCGATTGCGGTTATGTTTTTCTCACCCGGGTAAGAAAGGTTTACAATGGCCTTGTCGTTAAAGTTCTCCCCATAAACAATAAACCCGGTGCCTTTTCCTGCTACTGCATGGGACATGACTATTGATTTTACTACCGGGTACGGCCCTGAAGGCAGGATAGTAAACCTGACATCGTCATTACTGTAATAACCACTCTGATTAACTGATACATTCCATGTGCCTGGCAATGCATCATCAGGGATCATTATGGTTCCGGTGAGATTTCCTTCAGACAGGTTTCCAATTGACGAGATATTCGCCTCTGTCGGATGGGTGAGGTTTACAATAGCACCATCCCGTAGTTCTTCTCCCTGAAGAAGGTAATCGGTTGGCTCGCCCTGCATCCCGAAATCGGGAGTGATATTATGAACAACCGGAACATGAACCTGCCCCTCCTCGACAGTGAACAGTATATCATCGTTACTATAGAGTCCGTT
>MWDJ01000112.1 GCA_002070505.1 Bacteroidetes bacterium ADurb.Bin145 | reverse complement strand
ATTTCTATTAGCAGCTTCAGTACCGTAAACTTCAGACTTCGAATAGCAATTGATTATATGACAATAATTGATAATTCCGATCAGACCGCCGCCACTTCTATCTGCCTTAACTTTTCCTTCAGAGAAACATTGAGAAATATTATTTCCGGATCTATCGGTATTTCCTTCGAATTGTCCGATCAATCCGCCCGCGCATGCGTAATTGTCAGTCGCCTCAATATTTCCAATAGCCGAACAAAGACTGATGAGTACGGCATCCGGTTTACTTTCGCACTTAACATATCCAATCAATCCGCCGACATAAGCAGAACCTTTTACATCTGTGACTGCATCATTCTTCAGCCTGACATGGCAATCGGTGACTTTTACGGCATTAGAAATATTTTCACCGGAAACATAACCGATCAATCCGCCGACATTTTCATTGCCGGAAACAACAGGATCGTTATTTGAGACAACCCTTTTGTATCTAACATAATCAATTACCACAGCTCCATCACCTGTGCCATACAATTTTCCAATCAATCCGCCTACATAGTCATTACCAGAAACAATTCCTGATGAATAAATATACGCAGAAGGAGTTCCTTCAATACTGGAGCTTATATTATAACCAATCAATCCGCCTACATAGTTATATCCTGAAACAACACAATCAGCATAAGTTGTACCTGTAATTTCTGCTTTACCGACAGCTCCGATAAGTCCGCCGACATTATTAATCCCAGTAACAGAACCGGTCAAATGATAGCATGAAGTAATTTTTACTGCCGGTTTATCTGCAGGAGACGAAACCAATCCGACAAGTCCGCCAGTATAATAACCTGTTGAACTGACATTGCTGGTAGAATAACAATCTTTAACATTTATTTCTGTTGAAGAATTATTATTAATAGACCCGATCAATCCTCCCACCTGGCTTGTCCCGGTGACACTATCGCCGTTATGATTGCAATTATCAATATTTACTTTGCTGATACTTCCTGTTGATTCTAAAAAACCTAAAAGTCCTCCAGTGCTCTGTGAACCTTGAACCTTAGCGGCTGAAGAACAATTTAAAATAATAACATCCGAGGCATATCCGATTAATCCGCCGGTATATTGTGATGTTGAAATTACTTCATTTGAAGAATCACAATATGAAATTGAAACTTTATCCGTGCGGCCGATCAGTCCTCCGACCGAAGATCTTCCTGAAACTTTCCCTGTATTGTGATGACAGTCGGTTATTTCATTGTCAGAAGAATTTGAGTTAACCCAGCCTGCAATACCGCCGATATTGTCCCCATCTGGTGAATTAACAACTGCTGTTGAAGAGCTGTTACTAATTTTTCCGCCGAATGCCACCCCGACAATTCCACCGGCATTATCTGAGGTTGTTAATATATCTTTGTCTGAAGCAGTTGCTGATGTGCAAGCTTCAATTACTCCATTATTGGATCCGATAATTCCGCCTGCACTTCCTACCGCGAATATACTTATATCAGAAATATTGCAATTAGATACAGTACCTGTATAATTCTGACCGCATATTATACCGATAACACTCCGTGCATTGATATTTGAATTTGATACATCACAGTCATCAATTGTTTCTTCATTTTTACCGCATATTATTCCGACATAATCAATGTTACCGTTATTAAACGAAGCTTCATCCACATTCAAATTCTTTATCGTGCCTTTATTGAGGGCAAAGAGACCAGCATAATTTTTATAAGCTTGAATATTGAAATTCGACAAAGTTTTATCATTACCGTCAAAGATTCCGGTGAAGGGGTTATTTGTTGTTTCATTAGTATATGAACCAATGGGATTCAAACTATAGCTGCCGTCGTCGGAAAAAACGATATCCTCCATCAGCTTAAATCTGCCGTTTAGATTTTTTCTAATATTTCCATTTTCACTGAAATCATCCGCCATCTTTACGGGATAATACGAATAGACAGTAACAGTATAATAGGATGTTTCTTCAGTTGATGACTGATAAGCCTTAATCCTTACTGTTACATCTTCTTCATTCGTTAGATCACGCGGATTTATTGTCACTTTACCCGCACTATCGACACTGACTCCGTTTGACGGAGATTCAACAGATAATGCCACTTGGGCGATATCAATTTCATCATTTTTAAAATACGCTTTTAAATTTAAAGATGATTCTTCGAACCCCCGGTAAGCTGCAAAATTTGTATTTTCTTTATCATCCTTAATTTGAAGATCGCCGCTGATAGTCTTAAATGAATAAGGAGCACTGTCTTCCATTACATTTCCGGCGATGTCCTTAACTCCGCGTACTGTTGCGCTGTAATCACTCAATGCCTTAAGCCCGGTGACAGAAAAAAATGCCTGGTTTTTGCTGATTCGTAAAAGCTTAATTTTCCCATCAGAAGGTTCAATCTGCAAACATGAGCTGTCTGCGTATCCTATATCTTCATCAAAAGTTATAATAATTTCAGGATTAAAATCAAAAGGATCTTTGATATCCGGTGAAAAACCATCAACCTTAGGTCCTGTCCCGTCCACGCATATATCCTGAGGAAAATTGCTGGTCTGAAGTAATCCGTCGCGGAAAACTAATACAAGCTTATAAATCGTTTTATGAGTATATTTATTATCCGATCTCGGCTTAAGCTGCATGTCTGCGAATGATGTAAATTCAGGTCCGCCCAATATAAAATCAGTCGTCTTGTTCGGACTGTACGAATAACGGTACGTATCCTTTTCAAAATCGAAGTTTTCATTTCCATCGCTGTTAAGCTGAAAAAAACCTGAGCAGTTGGCTGTAACGGAAAGCTTTACCGACTCATTAGGTTTAAATATTGTCTTATCAAAAACTGCAGTAATCGCAGGTCCAAGCTTTCCCGTGCCGAGATTGAACGACTGCCGGACAAGAGCTCCCTTTCCGTCAGAAACCATTGCCCAGAGTTCGATATTCTGTCCGCCCTTGATGCTTCCTGTTTTGAAAACAGCAGTGCATCCTTTCGGGTTTGATATTATGCCGGCGAAAGTGCCCGATGCGGAATCGAATTTATATTCAAGCGGATTGTTATCCGGATCAACTGCTTCAACTATGAGCTTGAACTGCTTATAAGGCTCGATGTCGAGCTGGGTTATTTCGCTTCCGTCGAAGTTGACGGCTTTTATTGATATAATAGAAGGAGGTTCGTTCGGTGAAAATTCCTGCGCATCGCCGATTGCGCTTCCGCCGCACGAGGTTATCAAAAATGATAATGCCGATGATATTATAAATAAAGTCTTTTCCAGTTTCCTCAATTTGACCTCAAAAGCATTCTTTAAATTTTGAACTTTTTCAAGCTCTCAATATTTAGTGTTCATTCAGCACAAAAATTGACATTTTTTCCAGCTTTTTTTTGAGTTTTACGGTCTTTTTTATGAAAAAAGAGGGCTGGATTTCGTATATATTTGACAGAAAGAATTATTTATAATAGTATGAGGTGAAAATGAGTGTTGCTATGGAATTTACGAAAGAACAACTTGAACAGATAGGTTCGTACATCGAATCAAACTTCGACCGCTTCAGCGCGAAGAGCAATGTCGTGCAGCTCCGTTCCTACGACATTCAGCTGATAGAAAGAATGACCCGCATCGAAGAAGAACTCAGAAGCCAGCGCGAATTAATTCTTAAACAGAACGAAACAATGCAGTTCGGATTTGCCCAG
>MWDJ01000111.1 GCA_002070505.1 Bacteroidetes bacterium ADurb.Bin145 | reverse complement strand
ATAGCCCTGCCTCCTGCCCTGTGGATAGCCCCGTCAACACCACCCCCGCCGAGAAGCGACGAATTTGCCGCGTTGACAATTGCATCAACCCCGATCTTTGTAATGTCGCCAAGTTGTAGTTTTATCATTTTACTGTTTCTTTATAGTTGCTGAATTATCCCACCTTGTACCCTGTCAGTCTCTGATTCTCCCCTCATTACGGCATCCGGGGCAAAGCCACTCTATTTTATTTCCTGCCAAATATTTTTCCCGCTATTTTTTTTATCAAACCTCCGATTCTTTTTAAAATAGATTCCGTGGAAGTGCGACCGGCATTGACTCCGGTATTCGCATCCGCTCTGTTTTCATCTGTTGCAACATGATGATCCGTGGCCTTTTGCTCTTTTGCAAAATCGTTGCCTGATAATTCAGTCTCAGCTTCTTGAAGAGGTGGGCCCGAAGATGGGTTTATTATGAAATTTTCAGTGTCAACTTCAGTCAGAGCTCTCACTGACTCCATGAAACCTTCAAGCATAACTTCGTCCTTTCCTTCATCCTCAATTACCCCGGTAAAAACAGATTTCTTAAAACCAAGTAAATACAATATCCTGTGTTCAATTGAGCCTTTTGAAATAAAATTGAACACGTTAATATGTTTTTTTTGTCCCAGCCTGTATATTCTGCCGATTCTTTGTTCCAAAACTGCAGGATTCCAGGGCAGGTCAATATTTATCAATATGTTTGCATTCTGGAGGTTTACCCCGACTCCTCCGGCATCGGTGGAAAGAAATATTTTCACATCCGGATTTTTGTGAAATCTTTCAATTATTTCTTTTCGCTGAATTGCAGGAATGTCTCCATTAAGATACTCATAGGCTAAGCCCTTCCCCTTAAGCTCTTTTATCAGAAGGTCAAACATTCGTTTCCACTGACTAAAAATAACCAGCTTGTTCTCGGGGTTTTCGGTTAATTCTTCAATGATACCTGAGATTTCTTTGATTTTATTTCCATGGTTTGTTTTCGGATTCAGAATATAGGTTGAATCACAAACCATCCGCATACAATTCAGGTATGATAATAGCTTTTGTCTTTCTTCTTCACTAAGATGTTTAGTTCGTATCCATTTACTGATTAATTGGGATACATGATCGTAGTAACTGTTATGATCAGTAATTTGCTCCGGGGTCATCTCCACGAAAAAGTTCTTATCAATTCTGTCGGGCAACTGGTCGGCAATCTCTTTTTTAGTCCTTCTGATCAATATCCCTTCCAGTGTTTTGTTAATGTTCCTGAGGTTCCTGTAACCGGTGAGTTTGCCATTTATATCAGTTACCTGATGATTGTCAAGAAATCTGAAAAGTGCCCCCAGCCTGTACCTGTCAATATATTCAACTATTGAGTGTATCTCATCAATCCTGTTTTCCAGGGGAGTGCCTGTAAGCACAATTAGATATTCAGACTGTATCTTCTTTACAGATCGGGCTGTTTGTGTTTTCCAGTTTTTAATCCTTTGTGCTTCATCAATGATTACCAGATCAGGCCTCCAGTTATTTATGAATTCAGAATCATTTCTTCCGGCACCGTAACTGATAATCTTGATAAAATCCTTTTCAGCATATAGTTCTTTTCGTTTATGGATCAACCCTTCAATGATTAAGGAATTCCTGCCGGTAAATTTTTGTATTTCACTTTTCCACTGATATTTAAGAGATGTTGGGCAGATAATAAGAACTTTATTGACATCCAGGTATTTATGAAATAATTCAATTGCCGCAATTGCCTGGATAGTCTTCCCCAAACCCATGTCATCAGCTAAAAGAACCCTGCCCGCTTCCACGATACGGATTATTCCTTCCTTCTGGTAAGGATATAAACGAGTATTAATCAGTCCTTCAAAAATTTCGCTGTCCTTTCCCCGGGGAAAAATTTCAGATACCAGTTTCTTCCGGTGCTCCTCTTTCCGTTGTTGGGAAATCATTTCAAAAATATCCGGGTAAACCTTCAAATTTGGGTCTGTGAGCCTGGCTTTTTGAATAAAGGAGCCCAATTCTGATAATCTGGAGGGAAACAGAAAGCCATCTTCGTCGAAAAAGAACTCTTCATCTTCAAAAACCGGGATGAAATCAGCTTTCTTAAGTTTAATTTTTCTTTCCAAACCGTAAAAAACGCTCAAAGAAGAATAACCGATTTTCTGTCTGGCAGTAAAATACTTTTTGTATTTTTTATATTTCTCAAAATAATGAAGTAAATATTCTATGTGTTTACATGTTCCCAGATTATTAATTGTGAAATCCGGGCAACTGCAGAAATGAAAACTTTTTATGTTATCACGTATTGAAACTTTGTAAGTTTTCCCGGATTCCGGATTAAACACCTCAAAATCTGAAAAAAACGGGTGGTTACCAATATTCTTTATCTTGAAATGCTGATCTACTGCATATTGTTTCCTGAGTTGAGTTTGCCATTCATCAAGACTCATGGAGGATGGCTTATATGAGAATGGAACTTTCTCCTTTTTCAATGACTTTTGCATAACACCTGTTTTGTACAAAGGAATTAATAAGAGATTAATTTGGCAACAAAAATCCTTTATCTGGTCAGATTTATTATCTGGTCATAAATTTTTGATTGAAGCTTCTTCAGACAGGGAGGGAAGAAGGAATGGAAATTACTATGATCTTGTTGAGGAACTGGAGACGATTGTTGTTCCTGCTCAGGTAGAAGGCTTTCAATCGGCATTTATCGAAAGTAATGCATGAGACAATCAGGATTTCATCATCAATGCTTAACCGCATCAAATATATTGCTGCTTATCAGGTTGCTCCAATATCTGCAATAACTCATCTGGCTGAGGTGGCCAAAATTGAAAAGTATAAGGAAACCAATAAAAATATCGTTTATTTTAAGGAACCTGCAAAGGAAATCAATCCTGTTAAATTGATACCAAGAGAAAAGGGTCAGCTCCGCAAGCACCGAGGTACACTACCTATGAAAAGTTGATGAAGGGTAA
This sequence comes from Bacteroidetes bacterium ADurb.Bin145, assembly GCA_002070505.1. GTDB lineage: Bacteria > Bacteroidota > Bacteroidia > Bacteroidales > VadinHA17 > LD21. The sequence continues at coordinate 744 of MWDJ01000111.1, read as the reverse complement.
GGTATTATCGGATGTGTTTTGATTTTATAACTGAGACTTTATAATTTACAGAAAAAAGTTGCACAACTTTGAACTCCTTGCACAGTATCCCTTCTCGTATAGATCATGTGTACGAAAGTCTTTCATATTAGTAACTATGTGCTGAATTGTTGCTTACACTTGAATATGCCAAACTCTATCCTGTCTTGTTTTTTTTAGCACAGGCTGGTTTTATTTTCCAGATATTAATCATAATGTTAATTTTATTTTACGAAAACTAATATATTTGTAAATATTATTTTACATTATGAAATCCACAAATTCAATATTGTTACCAAAGGCTCAGAAAGCCCTCTCAAAGCTTGGTGATAATATTAAACTAGCCAGGTTGAGAAGAAAATATAGTACACAGCAGGTCTCTGAAAGGGCAAATATTAGCAGACCTACTCTATTGTCTATAGAAAGGGGAAGTCCCACTGTAAGCATTGGAGCATATGTTAAAGTGCTTATGGTACTTGGCCTTGAAAAGGATATAGACAAGGTGGCTAAAGATGATGATCTTGGAAGAAAACTTCAAGATGCCAATTTAATAATCAAGGAACGTGCCCCCAAAAGAAACAGGTAAAACCTAAAATCATGGGACAGAGAAACGACATCAGAAATATTTATGTTTATGCTCATTGGGTAGGCATAATTCACTTACACTGGACCTCCCATTAAAAGTTTTAGAATATTTCCGTTTGAATAAGGATGATGGTTTAATAA
>MWDJ01000110.1 GCA_002070505.1 Bacteroidetes bacterium ADurb.Bin145 | reverse complement strand
TTTGCAAAAGCGGGCGCGCCGGGCGAAGAACGCGAAGTGTTTTTTGAATTGAAACTGCTTGCCGACGTGGGTCTGGCCGGTTTTCCGAACGCGGGCAAATCCACGCTGATCTCGGCCATGAGCAACGCGCGCCCCGAGATCGCCGATTATCCGTTCACCACCCTGCGCCCCAACCTCGGCGTTGTTTACGGCCCCGAAGAGCATTCTTTTGTCATGGCCGACATCCCGGGCATCATCGAAGGCGCGGCGGAGGGCGCCGGACTCGGACATGAATTTTTGCGCCATATCGAGCGCTGCCGCATGCTGATTCAAGTTGTGGACACGGCTTCCACCGAAGGGCGCGACCCCAAATCGGATTTCGACATCATCTGCTCCGAGCTTGAACGCTACAGCCCGCTGCTTGCCTCCCTGCCCCTGCCATTATAAGTCAAATTCCCTGGTGTAACTTATAAATCCCCGAAGTGTTTTGTAGTATTTAATTATCATCGGAAATAAAAATAATTTGTAATTATGTTTATTAAACATTATATTTGACAAACATAATAATAAGTAATGTTCGTAAACAGAGAAGAAGAAATATCCAGATTGAAGCGTGTCATGGATGCCGGAGAGAGCAAGCTGGTAATAATTTACGGTCGACGCCGCTGCGGAAAGTCAACCCTCCTTAAAAAGCTAATGAGCAGTTCAATGATTTATTTTGCTGCGGACATGCGTGAAAAAGCTCTTCAGATAAAGGCGCTTTCTATCAGGATCGACGCTATGATCCCGGGATTCTCTGTCCCGATGTATCCTGACTGGGATTCCCTTTTCCGGAGCCTGAATAATGCACTTAAAAGTCGTATAGCATTAATCATTGATGAATTTCCGTATCTGGTGAAAAACTCTCCGGAATTGCCGTCTGTTCTGCAAAATATATACGACGACAAGGCACATAGCAATTTCACTTTTATTCTTTGCGGTTCATCACAGATGATGATGCATGGGCTGGTTCTGGATGCAAATGCTCCTTTATATGGCAGGGCTGATGAAATTCTGAAGATTCAGCCCATGTCAGTTGCTCATCTCAGGAAGTACCTGGGAATATCTGCGGATGAAGCTGTTACGGAATATTCTATCTGGGGAGGAGTGCCACGCTACTGGGAGATACGAAAGTCGTCAGGCTCTCTTGAAGATGCTCTTTCGGAGCATGTTATTAATCAATACGGACTGCTTACGGATGAACCTGAACGGCTGTTTTCTGATGAGATCCGTACTTCGGTTCAGGCATTCACGCTGCTGAGCCTTATAGGATCGGGCAGTCATCGTTTATCCGAACTTGCCGGAAGGATAGGTAAGCCGGCAACTCATCTGTCGAATGCACTGGCATTCCTGACAGAGCTAAGATATATAAGACGTGAGATACCTTTCGGCGAATCGCTTCGATCGACAAAAAAGAGTATTTACCGCATTAACGATCCTTTCCTGAATTTTTATTTCACATTTGTCGTCCCTGATAAAAGCAGGATAGAGCTCGGTCACAGAACCCGGGTATTGAAAGACATTAAAAAAAGGATGGAGTTATATGTTTCATCCGAATGGGAAGAATTATGCAGGCAGTCCGTCCCCGGATTGAAAATGGGAGAGGAATTCGGGCCAGCCTCACGCTGGTGGGGAAAGGGATTGGACGGCAAGCCGCTGGAGGTAGACATTGTTTCTGAATCATATGATAAAACCAAAATAATAGTTGGTGAAGTAAAATGGAACAAAAAAGGCGATCTTTCCGGAGCGGCAAAGGAATTGATGCGGAAAACTGATCTATTACCGTTTCGGAAGAATTATGAAGTCATTCCGGTGCTTTTTGTCAGGAACAAGCCGGAGAGGATTACTGGCAATATCAGGATCTTTAGTCCTGACGAAGTTGTGGAAGCTCTTAAATAATATTTTCCCGCAGATCTTCATCCTTCGTCCTGCTAAATCCAGACTGCGGATGGCAAAGCACAGATTTACGCAGATAGTAAATTGTCGTGCAGGTCATGCAGGTTTTGCGGTCCTGCAGGTCCAGGACTATAATAAAACTTGCACGACTTGCATGACTTGCACAACATGCAAGACCTCTCCGCCCACCGCTCCCCGCTCCCTCTCAGTACATTTGCCTGTTTCATGTCTAAGACTCTGAATTATAAAAGACTTAAAAGGAAATACAAAAAATTAACTATAAATGTAAGCAAAATAAGAATTATTTGGTATATTACGATCAATTCAAAAGTAGCTTAGTTTTTATCAAAATTGATCAGACATTGCAGATCAGGATGTGTATACAACATATTAAATATCAAGTTTATAGCCCTTGTCTAACACTATGTTGCTGTCAATGAACAGGTTTTAAGACATTAACAATCAAATATTTATTATTATTGTCATATATAAGGATCATGGATGCGAAATTGTTAGTTTTCTTCTTTGCTGCTTATTTATTCGCGGGATGTAATTCCTCTGACGGAGATCTCTATGAATTTGATCCGGTAAACTACAGCGGAGATGAAATTATGTTATCCGAGCTGATAGACGATATATCCTTCATACCACTGGATACTTCTATATTAATAGATAATATAAATATTGTTATTCCCGATCATCATACCTACTACCTTAATTCCAGAACCGGGATCCTGGCATTCGACAGGAGTGGGAAATTGATCAGCCAGTTAGGGAGATTTGGAAGAGGTCCCGGGGAATATATTTTTGCCCGGAATTTTTGCATTGATGAAAAATCCGGGAGCTTATATAATCATGCAGACCGAACTAAAACAATTCAGGTCTTTTCCAGAACAGGAAAGTTTTTAAGAAGTTTTACCCTGAACGAATATCCAGACTCATTCATTAACAGCATCAATTTCTTTAATAACAATTTGTTTATTAATTGTTTCGGATATGATTCACCTTACGAATGGATAGTTTACGATACCTTGGGGAATATTGTGAAAAAACAAAAAAGGCACCTTCCTGAATTTACATACAACTATTCCGGAGGAATTGAAAGCTATCTCTTTGAAAACAGGGTGACATATTATAATACATGGTCTGATACGGTTTTTTCAGTTATGCCTGATCTATCAGAGAAACCGGCTTTGATTATAAGTCCTGGTACTCACCGCCATCCCCGCGGTAACCTCTCTGTTGAACAAGTCCTGGAGCAAAAGTATTTTGGCTTTCATATATTTGAAACAAAACGCTTTTATGTCATGAGATATTTTTATGATCGGAAATACTATATGGCATTTATTGATAAGAATGGGGTAAGGGATTTTTTAAATATCTATGAAGTTAATGAACGAGCCCAGCCTGTCAGTGGCATTAAAAATGATTTCGATGGAGGATTATGGTTTTTCCCTGAGAGTTATTATGAAGAAAATGGTAACGAGTACTTAATAGGGATCCAAAATCCTCACGAAATCATAGCACATGCGGCAACAGACGAGTTCAAGAATTCTAATCCAAAGGATCTGAATAAAAAGGAGCTTTATAAAAAACTGGCAGAAAGCCTGAAGGAAACAGATAATCCTGTTTTAATTCTGGCACGATTAAAAAGTAAATAGTAATGTAGTCTCATCGCTCACTGCTCATCGTTCATCGCTCAACGCCCCATGCCCATAAAACATCCCCCTGCCCCCTTCAAAGGGGGAATTAGAAACCTTGTGCCTTATCGCTCATCGCTCACTGCTCATCGCTTATCGCTCATAGCCCCATGCCCATAAAACATCCCCCTGCCCCCTTCAAAGGGGGAATTAGAAACCTTGTGCC
>MWDJ01000109.1 GCA_002070505.1 Bacteroidetes bacterium ADurb.Bin145 | reverse complement strand
GCCAGAATGTATACAAGAAATGCAGATCCTATTGCACCACAAAATGCGGCTACCGGGACAAGCATTGCAACCCCGGAGATTATCGCAAGTGATACCCCGACTGCACCACCAGCTGATGTTCCAAGTGTATAGGGGTCTGCAAGATCGTTACGGAACAATGTCTGCATTGCGGCTCCTGCACAGGCCAGTCCTGCACCGACCAGGGCAGCTGCAATTGCCCGCGGCATCCGGATATCAAAAAGGATCAGTTCTTTTGTTTTATCATTAACTACACCGGTCAGAATATCTGCGAGAGATATGTCAACCGGACCGGTAAGAACGGATAAAAGGATGGCAATAACAACTGCACATCCAAGCCCGGCAAGTATCAGAATATTTCGAATGGTATTCATATGATGAGCCAGATATCGATAAAGATATTTTTACTTAAGGCAAGATAAGTTATTGTATTATGACAGGGAAAAAAGCAGTAAAAGATATGAGATCAGAAAAACCTTTGAGATTGATGAAAAACACAATAATTTGTATATTTTTCATATTTCTTTTATGTTCACCTCTCAATGGTGCCACCCAGTACGAAAACAATGACCCATGGCCGCGGACTGTTCAGGACGATCTAAAGTTGCCAGTGACTGTTCACTCTGAACCTTTTCGGATAGTATCACTGGCCCCTTCAAACACCGAAGTTCTCTTTGCACTCGGCCTTGATGACCGGATCGTGGGAGTAACTGAGTATTGCAATTATCCGGATGGCGCTCTTGATAAAGAGAAGATTGGAGGTTTTTCAACTGTGAGTATTGAGAAGGTTGTTGCATTACGCCCTGATCTTGTTGTCGCCTCATCTGGAAACAACCAGGATACAGTTGAACGGATTAAAAGTCTTGGTGTTCCTGTGTATTTTGCTGATGTTGAAAGTCTGAATGGAATTTATGCCACTTTTGAAAAATTGGGATATATCACCGGGACATATGAAAAGGCATCAGAAATAATATCTGGCCTGAAGATTAGGGAAGATAAAGTCCGGAAAGAAGGGGAAGCTTTTGTAAAAAAACCGGTTGTTGCTCATGTAATATGGCATGATCCTATTTATGCAAGTGGAAAAGGGACATTTCAGGATGAACTTATTCATATAGCTGGAGGTGTAAATGCTTTTTCGGATAAAAACAGCCATGTGATCGTGAATATTGAGGAGTTTGTAAATAAAAATCCTGATATTTTAATGGTGAACTCCGGATGCGGTATGGGTAGTGATAATGCTAATATTATGGAATATTTCATGAATGAACCACGGTTATCAGGATTGTCCGCAATTAGTTCAAATAGAACCATCATGGTTGACAGCGATGTTGTTGACAGGGCAGGACCCAGGCTTTGGGATCTGTTAGAAGAGATAGCTCCGAAGATCAGGGGGGAATAATTCCCGTCAATTTTTGAGACAATTTTTCTGAGTTCTGATTTTTTCTTCAAACTCTTCTTTTGTCCTGCTTATAAATTCATGAACCAGGTAATCGGGATTTACCTTCTGCAGGATCATCTTACATTCAGGGTTTGTAAATGGACGGTGCTGATCCAGTTTCGCAACCATGGGCATAAGGAGGGAGATCTGTTCTCCATACATAAGACTGGAAAATCCTGATGGCGGGTCACAAAAAAAATTTTCTTCCTGGTATTTCCCTGATATGCTGCAATGAAAATGCACAGCTCTTATTCTCTCCAGTGTTGCACTGGAGAGAGTGTCCATTACTGATAATACTTTTCGGATTCCGTCTTCTTCTGTCCGTGTGTCCATGGCATTCATCATGTGTCCTGTATCAAGGACAAAGAACCAGTTGTCAAACTCTAAATGATTAGTAAAAAAATCAATCTCATCTTGTGATAATAAAGTCAGTCCAGGCCACCATAGATTTTCAAAACCGATTGTTACTGGTGGCTCTCCTTTTGGAAAGTTCTTGCAGGCGGTATTTAAAAATGAAGCTGCAGAGAAGAGAACTTCCCTGGTTGTATAGCGGTGGTCTCTTGTAAAAAACGCATCCAGTTCTATATGTGTGACATGAAAAACGGCATATGTTGCGCCAAGTCCTGCAGCTTTTTCAAGATTGTCAATAAATGATCGGATAAGATCTTCAGGTGTTGCAGCTCCAAAATAATATGCCAGTTTGAATGGTTCACAATCAGCAGGAACAGATTCAGGCTCCCTCCAGAGGCGCATCCATCCAAGCCAGTCAGGAAGGTGAATTGACGATATGAGGTCCAGGGGAATTGTGTTATCATGTTCACCTCCTATAAGTAGTTCAACCCCGGAGCATCCCATGGTATTTACAAATTTCCTGACTTCCTCCCAGGAATTGTTATATCTTTTCAAATCAACAGAGTAACCTGAAATATTTAAAACTTCCTTCATGTTTAAATTTGATTATCCATCAGTTTTTTTAACTTTTCATATGCCTAACCCGGAATCTCTTCCATATTTTTATTGGAATAGAGAATAAACGGGATTATATTGCCCTTTAGTTATAAGTTTTATCAGAAATGTTATGGCATTGGATCCCTGTTTTTTGAAATATGAAAAGATGTATTTTTCTTCATGCACAACTAATGTGAATTGTATTAAAAATAATTTGTATTGATGGGTTAATATGTTATTGTTTTGACCAGACACAAATCAGATATAAAGAATGCAAAGATATATGTTTTTGGCATTATCCGGGATTTATGGAGTGGAGATATCTTATAACATGGAAATTTGGGAACTTTTGATAGATCTTCCTTAAGTTTATACAATGGATTTATATGTGGATTTTTTTTAATTTTTTTGAATATTCGTAAACATTATCTGGATTATATGAATTAAGTTAATTTTCATTGATAAATTGTACAATAAGAGGATTTATGGGGATTTGATAAAAACCCGACTGAAATATAAAATCGGTAGTTTTATAAAATCAAAAAATCATAAAATAATATGCTTATAAAAATTATGGGTGAGTATGATGAAAGGTCATGGTAAGAAAATTGAGAGTCATGGAGCAGTATTACTTGTCTCCATTGGGACGACCCAAACAGAAGGCAGAGCAGTCATTGACTCCTGTGTAAAGAAAATTCAGACATCATATCCAAAAGCAGAGGTTGCATATTCATTCACATCTGAACCTGTAAGACTTGTCCTGCGGGAACAGAATGAGTATATCCAGGGACCACTGGCTGCAATAACGTCTCTTTTGGATAAAGGTCATTCACAAGTCGTAGTGCAACCATTATTTATCACATCAGGGGCACGGTATCATGAGTTATATCCGATCATTACCACCCTGAATGAGCTGGCTGGAGCACATGGAGCTGTCGGATTTGATGGAATACTCATCAGTTCATCCCTGCTTATGAACCCGGAGGATTATGTTGAAACTGCAAAAGCAATTGAGTCAATATATTCTCCGAAAGCAAAAGATGAAGCGGTTGTTCTTGTATCTCCAACGGCTGAAGGAGGGGCGGAACCAGCTCTTTGCCAGTTACAGATGATACTGGATGATATCTGTCAGGGCGGTCAGATTATTATTGGAACTGTCAACGGTTATCCGGACTTTGAAAAGGTCAAAAATCGTTTATCTCATATCGGAGCAAAGAAAGTAAAACTTGTACCTCTCACAATTGTTCCTGGTATTCATGCCTGGATTGAACTTTCCGGAGATGCAAATAACCAGTCATGGCAGAAACGGTTAGAGTCCATCGGATGCTCTGTCACGGTTGAGACAAAAGGTCTTGGGGAATATGATCAGATCATGGA
>MWDJ01000108.1 GCA_002070505.1 Bacteroidetes bacterium ADurb.Bin145 | reverse complement strand
CCGTCTTTCGAGATGCTTACCCGTTCTTCTATAGGCAGTAAGCGAATAAACCCCTTCAGATCCATTCAGGTTCAGGTCCGATCATAGCGTGCCGGTTCGGGTGATGTCATACATGGCTCTCCTCTGGCAGGATCTCATCCCTTCTTTTAAAAGCACAGAATGATATATCACGCTGGGAGTATTATGGTCTCCAAATCAACCCAGTTCACATCGCATACATCAACATGATCATTGATTCCCTTTCATGGCCGGTATCAATCACAGATCACATCCGCGTCATAGGTTATTAGACACTGGAACCATAACCTCACAAAAAAATCCGGAACTGATAATATCTGCCGATACAATAATTGAACCGGTATGACACCTTCATCAAAACCAATAACTTCCCCATCAGAAAATACCATTACAGATAGTCCTTTGTCATTTGAAAAAGTCCGGTTGATGTTTAAGGAAACCGATAAAAAGTTCCAGGAAACAGATCGGGTGGTTAGTGAAAAATTCAAAGAAACCGACAAAAAACTTAACAAACTGGAACGATTGTTCACTTCCCAATGGGGTAAACTTGTTGAGTCCCTGGTTGAAGGAGATATTGTCACTCTCCTGAAACCAGAAAGGAATAAACGTTACTGATACTATAAAACGAAGAAAAGGTCGTCGTGACGGAATAGACTTACGAATTTGACATCATCGCAATAAACGGTTCTGAGATAGTGATAGTTGAAGTAAAAACAACATTAAGATCGGAAGATATCAGACATTTTCTGAAAAAAATAATTGAAAGGAACCTATGTTATGAACATTATATGAATAACCATCTAATTATAATAATTAAATGTCCTTTTTATATGGGAGGAATTTCTGATCAATATGGAATTTAATCTCTTTCGTTGCGGTGCTATAGAGGAGGCCAGTATTGACTTGCGCCCACTCACGGTCTTTGTTGGGCAGAACAATGTTGGAAAAACATGGGCTGCTTTTATAATTAGTTCAATATTTAATTCTGCTGTGTGGCGTCAATACTCCTCAAAATATGCGAGTGGTGCACTTGAGGAACAATATTCACAATTAGACCAGACAATAGAGACCTTACTCCAGAATGGAGCTGCAAAATTTGATCTAATCTCTTTTTTTTCCTCCGAAGGGAAAGATTTTCTGAATAATATTGCAAAATTTTCTCTCCAACAGCTAAATGCGTTTCTTGGATCATCAAGACCGGATTTTTCTGAATCTGATATAAAGGTAGATTTGACAGAAGGATTGCCAGAATTTAAAAAAAATATTCAAATGTATCCTCTTAAATTGACGGTAGGGAGGGGAAAAAGCGGTGTTGGCCTGATAAGTGCTGAGAAAAAAACCGAGGATTCAGAAATATATTTTTATCTGACCGAAGATGAAGATGCATTACATGAACTTCCCGACTATATTCGCCGTGATTTCATAACTTTTGTAATTATTAGTTCTTTTTTTAAAGGTTTTAATAATCGTACTTATTATCTTCCTGTCGAACGAACTGGCATTTTTACATTTTTTCGTCGTGGTCGCAACCAGAAAGATCCGGTTATTCGAGAAGAGAATGACATTTCTTCTCCAACGATATCACTGGCCTATCCAATTTCAGATCTTATCAACCTCAAAATTTCAGCAGAACATTCATTCCAAAACCCTGATCAACGAGAAAAAGATGCAAAAAAGGATAAGTATGTCCAGAAATATATCGACCTTTCCCGCGTTTTAGAAAACGATATACTGGAAGGTGATATCTTTTATTCATCTGACAGCCCAGTATTTGCCGATGATCTTCTATATCGCCTGAGTTCTGATGATAAGGTTGTTCTTGATATGCCAGTTGTTTCATCGATGGTGAAGGACAATACTCCACTGGTACTATATTTACGTTACTTAGCAAAATTCAATGACCTTATCCTTATCGATGAACCTGAAATGAACCTTCATCCTCGAGCACAAGCAAAATTAATCGAATTTTTATCTATTTTGGTACATAATGGATTAAATGTGGTTATTACCACACATAGTCCATATATTGTTGATCATTTAATAAATCTGATGCAAGCAGAGACCCTTCAGGAAAAAGAGTCAATTTGTGAGAGATTTTATCTCCGTTCTTCAGACGCTTTTATTCCAAAAGAGGATGTTTCAGTATATCTTTTTGAAAAGAAAAAAGTTCAAAACATTCTCTCTTCTGAAGGCAGGATAAATTGGGAGACCTTCAGCCGGGTTTCTGATGAGATCATGGATTTATTCATCGAGGATGGTGAATGAGTCCTAATGATACATTAGAATCACTACTTGAAGATTCCAAATTATCGGGAACTTCTTTTCGTGAATCAAAGGTCAATATATCTGTCAGACCTGATTCTGATGAGGAGTTTATATTTTTTCACATTGATAATCCGGCTAAAAATCCAAAAATTCGTCAAATTATTCAATCAGAGGAAGGGAGAAAGATTGTTGACCTTATTATCAGGTATAAGAAAGAATCGCATATCTCAATCCTGTTTGTATATGTTGATGGAAAAGGCCGAGATATTAAGCATGGAAGAACTCAAATCATCGATACTCATATTAGCATAAAAAATTATTGCAACACAAAGAATATCACTTTATTAGATCGACATTTTTCCGCAATTATCGTTCAACGTAACTCCGCGCCGTCAATTTCTGCTGCGAAGATAGCAGATCTGAAGAAAAATATTCAACATGAGGCAGGGATTTCAGCAAAGATGGTTAATGTGGTGAAAATACATGGAAATGGGGATCAGTTTAGTGAGGTTGTAAGGGGATTTTATCAAAAAATTAAATAAATAAATAAATAAATATCGAATCAGACATATTTCTCATATATTCACTTTAAATATTTCTTCTTCTCTGAAATAACTCCTCTCTCCGCCCCGTGGATCATCCATGTTATCCTTGTACCGGGGAATAAGGTTGATATGGAGATGCATAATTGTCTGACTGGCTGGTTCACCATCATTGATCCCGATGTTGCCGAGTGTCGACTTAATTATACCCGGCACTCGGCACCAAAAAAATTACATATAATATTTTTCAACGCGCGGCCCTATCAATTGAACAATATCTCTTAATTCATCCGTGAATATTAAGAATTCACACAAAAACTCTGGAATTATCAATTTCCTTAATCTGCCTTACTCTTCTGAACATAAAGGTTGTTGTGTAATAATGAAGTCGAAGGACTCCCTGGAGAAGATTATCAAGGGTTTCAAGGATGATGCCGGTGAATCACTCTGTGAGGCCTTCACTGGCAATTGAGAGGTAATGTTTTGACTGCCTGGCCATGGGAATAAGTAATAGCGTGCTGTGCTATATACCTGCCGTACATCGAGCAATTAGTGAATTAATCCTTAATAATTGGATTATGAGTTAAATTTCGGGAATACTATATATTAGATGAACTAATAATATACGGATTATCCTGATGAATGACTCTGATCACCCATACAAACGATTATTCAGCCATCCTGAGATGATTGCTGATCTGATCAAAGGATTTTTGGATCCCCGCCTTGCAGCAGATTGTGACTTTACCAGACTTGAGCGTTGTAACGGAAGTTATGTCACCGATGACCTGAGGGAACGAGAAGATGATATCATCTGGCGAATTGGCTATGGAGACCGGACTCTTATTCTCTATCTGCTCATTGAGTTTCAGTCCAGACCAGATCATAGCATGCCGGTTCGGGTGATGTCATACATGGCTCTCCTCTGGCAGGATCTCATCCGCACCAGAGTAATTGTACCATCCGACAGCCTTCCTGGTATTATCCCGATCGTCCTGTACAATGGAGAACAGCCATGGTCTGT
>MWDJ01000107.1 GCA_002070505.1 Bacteroidetes bacterium ADurb.Bin145 | reverse complement strand
TTTGCTCCATCAGCGGAAGATCATCAACTTTCATGCAAGCGGCTTTGTTTATAATGGTATGGGAGTTATGGTGCCCGGAGAAACAGGCGCCGGAAAATCATCAGTTACTTTGTCTTTTGCCTTGCATGGCGGCGGATTTCTGACAGATGATCTTACCCCTGTGGTCTTCGAAGATGAACAGCCTTGCATCATGCCCCTTAAACGGAGGGTAAAGATCCGGAAGGAAACTGCGGAGGAATTGGGTATCAGTCCTGATGCGCTTTCTGAGGCGGAGAGCGGCACAGGCAAGAAGTATGTCAGCCTGACGCCCGTCCGGATGAATCCTTTCCCGCTGAAGGTGATAATGAAGATAGAGACCGGCCCGGTGGAGAGACCGGTGTTCAGCGAGCCCTCCCCGGCGGAGAGGTTCTCACTGCTGCGCAGCGAGGTCTGTTCATGGGAGATACTGGCAGGGATGCCGGAGACGGAGGCTGCCTACCTGCAGCAACTGGTGAAAATTGTGGAACAGACAAGGTTCGTGAGAGTGATAAGGCCGAAAAGAATAGGGATAACTGGTCTGTATGAAACGGTTAAACAATATCTGGATAAGATAAAAGATGATAATTAAAAGTAAAAAGTAAAAAGATCAAAAGGGAAAAGTTAAAGGGAATGTTAGGGAGGTTTTTCAGGATTTCAGGGCGGGAGAGAAGGCTTTTTCTTGAAGCTTTGGCACTTCAGCTGTGGGTGGGGCTTTTACTAAAGGTAATTCCGTTCAGGCGGATACCGGGTTTATTTTGGGACCGGGTTCAGGATTCGGAGTTTAGAGTCAAGGGTTCAAAGAATCAGGAATCGGAAGTCAGGAACCAGGAACAAAAAGCACTCTTCCTGCTAAAGGCAGCTACCCAACGTGCTTCTAAAGTGAGTCCATGGAAGAACAAATGCCTTGTCAGCTCGCTGGCTGCAAGATGCATGCTCCGGCACAGAAGGATCACATCACAGATTTCTATGGGATTGGCAAGGACCGCTGATAACAAGACTATCGCTCATGCGTGGATAAATGCCGGGGAATTCGAAATAGTGGAAAAAAGAGATGATTACACAGAACTTTACAGATTCTGAAGAAAATATATCACTTGTTGCTGGCGTTTCATCTAAAAATATTACTTTTACATGATAAAATGTTTTGCAGATAATTTGAAATGCTTTAATTTGCATCCCAATTAGCGGATATGAAAAAGGATAATATCAATAAAAAACCCTGGTCAAGGCCAGTTGTTTGTATTCTTAACATTAAGAAAGACACTTTTGGCGGATCAGGCACTGGTCCGGAAGGAGGAGGGAAAAAGGGACCTCCAAATCCTCCGGTATAATAAGGATTAACCTCTGTTTAATCAAAAAATCACATTCCTTCTTTTTACTATTTCCAATTTTATATTCCGAAATGGATTCAGCCTAAAGATAAGGCCGTGTTGTTTTATTGATACCCAAGCTTCAATCTTAGTCCAGTGATCTTCGGATCGTTCTCAATCACTTCTGATACACTAATGGTTGCGAATCGCATCCGTAAAGCCATTAATACCAGGGCTCTGTTATTCAACCCGGTTAATTCTACTGGCTTTACAGGAGGGTATTTTCTGCACAATCGGCTGCCATGTTCACCGGCTGATCTTCACTATTCTGATGAGGGGAATGATATTCTGATCCTGCTGTCAGGGTATATATATAATAAAGCAGAACTATCAGAATTGCAGGATCTTACATCAGCGTTGCCTGATCCTGAATTTATTGCCCGTTTATTCATTACTGAGGGCCCTTCGTTTGTAAAGCATCTGAACGGTGATTTTGCCATTTGTATCATACGGCCGAAAGCAAAAAAGGCCTATCTTTTCCGCGACCATCTCGGGATACGTCCGCTTGCCTATATATGCAACAGTGATGTGCTCTCTTTCTCTTCTGATATAACAGGTCTGTCAAAGGCTTATCATGAAGGGCAGCGTATTCAAAGCGACTACCTGATGGGCTATTTCAAGTATATTGATTACAGGAAGAACCCAAGCAAGAACGTAAAGAAACTGCTCCCGGGTTATTACCTGGAGTTTTCAGGGTCGGGCATGATAATCCACAAGTATTGGGAGCCTGAAAAAATAAGGGAAAGCAGGAGATTGTCACATGACCGGATGCTGACAGATCTCAGGTCATTACTGGCTGATTCTGTGAAGATACGGTGCGACAGCCGTTTCATTGCAGGAGCGCATGTCAGCGGAGGTATCGACTCCGGTATTATTGCCGCCCTGGCAAGGCAGGAATATTCACATCAGGATGATTTTGACGGGTACTCATGGTCTCCCCACTACAGAGCAATTCCGGGTGATGCGAAACCTGACGAGAGAGAGCTTGTCATCAAGACGTGTGAAAAAGTAGGTATGAATGCCGTCTTCTCTGATATGAACAGTGCTGATTTCCGGATAAGGGTATCGTCATTTTATGACAATCATGGATTTTTTTCCGAAGCTGGTACTGTAGATCAGATCCTCCGGACAAATACCAATCTTATCTTCAGTGGTTGGGGAGGTGATGAGTTCATCAGCACCGGTACAAGTGCCATAGAACCTGACCTCTTACGAAGATTAAAACTCCGTATTTTTTTCAGGCGCAACAGGATTGTACCACTGAAGAGATTCATTAAACGAATGCTTTATTGTATTGTCTTTCCGGCATTGCATATATTGGACCGTGGTACTGCGGAATCATTCAGGAATGATGCCAGGTACCTTAAGAAACCTTTCAGACAAAGCGAGAGAAGTGCTATAAGGGATTTTCATTTCAATACCTCAAGGCGTAAGTTTCATCTGGCGATGTTGAGATTTTATCATCTTCAGGAGAGGTGCGAAAGCTGGTTTATAATGGGTTACCGTAATGGCATTGAATACCGCTATCCCCTTCTTGATAAGCGTATAATTGAATACATGCTAAGCGTACCGTCTGAGCTTCTCTGCAAGACCGATCATTTTCGTCCTGTTATACGTGAGCTTGGCGAAGGAATACTGCCTTCAGAAGTTCTCAGAAACTATTCAAAGAATGATCCTGTCTACTGGTCATTCATGGAAGACCTTTTCAGGGAAGCCGCTGTTTCATTCATGGAAGAGACTGATATATGGAGGGACAATACTGATCTGCATTTTGTTGATTTCGACCTGCTGGCCAATGATATTTCCAGGTACAGGGGGCATCCTGATTCGGTTGATATTAAAGTACTTTCCAGGGCCCTTGTCTATTTAAAGGCCGTCCACGATTTTACCGTAGAGTATCATGGGAAATAATACCGCACCGGAAGAGGAACAGGCTATCTGTATTACATGCGGTTTATGCTGTGACGGCACCCTCTACATGCATGCCACGCTGCAGCCGGGAGAGAGAGGGCATCTGCCGGATAAGATAGAGGAGGCTGGCCGCACCGGGGAGGATGGTGATTATTTCCTGCTGCCCTGTGGTTATTTTTCAGGTTCCTGTACTATTTATGAGCTGCCGCGTGCCGATGTATGTTCTACGTACCGGTGCAGTTTGCTGAAGCTTTTTGCCGGGGGTGGGATCAGCCAGGAGGATGCTCTGCGGACCGTCAGGGAGGCGGTGGCAATGCGGGATGAGGTTATTGCTGAGTATCGTCGGGTGACTGGGAGGGATGCCGTTGCCGGGTTCAGGATGATGCTGGTTGACCTGGGGGCGGTGATGAAGGAGTTGAAGGGGTCCGGTGCGGCGGGTGATGATTCTGCAGCCGGGGCTGCGACAGATGGTGTTTCATTGGCGGGTGGTCCCGCTGCCGAGGTTCCGTTGAATGGTGTTCCGGCCGGTGACTTTGAGATGCTTCTGATCAGGTGCAAT
>MWDJ01000106.1 GCA_002070505.1 Bacteroidetes bacterium ADurb.Bin145 | reverse complement strand
CCCTGCGAAGCCATGGCGTAGCAGGGCAATCACACTCTCACTTTACAGACACAAGAGGTCAAAACCGGCCTCTTGGTCTTTTTAATGACCTTCTCAAGACCTCACTAATCAATTCATTCAATTTTCAACTGATTTGTCAAGTGAATTAAATCAAGTTTTATCAGTTCCCAAATTTGACCTCTTAAGCATATTGGATCAAAATCATCATCAGCTTTTTCAAAATCAGAAAGACCGCTTTTAATTTGCTTTGGATCATGTCCATAAGGATACCGTTGCTTATGTAGAAAAAGCATTTTCTCTATTGGATAATCATCTTTTAACTCATTAATGTCCCAAAAATCCTTTTTTCTACCACCGTGAGAGATAACATCAATTTTCATTGCAATTATTTCTTCTACTGTCGCCATCCTTATTCCATCATTTAACACAAATTCTTGTATAAATTTATCTACATAATACAGATCCAACTTGACACAATTATCCTCATTATTGCCGATAAAATATGATGTACCCAGACCGACGGCTTTGTATTCACTTGGATCAACATATTTAAATGTCTTTCGGAGAAAAACATCAATCTCTTTAAAATCAATAGAATCGTATGAGGCATCAGTAAATAAATCTATGTCGAGTGATTCTCTATGCCCTCTATATAAACTAAGAGCTGTACCTCCTGCCAATCTGAAATCCTCAAATTCTTTCGCTCTCATCAGAGTTTTAAGAATTTCTAACAACAAAGAGCTGACAGTCTTATAATGAAGGTTACTAGCCATTCATTTTCAAGATTTTATTAACACATTCTATTCCGTAAAATCGGATTATTTCATTTTTCTCAATAACATTTCCCCTTTCAAATACTCTTTTTATTACGGAATTCTTCTGCCGTTCCCAGTCAATGTTTTCCATCTTTGTATCCCAGAATAATATGGACCTCAATTTAGTAAAATCAGGATGTAGCTTATACTGCTTTCTCTTTAATTCTTTTATGTCATAAAAAACTTGTAAAGTCATAAAGTAACCTTCATCAATTCCTAAAGCCTTTTCTATTTTTAATGCAAGATTTGTATTCATCCTTCTCTTGCCTTTAGTAATTGAAACCAGGGTTTGTGGATATTCCTCTAACTCAATGGCAAATCGCCCTTTAGGTAAATGCCGTTTTTTAAGCTCTCGCTCAAGAATTAATCCCGGATGGACACCTTTAATTATTGATAATTCAGTTTTCATAATACAAAAATAAACAAAAATATTTACACAATATTGTTTATTTTAAAAAAAATAAATTATCGATTCTTTGTGATTCAATAACAATCACATAAAACCCACTAAGTATTATGTCTGATTCTCTAAGATAGAATTCTGTCCGCAACTTTCATCCGCTCCGGGCAGTATTGGATGATGGCTGAATTATGCAATAACCACAATGGTCCTTGATATGCCATGTCTTGATTAAAAGATTCATAACTTTGTGCTATATGAACAATCAATTAAATATTCGAATGAAAAGATTCAATATCTGCCTTCTGGCTCTTGTTTTTATTGCATCCTTCAACAGTGGCTGTCAGAGGCAGGGCAGCACCGTAAGGCAGCCTGATACGAGTGACCTGATTATGGATGAAGAGGCCCGGGAGGTCTTTTCCCTGAGGCGTGAAACAATACTTGAAACTATTGATGACGGGTTACTGATAATGCGGTCAGATTATGGATTTAACGGTGGCAGGCATGGATACAGGGTTGCCAGTAACTTCTGGTATCTGACAGGATATGGATTGCCTGGCGCAATTATGTCACTCTCTGATAAGGAATCAGGCATTTCTCCCGCTGGGTATGCTCTGTACCTCAGGCAAAGAAGCATACGCGATGTTATTTACTCAGGCAACCTGCCTGACCCGGTGGAAATAGCATCGACGTGGTCTCCTGATGCCATTCTCGATTATAATGAGGCTGACAGGGTTATTACTGATGCAGTCAGGGCAGGCAGGTCTGTTTTTGTTGATTTCAGTGACAATGTTTTCCGTGACCGTGTTCAGGATATCATTGCAGCGGAGAAGGCTGACAGAGGCCTTCTCAGGGACATTAATCCCACGCTTTCCACTATGAGGGTAAATAAAGATGAATATGAGGTCAGGATGCTTCAAAGGGCAATCGATATAACAGGATGGGGTATAGAAGCAGTCATGGCTGAATGCGCCCCGGGTATGTATGAGTTTGAGATAGAGGCTATTCTGGAATATACCTGGCGTAGAAGCGGTTCATCCATGCCGGGGTTTGGCTCTATTGTTGGTTCAGGTGATAACGCGGTTACGCTGCATTATTCTGCCAACAACAGGAAGATGGAGGATGGCGATCTGCTGCTGATGGATGTTGCAGCCGAATATGGATATTACACTGCTGATATCACCAGAACCATTCCTGTGAATGGCAGGTTCACGAAAGAACAAAAGGATATTTATAGTCTGGTATTGCGGGCACAAAAGGCCGCAATAGAAGAGATGAAACCGGGTGCGCCAATGACGGCAGCACACAGGGCGGCAACCAACGTGATCATTGACGGTCTTCATGACCTCGGTCTGGTTACAGACCCCAACTGCCAGTGGCAGCGTAAGTTTTACACTATCTATCATATCTGCCATTTCCTGGGTCTTAATGCTCATGATCCGGGAAGCCAGGGAATACCGGAGTCTATGATGAGTACCTATCTTGTGGCTGATACCGCTGTGGGAAGACCTCTTGAGGAGGGGATGGTATTAACGGTGGAGCCCGGCATATACCTCCGCGCAAATGGGCTCGATCAGCTTGAAATGCTTTATGGCAGTGAGGCAGAAGAAGGCGAAATAGCTGATTTTATTGAAAAGGTGCGCCCGGTGTATGAACGGTACAGTAATATAGGAGTCAGGATAGAGGATGATGTACTGATCACCGGCAGCGGTAATGTTGTGATGTCAGCTTCCATCCCCAAGGAGCCTGATGAAATAGAGAAGCGTATGCAGAGCCGCTGAGGCATACACCCATGCATCAGCCAGCATGCTGACATCCTTGGGGTGACGCACCCGTGCATGCCGCAATGAAGAGCATGGCAGCAGGAATAA
The DNA here is from genome assembly GCA_002070505.1 of Bacteroidetes bacterium ADurb.Bin145. Taxonomy (GTDB): domain Bacteria; phylum Bacteroidota; class Bacteroidia; order Bacteroidales; family VadinHA17; genus LD21. The sequence goes on along the minus strand of MWDJ01000106.1, from coordinate 816 downwards.
TAATTCCAGGGCAGGCAAATCTCATTTGTCAGCAAAAAGCAGAACAAAATCCTGTTTTGTACGTATAACCCAGCGTTAGTCAAAATATGGATTTAATTCTGTTGGCATGAAAAGGGTTATCATGTTTGGTTTGCTTTTACTGACCACTGTTGGTTTGTTCTCACAGACATTCAGGAGCAGGTCGGCCACAATCAGAAGCGATGGTTTTGAGATAGACCGTACTGTCAGGTCAATAGTGATCACCGATAAGCGTATCACTATCACCAATTACCTGAGCAGCAACACGAAACCACTGGTATTGAATGTGTACCATTCTGAAGACAAGGAAGACCGTTTCGACGGAGTGTGCAGATACTACTATTGTACGGCGACTAATGATGAAAAGCTTAGCCGCTACCACAAGATACTGGTGATCAAGAAACCCTATTCAATCACCCTTGAACTGTATCTGGCAGATGACAACAAGTATGTCCATGACCTGGAGATAAACGGATAAAAGATAATTCTGCCATCCGGCAATAGATAAATACCGACTTCGGGGAAAAGGATTCCCGGGAAGCCAGGCCGTAGCTGTGCGATAATAAATAACTGCCATAATTATTGGCTGCTCTGTTTATTGTATCTTTGCGGCGTAATACATTTAACCAGCAAACAATCAATGAATAAAATTATCATCGGGATCATCCTGTTGGTTTTCCCGTTTACAGTTGCCTGGCCACAGAGTGATAATGACAAGCCTTTCCGGAGGCAATCTCTCTCTTTTGAAGCCGGGTTTCTCTATCCGCAAGGGACAATAAAAGAGAGCCTCTCTATCAG
>MWDJ01000105.1 GCA_002070505.1 Bacteroidetes bacterium ADurb.Bin145 | reverse complement strand
GCTCCATAACGCTCTCGTTGAAAAAGCTGCTGAAAGTGATGAATCTCTGATGGAGATATTTTTCTCCAACGACTCGCTCAAGGAGAATGAAATAAGAAAAGGTATTGCCAAGGGGATCCTTACAAGAGGATTGTTCCCTGTTTTTTGTGTATCGGCAAAACAGAATATAGGTATTGACAACCTGATGGATTTCATAGTGAGCGAAGCACCTTCAATAACTGACATGCCCGCTCCGAAAAACAGCAAGGGAAATATAGTAAAACCCGATCCTATGGGGCCGGCTTCTCTTTACGTTTTCAAGTCTTCAATTGAAGAACACATAGGAGAGATCAACTATTTCAGGGTTTATTCAGGCAAAGTCACTGAAAACCTTGATATGATCAACAGCAACAACAGTACAAAAGAAAGGCTCTCGCAGCTATATGTCTGTGCCGGAAAGAACAGGACGAGGGTCCCTGAACTTAATGTCGGGGATATCGGTGCTGTTGTCAAGATGAAGAACACCAAGATGGATCATACTCTGAATGTACCCGGGAATGACTGGAGATATGAAGGTGTAATATTTCCTGAACCCAAATTCCGTACAGCAATAAAAGCCCAGAGTGAAAGTGATGATGAGAAACTTGGAGAAGCCTTAAATAAGATTCATCTTGAAGATCCTACAATCAAAGTCGAATATTCCAAAGAACTCAAGCAGATAATTGTCCACGGTCAGGGTGAATACCACCTCAATATTATGAAGTGGCATCTTGACAATATTTACAGGATCCCGACCAACTTCAATCCTCCGAGGATCCCCTACCGTGAAACAATAACAAAAGCTGCCCAGGCCGATTACCGGCACAAGAAACAATCAGGCGGAGCCGGTCAGTTTGGTGAGGTTCATATGATAATCGAACCTTATGTTGAGGGTAATCCTGACCTTACGATGCTTAAGATAGGCGGTAAAGAGTTAAAGATATCAGTCAGGGGAAAGGATGAGATCGATCTCGAATGGGGAGGCAAACTCGTTTATCTGAACTGCATTGTAGGTGGATCTATTGATGCACGTTTCATGCCTGCGATCCTAAAAGGCATTATGGAAAAAATGGAAGTGGGTCCGTTAACAGGATCTTATGCAAGGGATATAAAGGTATATGTCTATGATGGCAAGATGCATCCGGTTGATTCAAATGAGATCTCTTTCAGGCTCGCCGGAAGAAATGCTTTCAGCCAGGCTTTCAAGAATGCAGCACCCAAAATACTTGAGCCGGTTTATGATGTTGAAATAATGGTACCTTCCGACAGAATGGGAGATGTAATAAGCGACCTTCAGGGCCGCCGGGGAATGGTTCTTGGGATGGCAAGCGAGAAAAGATTTGAGGTTATTAAGGCAAGAGTTCCTCTTGCTGAGATGAATAAATACTCCACCGCACTCAGTTCACTTACAGGCGGCCGGGCAATGTATACAATGAAATTCTCTGAGTATGCACAGGTACCGGGAGAAGTACAGGAAGCTGTTATAAAAGCATACCACGAAGAAGAAGAGGAAGAATAACAGAATATCGGAGATAAAAAAAAGGGGGCTTTAATCGACCCCCTTTTTTATTAAACTAAACCCAAACCAGCTCACAAATCAATACTTCTCTAATTATTATATGCGGTTTCTCCGTGTTCATATACATCCAGACCTTCCTCTTCAATTCTTTTACCTACTCTCAATCCATTAAGAAGCTTAAGTAAGCGGAACAGTACAAATGATGTAAAGATTGCCCATGAGGCTATCGATGCAACCCCAATAAGCTGACTTTTCAGTAAAGCGCCGCCATTTCCATACAACAGGCCCTGACTTGTTGAAAAGAATCCAACCATAAGTGTACCATAGGCCCCGCAAATACCATGTACCGATATTGCGCCAACCGGATCATCTATCTTAATTACTTTGTCAAAAAATTCAACGGAAAGGACAACAATTACCCCTGCCATCAAGCCGATTATCAACGCTCCACCAGGGGAAACGCTGTCACATCCTGCAGTTACAGCTACCAGTCCGGCCAGGGCACCGTTAAGAGTCATACTAAGTGTGGGTTTCCCGTTCTTCAGCCAGACATATAACATTGTTGCAACTGCACCACCTGCCGCTGATATGTTAGTCGTAACAAATATCAGCGATATAGCTGAAGCATTTACTTTTCCCGCAGCAGCAAGCTGTGAACCAGGATTGAATCCGAACCAGCCTATCCATAAGATGAATACCCCGAGGGTTGCCAGAGATATACTATGACCCGGGATTGCTTTAGCTTTTCCGTTTTTATCATATTTGCCTATCCGTGGTCCCAGAGTCAGAGCGCCCATCATGGCTGCCATCCCTCCAACCATATGGACAACTGATGAACCTGCAAAATCGTGGAATGGAACAGACATACGGCTCAGCCATCCACCTCCCCATGCCCAATGCCCGGATACCGGATAAATCACGAGCGTTATAATTGCACTGTAAATAAGATAAGCATTGAACTTGGTCCTCTCAGCCATAGCACCTGAAACAATCGTTGCTGTTGTAGCAGCAAAGACGGTTTGGAAGATAAGGAAAGCCATGTCAGGCATATCAGTCCTGTATGTGTTTCTTGTAAACAGATCTATCCCTCCCCAGAAACCATTTTTGCTCCCAAACATTATCCCGAAACCTATTGCCCAGAATATTATGGTCCCGATAACAAAATCCATCAGGTTTTTGAAAAGGATGTTTGTAGAATTTTTAGAACGGGTAAAACCTGCTTCAACAAGTGCAAATCCGGCCTGCATAAAGAATACGAGAGATGCAGTTATAAGAACCCAGATAGTATTAATTGAAAACGCGTAATTTTCAAGTTCTCCACCAAGTGAACTTAAAATATCTGTTTGTAATATTGTGTGTATCATTTTAGTTAGATTTTTAATTACTATTCTTCTCCTTCAAGGTACATTGCCTTATCTCCTCTTTCCCCTGTTCTTATCCTGTAAGCATCAACAATATCTGAGATGAATATCTTTCCATCTCCGATCTCTCCTGTTTTTGCGGATTCAAGAATTGCATTTACAGCAGGCTCAAGATACTTTTCCCGACAGAAAAAAATTATCATTATTCTTTCAATTGTACTTGTATCATATACAATCCCTCTATAAACACGTTCTTCTGTAGCTTTACCAACGCCTCTTACGTCCCAGAATGTTATAAATTCAATTCCGACCTTACGCATGGCATCTTTGACTTCGTCGAACTTCGATTTTCTTATTACGACTTCAACCTTCTTCATTTTCATTTTCTGTATTTTTTAAATTTGACCTTTTTCAGAATGAGAAACCGGCAACCAAAAAGAGTTTCTCTTTATCCGGATTAAAAATGATCTGCCCGGTCAGCGGAACTGAAAAACTATCTGTGATCCGTATCACTTTTGAAGAACCAATACCAATGTTGCACAAATTGAATTCCCCGTCGCTTGTGTGCCATCCGTCACCAGCTCCGGCAAAAATGTTAACATATTTAAAGGCGTACCCGATCTGAAAATACTTATCGCCCCCGGCTGATGCTATGCCTCCGGCTTCATTCAAAATAATATTTGCGCTTAATGAAAAGCCTCCTTTTGTAAAACCTCCATTCATTTCCAGGGCATGACTTCCTGAAGCTGCAGAAGTCTCGAACAAAGGCAGATCGGGGAGATAATAATCAGTCATCCCAAGACTAAGGCCAAAAGGAAAGGAGTATGAAAAGTATGGATCTGCTTCAGTGTATCCGTCTGCATCAAAGGAGCCCCACACACCAATTGTTAATCCCCCGCTCGAGAATTTCACCGAAGGTTGAACTGCAGGACCTGTTCCAAGTTTTGAACCCCTCCATATATAATTTGAGTACAGATCGACATTTACATTAAATTTCTGATTCTGTACTTCCTGTTCCTGAGCCTGGAGATTTAAAAGGTTAATTTCAAACAACAACACCACTACTGCGATTAAAAACTTCGGATTTTTCATAACTAATTTTTTAAGTGTTAATAATAAAAT
>MWDJ01000104.1 GCA_002070505.1 Bacteroidetes bacterium ADurb.Bin145 | reverse complement strand
CCGTTAAGAAGTGAAACCACGATCCAGATAAGAACAAGGACTATAAAGAAAATACTGTGCGATGGTACATATGATTTAAGTCCGGAAGGTTTGAAAGAAGCAACTATCAGGAAAGATATTATGAGTATAATAATATCCGCAAATAATATGACCGTCCTGAATTTAGTCTTCTGCATTACAAACAATTAACCGTTAAGGCTCTTAATCCGGGTGAAATAAATAAAATTAGGTTAAATTTTTGAAGAATGGAGCATTATTTTGACGAAAAAATCACGGCACAACAGCATTAGGACTTTACCGCGTTAAGGTGAAGAGGCACTGCATATAGATTCCCCCTTTGAAGGGGGTTAGGGGGATGTTTTCTCCCACTATAAACAGATAACGATTCCCAACATTAAGGCAATTAGCTCATTGCTCTTCGCGTCTTCTGCTCTCTGAGTTCACCCCCTTCCTAACCTACCCCCTACCCTTTATACACATCTTTTAATTCACTTCTGTAATAGGCTGGAGATTCCTCTCCCAAACGCCCCGCCTCATTCCCCCTTATCCCCATGGAGACCGTGTCATCCCGAACAAGTTAATCCTGAGTTTGCGAAGGATTAACGAGTGAGGGATCTCCTCCTTTCGGCAGAGAATAAAAGAAAGATGTGTATAAAGGGTAGAACCTTCCCCCAGGGCAGGAACGAATTTGGTTTACATTGTAAGACTCACCGGTCACTTCTCATCTCCTCATCGCCCATTCTCCCCCTCTTCTTTGGTTGTTCCGTTTTCAAAATCCCGCTGTTACCCCAAAATCCAAAGTGTTTTTCTGGCCATAAAAATACTCCGGCGTCCACCTCTTATCCCCTGTTATATTACTGTGGCAGAAAGAGAACCAGACATAAAGGTCATTGATGATCTGGCATGATGATTTTATTCCGACTGATGTGTTATGCCAATTGACCGAAGCCAGGGGGGGATTGCCAACCCTTTCCCCGCCAAGCTCCGTATAATCCGGACCTCTTATTGCATCAATGAAAAAGAACCTGATATCCATTGTTCTCAGCGGCCGGTAATCGAGAGCCAGATACCATTCACGCGAGTTATCTCTGAGATAATGACCCAGGTTGTAATTCATTGTTTCGAAGGTCAGAGTGGGCACATAGTGTTGAAAACTAAGCGGATAAGTATATGTAAACTCTGTTGTAAGAGCCAGGTCATCAACAGGAAAACCGTCAAGCCTGAAACCGGCTTTCCAGCTGAAGAAGTTCCATTCATCTTTCCGGAAGAATCTTTTTACAGAGAGCTCATCAACGAAAAATGTAGCGTAGAGATGCAGGTGCTTAATGTTCCGGGAGCTTATGTCTATATACATCTGGGAATTCATGTTATCGACTCCGGATGTCTGGGAATGATCGACTGATTTATAGAAAAATAAGGGGATAATATAAGCAGGATTGAAATGCTTGTCAGTATAAACTATGCTGTTGCCAAAGGAGATATGAAGGTTACTGACGGGAATGAATGTGAACATATTCGCGGCAATATACTTTTTATGATACACCTCCCTGTAATCAGTCCCATAGCTGTTGCTGACCCAGTAAGATCTTGAGCTGTCGACGACCATTGAATTGAGCCATCCATGGAAATAATTGAAATCGAACCATTTAACCGGATTAACATGAAGATACAGCTGAACAAAGCTTGGGTTATTACCTCCAAATATATTAGCTCCGTTATAATCAGAGCCCCATACCTGCCTGTCCCTTACAAGTCCCATGTCTCCCCATTTCCACGACCAGGTGATCCCTCCCTGCATGTCGCTCCAGTCGGTGGCGCCTTTAAGATGTCCTCCCTCCCTCTGAGTAAGATATTGACTTCTCCCCAGCAATGGCTTTTCATGGTTATCCCTCAGAGAGGCATAAAAACCAAACTTATGGATGTTGCCATGCATTTCAGTACCATTCCTCCAGTATGTGGCCTCCCCTGAAGAATTAGTAAATATTTCCCCTCCCAATATCGGATTGACAGTCAGCGAAAAAACCGAGTCCTTATAATAAAACATATCCAGCCTTTTCTGATATTTCTTACCAGACACCCATTGAACCTTCCCCCATCCATCAGATCCCTTTCCACTGTTGCTGAATCTCTGCTTTCCTTCATCTTCCGTTGCATCGTTGTACCGCTTTCCGCTGTCGCGGAATCTCCGCTTCGCTACGAGCACCGTTGCACCGTTTAACTCCTTCCCAAAATCCAGCAAATAAAACTCCAGTTCCTTCATCTGCCTCGGGGTAAGTAATTCCCTCCTCCCATCAGCTTCCTCAAGCAACTTTGCGATATCCAACCGTGAGTAGGGCTTTACAGCAGAATTAACTGAAATTATCTGATTATTTGCCAGTTCATCGAGGAAGTCGTAGATACCATAGTTACTGACCGAATGAGGGATCTCCTGGGAATACAGATTCAAATTAAATAATACTGCCGTAACTGATAAGATAATTATTGAAGATAGTCTTGCCATCCGGGATATGCCTTGGAGTAACAAATATAGAATTAAGATATTACTTTTTTATGCTGACATAAAGAAAGTTGAGAATGGGGGATGAGAGATGAGAGATGAGCGATGAGCGATGAGTGGTGAGCAATGAGTCATTCGACATGTATAGGGATAATTACATTGATAGTATAAAAAATAGCACCATTTCTCTTCATTCCGCATAAGGCCGCTGACAGGCGGCCAATTATATCCGGTATTACTCTTGGTGAGTGATGATTATTAATTAATGACATATTGATCTTCAGGTAACCGAGGCGGCCTGGATTACATACATACTCATAGTACGACGGCACCGACAGGTGCCAAATATGAATAACCCCGGGTCGACAACCCGGGGTAAGTGAATTCCCAAAGAGAGTGTCAGCGCCGAAGGTGCTGAATAGCCACCATCGGACCCTACTCACATTATTCACCCCTTTCAGGGATGAACCGGCGTGAGACATCACATACCCCGGGCTGGGGGCCCGGGGTTATTCACATCAGACTCTTCCAGAGTCACAAAATCGTGAAGGTCGCTTACTCAGTGTTCCCCTGGGATTATTCATATAGTGTTCTTTCAGAGCCGAATCAGGCAATGGCCAGTACCTCCGTTTTTCACTCTAATCTTTGTAAACGGATATTACTGTGCTGACATATACAAGATTATCTTCGGTGAGTTATGATTTTTAATTAATGACATATAGATCTTCAGGTAACCGAGGTTGCCTGGATTACATACATACTCATGGTACGACGGCACCGACAGGTGCCAAATATGAATAACCCCGGGTCGACAACCCGGGGTAAGTGAATTCCCAAAGAGAGTGTCAGCGCCGAAGGTGCTGAATATTTACTGCCCCGGTTCATCACATCATTCACCCCTTTCAGAGACGGATCGCTTCCTCACTTCGTTCAAACTTCCCCGATTGCTCCTGAACCAGTATTTTTTTACATTTGTACTAACCAAATACCCCAATATGAAACGTATTCTAATCACAGGCGGCGCAGGCTTCATCGGCTCCCATCTCTGCGAAAAACTGCTGAATAACGGTAACGATGTGATCTGTCTCGATAATTATTTTACCGGATCAAAAGAAAACATAACCCATCTTCTTGATAATCATAATTTTGAGGTGATAAGACATGACATCACAATGCCTGTCTACCTCGAAGTCGACGAGATCTATAACCTTGCATGCCCTGCCTCACCTGTTCATTATAAATACAATGGCATCAAAACAATAAAGACCTCAGTAATGGGGGCGATAAATACCCTGGGACTGGCAAAAAGGACCAGGGCAAAAATTCTGCAGGCCTCAACAAGCGAGGTTTATGGTGATCCTAAAGTGCATCCACAGCCTGAATCATACTGGGGCAATGTAAACGTGCTTGGTTCGAGAGCTTGTTACGACGAGGGAAAACGGTGCGCCGAGACGCTGTTCATGAATTACTATACCCAGAATAAGGTCAGGATCAAAATAGCAAGGATTTTCAATACCTACGGACCGAGGATGAGCTCCAACGACGG
>MWDJ01000103.1 GCA_002070505.1 Bacteroidetes bacterium ADurb.Bin145 | reverse complement strand
GGCAACCGAAGCCGTAAGCTGGAAGGTCAGCATGATCTGTTTTCCCAATTGCCTCCTGTTATGTTTCCCCCTGAAACCTGACAGAAATTCTGTAATCCTGAACTTCGACAAAACGTATAAGGGGGCGAGGCTGTTGATTAAGATTACAACCACCACTGCAGCCAGAAAAACAGGAGCAACTGCAAGCCAACCATGCCAGTTTACATGAAGCGCCTTCCCAAAAAGTCTTCCCGCATAGGGCAGAGCCAACAGTGCTATAAAAACTGAAAAGACGAGAGAGATTATAATGCCAGATGTGACTTCGGTAAAGGTGTAGCCGATCAGATCTTTCCACCCCGCGCCATTGGTTTTGTTAATTCCGGTTTCCTTCAGTTTTGCATATTGCATCGAGATAGAGTAGCTCACATAGTTGATACTCGAAAGGAGGAGAATAAGCGCAGCAATAGCTATGAAGATTTTAAGGAGGGCCGGATTCCCTTTTGCATGGCGGCTTTTAACAGTGAGTTCCGACAGGTAGATATCGTCAAGTTTTTGCATGGCAAGGCTGTCGACATCAAGCGATTTAATTGTGGCTGAATTGTTCAAATCATTTGCCAGGTTGTTCGGGTCTGCCCCACTTTTAAGCATTACAAACAGATTTGTCGGGTTGTAACACTTGCCATTATTGCAGGTATTTGACATCCGGAACTCTTTATTCTCACTGTTAAGAATAACATCGGCCCGGAAACTTGAATTGGGTGGAAGTTCGTCGAAAATCCCGGTTACAGTGCCTGAAAAAAAATTGTGTACATTTATCCGCTGTCCCAAAGGATTTTGTTTACCAAAAAGCTTTTCCGCAGTGGCCTTCGAAAGGACAACAGACTCTTTCCCATCGAAGGGTTTATCCGCTGACATTTCAACCATGTTGACCGAAAAAATAGAAAAGAAATTATTCGTGGTTGTCAGCAGGTGCTGGATCTCAGTATATGCATGCGTTTGTTCATTTTTAACTGTTATCTTCATCCCGTTTTCATATTCAAGCGGGCAGGCATCCTCAACTGCGGCATAACCGGTGGTTATCACAGGAAACAAATCCCAGTTCAGGTTGCACCGGTTCTGTTTTACATCATATAGTCTGTAAATATTTAAGTGATTGGCAAAATTTTTATTGACACTTACTTCATTCTGATAAAACAAACCTATCAAAATACAGGCTGCAAATCCTATTGAAAATCCACCCAGAACAAGGAAGGAATACCACTTATTCTTCAATAAATTTCGAATGGCAAGTTTTAAATAATACAGAATCATATTCCTGATATTTTAATTCATTCTTATTAAGTCCCCCCTGGGGTCCCGGTAACTTTCGAGACAAGGCGGGGCTAAATACCCGGTTCAATGTTCATTGCTAATTGTTCATTGCTAATTGTTCATTGCTAATTGTCACTCATACCTCAAAGCCTCAACCGGATTTCTTGTCGCCGCTTTCCAGCTTTGCCAACTAACTGTCAGCAGTGCAATCCCCAATGCCAATACTCCTGCCAGGGCAAAGATCCACCAGCTTAAACTTGTTTTATATGCAAATCTCCCGAGCCAGTGGTGCATTAAGTATCCGGCAACAGGGCAGGCAATCAGAAAGCCGACTATGATCCACCTTAGGAGTCTGCTGTTGATCATGCCCAGTATTTCTAATACATTGGCTCCATTTACTTTTCGTATACCGATTTCTTTCACTTTGCGCTGTATGGAGAACAGCGACAAGGCAAACAATCCCATTGATGAAAGGATAATGGAAATACTGCAGAAAAAGGAAATAAATTTTACCAGTATCTCATATTTTCTATGTTTGTCGTTAAACAATCCTCCGATGGTATAATATTCGAAAGGATAGTCAGCGATCAACTCTTTCCATACCGACTTTATCACCTGGATACCATCATCATATTGTCCATCTCTTATCTTAACCAAAAGATTCCTTCCCTCTTTATTTACTGCAACAATTGCAGGTGGCACAAGACTTTCAAGCCCTTTCCAATGGAAATCTTTAACGATACCTGCGATCTCCATTTCAGAACCGGGAACAATCATCCCGATCGGATCTTTAAGCTGAAGTAACTTCAGCATAGTCTCATTTATATAACATTTATTGCTCTGTCCTGTAGTGTTCGAATTAGTTTCTTTGCCTTCAATAAGTTCAATGTGGAGAGTATTTAGATAATCCTCGTCGCCCTGGAAAAGCAGGGTAGTATATTCTTTCTTCTCTCCGTTATCGTCATACTTCCAGCTGACCATAGAAGCTTCCCTGACGGGTGATGCGCTGCAAACAGAAACCTTTTCGATTGATGAATTATTCAGAAGACTGTTTTTAAAAGCCAGTTTCTTATCGCCGAATGGAGCGGGAAGCCTGAATTCAATTACATCTCTGTCAAGACCAATTGGTTTATTATGAATGTAGTTGACCTGACGGTAGAGGGTAATTGTGCAGATAATGAGTGCAATTGAAACAGAATATTGAACGGCATTAATTATTGAAAGTTTCTTGTTTTTTCCTATTACGACACCTGATGTGATGGGGATTGGTGTTTGTAAAAAGTTATTAATGAATATATTAGTACTAAATAAGCTTAGTATTACAACTCCACAAACGATCATGAAAATAATTATCAATAACTGAGGGTGAAAGAAGCTGTTGAACGACAAATCGCTACCGTTCAGTTGATTAAAAAGGGGAAGCAAAGACTTTACAGCGATAACGCTGATGATCAGCGCTATAAATATAAGAGTTGAGAATTCGACCCCCAGCTTTTTCACCAGCGTTATGTTGGTCCCACCGATAATCCTGATCATCCCGAGTTCCTTTCTCCTGTCCATTATAAGATTGAAGAACAGATTAATGTAATTGAAAAAAGCAATAAACAAGACAATTGCGGCTATAGCCATCGAGATTCTTATTTTGCTTTTCACTTCAGGAGTAATATTTATCGATTTTAAATCGTTCAGATAAAGATTTACCGTTTTGCCCTCCCAGAAGAAAGGGATCGATGATGTTTGGAGGTTCAGCTTTTCTTCCAGTTTTCTTTGATCGGTATTTTCTTTAAGCAATAAATATGCATCAGTACCACGCAGTTCCTTGCCGTTGATTGAAGTAAGCAAATCAAAATGAATATGAGATTTCCCGGGTTGGGTTACAACACCTGATACTGTATAAATCCGGTCACCTCCTCTGGCTTTTATAATTAACTGATTACCCAGTGCCTTTTTATCACCAAAAAACTTTTGGGCTGTATGCTTTGAGAGTATTACATTATTGTCTGATAAAGAATTGACCGGACTACCTTCGATGAACTGATAGGAAAAGAGATTAAAAAACCCGGGATTTGTTTCGAACAGATCAAGATCCTGATAATATGTATTATTATCGGCAACTATCTGATCATAGTTATGTTTGTTCCATTGACAATAATCCTCAACTTCAGGAAAATTATTTTTAATGTATTCTGGTGCAGCAAAAGTAATGTGATTCATTTTCTGGCCTTCAACCCAGGGATCATCCGATTGGAGGCGGACAATCCGGTTTTTGTTTTTGTGAAAACCATCTATTGCATACTCATCAATTATAAAACCTGTAAGCAGGAATACTGTTGTAAAGCCAACAATAAGGCTTAATACTATAATACCTGAAATAGTTTTTCTCCTCAGAATTACCCGAAATGTTTTGCTTAGTTGTTGTATTATCATTTGGTTTTTTGTTTTATTCAAATTTCAGTGTCTCATGGAATCTCTTCTTTCAGCTCACAATTCTATATCATTCAATCCCTTATAATCCTCCCGGAAGTTTAGCGATAAATACCCTGTTAATTATTTTTCATACCTAATTGTTAATTGCTAATTGTTAATTGCAAATTGTCACTCATACCTGAGTGCCTCAACCGGATTCCTTGTTGCCGCCCTCCAGCTCTGCCAGCTGACCGTTAATAATGCAATTCCCAACGCCAGCAAACCTGCCAGGGCAAAGATCCACCAACTCAATTCTGTTTTATAAGCAAAACTTTCGAGCCATTTGTGCGAAGCGTAATACGCAATT
>MWDJ01000102.1 GCA_002070505.1 Bacteroidetes bacterium ADurb.Bin145 | reverse complement strand
AGATGATGTAAATAGTTTATCCGAATCTGCCACTGCAGGTAATTTGCATATCAGGGTAGACGTTAACAGACATCAAGGGTCTTATGCGATGCTTGTCAGGGGAATGAATGAGACGCTGGATGCCGTTGTCGGACCTATTAAAGAGGCTATGAGGGTTGCCAGTGAATATGCCAGTTGTAACCTGGCCACTTCTTTTGACTCTTCAGTATTGGTGAAAGGTGAATTTGACAACTTTAAAGATTCACTTGATACAATCGGTGCTGATATCTCAAAAACAATAGCGACTCTTATCTTAGAGATAGATTCTTTATCAAAGCATGCCAGCAATGCCCAGTATGGGGTGGAGGATGTAAGCAGGGGCGCCAAAGAAATATCTCAGAATGCCGAGGAGACTTCATCTAATGCCACCAAGGCTGAAGATGGTATTGACCAGGTTCTTCATGCCATGTCTGACCTTACAATAATGGTCGGTGACATCTCAGCAAATGCAGACGCAGTTGCAAGGCTGAGCGAAGATGCAAATGCACTTGCAAAGAAAGGCACTGACTATGCCGGTGCTGCTGACAAGGGAATGGACAGCATCACAAAGTCATCTTCGGAAGTTGAGCAGATAATTGGTGCGATAAGAAGCGAGATGGATCAGATAAGAAAGATCGTCAACATCATTACTGATCTGGCTAACCAGACAAACCTGCTTGCATTGAATGCTGCAATTGAAGCAGCACGTGCAGGTGATGCAGGCAGGGGATTTGCAGTTGTAGCATCTGAAGTTAAAGCCCTTGCGCAGGAATCAAGGATATCTGCGGAATCTATCGCTGACATGATCATGGGCCTTGAGCGAAAATCAGATGACGCAGCCCAGGCAATAGAGGCTGCGGGAAAAGCTGTTGTGGAAGGGAACAGTGCCCTTTCTGATACCCTGAATGTCTTTAATGAACTGACCAGTGCAGTGGATGATATCAACCAGAAGATGCTCAGCATAGCAAAAGCAACAGAGCAGCAGGCAGCCTCGTTTGAAGAGATAACGGCAAGCGTGAATGAGATGAGCACTCTTGTCAAGAGGACGGCAGATGATGCAACGCACTCCTCTGCAACCAGCGAGGAAGCTCTTGCAGTTGTGTCCCAGATTATCGAGATTATTAACCTGATTAATGAGGCAGTAAACAAGATGAGAAAGGAGATGGGGATTTTCAAATTAAGAGAGATCTCCTAATTTTTCCCTATTGACCGGATGAATTTTTTTATCTCTTCGGGGGATAAAACCTGGTCAACTTTTGTAAGGTGCATTGCAGATTCAGGCATGCTTTTTATTATACAGGTATTTGGATCCTGAACAAATACCTGTCCGCCCAGTATTTTAAGATGTGAAAGGCCTTGCGCTCCGTCCTGTCCCATGCCGGATAAAATTATGCCATAATAGGAATGTCTTGGATCCCTTGTCAGGGACATCATGGTAACGTCAATAGAAGGGCGGACAAAGTTCACCTTTTCTGAACTTTCCAGGATTATTGTCTCATTGTTTTTCAGGACCAGATGTTTGTCACCAGGGGCAACATATATTGAACCATGCATTAAATCTTCATCGCCTTTTGGAATGACAATATTCATAGAGCAAAGCTGTGATAGTCTCTTTGCAAACCGCTGTGTAGTTGACTCCGGCATATGCTGCACAATGATAATTGCCACAGGAGCGGGTTGTATGTCCCTGAATAATTCAAATATTACTCTTGGTCCTCCTGTTGAAGAACCTATGATTAAGATATTCATTTATTTTTATATTAATTAAAAAGGGCTAAATAGTCATCAACCAGTGCAATCAGTTTTTCTGGTTCAAAGGGCTTTGTTATATAATCAAAAACATATTCTTTCAGATGATCAAGAGATATGTCAGGGACATCTTTTGCGGTGAACATGGAAATGATCAGATCTTGCATCTGGTTACGGTTTACAATCTCCTGGATTGTCTGCCATCCATCCATTTCAGGCATCATTATATCCATTAAAATCACCCCTTTAAATCCCTGGTCAAGAATTTTCAGGCATTCCTGTCCTGAATGTGCCGAATATACGGGAAAGGAACTTTTTTTAAACAAAGATTGAACGGTAAACAGAATATCTTCATCATCATCTACGACCATGAGACCCAATTCTGAAATTGATATTTCCGGGTCATCTGATGAATTCATGAGAATGGATATTGTAACTCTGACTATATTATTGTGCCTTTTATAATGCCCCCGGGTAATTGGGATGAAAAGATGATAATTGCATACTCCGGCAGCCAATTCACTTTTATAAGATCCATGCAATTGGGTATGATACAGATGAGTACCGAAAGTCCGTTTAAAAAATTTCATAAAAGAAAGCCTGCGGATAAAAGAACAAAAACTGCTGATAAGAGAACTATATACAAAAAAGAAGAAAGGGGCCTTAAAAACATTCAAAAGGAAATATTGAAAATTCCTTCCGGTCTCGAACTTATTATCGAGAAATATATAGAGAACAAGACAGGAAAACCATTGGAATCTCCTGGAACCCTGGAACGGATAAGGCAGGCCGTTCTTGTTCAAAAAGCCGGGTACTGGAATAAGAATCCACATGCCAAATATGAAAGAGGATATGATGTTTTTGCATACCTTGCGTATCAGTCACCAGGATATATCATTCAATTCCATCACATCATCCAGAAACTTAATAAAACCGGCCATCTTCCTGATAATATCAGGGTTCTTGACCTTGGATCAGGACCGGGGGTTGTGCCTCTTGCTCTTACCTGGTTTTTTAAGGAGAGAAAAAAGGGAACTCAGACCGTTGATGCTATTGAACAGTCTGAGGAATTTATCGAGGCATTTAAATTTCTTGTTCCTGAATTTGCAAAGGGTTCTCCGGTAAATATTGAACATATCCGCCATGCCGATATCAGGACTGGTTACTCATTAAACTCTGATTCGTACACCCTGATTACGTGCCAGAATGTTCTTGCCGAGCTTTCAGAATATGACATCAAAGAAAAAGCTGAACTTCTCATGAATTATTGCTCATCCCTTACAGATGACGGGTTTTTAATTCTTGTCGAACCGGCAGAACTCAGGCATTCTACCCGGCTTAGGGTGCTTCAAAAGGAACTTGAAAAATTAGGATTATACCTTTTTGGCCCATGCAGGCACATTCACGAGGGGGAGTGTGAACCTGCCGGCTGCTGGTCTTTTGCTGAACTGCCAGGATTAAAACCAACCAGACTCATGATGTTACTGGCAGGAGAAAACGAGGGTTATCGCTTTATAAACACTGATATCAAGTTTTCATACAGTATTTTAACCAAAAAACCAGCGGGTATTGCCTCCTCAAGGATAAACCGTACCGGCACCACCCCGTTCAGAGACCTAACAGACAATATTGGTGAGTTTGTTAATGTCATCGGAACTAAGATGTCTCCTGATATAGGAACAAGGGAATTTTCAGTATTCTTGTTCTGTGATGGTTCAGGAGGGTTGAAAGTCTACCTGGTCGCACCGAACTCTTTAAAACATGATGAGATAAAAAAGTTAAAAATGTCAGAATATGGCGAAGTTTTAAAAATATCAGGTGTCAGAGTCAGATGGAATAAAAAAAAGAATTCAATAAACCTTATAGCCGGCTCACGAACACATGTCTCTGCAATACATAAATAGATAACCGGATAATTGTTAATGGATATTGTATATTAGATAATTATTCACGGGTGATCAATGTCTGATGAAGATCCCATAAAAATACTGCAGATACGCTTTGCAAAAGGGGAGATAACAGCAGAGCAATATGAGCAGATGCTCTCTTTTCTTACCAGGGATGTTTCATCATTTAAACAATCTGAAACAGAGAAAAAGATAGAAAATCACGATTCATCATCCTCCCAAGCCGCCACTTCGGAAGAAGAAACAATAGAGCCGGCTATAGAGACTACAGATAAAGAAACAGATAAAGATGTAGATAAGGAAGTTGATAAAGAATCGAAGACTGAAGAGAAAAATAAAGAAGGGATTGAAGAAGAACCAGAAGAAAAATCTGGCGCCGGGTCAGAACCAGTTCTTACTGAACCTGAACGGACAACAGTAAAAGAGATTGCATCTGCCATCGCTGATGCCGAAG
>MWDJ01000101.1 GCA_002070505.1 Bacteroidetes bacterium ADurb.Bin145 | reverse complement strand
ACATCGGGAGAGAATTCATTAACCGCCCTGATCAATGCCTCATTCTCCTCATCTGAGAACTTCTCCCTGTATGGCGGACTGAACAACCCGACTCTCACACCGGGATGCTCTCTGGCCAGTCTCTCTCTGATCTTCAGCAATGTGGCATCTGATGAGCCGAGATAAAAGCATGAACCACCCCGTTTGTCCAGTGCAGTTATTATCACCTCGTGAAGATCTGACCCTGCAATCTTTTCAATCCTGCGTCCCTCCAGCACCTTTGCAGCCAGTTGTATCCCTGTTCCGTCAGGAATCAAAATGTCGGCTGTCTTTAGTGCTTCTCTAAACAACACGTCCCGCCTGGCAATGACGTATGAATGCGGGTTAAGGGTTGCCACAACTCCTGTCACTCCGTCGGCTAAGTAATCCCTGCTGCCTGCATAGACAGTGTATCCAAGAACTGAAACGGTTTGCTCCCGGTTCATAATCTCATTGTTCATTTTTCTCTCTTCAGCCTGCTACCCTCAACGGTGATAAAGCTTCCCATCTTGATAACCTCAGTAAGCACGTGCTGGATATCCTCCTTTGAGCGCCACCACCTGTCAGTATTAAAACCGGTATAGTTGCCGCTGCCGCTGGTTCCGGTAAAGACCGGCAATCCGGCAACCCTGAATGCCTTCTCAAATAACATAGAAGCCCTTCTCAGGTGATAGGGTGAGGAGACCAGCACAATGGTATCAATCTCACGATTGCCACTGAGGTAATTCCTTACAATTACTGCCTCGTCGAAGGTACTCCTTGCATCACCAGGTATAACTATGATGCTGTCTGCCGGCACACCCAGTGCCACTAGACTGCTGACAGCCTGAGAAGTATGGCTTATGATTTTCACCCCGCGGTCAATGAGACCCTGATAACCGCCCATACTCTCCTCAACTATTATGACTCTGTCGGCAATGCCTGATTCATAGAGGTCTGCCGTCTTCAGGACCCTGTCGGTGAAGTTGCCCATCAGCAGTACCAGGGCATCGGCATGCGGAGGAATATTATCATCTGACAGCCACGTGCCTATTTGTCTGCATCCTCCTATATATGTGACGGCTAATAAAAACAGTACTCCAAGAAAGATAATTTTTGACCCTGACATTCAGCAGTTGTTTTTCAGACCGACCCGAAGCGGAGCTTCCGGAAATCAATACTTAATTCGATCACCTCAGAGATGTAAGTGATCCATTTCAGTGTTTTCATAGTTCGAAGGTTTATTCGAAGTTAGTCTCGTACTAATCTGACACAAGAGGTCTTCTTCTCAGCCACCTGAGTCAGGATTTCCACCATTCTTCTTTCAAACCTCTCCAAGGTGAATTGCGCCTCGTACTTAGCGCGGCCCGCTGATCCCATTTTTTTTCTCAGATCAGGATCTTTTATAAGTACTTCTAATTTATCTGCCATTGCAATTGCATCTTTTTGTGGTACAAGGAATCCGGTAATACCATCTTCAACTATATCAGGTATAGCTCCTTCAGGTGTTGAAACTATTGGCAAAGAATGCTGCATGGCTTCAATCAGAACCAATGGAA
The DNA here is from genome assembly GCA_002070505.1 of Bacteroidetes bacterium ADurb.Bin145. Taxonomy (GTDB): domain Bacteria; phylum Bacteroidota; class Bacteroidia; order Bacteroidales; family VadinHA17; genus LD21. The sequence continues at coordinate 2,603 of MWDJ01000101.1, read as the reverse complement.
GGCAATCATTAAATGTTGGATGCACGAAAATATCGGCCTTTTCAAAGGCTGTTCGTTTTTCCTCACCGTATTTCTTCCCAACCACATCAACATGACCTTTAAGCCCGGACTCCTCAATTGTCTCCCTCATTTGATCTTCAGTAACATCCCCTGCACCACCAATCATAATACAATGAAAAGTGCAGCCCTTTTCTTTAATTATCTTTAAAGCCTTAACCAGCACAAATACTCCCTTTGATTCAATAAGATGTGACAGAAACAATAGATGTGCAGCACACAGGGGGGAGAGGGAGTGCTTGCCGTTGTGATTTTCGACTTGTGGATTTCGACTTACGCCTGCCTCATCAGGTATTCCATTTGGGCAATAGTGAACTCTGCTTTCCGGAACATACTTTTGCACATCAGGATACAGGTATTTTGAAAGAAGGATTACTTCAGCATTTTCAAATACCAGTCTATACAGGAGATTATCGATTACCTTTTCCTGATTTATTCTGACACCCTTATTATGAAAGTGATAGACTCGTTTGATTCCGAATAGTCTAACAATCAATACTATGAGAGCGTCCTTGTAGAATCCAATACCCGCCGATGAAAGAGTCAGGTAGCATAAATCTGGTTTGAAGAAGAGCAAGGTCTTTTTAACCTGCCAGATGAGTCGAAGGTACCTGAATGATTTATTCGCCGGATTTCTGCCTATCTCTTCAACCGTGGCTGAGGTTCCCAGATTTATGTAGTGGCAATCAAAGCTCTCATTAATCAATCTACTTTCCTTGATAAAGCCACCGACAATTGAAGAGCCGTGAACGGGAGGTGGATAATGAAGTATAAAAAGAATCCTATTCAAATCAATAGACTTACACAGGTCTATAACGACCTTTCCAGATTTTAAGAATTAACCTGGTGACCATTCCCGGGTTCTTGGCAGTACTTCCAGAAACAAATTGAATAGCATCATATGCTCCCTGGCAGAATCGATCCAGACCCCATTCATTGATAATCTCTTTCGACTTCTCTCCCATTTCTCTCCGTTTTATAGCCCCGAGCGTATCCATTTTAACTAGAAGATCTGCCAATTCATTAACATTATTGGGTGAGAATGTGTAACCATTAACCCCTTCCTTAACAAGCGTTGAAGCGCAGCCAACCTGGTTACTGACGACAACCGGCAGCCCAGTCGCCATCGCTTCATTTACCACAAGTCCCCATGTCTCACCATGCCTGCTGGGAAGAACAAAATAATATGCCTTCTGAAATAGATTTTTTAATTCATCCTGAGATTTAAAGGGCAGGAACTTAACGGTGTTCAACCTGTTTTTCTCTACAAAATCAACAAGTAATTCATGCTCGGGTCCATTTCCAACTAAAACCAGCTCTTTCGGTGTGACTGATTTAGAAGTATAATTCTGATAAGCGTTAAGTAGTAATAAAAAGTTCTTTTTGGGAATTTGCCTGCCCACTGTCAAGATATATCCAGAGGCGCTGTTATTGGGTCCAATAAAGTTTTGCTCATTCCAGAATGAATTATCCACCACATTCAGGCCATAAAAGATCTGAGAACGTTTAAATCCAAAATATTTGAATGTGGGATACCAAGCTTCTGAAGGACATAGAATCGCATTTACACAAGAGTATATTTTTTTCTTTATAAAGTCAACTAACCATGACCTCGGAACATCTTCTAGGCGTGCATCATCAAATATAATCACTTTCTTTTTATGCTCAATTGCATAGCGAATTGCCGTCGCACCTGAAGGGAAAGCAATTGCACCTGCAAATATAATATCTGGTTGTAATTCATTTAGTTTTCTTCTTAGGGCAATATTAGCATCGAATGGCGAAATATCTTCCATTCGCTTGTTTGGAAACAGACAGTGCCAGTTTGCCGGGTATGAGGCTAAGCTGCCAGAAAAAGCATACGGACTCCCTGCCCCGGCAATTTCAACTATTTCAAATTCTATTCTTTTATTATTTAGATATGCAGTCAGAGCATTCAGTCTTGCCGGCCAATAAATACGGAAATCAGTATGTGTGATTACAACTCTCATCGACTAGCTAATTTGCGGAATATTTTACTTGTTAAACTCGCAGGTAAGCCTAATAAGAAAAAATACGATATTACTTTGAAATTCAGAGGATAATATGACAATGATATGATCGACTCACGAAAAGACTCACGTTTCATTCCAAGCCTCAAATAAATCGAAGAACGCATTTTATGCCAGTGGCTAATATATTTTCTTATGCCCGGTAATCTTTTATTTGTTCTTGCAATCGTTACTAAGCTCCTACCTACAATATCGAGTTTCTGAGGTATCCTGTTGGGCTTTCTGGCATAAATATGAGCAGGATCCTGGATAAATACAGATTGTGGTATTACTGAATATGCTATAACATAGGCAGCGGCTATTCGTGCCCATGTAAGCAGATCCTCACCTGAAGTGACACCTGCAGGAAAACCATCAATAGATTCTATCGCCTCTTTTTTAATTGCAACAGCTGAAGAATGTATTGGTGGATGAGAACAGGATGCCACCTGAAAGTAATTTCTGATAATACCATGATCTCCCTTGAACTTTATTTTACTCAAGTGATTTCTTTCA
>MWDJ01000100.1 GCA_002070505.1 Bacteroidetes bacterium ADurb.Bin145 | reverse complement strand
TGTCCTCCGGAAAATGCAAAAGCTATGGCCAAGATTACGAAACGTTCAACAACTCCGATAGCAACAGGAGAAAGATTGATCGCACATTTTGGTTTCAGGGAATTGATCGAACAAGGTATTGTTGACATAATTCAGCCTGACTGTGCTCATACCGGCGGTATAACCGGAGTCTGGGCAGCAGGTGCCTTAGCAGCAGCTTCGGGTATCTCAGTAGCACCTCACAATTGTACCGGACCTATCGGAGGTCTTGCTGCTATACATACAGATGCTGCAATGCCAAATTTCATTGTTCAGGAGGTCTGCAGCGGTGTCAACTCAACCGAGAATGAAAGGGTTTGGGAGGAGTGGCTGGGATTCCAGGCACAGCGCATGGTAAATGGGAAATATCCTCTCTCAGACAAACCGGGTCTTGGTTTTGATGTAAATGAGGAAGCTCTTAAGAAATATCCTTTTGCCGGAACAGTACCAATGGCAAGAGTTTTCGCCGATGATGGTTCGGTCTGTGGATGGTAGAATAGAATAATAAATGATCGTATCAGGATAGTCTCCTGATGTGCTTTGTAAAAAGGTTGCCTTGAGATTTTTTCAACGCAACCTTTTTACTTTGATAACCGAATGGTCATTGGAGATGGTTCATTCCCCCTGAAAATATGAAGATTATAAATATCCTAAGGCCTGATAATTGTTCCATCACCCTTTCTTACAGTCCAGTTTGATCGGGTGCCAATAGGATATTTTGCTGCTTCCTTTTCATTTATATCAACACCAAGGCCGGGAGCTTCATTTATATACATGTAACCATTTTTATATGTCTGACAACCCGGAAAAACTGCCTGAGCTCTTTCGTTCCAGAAATGCGATTCCTGAATTCCAAAGTTCCACACTGCAAGGTCTATGTGGGCATTGGCTGCATGTCCGATAGGAGATACATCTCCGGGTCCGTGCCATGCTGTCCTTACATTATACCACTCACCAAGACGGGCGATCTTCATTGCAGGTGTGATCCCTCCAATCTGAGATATATGAACCCTGATAAAATCGAAGAGCTGTTCTGCCATATAATCCCTGAATTCGTTTATGTTGTTAAACAGCTCTCCCATAGCTATGGGTACTGTAGTCTGATTCCTCAACTGCCTGAACCATCCCATGTTTTCAGGCGAAAACGGGTCCTCAATAAAGTATGGCCTGTAAGGTTCCAGCCGTTTGATCATGTTGATGGCATCAACAGGTTCAACTCTTTCATGAATATCATGCAACAATTCAATATCCTCACCACATTTCTTACGGATATAATCAAACATCGCGGGAACGCTTTTCAGATATGCAGCCTGATCCATATACTGATCCTGCTCCCTTCCAAACCCGGCTTGCTTAAAATCAGGTGGCTTTTCAGTTGTACCTACCCCGCCATATCCTCCTAACTGTATCCTGATATGTCTGAATCCCTGATCCATATATTGCTGAACATTTTCAGCTAATCTTTCAAGAGTCGGACCGCTCGCATGAGCATAGCAATCCACAGCAATCCTGCATTTTCCTCCAAGAAGCTGATAAACAGGCATATTGGCCCTTTTTCCTTTTATGTCCCATAAAGCTTCATCGAGTCCGCACAGGGCATTATTAAGCACAGGTCCGTTACGCCAGTAAGAGCTGACATAGGCTGACTGCCACATATCTTCAATGTTATCTACATCTTTCCCAACACAGAAATCGTTGAGATAGCTGTCAATTGCCGGCAGAACTGCAACTGCCCGTTGTGTAAATGTAGCACACCCTAAACCATACAGACCCGGTTCTGTTGTATCTACTTTAACAACTATCAGATTTGAACCCTCGGGTGCAGTAGCAATTGATTTGACACTTTTTATCTTAACAGGGGGCAGTCCCTTAGCCCATGAAGGCGTCTCATACATCCCGGCAAGAGATTCTCTTGTTCCGAATAATCCCATTAATCCGGCTGCTGAACCTGCTGTAAATAACTTCACAGCATCCCGGCGGCTGATTTCAGGCTGAGTAGTCTTTTTCATAATTCAATTGATTTAAGATGTTAATAAGGTTGAAGGGCATTGAAATCCAAGTAGGTTCTCTCATCTCCGTTAGTAACCGAAGTAATTTTAAATATACACAAAATTATTTACCCCACATAGGAATTTAATACGGAAGAATTATCATGCCTGATAAAAACCACTCTTGTTCATATCACTGTTGCTACTCGCCCGAAAATCAATCTACCGGGAATGAATTCAATGATGATCTATCAGGAACGTGGATACCTTTATGTACCTGAAAGTGCGATGCATTATATTATTTTCCTGCGTAAATAAAATAATAAAATATACTTTTTTAATATTTTTTTACTATTTTTGTATAATATATGCATTTTTATCTTTTTTTTGATGAAGGTAAATATCGAAAACAAGAAATATAAATCTTTGCTTGAAACCGGGAAAAAGCTCTTCTGGAAACACGGTTTCAGAAGAGTGACGATTGACGAAATATGCCACGAGGCCGGTGTAAGTAAAATGACCTTCTACAAATGGTTCGATAATAAGACGGGATTCGCCAAAACAATTTTCTCAAACGAGGTACAACGTGCGATCATAGAGTTCAGGAAGATTATGGAAAAGGAAATGCCTCCGGCAGAAAGATTAAAAACTATAATCACAATGAAAATGGAAGGCACAAACGATATCAGCCGCGAATTCCTGATGGATTTTTACAGCTCCGATGACACCAGCCTGAAGTCATTCGTTGATGATTTGACTTCAAAATCATGGAACGAAATAATCTCTTCATTCAGAATGGCCCAGGAAAAAGGATGGTTCAGAAAAGATTTCAAGCCTGAATTCATACTTTATTTAACACAGCACCTTATCCCTATGTACACCGACGAGAATCTCTTAAAACTTTATGATACACCACAGGATCTGATAATGGAATTCACCAATTTTTTTACTTATGGAATATCTCCTCACGAATAATGTCAGATGAGAAGGCATATTCTTATATTATTTCTTCCGTTTTTATTCATAGGACTTTCAGAAGCCCAGGATTCTCTCCGGTTCAGTGGTCAGCTGTCGTCGTGGCTTAACTGGAACTCAGCAAACTATTTCCCTTTATGGGCCGGGCTAAGATATATTCCACAGATCAACTATGAGGTAACCACGAATCCCGGACTGCATTTTGATGCAGAAGCATCGGCAAATATATTTGGAAATGCAGGTTTAAAACCTTTTGATACAATCTCAGCTTCAGGTAAAATAAAACCCTACAGGGCGTGGATAAGACTGTATTCTGAACAATTTGAACTGAGATTCGGACTTCAGAAGATAAATTTCGGCTCTGCGTCCATTCTAAGACCTTTGATGTGGTTCGATCAGATCGATCCCCGCGATCCCCTGCAGCTAACTGATGGTGTATGGGGAGTGCTTGCAAGATATTATTTTCTGAACAATACAAATATCTGGTTATGGGGACTTTACGGAAACAACGAAAGCAGAGGCTGGGAAACTGTACCTGTTAACAGTAAGATCCCGGAATTCGGAGGGAGAGTGCAACTTCCAATACCTTCCGGTGAAGTCGCCCTTTCCTATCATCACAGGGTTGCCGACAGCAGGGATATAGGCAGTGGAGTACCATCGTTGGAAAAGATCCCTGAAAACAGGATCGGTTTCGATATCAAATGGGATATGAAAGCCGGTTTCTGGATTGAAGGCTCTCTGACCCATAAAGGTAAAGACCTCGGTTTGCTCTCCAACCAGGTGATCCTAAACGCCGGTATTGATTATACCTTTGGCATGGGAAATGGTATCTATTGTGCTTACGAACAATTACTGGCAACTTACGGCAACACTCTGCTTTCATTTGATAAAACAACTTCATTTTCCCTTGTTTCCACAAACTATCCTTTTGGAATGTTTGACCGGCTGGGTGCAATTGTTTTCTATAACTGGGATGCGCATAAAATCTATACTTTTCTCAGCTGGCAGCGTCAGTTCGATAAAATAATGTTCTATTTAATGGCATATTGGAATCCGGAGTCGTATCAGCTCCCGACAATGGATCCCTCAGATAATATTTTTGCAGGAAAAGGTATTCAGTTAATGTTCGTATTCAATCACTAAAAATTCTGGAATGGATAACTCATCAATTATTGAAAT
>MWDJ01000099.1 GCA_002070505.1 Bacteroidetes bacterium ADurb.Bin145 | reverse complement strand
AAGCCTGAAGGCATTGAAAATATATTCGGATCAAAGGAAGATGGGAAAAGACAAATCCTTGAACATTGGAGAGCTGCAAATATAAACGACGATGAACACCGCATCAATACTGAATTAATGGCTCAGCGTTCTTTTAATTACCCATATTCAACCCCGGGACTGCTTGCATGCAAAGCTGCCGAAGCTCAGGGAGGCAATTCCATGCATCATAAGATGTTCAACAGGATACAGAAAGCTCACATGACCGACTGTTATGACATCAATGATTTTGAAGTATTGAAAATGTGCGCCAGTGAAATAGGTATTAATGTTGAACAATGGGAAAAAGATTACCACAGCGAAAAAGTCAGTCAGGCGCTTGATGAGGACTTGTATTTCGTCAGCCAGTACGGTATAAACTCCGTTCCAACTCTGATTGCCAACGGGAAATATAAACTGACTGGCGCTCAACCTTATGATGTACTTAAAAATTGGATTGCCCGGATTAAATAAACCGGAAACTTTAAAATAACTGATATCATAATATAACTACTCCATACTCATCTGATAATCGATTTATACCTGATCATATCTGGATAGTTTTCTCGCAATAAGATATCAAAAACCTGCAAATAGTCTTTTAAAACACCTCTTATGTTACTAACATTCAGATGTATATAACTTTTTCGCCAGTTCCTGATCTAAGCCATGGCCAGATCTCCTGGTATTAATTGGCAGAATATTTTTTATATAGCCCTCGTTTATTTACAGTGGTAACAGATGCATTGCAAGAGAATTATAGTAAAAGGTCCTTCTGCCAGCTTTTTGTTATTTATCCAAACTTATACCCTGATATATTTATACTCATCAGTAATCCCGAATAATCCCTTATGGCAGTATCATCACCTGCAGCGCCAGCAATCACGAAAAGAGGCGCGAGATGTTCACTCCGGGGATGACTCTCCCTGGCTTTGGGAGCCTTCTCCCAGTTAACAAGCAATTCATTTCGTTTGATTGCATTATTTTTTTCAACTGATCGCGTGAGCCATTCGTCGAATTGTTTCGATGCAGAGGCTCCAGTTAATGACTCTGACATGAATCCCTGCATATTATGGTAGCTCATACCCGAACCGATTATCAGAACTCCTTCCTTCCTGAGTGGTTCGAGGGCTTTACCCATTTTAATATGGGTTTGCGGATTTAGACCCTTAATGAGGGAAAGCTGAACGACAGGCACGTTTACATCTGGAAAAGCAACCATCATAGGAACGAAGGTTCCGTGATCATAGCCTCGCTTGTCATCCATGTCAGTCCTGAATCCCGATGTCTTAAGTAATTTTTCAACCTGTAAAGCAAGTCCGGCATCACCTTTGGCTGGCCATTGTAATTTGTAAGTGAATTCCGGGAACCCGTAATAATCATAAAAAAGCGCCGGGCTTTCAGATGAATATATTGTCGGGACAGGCTCTTCCCAATGTCCGGATATTACAAGAACAGCATTAATCCTGTCTTTGTAATTCTTTCCAAGATCTTCCAGATATTTTTTCAGCTTTCCGTAGCCTTCGGGGTCGCCAAAAGCATCATCCATAACATGCCACGGACCGCCTCCGTGAGGAATAAAATAAGCCGGAAGTTTTTCTGAATCATTCATTCTTTTTATTTTCTGACAGCTTTAAGGGCGGTTCCCCAGGCAATTACCTGATCGATCATCGTATTTAAGGCTGCTTCATGCTGTGAAGCGGGTTTAAACACGCTGTAATTTTCGAAATCTGTAAAAAGCGACAATGCAACCTGGGAACGGACATCAGCAACCTGGAGTTCTCCCATTATAAGGCGTAATTGCTCAACGGCTCTTACACCGCCCATGGATCCGTAGCTTACAAAGCCAGCTGTTTTATTGTTAAATTCAACATATAAATAATCCAGGGCATTTTTCAAAACGCCCGATGGTGCATGATTGTACTCAGGAGTGACAAAAATAAAAGCATCCAGTGAACTGATTTTTTCTGACCACATCTTTGTGTGCCCGTTTGAGTATTGTCCCATAGACGCGGGGATGGGCTCATCCAGTATGGGCAGGTTATAATCCTTCAGATCAACAAGTTCAAATTTAGCATCTTTTCTTTTAGCTGCTTTTTCATAAACCCATTCAGCGACTGCTTCCGAGTTTCTCCCGGGCCTGGTGCTGCCAATGATAATTCCAATTTTGAACATAGCAAAACTTTTTAGTTATAAATCATTTAAAAAACAATATGATATAAACATATAATTACTGGATTTGTTCAAAAGAGGTACAGACCGGCAGTCAGTTGATAATTGAACAGGAGCAGACCTTGTCTATCAGGAAATTATATTCACTGTTCGCCGGCAAAAGGAAGTCGGATTTTATCTGTATGTTTCCGTGATGATCTGATTAATATAAAAATGACAGCAGGATATGAAATTATTGTTCGTTGTTGTCAGTGCCGGATAATGATTTTTTAACCTCGTCGCGGTAATGTATCATTTTACCAAAACGTGCAGCAGGTAAATTTATATACAGTCCTTCAGATTCTGAATAAACAGCGCCTGCCTTATCGTATATTTTACCGGCCGATACGATCTTCCTGCCGTTCACAGATAATACCTTTGCTTCAACAGTTGTGATAGTCCCTAAAACAAGCATATTTCTGTAATCTACTGATATTCTCGCGGCAACTGCTGTAAATCCCAGGAGCCACACTGAGGCGCCCATAGCTTCATCAAGGATTGATGCCATGCTCCCGCCATGAACAAATCCGGCAGGTCCTTCTGTTGCAGGCCCGAACCATACGCGTGCAACGAAAGACTTATCGCTCTGCTTTTGAAAATAGCGGACTTTAATACGGTCGGCTGTTTTATCTCCGGTAATAAACGCACGCCCTTTTCCATAAGAGTCAGGTATTTTAAGTTCTGTCCATCCTTCTTCCCCGGGTAATTCAGGAGGATCTATAGCGTCAATTTTCTTAATCTCCATGTATTATTGATAAGTTATTATTAAAGCAATTTCATTAACTGCCTGAATATCAAACTACAAAAAGTAGTTTACTCTTTGGTGTCATTCTTCAGGTTCTTTGCCATTTCAGGAAGATAAAACCTGTTAAGAAAAAGCCCGAGTATTGCAACTGCAAAAACGATAATTTTTATTTCAACAGGATGATTTGTGAATAATGCCGTGATTGCGCTTATGGCAATTATCCCGAAAGGCGTCCAGTACGATCTGTCGGTTTTAATGAATGTATACACTATGACCGGGGAAATAATAAATCCTGCCAGCAATTCGAGAGGGATAAAGAACAGGAACACTCCCATGAGGGTAGCTGCCGCTCTGCCACCCCTGAATCCGAAGTACAAAGGATGTCCGTGTCCGATAACGGCTCCGAATCCCAGGAAACCAAGGGCTATTGGTGTGAGATGAAACAGATAATGTCCCAAAAGCAGAGGAACAAGTGATTTGAGAGCATCGAGAACGCCGGCAAGAATGCCCCAGAAGGGCCCGACGTTTTTAAATGTATTTGCGGCGCCCGGGTTATTATTCCCGATACCGCGGATATCAATACCTTTGACAAACCTTGCAATGATCTGCGCATTCATGACCGAACCGCAAAGGTAACCTGCTGTAAATGTTATTAAATACAATAAAGCCGGTTTCATCTTTTTATATATATTTTTAAGGTCAGATGGAACATCCATGAATAATTATTCGTGTGCTTGTCAGAATTTGTTGTCACGGATGTTACATTTTATATGGTTCTATTATTATTTCATGCAAACTGAAAGAGAGTATCCGCCGGGGCCCATATAAATTGCTTCCACGAGATGCAACTTACCGTAAATAAGATTTTTACAAGGAATGGAACCTTCAAATTCTCTTTTAAGGTCATCAATAGCATCCCTTTTACTTTCATCGCCGGAAATGATTGCAACTGTAATATCTTTTGCCTTTTTTTCATTCATTTTTTCCTTGATAGAATTGATAATAAGCGAATTTACCTGTTTAAATGTACGCCCCTGCCCGACAGGAACAATAGAGCCTTCGGGATCATCGCCCATGAGGCCTATCACCGGGAGCACCCTTAAAACTGATCCAAGCAAAGCCTTTGCCTTTCCTATCCTCCCTCCGCGGTAGAGGTAATTTAAATCAGGAGTTACATAATAGGAAAAAGTGTT
>MWDJ01000098.1 GCA_002070505.1 Bacteroidetes bacterium ADurb.Bin145 | reverse complement strand
CATCTTCAATACTGCTTTTCATTACACTTCTGGCAAAGGATATTATGAAGAGTTCAGGGAAGACGCCACACTGGCTGAATATGGCCTGCAATCCCCGGAGGTGGGCCAGACCGAAAGCGACATCATCAGACAGAAATGGATGTCTAATGGCTATTACGGTCTGATCTATTCGTTCAAATACTCAGGAGCAAGGATCGATGCGACAGCCGGGGGAGGAGCAAATTACTATTCGGGTGATCATTACGGGAAGATCATCTGGACATCAGTGGGTACATTTGAAAAAGGTCTGCAGTGGTATTGGAACAATGGAACCAAAAAAGAATTCAATATTTATGGTAAGGCCGATTATTCTCTGAATGAAAAACTTTCAGTTTTCGGAGACCTGCAGTACCGGTTCATCTCATACGAAATGACGGGAGACGACGACGACCTTAAGGATCTCGGTCAGCAGCACCGGTACCATTTCTTCAACCCGAAAGCAGGCTTATTTCTTACACTTAATTCTAACCAGGATGCATATCTCTCATTTTCAGTAGCTAACCGCGAACCTACAAGATCAGATTTCAAGGAAGCTGCAGGTGACATTAATGCTACACCCAGACAGGAAAGATTATTCGATACTGAGCTGGGGTATAAGTTACGCGGTGAGAAGTTCTCTCTTTCCGCTAACGGTTACTATATGCTGTACGACGATCAGCTCGTTCCAACAGGCGAACTGAGCAATACAGGGTATTCAATAATGACAAATGTTAAAAAAAGCTACAGGCTCGGGATTGAAATTAATGCAGGAATCAGACCATTTAATTTCTTCTCATGGGATATTGGTCTGACTGCAAGCCGTAACAAGATCACTGATTTTGTCGAGTATTATGTTGATTATAACACTTCCGACTGGTCGGAAGAATACAAGAGCAAATCGCTTGGAACTGTTGATATTGCATATTCACCTTCACTTATCGGTTCCAGCGATATGACTTTTAAAATACTGAAGAATACGGAGTTTCATATAATCAGTAAATATGTTGGCAAACAATATTTCGACAATACGATGAGCAGCGACAGGATGATCGATCCTTATATTGTTACAAACCTGCGTCTTGATCTCAGACCGGTCATCCGCATAATAAAGAGAACTGAAATACAGTTTATTGTAAATAATATCTTCAATACTGAATATGAGAGCAATGCGTACGGGGGTAATTGGTATGAAGATGGCAATGAAAAAACATGGGCATATTATTTCCCGCAGGCAGGGACTAATTTCCTGGTAAGGGTGGGATTTACGTTTTGATGGGAAGGCAGATGGCGAGGAGCGGGGGGCAGGGAGCTGAAGAAAGAGGGGGCGAGTGGGAGAAGGGGAGAATTGGAAAGAAGTTCCGCCACAGAAAGGGGAGCGATGAAGCGACCTAATGAAAATTCGTCGTAGACGATATGGTGTTGTAGTTGAAGATTATCCCCACATGATATTCTACCTCGTAGAGGTTGAAGAAGTGGAGACACGGCTCGAAGCGACGAAGTTCCGCGAAGCTGAAAGGGGAGAAGAGTTATGAGTAGTGAGTTATGAGTTATGTTTCACCCTGCATCCTGCACCCTGCACCCTGCATCCTGCACCCTGCATCCTGCACCTTGCAACCAGTAACCAGCAACCAGTAACCAGTAACCAGTAACCAGCAACCAGTAACCAGCAACCCCGATGCAAATAGTACAATGGATATCAAATAATTACATTGAGATCTTCGGTGCACTGACCGGTGTTCTTTATGTATTTCTTGAGATTAGGCAGAACCTCTGGTTATGGCCGGTTGGGATCATCACCTCCGCAGTGTATATAATAGTATTCTTTACCGGAAAGCTGTATGCTGATATGAGCCTTCAGGGGTATTATCTCATGATAAGTGTAATAGGATGGTACTGGTGGACTAAGGGCTCAGGGCAAGGGGCAAGGAGCAAGGGGCAGGGGGCGGGGAGCCGGGGAGCGAAGCGACGAAGTTCCGAGAAGCGGAAAGAGGCGATGAGTGGAGGGGGCAATGAGGAGACAAGGAGCGAGACGACAAAGTTCCGCAAAGCGGAAGGGGGCGACTTTGTAAGGAATGATTTAAGTGAGGCAGGTGATAATGAGGTTAAGCTTAAGGTGACAAGGGTTAAGCTTGTGACAGCGATTATTCTGGGTGTTGTATTTCTTGTGCTATACGTGGCAATATGGTTTGTTCTCGACAGGTTCACTGATTCACCTGTTCCGGCTTTCGATTCCTTTATTACTTCTCTTTCAATAATTGCCACCTGGATGCTGGCAAGAAAAATTTACGAACACTGGTACCTCTGGATAGTAGTTAATTGCAGTGCTTCAATACTCTTTTTTACCCGCGAACTATATCCTACTGTAGTGTTATATAGTGTATATTGCGTGATGTCATTTACCGGCCTTGTTGAATGGAAGAAATCATTAAGAACTGATGCTTGAGACTATGTCGTATACTGTAATTTTGGCCGATGGCATTTTCCCGCAGCATCCTGTCCCTCTGGATTATCTCAGGAAAGCGGAAAGGATTGTGTGTTGTGACGGCAGCGCTCAAAATGCTGTGGGTGCCGGTCTGAAGCCTTTTGCGATTGTCGGCGATATGGATTCTCTCAGTCCCGAAATGAAGATGCGATTCTCCGACAGGATCTTTCAGGATACTGAACAGGAGACCAATGACCTTTCAAAGGCAGTAAAATGGTGTCATAGTAAAGGGTATAATGACATTATAATTGCAGGTGCAACCGGAAAACGGGAAGATCATACAATAGGCAATATTTCATTGCTTGCCGAATACGCTGGCATCGTGAACGTCAGAATAGCAACCGATACAGGCATTTTTCTTCCTTTCCTGAAGAGTTGCACTATTAAAACATTTCCCGGTCAGCAGATCTCAATATTTTCAATAGATCCCGCAACCAGGATAACTTCCACAGGCCTGCGTTATCCACTAATAAGGAAGAATATCAGGAACTGGTGGGAAGCGACTTTGAACGAAGCTCTTGAAGATCATGTAACCCTTGAATTTGACAGCGGCAGGGTGATCGTGTTCCTTGCCTTTAAAGAATAAAAGCCTTAAGGTCATTTAACAAGCTTCTCCTCCTTAACGAGGGTGATAAGCTGCACCCTGCTTTTTACATTTGTCTTGATGTAAATCCGATGTGTATGATCCTTGACAGTCTGCAGACTGATGAATAGTTTATCAGATATCTCCTTGTTGCTTAATCCGTTGCAGATCTCCCTTATTATTTCAGATTCCCTTGGAGAGATTTCATATTTTTTGCAGAATTCCTCAAAAGGCATATCTTCTTCAGGTTCCGGATTCAGAACAGTCACAAGGGTACCATAGCTCAGGTAAACGGGCAGAAAGATATTCCCCAGGAAAAAGGCAAAAATGAATACTAGCGCCAGCCATTGCTGATCGGTGTAAAAGACAAGCAGTGCAGATAGTAAAAAGCTGATCAGGGAAATGAACGGGGCGATTATTCTTTTATCATGCTCATGTATCTCAGACCTCGACCTTCCCGACAGGTGTATCAGATACGAAGCAAACAGAGAATAGACGACATTAAAGATAATGAAGTAATACCTCATCAGGATTGAAGGGTTTCCGGCTTTATTTACAGAAAAATGATATCCCAGCAGGAAAAGTATTGCAAAATTTACCAGCAGAAAGCCGGGGACAAACCATTTAGGATTCTTCCTTCCGCTTAACCCTGACGAGAACTGAATAAGCACCAGCCAGGCAAACACGAGAAAGGGCAATCCCATAAGCAAGGCAATATTGGAGAACCTGTTAAGCGCTTCAGAGGAAATGTATGAGCCAAGGAATGTTTTTATAAGTACCTGTCCCCATATCCCGTAAAACCCGAAAGTAAGTATGAAAACCTGATAGTAAAGCAGGGTTGAGAATGCCTCGGACCGGCTGTTATTCCTGAGCCTTGAGGAAAGGATTATACCAAATGAAGCAAGCGCAACGGAAAGTATGAAAACTAAATAAAAAAGTATTCTGAACATAATTTATAAAGATATAATAATCCGGGGAAACTAGTTACATGGTAGTTGAAAAGGTTGAAGGGTTGAAAGGGGCGAAGGTACGAAGGTGCTAAGGTGAGACCGATTAGGATTCGTCGTAGACGATATAGTATTGTAGCTGAAGATGATCCCCTTATGATAGTTCTACCTCGTAGAGGTTGCAGAGGGGGATCTGCGACAATCTGCGATCCCGTCCCGATAGCTCCTAAATTCCGCATGTTTGATTTTAATAAGGATTCTGCAGTTTTATTTAAGGTGGAGTGATAA
>MWDJ01000097.1 GCA_002070505.1 Bacteroidetes bacterium ADurb.Bin145 | reverse complement strand
TGCGATGTTAATCATAGAACAATAAAAGGAGGGATATGCATTAAACCCTGACGGTTTGTATCTGCAATATATCTATTCTCTGAAGAAACAGCTAAGTTGTGATAGGGTTTTTGGTAAATCTCAGGTGACATAAGGGCAAATCAGATATTATCCGGGAATAATCATTTGAAGATACGTGGCCTTTTTAAGCCTTGTATTAAAAAAGAACAGGTTTAAACCTCATCTGATCATACTGTACGGGTATATTTCATTTCTTTACAAATGGGAGATGGAAACGATAGCATGATTACGATCAAATTTGACGAAAAGGGACTGGTTCCGGTTATTGCACAGGACTTTACAACCAAAGATGTACTGATGCTTGCATATGCCAACAAGGAGGCAGTGGACCTGACCCGGTCTACCGGATATGCCCATTACTTCAGCAGGAGCAGGAACAAACTCTGGAAGAAGGGAGAGGAGTCCGGACACATGCAAAAAGTTCATGAGATCCTGGTTGACTGTGATGAAGATGCGGTCATCTACCTTGTAGATCAACTGACGGCTGCATGCCACACCGGATACCGGTCGTGTTTTTACCGCAGGCTTGACGGGACCGTATCAGGAGAGCGGATGTTTGATCCGGAAGAGGTGTACAGGAAAAAAGAGTAAGATCTTCAGGTCATTTGATGAGTATATGGGGATAACCAGTATTAACTCCTCAACTTTATATAAATATGAGAATTTTTTGTAGAGTTGAAGGGCCTGTAAGCGGTTATGAAAACAATGATTATATCAGGTGCCTGACCTCATCTTCAGGCATTCCAGTAAAATTTGCTATTTCAGGGATTGACATACCTTTCTTCTTCATGTTTCGAAGGATGGTTACCATTTCCTCAACAAAAAAATGAGTAATTTTCATTAATGAAATTTATTACCAGTATTTCATCCCAAAAATGAATTATCTGGCAAATAATGATGCCTTCAAATCCTCATCGATATATAAATCAATGGATGGGAGATCCACAGAATGCCTTTCAATGTTGCCACAATCACTGGAAATTTCTAACGTTGTATTGTATTGTTCTCCAAACAGGGACCGGACCAGTGGGTTTTTCTGGAACAATTGACCCATCTGGTACCTGGGTGTGTAAGTGCCAGGCGTGCAGTTCCTAATAAACACGTCAAAGGTGTATGTTTCACCTGGCATAACTATTACTCCTGAAGGAAGTTCATAGAACTCTTTTCCAAACCATAAGGCGTCTTTAATTGCGAACAATGCAACACGATCATCATTAGTCCAGGCTTTTGTGCCGGTGTTCATTACGGGGACCGAGAGATTTGTTCCGTTACAGGCCTCACAAATCGTCAACCTTTCACTCATCCATGAATGGATGAACTGCCCGTAATAATCGTATAGGCCAGATTTTGCAGGATCGTTTATGGCAAACCCGGGTGAAAAATCAGATGTTTTTGGCTTTTCTGATGGACCAGGTCCGGGTCTGATTGTCGGGGTTGGAGTCGGGGTTGGAGTGGGTGTTGGATACTCGAAAGCAAGCGGGTGGTAATCGACATCCCCATTACCCAGTGTATATGATTCATTCAGAATACCTCTTGAATCTGGAGCATAGTTCAACTGGGAGATGCCATTTCCATCCGGCTGTCCCCAGAAGTTACCACCCTGGGCTGATAAACCGATGATATTGTCTTCATCGGTTTCAGTTCTATTCCATGTGTTTCCAGAGGTCTGACCGGTGAATCGGGTGTTATTTTCATTCATGAAATAGTTATTATAAATATGGTTTCCCGTGGAATCGTCCAGCTCAATACCGAACTGATCATTACCGGTGATGTGTGAATCTTTAATAACCACATTCCCGGAATCTTTTAATAAAATACCGCCATTGTTGCTATTAACTGTGTTTCCTGAAAGGACTGTTAGACCTTGGTTGTCATCAACAAGTATTCCAAAGCCATCATTGTATGAGATAGTGCTGTTTGAAAGTGTTGTTTCTTCTACTGAAGTGAATGATACACCAGCCATCTCATTGGATTCTGAGTTAATATTATTTATTGAAACATTGGTGGAGTTTCTGATGTTTACACCATACCCGTTCGAGCTCAGTGTAACATCAGATATAGAGGTATTAGTACAGTTGATACAGTATACTGTGCCTGCATCTGAACCTGAATCTATATTGACATCACTGGTATTAGTCAGGTAATGTATCTGTTTTCCGTCAACTGTATTGCTGGTGTCAATATCATGATAGAATGAGTCATCTGTCGTTCCATCCACTTTGAAGTTGTATTTATTATTATTCATTGTGTTATCATGAAGTGTCAGCTGGCCTGATTCGCTAATATTTAATCCATAATATGAGTTGTAGGAGAGATCGTTCTGTTCTAATGTTATATCTGACGAATCTTCTATGAGAAGACCCTGCCAGTTTCCGATTGCCGTGTTGTTTGTGAGGGTCGCATCTGTTGTGTTATGAACAAAGAAACCGGAACTGTCGTTCTCCTCTGCTTCATTCCCCTGAAGGGTTGTGTTTACTATATTATCCAGCCTGAACCCGTTCTCACCGTTGAATGATGCAGTATTGTCGGTGAGTGTATTGTCATCGGTATTGTTAAGGTTAAACCCGTCTCCCTCATTATATTCTGCGGTATTGTTAGTGAAATGGTTCGAAGAGCCTCCGGATACTGTAAACCCGTCTTCAAGGTTCCCTGATGCTGTATTGTCATTCAGGTCATTTCCTGATGAGTTTTCAAGTGTAATACCTGAATGAGTGTTATTCTGCAGGATATTTCCTGTTATGGTATTGTCATCACTTGAATTAGTAAACAGCATTCCGTTCTCACCGTTATCTGTTACTGTGTTGTCTGAGAACGTGTTCTGACTTGAGTTGGATACATAAATTCCCTGCATCGTGTTGTTAAATACTGTATTATCGTTTATCGTATTGTCAGTGGAGTTAGTGACACAGATACCTGAACCTTTGTTATCAGAAGCGGTATTGTCATTAAGTTCTGTTCCGGTTGTATTGTCAAGACAGTACCCGCATTCCTCGTTTTCTGTTGCTGTGTTTCCTGTAAGTAATGAGTCGGTCACATTAAGCAATTCAAACCCTGACCCATCATTTCCTGTTGCTGTGTTGTCAGTAAGGTTTACATCGGTTGAATCCTGCACAAGGAACCCTGACCCTTCATTATCTTCTGCTTCATTCCCCTGGAGGGTTGTGTTTACTGTATTATCCAGCCTGAACCCGTTTTCACTGTTGGATGATGCAGTGTTGTTGGTGAGGGTATTGTCATCGGTATTGCTAAGGTTAAACCCGTCTCCTTTATTAAATTCTGCGGTATTGTTAGTGAAAGAGTTCAAAGAGCCTCCGGATACTGTAAACCCGTCTTCAAGGTTCCCTGATGCAATATTGTCATTCAGGTCATTCCTTGACGAGTTTTCAAGTGTAATACCTGAATAAGTGTTATTCTGCAGGATATTTCCTGTTATGGTATTGTCATCACTTGAATTAGTAAACAGCATTCCGTTCTCACCATTATCTGTTGCGGTGTTGTTTGAGAACGTGTTCTGGCTTGAATTGGATACATAAATTCCCTGCATCGTGTTGTTAAACACTGTATTGCCGTCTATCGTATTGTCAGTGGAATTTGTAATGCATATACCGGATTCTTTGTTAAAGGAAGCTGAATTACCAGTGAGTTCTGTTCCAGTTGTATTGTCAAGGCAGAACCCGCATTCCTCATTTTCTGTTGCAGTGTTTCCAGTAAGTAATGAGTCAGTCACATTAAGCAATTCAAATCCTGAGCCATCGTTTCCTGTTGCTGTGTTGTCAGTAAGGTTTACATTGGTTGAATCCAGAACAAGGAAACCAGACCCTTCATTGTCTTCTGCTTCATTATCAGATAATCTGATGTTCTCCGAGCCATCAATCTCAAACCCTGCTCCCTCATTTCCTGTTGCTGTGTTGTCAGTAAGGTTTACATCGGTTGAATCCAGAACAAGGAACCCTGACCCTTCATTGTCTTCTGCTTCATTCCCCTGAAGGGTTGTGTTTACTATATTATCCAGCCTGAACCCGTTCTCACCGTTGAATGATGCAGTATTGTCGGTGAGTGTATTGTCATCGGTATTGTTAAGGTTAAACCCGTCTCCCTCATTATATTCTGCGGTATTGTTAGTGAAATGGTTCGAAGAGCCTCCGGATACTGTAAACCCGTCTTCAAGGTTCCCTGATGCTGTATTGTCATTCAGGTCATTTCCTGATGAGTTTTCAAGTGTAATACCTGAATGAGTGTTATTCTGCAGGATATTTCCTGTTATGGTATTGTCATCACTTGAATTAGTAAACAGCATTCCGTTCTCACC
>MWDJ01000096.1 GCA_002070505.1 Bacteroidetes bacterium ADurb.Bin145 | reverse complement strand
CTTTTTTAATAATAAATATTTTTAATAATGATGGGGAAGATTTATGGCAAAATATACATGCAAAGAATGTAATAAAATTTTTACAGATGAAGATCCGTTTTTGGTTCAGCCGATATGTCCGAATTGTAAAAATCAAAAAAATACCGCTTCAATTAAAATAACTCCGGCAGCAAGCAAAGGTAGTACTCGAGGTGGATTGATATTTATTTCAGTTACACTGGCAATAATATTTTTACTCTGGGGCGGTTGTTCAGGAGTGTTTACTTACCATGATGAAATATATGTAAAAGATAAGCTTAAAACGTATTCAACGGAAGATTTTGCCCCTGGTGCTAAAAATAAAAATGTTGATGTAGTAACTTTTGACGTAGAAGATAGAATCACAACCGAAGTTGTTATTTATAATAAAACAACCGGTGAAGAGAAAAAGATCTCTCTGGCATTACCTATTTATCAGTTGAGGGTACGCGCGGTAAAAAATGATTTTGACACTATAGTCGGTTATAAGCAGCCAGCAGTGTATTCAGGAAACAGTTATATTAAAACAACTGATGCCATACTTGAGAATTCTCCAGAATTCACTTCAGCAATTGCTGACGCAAAAGTAAAGTATATAAAGGATAACGCAAAAGAGATGAAAGACTGGGTTTTTAACAAAGAGGAGATCAATAAACAGTAAGATAAATAATTCTTGAAATCTGCAGATTTATTACGCTCAAAAAAAACCCTCAGTATTTAGAGGGTTTTTTTTGAGCAAATTGAATCAACACCAATAAAGGGGATGCTTTTCAGCTAACCAGTGAACGTTCTCTGAGATCAAATTTTTTAATTAAACTTTGAGCATCGCTCTTTATAGACTCTGAAATCTCTTCGGCAGTTTTAGTATCACTACTATTAATTAAGGACTCAACCTTTTGCTCAAGAGCTTCTATTGCTGTAATTATCTGATACTCGACCGATTCAGCACCGGGGCGTCCAAATCTTGTGGATGATGCGGCCCTTTCTTCGAGTTTTCTTAAAAGGTCAGAAACAGACGTCATGGCTGCAGGTGAAAGAGATTTCTTCGTGGTGAATGAATCCCGGATTGAGCGGATAGCAAGCGCAGGTTTGTAGCTGCTGTGGCGCTCGTTTTTTTCAGCAGTGACTTCACCCATTCTGCCGCGGCCGATTAGTACCATTGCTCCGGCAATGAAGGCGAATACAATAGTTTGTATCACGGCTGCGGTGTAGAATAAGGATTTGCTGTCAAGGAGGGTAAAAACAGTAACAACACCGGCAATCAGATATATAAAAAGAGGGATAGCAATACCGGCGTATGCAGTCATTGCTATCCTGTTTGTTATTCCTGAAAAACAGGGTAGTGCCGCATATATTATTATACATGCCTCTATAAAACACGCATATCCTATTCCAGTGTAAAAATTTAACGGAAGAGCGGAATCTTCAAAAAACAAACCGGGTAAAAGAATTGTTGCCGCTATAACGGCGGAACCGATTCCAGTAATAAAGAGTAAAACCGGTAGATTAATATTTTTGTTTTTATTCTTATATTGCATATCATACTCCTACAGGTTTTCCACAGGAAGCGCAAAAATTCGCTTCAGGTTTCAGTTGATTATTACAGTGAGGGCATAGAGCAGGCCCGGTTGCATTACCGCATTTATGACAGAACCTCTCATCTGACGATAGTGCAGTCCCGCATTTTGAACAGAAGATCCCTTTTGGTGCTACAGGTTGAGCAGCCTGCTGCATCCCGGAACTCTGGTTCATCGCATTGGCCTGATGCATCATCTGGGCTCCCATTCCAAGTCCTAAACCCGCGCCCATTAACGTTCCGGTTGTACCGGGATTATTTGCAGCATTCTCCAGTACATCGAAGGATCTCATGCGCTGATAGCGGTCATCTCCCAGCTGATCCATTTGGAGCCTCTGGAACTGCCCTTCCTGGATTTTACGTTTTTCCTCATCCGGAATATCAATTGATGTAAGATAGAAATTTAAAACCTCAATACCGAAACGGTTAAACTCTTCCCGGATAGCTGTTTCTGCAAGTTTAGACAAATCATCAAGGAATGCATTAAGCTGAACAATGGAGATGTTCTGTCTTACAGAATAGTTTGCAATGATATCTTTAACTTTCGTTGTGATCAGTCCCTTGAAATATTCAAGAACTGATGTTGAAGTCCATTCCGGCATGGTGCCGACTATCTGAGTAATAAAAAGGCGGCTGTCAATGATCTTAAGGCCAAACTGGCCAAATGCTCCTACAGAAAGAAAAACCCTGTAACGCGGATCTTCGATTATGATGGGGGATTTGGTTCCCCATTTGTAATCCAGCTTGGCAACCTTGTTGACAAATATTACTTCAGCAGAAAATGGTGTTTCTCCGCCGAAAGGGAGATTAACTATCTTCTGAAGTAGTGGTATATTGCTGCTGTCAAGTGTATGGGCGCCGGGGCCGAAAATATCAAGTGCCTGGCCGTCCTTAAAGAAAACAGCTTCCTGGCTTTCATTTACAATTAACTGGGCGCCTTTTACGATGTTGTCTTTTGGAAACTTCCATACAAGAGTTTCCGGAGCCCCCTCAAATTTAATTCTATCAATTATTGCCATAGTCACTCCATTTGTAAGATTATTTTGAAATAGTCAGTATCTGACTGTTGCCAATTGTAACATTTGTAAAATCCATGGAATTAAGCTCTGAACCATTAACATTGGGAAGCAGGTAAGCGACCCTCTGGGTTTTTTTATTTGCATACCTGACCAGTGCAGCAGGCAGATAAACCATGCCGATCATTTTTACGTGACTGTTGCTGTACTGCTGTGAGTCTGCTATGAATTTTTTCATCTTCCACTTGGCGTGGTCTTCGCAGACAACTGGCGCAACAATCTTTGCAGATTCAGCCAGAGATTTAGGCGCTTCAATTGCACGGGCAGTATTGACAGCAAGCTCTGTTTCACCGGGTTCGATAAAACAATCCCCGTCAGGCCTTCCTGCTTCGCAATAAAGATAACCTGCAGCTCCCTGTCCTTTTTTCCAGATAATGCCTGACTGCTCAGAGAAATGAATGGCGGCTGTCCAGCATGGAAGAAGGATATGTTCAACTGAATTGACTGTTTCCTTCCCTGAAAAAATTGAAGATTTGCATCCGGCTTCTGAAACAGCTTTAACCCACCCGAAATCATTGACAACAGCCACTTCAGTTTTGCCTTCCCTGGCTCCAAGATAAACAGACATATTCCCGATGTAATCGTCCATCCAGTCTATGTTTGCATTGGCAGGCATGGCTCCGGTAAAAGTCTGCCTGAGCATCTGCAAAAATTTTTCAAATTCAATCCCCGATTCAGCGCAGCCAGTGTCACTGAAAATGCTCACGCAATCACAGAGGATTTTCATTACCCTGGCGTCTTCTCTAGTTCCTGAAACAGCCGGAACTGTATCTCTGGGCTCACGCCCTGAAGATTCGAGCATTAAAGCGGCATTTTCGCAATCCGTTATGGTTTTCTGCAGGCGTTGAATCAGAGGTTCAGCGACAATTCCATCGCTGACTTTCCATAACTGGAGCATTATGTTGAGCCATTCTTTTACTGCATCCAGGCGCTTGAGCAGGCCGGATAAAAAGGATACAGCAGAGGGGTCACTCTCCTTTGCGAGAACAATGGTCGAGCCATAGAGTTCTTCAAGGGCCTTGACATTAACCAGTGACTGGCGAAAGCCCTCTTCATTATACTGTGCAACGCCATGCCGCATATTGGAAAGATAGACCAGCTCAAGGCAGCTGACTTCGTTGAATTTGAGCTGAATTTTTTCAGAGTCACCAACAGCAAAGGCTGCAAGTTCAGGCGCCTGTATCTGGGATACCACCCCTTTTAGATTCTCCGTAAGAATTTTAATATCAGGTGTATAACTCAACGCCTCCTGAAAAGGATTCTTTGGTATTGAATCAATCAGCGGGAATGAAATAAGGGGAAGATAACGGACAGGCTGATAGATTTCCGTAGCCCTTTCAGCAGCTATGCGGATCGGGGGATACAGGCTGTTCCTGTAGATATGAAGCCTCGAAAGTTCATCGATAACCCCGACCCCTTTATTTCCTGCGATATCAGAAATCCATTTTTTTACTTCATTGCGCAGCTTCTCTGTTTCATTTTCAGCTTCCTGAAGGGTGTATGTATTTAAACAGTATTCGCAGGTGACAACTTTTATGTCCGGCGCCCCCTGTGGCAGGGGGGCCATACATCCCGGACATTTAATAACTCTGACTGATTCCATGGTTAGCCTCTATTAATGATGATGATTTCGATAGCTTTCTTCTAGATTTGATAATCGACGTGCAATGGCATCCATACGCTCCTCATGTTTTCCCAGAATCTCGGTTGCCCAGTTCTTGACCTCTTCAGCCCGCATTTTGGCAAAATGATTCGCCTGCTTTTCGATTGTTAAACCGCAAACATTACAGATTGTAACATGTTTTTCTCT
>MWDJ01000095.1 GCA_002070505.1 Bacteroidetes bacterium ADurb.Bin145 | reverse complement strand
TTTCAGCTTTGTTTTAAATAGTGAAAAGCTAGATGAATTTTTGCTTTTCAGGAGCAACATAAACGGGACTCTTTTGTCAGGGATAGAGTTGCTGGAACCGGGTAATTACCTTATTTATAAGGCTGGCCATAAGGTTGTAAAAAGACAATATTTTGATGTAAATAGCTACTGCCGGAGTAATCGACCGGGGAGCCTCGACTCCTTTAGTGACGAGCTCAGGGGATGGCTTGACAGAAGTGTTCGCAGTCAGCTGGTGAGCGATGTAAAACTGGGATGTCAGCTCTCCGGGGGAATAGACTCATCACTCGTAACATGGCTTGCTAGCAGTAATACTGAAAAAGGCAGACTTGAATCTGTTTCCATTGTATTTAAAAACAAGTTGTTCAGTGAGGAGAGCTATATTGACAGGGTTACGGAAACTTTAGGCATAAAATCACATAAGTTTTTGCTGGACAATGAGTATTATCTCAATAATCTCGAGAAAGCAACATGGCATCTTGAGTCACCTCTTAATCACCCTAACACTGTAGCTATTTACAAGTTATCACAGAGTGCCAAAGACTATGTTACAGTACTATTGAGTGGGGAGGGTGCAGATGAGGTTTTTGGCGGTTATAAACGGTTCTATGATATACAATATCCTTTCAGCGTCAAAAGGATGCTGATTGAATTGAACAGAAACCTGAATAGTCCCTCAGAACTGTTTCGCTATTGCTTTGACAACAGGCAACGTGCGATTATGTCAAATGCCTACATGACACCATATCTCGCTGGCAGGCTGAAAAGAGGCTTCTCACGCGAAAGGGCTTTATCTGACAGATTGGTATTGTATGATACACTTTCAGGCTCCAGGTTTGATAAACAGGTAAAATATGAGATGAGCTCTTTTCTTCCGGATCTTCTTATACGCCAGGATAAAATGTCAATGGCTCATTCAATTGAAAACAGAGTCCCATTTCTTGATAATGAAGTTGTAAAAGGGGCTTTTTCAATTCCCGAAGAATTTATTATGATGAGGAAAAGCCCTTATGGAGGAAACAGTGAAAAGTATCTGCTGAAAAAAATAACAGCAGCTACTTTTGGTGATGATTTTGCCTTTCGGGACAAAATGGGCTTCGGAATACCAGTGAAAGAATTCTTTTCTGACGTGAAGTTCAAAGAGTATTTGAATGACCTGGTACTGCCGGGGATAAAACAGAGAGGGCTGTTTGCGTATAATCTGGTTTCAGAATGGCCTGGAGACATCAAGACTTTGAAATACACTGAAATAGAGGCATTGTGGATTATGATTTCGTTTGAGATCTGGGCTGCAGTTTATTTGGATAATAAGTATGAGAATAGGTATACACAGATCTAAGGGTTCATTTAGCGACAGGTGGATTCCATACTGTGAATCAAACAATATTGACTACAAGCTCGTTGATTGTTATAGAACGGATATTATTGATCAACTGGCTGATTGTGATGCTCTTATGTGGCATTTTAATCATAAAAGTCCGAAAGCAAGCAAGTTTGCAAGACAGCTTGTTTATGCTGTTCAGGCTGCAGGTAAAGCTGTTTTCCCTGATTACAATACTGTATGGCATTTTGATGATAAGGTAGGACAGAAATATCTGCTTGAATCAATCACTGCTCCTCTTGTGCCTTCGTGTGCATTTTATGATAAAAAGGAAGCTATGGAGTGGGCCATAGGAGCGAATTATCCTAAAGTCTTTAAATTGCGAACTGGCGCAGGTTCAGACAATGTCAGGCTTGTTAAATCGAGGAATGAGGCATTTAGATTAATCAGAAAAGCCTTCGGAAGAGGATTCGTACAATACGAAGCCTGGAGTAACCTTTCAGAACGCTTCCGTAAGTATAGATTGGGAAAGACTACTTTATGGGATGTTTTGAAAGGAGTGATACGGCTGGCTTATACTACTGAATTCTCAAGAGTTGCCGGGCGTGAAAAGGGATATATATATTTTCAGGATTTTATTCCAAACAATAATCATGACATTCGCGTGGTCATTATCGGAGATAAGGCTTTTGCAATTAAGCGACTTGTCCGGAAGGGTGACTTCAGGGCTTCCGGAAGTGGCGAAATACTTTATGACAAATCACTGATTGATGAATATACTATCAGACTCTCCTTCAAGATCTCAGAGAAACTTAATGCTCAATGTGTGGCATTTGATTACGTTTATGAAGGTAAAAATCCTCTAATCGTAGAAATCAGTTATGGTTTTGCACCTTACGGGTACGATCCATGTCCTGGTTATTGGGATCGTGATCTTGTATGGCATGAAGGAAAATTCAACCCTTATGGCTGGATGGTTGATAATCTGATAAAGAGCTCAAACAGTAAGGGATAAAGCCCGTAATCCTGCTGAAAGCCAGGTTATATATGGGAAAAAAAAAGCTGTGTCTTGTAATACCTTCTCTTCAGGCAGGAGGTATGGAGAGGGTAATGTCAGAGCTTGCGCACTATTTTGCTGCCAGGGAGGAGATCGAAGTACATTTGGTTCTTTACGGAATTACAAGGGAGATATTCTATCCGATTCCTGATAGTATTCTCATCAGCATTCCGCGATTCAGGTTTAATAACAGGTGGCGATTATGGTGTACAATAAAAACAATCTGTTTTCTAAGAAATGAAATAAAGAGAATTAAACCTGACAGCATTCTGAGCTTCGGTGAATACTGGAATAGTTTCGTTTTATTGTCAGTATTGGGACTTAAATACCCTGTTTTTGTCTCTGACAGAAGTCAGCCGGATAAAAGCCTTGGTTGGTTTCATGATACCTTGAGACATGTGATTTATCCCACTGCCAGGGGTGTTATATGCCAGACTGAAAGGGCAAAAGAGATCTTTCTGTCCCGAAACAAACACTCCAATATTGTTGTTATCGGAAATCCGATAAAGGATTTAAAGACCATCAGCGAACCCAACCAAAGAGAGAAGACCGTTCTCATGGTGGGGCGTTTAATTAAATCTAAGCATCAGGACAAGCTGATCGAGATGTTTGCGAAAGTTAGCTTTCCTGACTGGAAATTAATAATTGTCGGATACGACCATCTGAAACAACATAATATGCTTCGTTTAAAGGAGCTGGCCAGAAATCTTGGTGTTGAACAGAGAGTGGTATTTCCCGGGAAACAGGAAAATGTTGAGACAATTTATTCAAAAAGTTCAATTTTTGCCTTTACATCAAGTTCGGAAGGATTTCCCAATGCAATTGGCGAAGCTATGTCGGCAGGATTGCCTGTTGTGGCATTTGACTGTATAGCAGGTCCATCAGAAATGATAACAGACGGATACAATGGTTTTCTTGTACCCCTTTTCGATTTCAAGCAATTTGAAGAAAGACTTGTAGCCTTAATGAACGATGAGTCACTTAGGTCCAGATTAGGAAGCAATGCAAAGGAAAGCATCAAGAAATACTCCAGTGAAACAATTTGTAAGGCTTTTTATAAATTCGTTTTACAGTACGATAGTGATAATCATGAATTATAATATTGGCAATCAAAAAGAAAGCGCATGAAAATACTCATCATCGGTTCAATGGGCTTTATAGGACAACATCTTTTCAGATACTTTTCTGAAAAAGGTAATGAGGTTTGGGGTGCTGATGTAGTTTATGATTATATCAATAAGGACCGCTTTTTTTTAATTGATGCTTCGAACTCTGATTATAATTCAGTATTTCAATCTTCGGAATACAATCTTTGTGTCAACTGTTCTGGTGCGGCAAATGTTCCGGAGTCACTAAAGAATCCATTACACGATTATACCCTGAATACTATAAATGTATTCAGCATCCTGGAGGCTATCAGCAAGTTTCAGCCAGCCTGTAAGTTTATTAATCTGTCCAGTGCTGCTGTATACGGAAATCCCAAACATCTGCCTGTTAAAGAAGATTCTATTCCAGACCCGCTTTCACCTTATGGGTTTCATAAACTTCAGGCTGAACAAATCTGTAAAGAGTTTTATGATTTTTATGATGTCAAGACATGCTCATTGCGAATTTTTTCAGTTTATGGCCCTGGTCTGAAGAAGCAGTTATTCTGGGACCTTTACAGTAAAGCAAAAAGTGGAGTACCTTTTTCTCTATTTGGAACAGGTAATGAATCAAGAGATTATATATACATCCTTGATCTCATGAAAGTGATTGAACTGGTTGCGCAGCACTCAGCCTTTAATGCTGATATTATAAATGTTGCCAATGGTGTAGAGATATTGATTAAGGATGTTGTCTCAATCTTTTTCGGGTTATTTGACCATGAGATCAGATATTCATTCTCAGGCGAGACAAGAGAAGGAGACCCTGTCAATTGGAAGGCGGATATCACCAAACTTATATCGTATGGCTATCAGCCTGCTTTCACAATTGAAAAGGGCCTGGAGTATTATTACAAGTGGGTTATTAATGAATGATTTGAAGCAAGCAACGAAACTAATAATATGAAGCGAGCACTCATTACAGGCATAACAGGACAGGATGGTGCATACCTGGCTAAATTCCTGCTTGATAAAGGATATGAGGTTTTTGGAACATACAGAAGACTTTCAACCCCGAACTTCTGGCGATTACAGTACCTTGGTATATTTGAACAGATTGAGTTGTTGCCTGTTGACCTGATTGATAGTTTT
>MWDJ01000094.1 GCA_002070505.1 Bacteroidetes bacterium ADurb.Bin145 | reverse complement strand
ATTTCTGGCAATTATAAAATTAGCTGTTTGATATTGAATTATTGCAGCTAATTGTATGATAAAAAATTTAACTCCAAGGTTTAAAAGATCCTTGGCATAAGAAAATCTTACAAATGACAGTGAAGGACTATATTGTTTGTATTTGCCATTAAAAAAAATAAAATTGGCTCCTATCAGGACAACAAGTGGTGAAGAACAAAAGGTAAGGCCCAGTTTAACTAACGAACCCTCAGTCGTTTTTACAAGAATGATAATGATCACCAGGGCAATAATCTGCCCAAAAAGGTCAATCAATGAAGATTTTGCAGGAAATTGATCAGCCAGTAAAATTGTTGTGATAATCCTAAATACAAATGAAATACAAAAATATGTAAAAACAATTACCGCCAATTTCGTGACATCCGGTCTAAGTGATTCTGACACGTTCAAAAGTCTTGACCAGTCAATAAATTGGTTGGCAATAATGAAAGCAACCCACACTAATGTAAATATCATGCCAAGAATGGCATATGTAGTACTTACATAAATTCTTGCAAGCTTAACGTCTCCTTTTGCTTTTGCTTCCGCAAAACGGTTTCTCAAACCCTGAGTTAGCCCAATATCGAAAAATGCAAACCAACCAACTATAGAGCTCATTGTGAGCCATACACCATAGGTAGAAGCATCGACATAATTCAGGGTTAATGGAAGAGTAACAAAACTGATTGCAATGCTGACACCTTTAATCAGAAGCGAACTTACAATGTTCTTTTTTGCCTTAACACTCCTCTCATGCCCCTTTGTAATAAACCTTAGAAAGAAATTAAGCACTTCCGAATTAATAATTCTCATGTAAAATGGCTAGTCGTTTATTAATAAACTGATAAAAATGACAATTCGTGTTCGTAGTATTGATTTTTATTATTAATTTGACATTTGCTTTTTGTTTACATTGTATGTAACAAATAGCGTCATTCGTCGTACAAAATATATGTTAGTCAAAATTATAATCGCATTCGTCATTTGAAAAAGCTCTTATGAAGATCACTTTTTCTCTCATTTTCTTGGCTATAAGTACTTTAATTACAGCTACCGATTATTATGTAAAAAACGGGGGCAATGATCTGAACGAGGGGACCTCTGACGCTACCGCCTGGGCTACTATATCAAAGGTAAACTCAGTATTCACTTCTCTGAAACCTGGTGACAGGATCCTTTTTAAAAGAGGTGATACCTTCTATGGTACAATAAACATTACCAGGTCCGGAGTTTCCGGATCCCCCATAACACTATCAGCATATGGTACTGGTGAACAGCCGGTAATTACAGGGTTCACAACGTTAACATCCTGGATATCCGAAGGTAACGGAATATATTCTGCTGCAATTGATTCAGAAGCACAGACCAATATGGTAACTATTGACGGAGTACAATATGCCATGGGCAGATGGCCTGATAATGGTTATAATATCTTTGAAAACGCATCAACCAATGTCTCTATCACTGATAATGAATTGTCTGCAACCACTGACTGGACCGGAGCTGAAGTAGTAATCAGAAAAAATGACTGGTCTCTCGATAGATGTATAATAACTGATCATACCGGAACAAAACTGACCTATAGGTCACTCGGGACAGTCCAGGATGCTGTCCCGGGTCATGGATATTTTATTCAGAATGATATAAGAACTCTTTCTAAATATGGTGAATGGTATCATGATCATGCAGCCAAAAAAATCTATGTTTATTTTGGCACATCATCCCCTGCCGATAAAACAGTTAAAGTTGCATCACTTAATACTCTGATTTATACTTCTGAGTATGATTTTATAACTATTGACGAACTTCACATAACAGGTTCAATCTCAAACCTGATTACCTGCCTTAACTATATCAGTAACTATTGGACAATCAAAAATTCCACCCTCGATTTTGCCGGACAGGATGGAATTCATTTACTCGGTGACAGAAGCAATATCAGCAATAACAACATTTCTCATTGTAACCAACAGGGAATACTAGCAGTGGGAGATAACGAGACTATAACATCCAATACTATCCGAAACATTGGAGTAATACCTGGTCAGGCTTTTAATGGTTCAAATGCCTCAGGTATAGCTATTGCAAAAGATAACTGTGTAATCAAATTCAATACGATTGAAAATATAGGTTACTGCGGTATTGGACTTTCTTCAACGGCGGATATTATTACTATCCAGAATAATTTTATTAATAATGTCCTGCTGACTCTGAATGATGGAGCAGCTATCTATACAGTTGCAGAAGGTATTTCCAGAAAAATAGATGGTAACATTATTCTTAATGTGGTCGGCAACACAGATGGCACCCCATACCCATCAAGATATATTGCCCGGGGCATCTATCTCGATGTTAATACTACCAAAACAATCATTACGAACAATACAGTGGCCAATTGCTCTGAGGCTGGATATATGATTCATCGTTCTCATGATAACACCTTGGAGAACAATACTGCTTTCAATAACGGTTATGGAATGTATTTCCAGAACAATTCCGGCAGCAACATTAGAAATAATAGCCTGAAGAATAACCTTTTCATTGCAAAAAGTTCCACACAGCTTGCATTAAAATTCTTCAGCCTGGCTGATGATATTCCTGAATTTGGTACCGCGGATAATAACCATTATGCACGGCCGATTGACGATGGCAATGTTTTTCATACATCTTCACCTTCAACCGGGAGCAAATACAGGACACTGGCCGGCTGGCAGTCATTTACAGGCCAGGACCGCAACTCAAAAAAATCGGCGGTTACAGTCAGCGACACCTCCAGGATTGACTTCCATTATAATCCGTCAACCTCAAACAAGGTTGTCACTCTGAACCAGCCGATGGTTGATGTGACAGGGAAAAAATATTCCGGTTCTGTCACCCTGCTGCCATATACCTCTGTAATACTGATGCCTGACCCCAATCCCTATACACCGCCTGTGCCTGCTGTATCAGGTGCCTCTATTGAAGACAGCGCACCTGCCGTCATTGTACTAAGTTATAATATTAACCTTGCCTCAGTAATACCCTCCGCATCTGCATTTTCTGTCACGGTGAACGGCACCGCAAGATCAGTCAGCTCAGTCGCTGTATCCGGGAAAAATGTTTTACTGACACTCTCGGGCAGGGTTAATTATGGTGATGTAACTACCCTGTCATATACCAGGCCTTCTTACAATCCGATTCAATCTACCGAAGGCGCTCAGGCAGCATCATTCACATCCCGGTCTGTAACAAACAACTGTGCCGCTCCTGCACCAACACCTACTCCTACTCCAACACCGACACCGCCACCAAATCAACCTCCTGTAATATCCATTGCTTCACCAGCCAAGGGAAGCTCATACACTTCACCTGCCACCGTGATTATAGAGGTGACAGCCCATGACCCGGATGGTTCAATTGAGTCAGTCATCCTTTATGATGGAACCAGAAAGCTTGGAGAACAGACCAGCCCTCCCTTTTCCTTTACCCTGAAAGATATTAAGGAAGGTTCCTATTCAATCCATGCAATAGCCACTGACAACATGAAAGCTTCCACCAAATCTAACTTACTGGATTTCATAGTGACACCACCTAAACCGGAAAAAGGTTCATTTAAGATTTATCCAAACCCCAATGATGGAAACTTCTCAATTGATTATGATGCACCTGATGATATCGAAGAGTATAAACTGGCTGTAGTAAATTCCCAGGGACGTACTGTACTTGTTGAGGAGTTATCGCAGGATCAGTACATGAAA
Source organism: Bacteroidetes bacterium ADurb.Bin145 (assembly GCA_002070505.1). Classification (GTDB taxonomy): domain Bacteria; phylum Bacteroidota; class Bacteroidia; order Bacteroidales; family VadinHA17; genus LD21. The sequence continues at coordinate 888 of MWDJ01000094.1, read as the reverse complement.
CATTTCGACCTTTCGTACCTGGTATCAGGCATCTACATAGTAATGATCTCGTCCAACGAAATAATCCTGACCCGGAAGTTTATCAAACAATAAACTGATTATCAATTCAATATTACGAGCTTACTCTGGAGGGCAGCCAACCCGTTTGCCTCCAGTAAAACAGTATAAACCCCGGAGGTGATGTTACCCGGAAGATTGATGGTGTTTCTCCTGTTAAATCCCAGGGGAACATTGAGCACCATGCGCCCATGTGCATCAAATAACCTGAGCGAACTGTAAGCCCGGTTCTCATCAGTTGTCAGTACATAAAAGAAACCAAATGCCGGGTTGGGATATATTTTTGTTTCTCCCGGCGGTAAAACGATTGTGTCATTCACTTCAGCCTCATAAATTCTTGCACCTGCCTGCCATGTGCCATTCTGCATGGCAGTTTTTGGACTTACAGCACCCCATTCAGCATTGATTGCCAGACCTTCGGCAAAATTATCACCAAGATCTGTCCCGTAATCGAGTCTGTCTGTCGGGACAAAGTCAGTAAAATCATTGAATCGCGGATTGATTACAACAGAATTGAGATCATAACCAAGCGCCTGCCATTCAGCAAAGGTCACGACAACACCTCCCGCATTGAATCCGGGAGATCCTGATTCGGAATAAAAGATATTGTAATCTGACCTGAATCCCACCAGACTCTCCTTGTCCATTACATTAATACACAAAGTATTATGTTTTGTGTAAAAGATATTATTAAAAATTTGCGTGCCAGTAGATGGTGCATTCAGACCGGCATCAGTATTTGTATGAACATCTATTAAACCCCTTCCGGTCTGTTCAGTGGTCTTGTCGGTATAAAGAGTATTGTTGTATATCCTCACCCCGTTCATACCC
>MWDJ01000093.1 GCA_002070505.1 Bacteroidetes bacterium ADurb.Bin145 | reverse complement strand
GTAAGACTTAGAACAGGTTCGGTCAGGTACCTTGACAAAAACAGACCAAGAAGGGCTGAAAAGATCAATCCAAGAATCATGGCTGCGATGATTACAAGGATCATCCGGTTAATATATTCAAATGCCTCGTATGTTGGAAGCTCCGCAATCACCGCCCAGTCAGTTCCGGGTATCTTTGCAAAAGAACCGACGACCTCTTCTCCTTTCAGTCCGGTATAAGGAGATATCTCCCTGTTGGATGCCGCATCTTTGGAAATGAACCTCTGAACAGGTGGCAAGGCGGTCATTAACTCTCCGTGCCTGTCAAGTATCTCTGAAGCCTCCTGGTATGCAAGAAATCTTCCAGAACTGTCAACGATGTAGGCATATCCATTCTGACCTATATCGATCTTCTCAATCTCTGACCAAAGTGGTACGACACTCCCGGTCGCAATCAGCACAAAGGCTATCTCTCCTTTCTTATCTCTGACAGGAGTTGCAATATTGACTGAAATCAGCCCGGTTTGTGGAAATATGAATATGGGTGATATTGATGTCTCTCCCTGCAATGCACGGGAAAATATTGGATCTGAAGACTGGTTGCCAAGCTCTTCAGGCAGGTAGGTGTGAACCCGGGAGATTTTTACGGCCTCCTGCCCGTCCAGGGTTAGCAATGTACATTCGTGGAAAAGTCTTTTTTCATCGTTAAGAAGGTCAATTAGAGCTTCCCTCTGTTCTTTAGGGCTTATTTCAGTTAAATGCGAGCTTTCTGAGAATATTACAAGATTATCGATAAGTTTTGAGAAATAATGAGAGATGATAAGACTTGTCTCTTCAGCTGATTTTTCCTGGTACTGATAAACGATCTTCTCCTGCTCGGTTGTTGTCACCCAGAGAAACCCTGCGCTTATGATTAGAACGATAACTATTACCAGGAGAAGCAGACTTGCAGTTGTTCTGGTACTAATCCTGTTGATTGGCGGGATATAGTTTTTCGATTCAGGAGTGTTCATGTCTTTATATCAGGTCTTCTTTGGCATTGATTCTGCATAAGGTTCTGGCCATACTGTCTTCCATGTATTATTTTGAACCTGCATAATTGCCAGCCTTGAATAATCATTCTGTCCGTCTGGCCCAAAGGCTATCCTGTCATCTGGCAGGATATTTTCTATCTTTGAAGTTATGTTTGTTTCTGAAATGGCATCTCGAATATCTTCTCTCTCAAGTGAGAGTGAACGCTCAATTGCATCCCTGAGCACTATTACTGCCTGATAAGAAGAAGCGCTGGCACCTGACAGATTTTTTCCAAACCTTGTCTTGTACCTGGCATTTAGGTTCTGAACTTCCGGGAGGGAATAATCAAATTCAGATACAGAGTAGACTCCTTCACCATCCTGCCCAGACTTCCCGATGAATTCCTGTGTTATGGTGCCCCCGCCGGTGTCAATTACTGGTCCGTTATATCCCGTCTCTTTAAGTCTTTTAATGATTGCGATGCTGTCTTTCAGGTGGGTGGTGGTAAAAATTGCATCCGGATTTTCTGCTGAAATGCTTGCTATCTTATCCATTAATGGGTTTAAATCAGTTTCTGCATAGGTTGTCTCACTGGAAATTGTAAAACCGGCCTTCTTAAGGAATTTATGTTCAGCCATTGCAGCCCCGGTTCCGTAAGCAGAGTTTTCATAGATGAGCGCAATGTTTTTAACTGGAGTGGTTCTGCCACGATTTAGGAACTTAAGAAACTGGACCTTTGTGTCTGCATAATTATCTGTTGATGGTACTATTCGAAACGTGTATTCATAGCCTCTCTCAATGATTATATCAGAAATGCCGGTATTGACTATGAAGGGTGTTTTGTACTTCTCTGAAATACTTGTGGCAGCTATTGCAACATTGCTCTGGTAAGCACCGATTATTGCCCTTACATTATTTTCAAGGATTAAGGATTTTGTAAGGTTGGCGCCGATTGTTTCATCTCCTTTGGAGTCTGCGATGATGTATTTTAAAGATCGCCCGCCTTTTGTCTGGATACCACCACTTTTATTTATCTCCTCTATGGCAAAGATGGAACCATTAAGGGATTCCATTCCCCTGTCAGACAGTTCACCGGATAACGGGAGAAGTATTCCAATGACTATAAGTTCATCAGTGATTTCTGAATCACTCTCCACACACCCGCCTGTAAAGGATAGGCAGAAGATAATCGTAATTAGGAGATACTGGCATAAACACTTGTAAATATCTTTGTAAGGCAGGTTTCCAGGCATTGACTATTAAGGATAATTAACTAAGAAAGTATAAGTAAATATTCAATCGTTACTTACCTTAACAAAATACGATTATTTTATATACCTTGTAATGGCTTACTCAGACATGTTAATCCCGAGTCGTGTTGCAGTGCAAATTATGTAAAATTTTTGAAAAAATTAATTTTTTTCCCTGTTTTGATGATATGAACACATAAATCATATATCTCCGAAAACTCAAATATTATTAAGATTAGGGAAATCCGGATCATTCAGTTATGGCTATTATTAAAATACTACTTGTAGATGACCAGGAAGAGCTCCTTGACATCACCCGGATGTTCCTTGAAAAAGGAGGAGACATCGTAGTTGATACCAGTACCTCCGCAATTTCTGCATTGGAGATGTTAAAGAAACAGAAATATGATGCTATAGTCTCGGATTATGAAATGCCCCAGATGGATGGGATTGAATTTTTAAAAACCATCAAGCGGATCGGTCTTGAAAAACCTTTTATTATCTTTACCGGGAGAAGCCGCGAGGAAGTTGTCATCGAAGCATTAAATTCCGGTGCAGATTTTTATTTACAGAAGGGATCCAAACCACAAGTCCAGTTTGCCGAGCTTCGGAACATGATTCAACAGGCAGTTATGCGAAAAAGGGTAGAAGAAGCCCTGATACAGTCCGAAACAAATTATAAAACCCTTGTTGAATGCACCCAGGATTCAATTTACATGGTTGATAAGCGTGGGAAATATCTTTTTATGAACTCCCATCATAAGTCCAGGCTTGGAATAGACAATAAAGATCTTAACTATTATTATTACGAGGATCTTCACACAGAAGAAGAAACAGCCCGGTTTTTACATCTGATTAAAGAGGTTATTGAAGAAGGAAAACCACTTCATGACAAATATCAAAAAGGAAACAGGTGGTTTGTCAGGACAATAAGTCCTGTCAGGAATAAGATATTAGATCTTACCATTGCAGCCACCGTTATCTCAACCGAGGTCACCAGGACAAAAATTCTTGAGGATAGAGTAAGTAATCTTGAAGAACGTTATAAAACAATTCTTGAAGCTATGCAGGACTCTGTTTATGTTGTTGATCCACAATCCCGGTATAAATATATGAACTCCCATCACCAAAAAAGACTTGGAATTACCGGAGATTATATCGGAACAGAGTATGGAGAATATCACGACCCCGCAACAACAAGTCGGTTTTTAACCCATGTTCAAAAGGTTGTTGAGACAAAAAAACCTATTTGCGAACGGTATGAAACGAAGACCGGAAAAATTATCCGCACATATAGCCCTGTAATCGACCCTGTCAATCAGACAGTCGGGGAGATTGTTGTCATCTCCATCGAACCAGATCACCGAATCGATAATTATTAGTTGAGTTTATATTCAGACTCTCTCTTTTATTGAGTATTTAAAGTATTGATAGATTTTAATAATCGAAAAAATTAAAGTTTTGAACCGTCAGCTGGCATAGATATCTCCTGTCCCTGTTGCATAAAGCCAGTAGCCCTGCCCGGATTTAAGCAGTCTTTCATCTGAATGGGCTCCGGTTCCTTTCCTGATAATAACCTCCTCATATCTTTGCAGGCCCTTATCATAACCGACCAGGTATGTCCATTTATCTTCAAGGGACTTCATGGCGTCTTTTGCCCTGACCGGGCCTGTTCCAGGAGAACCTATTGCATTCCAGCCGGGTTCAACCGTTTTTTTCCCTCCGCTTACTGGATCAAGCCATAATATTATCTCCTCCTGTTTTCTGGAATATATCCAGTAACCTGTTATTGGAAGCAGAACAGAGTCCCGGCTGACTCTTCTCCACCCTGACGACTGATTGGAGAATTCAAACAATGAATGTCCGTCTGTCTGGACAGATGCAAAAATTGCAGCCGTGTCACTTCCCTGTGATAAGGACTTTGGAGGGGTAAAAAAGTTCCATCCTGGCATCAGCGTGAGAAGGTACCTGTTTCCTGTCCCGGTGACCGTGATATATGATAATTTTTCTTTGGTATCACTGCCTTTCTGGCCGGCTACAACCAGCCTGACATTATAAGACCCGGTATTTTGGTATACATGGACTGGATGCCTGTCGGTTGAAGTAGTTTTGTCACCAAAGTCCCACTGCCAGCTATCAATTTTTCCAAGAGATTTGTCCCTGAACTGGACCGTCAGGGGAATATTTCCCGTCCTTGGTTCAGCATCAAAATCTGCCCGTGGGGGAACTTCGTCTGGGATGGCAAGAGGGAGTTCATCGACATTTTCTCCTCCAATCCGGTACACCTCATCACAAAACCCGTCCCCGTCATTGTCGGGATGGGTCTGTGAAAATCCTGTTCCATCTGGAGCGGCCCAGAAGTTTCCTCCAATGTATGGACCAAGAACGATATTTGGCCCGGGACTTTTGGGAACATTCCAGGTTGCCTTCGTGTCTGCATTAAGGACGACATTTATGGTGTTATTAAAGAAATTATCATAAAGCGTGACTCCTGACCCGGTTATGGATACTCCTCCCTTATTGTTCTCTGCAACTGCATTTCCTTTT
>MWDJ01000092.1 GCA_002070505.1 Bacteroidetes bacterium ADurb.Bin145 | reverse complement strand
GGCTTTACGGCTTTACGGCAATGACCACAATGGACTTGTTTAAGTGGTCATTTCTCGTGAATTTACGTTATCTTTGCAGGATATGAGAAGAAGTATTCTGACAGGGTTATTGATTGTTTTCCTTCTGCCATCATGCAACAAGGATAACGGAGTTGATACATCAGGGATAGCAACAATAAACAATAATCTTTTACTGAATCAGCAGACACAGAATTACTATCTGTATGGTTTTTTATTTTCTAAAGGAGAGCTGGTCTCAAGTGAATCAGTGCCTCCTCCGGATATTATTGTAGACACTGACGGAACGAAACTATCGCTTGAGGCAAACAATCTTCAGAACTCATTTTTCCTCGTTGATGAATATGTAAGTGAATCACTTGCAAAAAATGCTTTCAATAGTCTTACATCGGCAACTGTCTCTCAGTGGGCCGGATCAGCTACCCCGCTGAGAACCAATCAGATATGGCTGTACAGATCAGGGACGGAACGCTATGCAAAAATCAGGATAATCTCAACGACCCTTGACAATACTAAGAATCCTGATTTTGCAGAATGCACCTTCCAGTGGGTCTACCAGCCCGATGGTTCTTTAACCTTTCCCGGGAAATGAGAGCGGTGAAGGCTCAAAGTATCTTTAGAGTAAAAAGCGATAACTCTTTTCTGAAGAAAGCCCTTGAAGTATTCCGTTTTCAGTCGGAGGGTAATCCTGTCTATAAGGAATTCATTGAGAAACTCCGGATTGACAGAAGTGATGTCAGGACACTGGAAGCGATCCCTTTTCTGCCCGTAGAATTTTTCAAGACAAGAAAAGTGATTACAGGAAGCCGGTCACCCGAAAAGATATTTGAAAGCAGTGGTACAACAGGATCCACTATAAGCAGGCATTATGTTACCGATACCGGTATATATGACAGAAGTCTGCTTGCCACCTTTAATATCTTTTATGGCGATCCGGCAGAGTATATGATAGCTGCCATGCTCCCGTCATATTTAGAAAGGGAGAACTCATCGCTGATCTATATGGTGGAACAACTTATCAGGTTGAGTAGGGACAGCAGGAGCGGATTCTTTGGAAATAATCCGCGGGATCTGTTGTCTGTGATAGCCAGCGGTAAGGCTGACGGGAAAAAGATACTTCTTATCGGGGTCAGTTATGCACTGCTTGATCTGGCTGAGAATTTTTCGCCTGATCTATCCGGAGTGATAGTTATGGAAACCGGAGGGATGAAAGGCCGCAGGAAAGAGATAACCAGGGAGGAGCTTCATTCAGCACTGAAGAAGGGATTCAATGTAGAAAAAATACATTCGGAATATGGTATGACAGAACTTTTAAGTCAGGCTTATTCGTCAGGAGAAGGTATTTTCCGCTGCCCCCCGTGGATGAAGATCATTATAAGGGATCCCCAGGATCCATTTGCGATGATTTCCGGACCAGGCAGAACCGGAGGTATAAATATCATTGACCTTGCCAATATTAATTCCTGCTCTTTTCTGTCGACATCAGATCTCGGGAGGCTTCATGCTGATGGAAGCTTTGAAGTCCTGGGAAGGTTCGACAACAGTGATATCCGCGGCTGCAACCTCCTTACAATATAATTTATCCTGCTCTTCTTATCTATCCATCCCTCTGGCACGACCGCACGACCTCACGACTGCACGACCGCACGACAATCAGACCCCCAGCTTAGTCCTGATAGCCGGAGGTATTCCATTCTTATTTACCATAATGAAAAGTGTTTTGCCCCTGACATAGCTTTCAGACATGTTTAAGTATCCTCCGTATGAATTCCTGTCAGAACCCCAGGAGTTTTTCGTCTTGTAGAATTTAGTCCCGTTCTGATCTTTCACCATTCCTGTGATATGCATGCCATGATCATCGGTCGTAGTAAAATTCATATATCCTTTCTGACGGGTATCCTGGTCAATTACAGCTTCGGCATTTATCACACCGTTGTCTGCTGTTTTATTGCGCTGTTGATTTTTGTCATCGGCCGGAATTATCGCATAACCATTACTGAACAGGAACCCTTTCTCACTTGTATCCCCGTCCCAGTTAACTGTAAACCCATTTGAAAGTGAATAATCGATTATCTCTATAAGATCATTGAGCGGGACATTATAAAACGATGCCATCGCCCAGTTATCGGGGATTTCAAGAACTCCCTGGCTGTAAAACGGGAAATGAGTAAAAGAAGTTATTTCGATATAGTCATCAGGATTTATTCCCAGGCTGGCAGCGAATGATCCAGGAGTATAAGTAACTCCTTTATAAAAGAATGATTCAGGGACTTTTCCCAGATATGCATCAAGAACAGCATTGACAATCTCGTTATACTGATCGCTTTCCTTTTTTTGTTTTATTGCCACATCAGCTACTGCTTTAAGGAATGCCTGAAGCTCTGAATGGTTATGTAATGGAGAATCGTAATTAATTCCCGTGTATACATCCTCAGGTACAATTCCGCATTCGCTGAATACTCTCATCCAGTCGTGGGAATTTCCCCCTTCGCCGGTATTCCCGTTGCCTCTGCGCAGATAATTGTCTTTGAGTCTGTCAATATAGTTATACCGCACTATGAACATTTCCGACAGGTCAAATTCCCCTTTCCCCATACGGAGAAGTTCGGATTCAATAAATGATGTGGTTGCAAAGCTCCAGCAGGTTCCTGTTGAGGCCTGGTTCTTTACCGGAGTGGTTTTCAGATCAATAACTGTTGTAAATTTAAGATCGTCCCCGTTGGGCCGGGTATCAGTGGAAACATCTCCGGTCTCAGAGCGGCAGGGGAAAACGATTAAACCCAGGGCAAATGCAAGAAAAGAAAATTTATTCATTAGTAACTATCTTAATGTAGGGTAAAAAGCATTCTCTATATGATCGATCTCGAAATCATTCTCTTTCATTACGACACTTATAACATCGAAACGGCACTCTTTAGATACATTGAACCATTTAATATAACTGTCGGCAAGGTAAACCAGGATCCTTTGTTTTTCTTTTGTAACAGCGGAAGCAGGATCCACAAGAAAATCCTCTGAACGGGTTTTGACTTCCACGAAAACAATATATTCATTATTATCAGCAATAATATCCACCTCATTCCTTCCAGACCGCCAGTTGCGCTTCAGTATCCTGTACCCTTTTTTTCTGAGGTAGTCGGCTGCGAGGTCTTCGCCCTTTTTTCCAAGATCAAAGATATCCGCCATGTCAGATCTCTATAAGTCTGTTCCTGATTGCATATAGAATAAGGCTTGCAGTATTCTTTGAATTTGTTTTTCCAAGAAGATTAGCCCTGTGCTTATCAACAGTTCTTTTACTTATAAAAAGGGCATCTGCAATCTGCTGGTTTGATAGTCCTTCGCAGATCTTTACAAGGATCTCTTTTTCTCTTTTAGAGAGATGTGCCGCTTTGATTTCATTCTCCCGATGTTTTATTTTCTGGATGACATTGTAGAGCAATTTCTGGGAGAAGTAACTGCCGCCCCTGATGACAGTAAGGATTGCTTCCCTCACTTCATTGATATTTGAATCTTTAAGAAGGAAACCCCTGGCACCGGCATCAATCATTTTGTAATAGTATTCTTCCTCTCCATACATCGAAAGGGCAATAATATTTATTTCCGGGTTGATTCTTAAGCCTCTCCTTGTTGCCTCTATACCGTCCATTTCCGGCATATTAATATCCATCAGAGCTATTTCAGCTTTTGTGTTTTTAAGAAGATTGACAAATTCTTCGCCATTTGAAGCTTCTCCTGTTACTTCAAAATCCGGAAATGAATTCAGTAATATCTTGAGTCCATTTCTGAAAAGCTGGTGGTCATCAGTGATTATGATATGTATTTTTTCCATTTAGATTTGTTCTCAGGTATCAATCAATCTGAATTCAAATATTAATTATCTGTCTGATATAAAAGTACAAGGTTAACATTCAGGCTTATTCTGTCATTTTAATCAGAGCGCTTGTTCCTTTTCCGGGAGTGCTTTCAAGCACAAATACTCCCTCAATTGTCTTAACCCGGGTTTCAATATTTGACAATCCCATTCCTTTATTATCTTCCGTATTGAGAGCTGTCGTGTCAAAACCACGGCCATTATCTGAAAAATGCAAGGTAATGAATTTTTCATGTTTGTTAAGCTCGATATCAATCCTGGAAGCGCCAGAATGTCTTATTGCATTATTTATTAATTCACATACTGCCCTGTAAATAACAACTTCCTTGTCATTCTCTATCCTGTGGTTTTCCATATTCGATTTAAAATCTATTTCCACAGCTTTTGTCTGGTTTATCTTCGTCGTGAAAGTGTTTATCGCACTTGCCAGTCCGAAGTTAGACAGCATATGCGGGCTCAGATTATCCGATACATCTTTTATTGTGCTGATTGCTTCATTAATAAGGTGACTTGTATTATTAAGGATCACTGTCCCTGACGGATCATGGATCCTGGATGCGAGTGATGACAATGACATTTTGATAGTGGAAAGAATGGGGCCCAGGCCATCATGAAGATCGTTGGCAAATCTTCTTCTTTCATTCTCCTCGGTATTTATTATTGCATTCAGGACTTTTCGTTCTGTACGAAGCCTGTCTATCTCAGCTCTTTTGAGTGAATAGAATATCTCCCTGATCAGGATTACTCCGACGATGATCATAAAGGAGACAAGGACCCCGGTCCATTCATCTATCATCTGCAGGGTATATGAAGGAGTACCCCTGAAAAACTCAAATAGCTGGATAATTTTTCTGACAGCCATGAAAACGAAAGCTGTTGAAAGGAGTATCCACGAGAGCCTGTATTTCGTCAGCTTCATAAACCCCAGAGCTATTGAGGCTGCAGCTATCTGGAGCACAATAGAAATTATCAGAGCGATAAGTCGGACCATGGCAGGAGGTGTATTTTTCACAAAAATAGGAGATTTTTTTTAAGGCATTA
>MWDJ01000091.1 GCA_002070505.1 Bacteroidetes bacterium ADurb.Bin145 | reverse complement strand
GTTTCGTTCTGTGCTGACATTTTACAGGTTATTTAAAGTAAGGATCGTGACTAAGATAGAAATAAGTGTTGTAACAGACTGAAGTATTGTTGTATAAGTTATGTTTGAGTAGCTTGTTGACACAGCTCTTAAAGGTTCAACAACAATGACATCATTCGGTAAAATATAATAGTAATCTTTTGAAGCTATTTTTGAATCTGAAAGATTCAGTTTATAGTGCATTATCTTATCGCCTTCGTGCCTCATAAGGATCACATTCTTCCTGTCGCCGTAACGAGTTATACCTCCACCCATACCTAAAGCTTCGTAGATATTGAGCTTGTCCTGGGTGAAATTAAAAACTCCCTGGTTCTGAACCTCCCCCATCACTGTCACCTGGTTCTCAACGAATTTAACTGAGACAGAGGTATTGGAGACATAATCGCTAAGGGCCTTCTGGATCTTTTCAGCTGCCTGAGAAGTTGTAAGACCTCCCACATTTATATTTCCCACGAAAGGAAAGTTAACATTACCGCCTTCATCTACCAGGTAACCAAGTAAGCCTGAGGATCTGCCATAGGAAGCAGTGGAAAGTTCTTCCGTTGTATTGAAGATCTGACTCGTCGCTGCGTCAATGCTCAGAACCTTAATATATATCTTGTCAAAAGGCATTATAAGCTTTTGCATCCTGGGATTAACCACAGGTTCGCTCATCTCATTGATATCATTAAAATAACTAAGCTGTCTCTTGGGTACGCATGATACCGTCAGGACAATTATAAGCAGAAGGGCTAATTTGTTAGTTTTTAAATTCATTTTTATGAAATGATTAAATATGTTTTATTGATAGTTCCTGGCAATAACTTCCAAATGTATTAAATTCAGATAAGGTATCCAATATTTAAAATCGAACGTAAAGATAGATGTTAATTTAGTCTTAGTCAAGCATTCTCTCACTGGTTCACAGTTGTTTCAGCCCCGATCTGTAAGATATATCTCTTCAAAGAACAGCTCCATCAACACTAATGTCTGTTTAGTTAACACCATTTCTATATTAGTCAAAATAAATAAAATATTTATGGAAGAAATTAACAGGTTTACCAAAAAAATCGGATTTATCAAAGACAATCAATTGAAAACCAGTTATATAATTTAGTTAATTTTATTAAATAAGATTTAAAACTACAGAACTGTTAATTTGACAAATGAATTAATGGGTTAGATTAGCAGAGTTTAAGATTACCTGGCTGATCATAATCAGGATTTACTGAACTAATCCCCCGGGGTCTCCTTCTCATAAGGCTAACTACTCGTTGTACACATCATTCTTTAACCAATTCATATAACAGTACATCATTCCAGGCGCCTGAAGGTAATCCTTTATATACCAGCATAGTAATATTTGTTTAAAATGGCCAGACAGAAAAACCGGATTGTACATATGTTATCGCTGGATTGGGCTCTGAAAGAGCCATATGTGAATAACCCCGGGCCCACAGCCCGGGGCAGGTGGTATCTAATGCAGGTTCATCCCTGAAAGGGGTGAACCGTTATAAGAGACCGATGGTGGCTATTCAGCACCTTCGGCGCTGGTACAAGACGTGGGGATCCTCTACCCCGGGCTGTGGGCCCGGGGTTATTCACATAAAGCACCTGTCGGTGCAGTCGTACCATGAGTATATGTGGAACCCGGAGAGCATTAATTATCTGAAGATTTGTATACTATAAGCTAAAAATCATCACCAGCCTAAGGCAATCTCATACATATCAGCAAAGTAATAATTATGTATGAAGATTAGTTAAGGCTAAGAGAAGGGGGAATGCACTGGTAATGATTTAATTAGATTCAACTTTAAAATTTATCATTGAAACAGTTTATGAGTATGGGCTTGATGATTAATGCCATCATCGTCATTCGCTCTTTAGCTAAAATTGTTCCTTGAAAATAACTTCGAACTTCAAACTTCAAACTTCGAACTTTTACAAACCCGTCCTCTGAAACACCGTTCTTATCGTCTTAATGAGGATCAGAAAATCCAGCCTCAGCGACCAGTTATCGATATATGCCAGGTCCATCTCCATCCATTTCTCGAACTTGATGCTGTTCCTCTCAGGTTTTATCTGCCAGAAGCATGATAAGCCCGGTTTAACAGACAGGCGTCTCAGCTGCCACCTCTTGTACTGTCTTGTCTCTGATTCGAGCGGGGGTCTTGGACCAATGAGCGACATTTCACCTTTAAGGACATTAAAAAGCTGGGGCAGCTCATCGAGGCCGGTTCTTCGCAAGAGTTTTCCGATCCGGGTTATCCTCGGATCAGCCGCGATCTTGAAAGTAGGGCCGTCGGATTCATTCTTTGCTTCGAGCTCTTTTAGCAGCGCTTCGGCATCAGCCACCATTGTACGGAATTTATACAGCCTGAACGGACGTCCGCGAAGTCCGATCCTCTCCTGCGTGAATATTATCGGTCCCCTTGAAGTCAGGAAAATTGCTATGGCAATTCCCAGAAAAAGCGGTGACAGAAAAACAATGGCAACAAAGGATAGGAAAATGTCCATTATGGTTTTTATTGTAAGTGATGATGGTTTATACGGTACATTTATGAAAGTCAGAAATTTATGGTCGGCAATATTCTCAGTAAAGGCGTTGGTGAGATTATCTCTTGTTTCCTTATGATTCAGCCTGAATGTTACCCCCAGCTCCTCACAGGAGCGGACAATATTCCTAACATCAGTCGCCGCTACAGATTCTTTTACATACCATACTTCATCAATGGGTTCAATTTCCATATAGTCATAAAGTACACGTCCGTACCTTTCAGGAAGGACTTCAATATTTGGTCTGTATTTCTCCGTGACTTTTCTGGAATTAGAAAATATTTCAACGATCCTGTAACCCCATTCTTTATGAGACAGGATATTATCCATTAATGAGATTGATGAATCGTCGGCTATAAGGGCAATGTTCAGGTAGTTATAACCCTTTGACCTGTATGTCTTGAAAAACATGTATTCCAGTAACCTGGCCACATAAAGGGATATAAAACCGAAAATGGCAAAGGTTATCAGGAAAAGGCGGGAGATCAGATATAATTTGAAAACGAAATATAAAACAAGAAGTATCCCGGCAATAAGGACCGTTGACTGGAAATACTGATAGAAGATAGTGATGTATCGCTTCGTTCTCGGAATTTCAGTAGCTTTCAGGATATACAGCAATGCTATCCAGAAAGGGGTTATCATGAAATAGAGGAACAGCAGGCGGTGATTTGAAAAGAAGAATCCCCCGATCTCAAGGTAATTTATATAATATGCTGCCTGAAAAGCGATTGTAATTGCGAAGATGTCGATCACCACCACAATAAGATTCTCGAGATTCCACTTCCTCACGAAAGGGATGAGCCTGAATTCAATAAAGCGGCTGATGATATTCATGACAATTAAAAATCACTACAATTTAGGTATAATTATAATGCTAAAAAAGTCGTTCTTCAACGACTTCTTATTTTATATCTTGTTTTCAGTAGTCTTCGGTTTTCTTTTTGCATGGAAATAGGTTATACCATTAAGTTCAGTCAGGTCAAGCACCTTAAAACCATGCTCTTCAAGCAATAATGTTACACTGTTCTTCGACAGACGTTTATTTGTCCGGGAATCTATCACACTGTAAAACCAGTTCAGAAAAGGTATCCTTGATATTATACCGTTTTCCAGCGCAGTCGAAGTCCTTTTCCTTTCTAATTCCGAGATATTTTTGCGAAGAACAAACGGATTATATTTCCTGCTGTCAATAAAACAACCGATGAGGTTGCATTTTGGCTTGAGGATATTTGATATTGATAAAAGAAAATCATTTATTTCTTTTATGTGGTTAAGCCGGATCAGGTTCACCACTGTATTTACATTTTTCATCTCCTCAGCATCATAAAAATAATGATGCATTGAAGAAAGCACCACAGGGTCGGGATCATTGCCAAGGCCCAGCCATTCAATATAATTGAAGAAATCTTCACGTCCTTCACCGGCAAGGATCTCTTTAAACGGACTGATACCAGTCAGGCTGCCGGTACTCCCGGCTGGCCTGGATGAAGGACTTATCGTTTGTTGTTTAACGATTTCCGGTTCATCTATAGATATCCTCTTTCTCATCAGTCAGTAAAAAAATCACGAAGTAAAAATACACAAAATGCCGGTCTTTACAAAAAGTTTATAGTCTTGCGAGCCCATTAATGGAGCATCAGCGATATCTTATTGATCAATAAAATCATACTGAATATGTTATGTTACAATCCGTTCATGGCAAAAAAGATGCCATTTGTCAAAACACCCCGGGTTTTATTAAAGTTCCAGACATTATTTTCAATATTGATATCCTCATGTTCATATTATGAAGATAATCAATGTCATACAAGATAATAAATATTTGCCTGATCCTTTATATCCTGATCCGGAAATTTTGACCAAAGGGGCTGAAATATTGATGAAAAATTTTGCAGGGTGCATGGTATGTTTGCAGAGATTCCATTCCCCCTTTGAAGGGGGTTAAGGGGATGTTTATTATGATGCAAGTTGCAGACAACATGGTAGTTGTGAGTTGTGAGTTATGAGTAGTGAGATCATCAATAGTAAACCAAATTCGTTCCTGCCCCCTGGGGGTAGGCTACTACCCTTTATACATATCTTTCTTTTATTCTCTGCTTAAAGGAGGAGATCCCTCACTCGTTAATCCTTCGTAAATCTCAGGATTAACTCGATCGGGATAACACGGTCTCCATGGGGATAAGGGGGAATGAGGCGGGGCGTTTTGATTCAAATTCAATTTCTTGTAACGACCTTCCAACAAAACGCCCCGCTTCATTCCCCCTATTCACCAAAAAACACCGTGTCATTCCGATCCCGATTCATCGGGAGAGGAACCGATCCCGACTTGTCGGGAGAGCTCACCGAAGGTAATCTCCAGCCT
>MWDJ01000090.1 GCA_002070505.1 Bacteroidetes bacterium ADurb.Bin145 | reverse complement strand
AAATAAAGAAAGTCAAAGTCTTTCCAATCCGTTTTGAGCATATGAGATCCCAGTATCAATTCAAGATAAGGATCAAGGTGTCCGGTTTTATTGGATGGAAACAGGAAAAATGAGGGAGAATGAGTCACAACAAACCGATAAAATGCAACCGCCCGAAGAACGTCTTGTGGTAACTCTTCATCCAGCGTTTCATGAATTGGCTCACTATGCAAAAATCCCCAGTATTCAGAGAGGTGAGTGGTGTTATATCCCATCCTTGTTTTCGGATGATTCGTTTTTGCTAAAAATCCGGCATTTTTAAGCACCAATTCCTGAACATATACCGATGAAAAGAAAGGCACCCGCTTCTCTTCGTCCATCTGGGTGATTATATCGGTAACATACCCGGGAAGAATATCTGATTTAAAATTAATGTCCCAGTAATTCACACCGCTTTTTGTGTCTTTCAGAAGAAGCCCTTCTTCTTTTGCAGCGGCGAGCTGAATTTTTGTACTCTTCGGTTCTTTTATCCCAAGATCACTCGCAATGCTATCACGGATCATCGGTTCAGGGGTCCATTCTGACTGTTTTAATACAATCTCAATTATTTTTCGCTTCGTAACACCAGGATTATTCCCCTGGCCCCGCGTCCTTCCTTCAATCATGACTATCTGTATGAATCTATTACTATGAATACATTGCTATGAATTAATACATGGTATTATAATACCAATATTTATATGTAAGCATGGATAACGAGAATAAAGAGAAAAAAACTCATTTGTGTTCGTTTCTCAAAACTATAAAATTTGGTATCAGGATAAAGAATGGTTCATAAAAGTAATGTAAAAAAACAAAATCATGCAGCAACCTTAAAAGGATGTGATGATATTTCTGGCAATTCAGGAATCAGAAGGGGAGACTTTGAGGATACAATACCATCAGTCTCCCATGGTTCCTGTATACCCTGGCAGATGCAGTGTGAAAATCTGCTATACGTCCTGATCCCGGCTGGGGAGAAGGGCCCTACAGAAAAGGGCTGGAACCAGTTATCTCAGGGAAGACACGTTTCAGATCCCATGCTGGCTTTGCATCTTAAACTTGGAGGAAATTATGGTTATTACCCTGCTCCAGGTTCTGACATCCTGTCCATTGACGTGGATGATGCAGTATCATTTCATGATGCAGGAGGGGAAGAGTTGGTGCGGGATACATTCCGGTATTCTGCATGGCCTGACTGGCATAAATACCGGGCAGTTGTGCACTGTCCGGATATTCCAACGCATTTCTTCGGACATAAACTCTCAATACGAAATTCCCTGGAACAAACCGTTGTTGAACTCTTTTTCCCGGCGGGGATGGAGAAAACGGGTGGTCAGTGTATTGGTCCCTCCAGCCTTCATCCGAATGGGAACCGGTATGAGATCCATGATCCTGATGCTCCCATTATGACCATCAGATGGACAGATATTGAAACGATAACGAAGCATATCTGCCCTGATACCTGCTCTGATTCGATTCCTGATGATGGATACAGGATTCCTGAGAGCAGAGGAAAAACTATTACAGAGCGTTATGGCCTCCTGGTCATGGATAATCTCCCTCTGGAGCCAAGAATTGCTGGAAATGAGATCAGGGGAAAACATCCGGTTCATGGAAGCACTTCTCCGGGTGGGAATGTTGCCATGAATCCGGCAAAAGGCCTTGTGTACTGTTTTCGCTGTTCTGTTGGCTATGATGCAGCCGGTTGGGATGCTGTATGCCGGGGAATCATGCCCTGTGGAGGAACCTATGATTCTGACGTGATGAAAAGGCATCTTGACCTGTTAAACAAGGAAAAGCCGGAGGTTTTGTTTTTGGAACGAATAGCATGGAAAAAAGCCCGGAGGAGAAGATGACTGTAGCAATGAATGTTCAGTCCGGATTTAATGAAAAGGACAGAAGAGCACTGATTATGGCCAATGATCGGTCATTTTCAAAGGTAAAAGATTCCGGTGCATACCTGGTAACCGAAGATCCGGATGAAGAAGCAGATAATTTTCAGGAATTCTGGGATATCGCGGTGTATCTTCTCGCAAGCCGGAGATCATCAGATTCGGTCATCAGAACACTTCAGAAAAGAAATAAAAAAATGAAGGAGTTTCAGCAATTGGACTATGAAACCCTTCAGGAGATAAAAGATCTGGCATTTCGGTATATCGATACAGTCAAAAAATTTGATGACAGTGAAGAAGAAACAGTCCGTCATATTCCCTACTTTGAAAAAGAGGGGCGTCTTTATCTTACCTGTATCAGCAGGGATGACCGGTATTCATATGCTCATCTGCAGGACGGAAAAGTGGTATTTTCCACTGAAGAGACCGATCCGTCAGGAATACTGACAGTGCCCCCAGAGCTTCCCATCCATCAGGACCGGGGGACCACCTCATACATTGTGGGCATTCCATTAACTGATCTCCTTGAAAAAGCAGAACTTCTCTCTCCGGGTGAACTGTTCACCAGAATGCGGGATCACCTGCATCGGTATATTGATGCATCGGAGAGAGATTATGAATTATTCGTCTACTATGCCCTGTATTCATGGTATTTTCAAAAGTGCAACACTACTCCGTATATCCGGTTTATTGGTGATACCGGGAAGGGAAAAAGCCGGTTTTTGAAAGTTATTTCAAATCTGTGTTTTTATCCGATTCGGGCTTCGGGTGCTTCTTCAATCTCCGGAATCATGCGGTTTAAAGAGAGATGGATGGGAACACTCCAGATAGACGAATCAGATTTAAGAGGCGATCAATCTGATAAGCTTATTAAATATCTGAATCTTGGGTTTGAAAAGGAAAATTACCTTCTACTCACCGATAAAAATGAACTCTCGAAGGTCCATCTCTTTGATCCGTTCGGCCCTAAGATTATCGCGATGAGACAGCCGTTTTTGGATACTGCGACAGAAGGGCGGTGTCTTTCCTTCTCTCCTGATGAGACGACACGGAAGGATATTCCTCCAGAGCTTCCGGCACGGTATGCTGAGGAGGTAGCAGAGCTCAGAGCCCTTATTGCACGGTTTACTCTTGAACACTGGTCGGAAATATCAGAGGATTCTATGCTCTCGTGTTCTGGAAAGGGTATAGAAGGTCGGCTTAAACAGATGGCACGGCCTCTCTCTGTCATTTTGACACTCTTTCCAGACGGACAAGAACGGTTTACAGAATATCTGAACGCCAGGCAGAAGGAGATCAAACGGACTCGTGCGGAATCGTCTGAAGGAATGATGTTTAACTATGTTCTTTCTCTGGCACAGGGAGAAGAGAATCTGATGGTTGATCCTGAGTTTGGTAAATATTACTATGAAGGAAAAATCCAGGTTGTTTCTTCAAAGATGGTTGCCACCGCTTTACGGTGTAGTTTTAAGACTGTTAACCGGACTCTTGGTGGTATTGGAATGGTAAGTGAACAAAAGCGCGTTCAGACTGCCACCGGACAGAAGAATATCCGGGCGATATTAGTCCCGAACAGGAAGAAATGGGTTGAGATCATGCAGCGGTATTATTACGATGAGTCTGGCGAAGAGTTTTTCGAATGTCCGGAGTGTCTGAGAGGGCCAGAGTATCAGACCCGGCAGTCAGGCTTTGCAGATAACCGTTTTAATTCTGAATCCTGCAAATCTACAGAAGAAATTTCCGGGACTGTGCTATCAGCTGGTGAGGAGGGTTTTGATGATACCATTTCCCATAACCCATCAGAATAACCAGAATTTACATCTCTCCAGGAATTTGCAGTTTATCATGGGCTTGAATCCTATCTTCCGTCAGAGGAGTATGTTCCAGTCCCAAAAGAATATGGTAGTTATTTATACTGCCGGTGCAAAGGATGTGGGGATTCGGATAAGACATCACAGATCTTCTGGATTCCACATAGGCCTTATAACCAGGTTTGTTTGAAACATCTGAATGAGATGAAAAAATTATCTGAAAAGGCGAATTTATTATGATTACATGGATTGATAACCCACTAAATTACTCGTATGTAAGAAAAACTTCCTATACAACTCTCTCTCCCCGGTTTCCGGTGAAAACGATTGGAAAGAAATTTCCGCAGTTTGGTATACTTATCGGACATGAAATGATCGAGAAGAAGAATTCCAATACAAAAGGGGTGTATCTGTACCACCACCAGTTTTACTGGCTGAAAAAACATGACCGGGATCTCGCTCCGGACGGGGTATACAAAGGCCCCATGGGATTTGGAGGACGGATGCCAGTAGAGGCAGTCGATCCGAAGGGGCTGGTGAAATAATTTCACCGTTTTTCAAATGGATTTATCAACTCCAGGTTCTCAATCCATTGGAAGTCCTGAATGTTCCGAGTAACTAATGGAACATTATATGCAATTGCGGTACCAGCAATTAATGCATCTCCTAAAGTCATTTTCCGGATTTGTCTGAGTTTTACAGCATGGTCTAAAACATTTTGAGATATCGGCAGCATTTTTGCAATTTTAAAAAAAAATTCAAGGTGTTCACGTTCCTTATCGTTTAGTTTATGGTAACCAAGCACCTCAACATAACTGACGACAGAGACAAATGGTGCATTTTCTTCAATTAGTGTTCGGATTTTTTCTTCCTGGGGCTGCATTGCATAAATAATGATGTTACTATCTATCAGCATCTTCTCTTCCAGGGAATGGTCTATCCTGCCTCATTTCCCGAATAAACTCAACCGGATCGCCAACTTCGCTAAATGCCTTTAATTTGACTAATTCATTCAAAGCGGAAACCATGCCCTTCCCGCGATTTTTTTTATCATCTGGTAGAGGTTCATCTAAAATGGTAATGAATACAGGAACTGCTGAATCTGAGTTAATTACTTTATTTGTGTCATTATCCCATTCAATATGATTATTTTTTATAGTTGCTTTATATGTCCTTAACATCCCTGTTCCTTCTTATGTATTTTTGATTAAGATATCTT
>MWDJ01000089.1 GCA_002070505.1 Bacteroidetes bacterium ADurb.Bin145 | reverse complement strand
TAATCATGAATTCGGGTATCCGTACCCGGAGATGCAAAAGCTTAAACTGTTGAACCTGCCTGTCATTGAAGATTGCGCGGGTTCTTTCTTCTCTGAGGATGATGACAAAACAATAGGCAGAACCGGTGATTTTGTTATTTACAGCTTTCCTAAAATGTTTCCCATACAGGTTGGAGGACTTCTTGTTGCAGATTCTCAGCTTCATGGAAACTATAATGGAAGCCTGATACCTGAAATGCAGAGTTACATCAGGAGAGTCCTTTCCAGATATATCAATGAGAAAGAGCTGATAATCCGCCAAAGGTTTTTCAATTATCAGGAGCTCCGAAGCAGGTTTGAAACTCTGGGTCTGAACGAACGATTCATTCTTGAAAAAGGAGTGGTGCCGGGTGTCTTTATGTTTCGGACAGATGATACAGGGATTGATCTTCCTGAGCTTAAAAAGCATTTCTGGGCGCATGGTATTCAATCAAGCGTCTTTTATGGTGAAGATGCCTTTTTTATACCTGTTCATCAGGCACTGACTGAATATGATCTCGATTATTTTTACGAGGTGATGAAAGTCTTTATTAAAAATGCTGACAAATGAAATATGCAAATATTAACCTGGGTAAAGATGTGGAAATAGATCCCTCATCTACGGCCAATAACGTGATTTTGGGAGACAATGTCAGGATTGCAAAAAGATGCTCTCTCTTTGGGAGCCCTGACAACCTGCTTGAGATAGGTTCCGGGACTTATATCGGGATGAACAGCCTGCTGAATGGCTTCGCAGCCAAACTGATAATTGGCTCTAATGTGAGCATTGCCCAGAATGTTATTATTCTGGTTGATTCAGGCCCCAATGCTTCTGCAGCCATGCAGAAAGTTTTCCCGATTGACAGGAGGCCTGTAACAATAGGAGATCATGTCTGGATAGGAGCCGGCGTCCAAATCATGCCGGGTGTTACATTAGGTGATTATTGCGTTGTTGCAGCCAACTCCTTTGTAAACAGGTCTTTTGATCCTTTCACTATTATAGGAGGCACTCCGGCAAGGATACTGAGAACTTTCACTGAAGATGAAAAGAAAAAAATGCTGGGAGAATGATAAAGTTCCTTGATCTGCAGAAAGTAACTTCAAGTTTTGAGCCAAAGTTATCTTCGGCAATTGCACGGGTTGTAAAGGGTGGATGGTTTCTCCTCGGGGAAGAGAGTGCTGCTTTTGAAAAGGAATTTGCTGAATTCATTGGATCAAAACATTGTATCGGAACTGCAAACGGTCTGGATGCACTCCGGCTGATATTGAAAGCTTATATTGAGTTAGGTGTGATGCACGAGGGTGATGAAATTATCGTCCCTGCAAATACATTTATTGCAACCATTCTGGCTATTACGGATAACAGGCTTAAACCGGTACTGGTTGAACCTGATATTGATACTTATAATATTGATCCTGCCCTTATAGAGCAGGCTGTAACTGCCAGGACAAAAGCCATAATTGTGGTTCATTTGTATGGTCAGGCCTGCTGGTCTGTTGAGATCACGGAAACTGCAAAGAAGTATAATCTGAAAATCATTGAAGATAATGCACAGGCAGCAGGAGCTGTCACAATGACCCATGGTACATCTGTGGCAAACGGAATTCAGGTGCCTGTGGCAAAGCGTACCGGATCACTGGGTGATGCAGCCGGCCACAGTTTTTATCCCGGGAAAAACCTGGGAGCCCTGGGAGATAGCGGCGCTGTAACCACTGATGATGATGAATTGGGGGCAACAATAAGATATTTGGCAAATTATGGTTCCACTCAAAAGTATGTTCATGATTATAAAGGCCTGAACTCCAGGTTGGATGAGATTCAGGCTGCCGTGTTGAGAGTGAAGCTGCCATGTCTTGATACTGACAATCAACGCCGGCGCATTATTGCCGGTTTTTATGCGAAAAATATCATTAACCCTGGAATAATACTTCCGCGGGTATGTCAAAATAGCTCCGGTTCCATGATACCTGGCAATAGCACAGATGATCAAATTACAGGTGCTCTTAATCACGTCTGGCATCTTTATGTAGTACGCTGTCGCGAGCGTGACAGACTTAAAAAGTACCTTGATGAGAATGGAATTCAGACCCTGATCCATTATCCGGTTCCACCTCATAAACAAAAAGCGTATGCCGAATATGTGAAGCTCAGTTTCCCTGTTACCGAGAAGATACATCGGGAGGTGTTAAGTTTGCCAATCAGTCAGGTAATGACGCAAGATGAAGCTGCACAGGTTGTCAGAGTTATTAATAACTATGAGTAGAAACTCCTGTCTCAACTGTTATCAGTGACTGATAATAAGTTTAATAAATTGTCAGGTCAGACAAGAACACCTGAAACTTGCCAGGCATCAAATAGTTTTGATGCAGATGAAACTATTAATGAGGAAAGGTCATCGTATCGTCAGATTTTCAAGGCAACTTCAATCTTCGGAGGTGTTCAGGTCATTAATATCCTGATAGGAATAATCAGGGTAAAGTTTGTAGCAATACTTCTTGGCACTGCAGGTGTAGGAATAAGTGGCCTTCTGAACTCTCCCCTTCAGGTAATAATATCTATAACAGGTCTTGGAATCTCTTTTAGTGCCGTAAGGGACATTTCCATTTCCTATGGAAACGGTAATGAAACTGCAATATCCAAAACAATAAAGACCCTGCGTAAGTGGTCATGGTTAACCGGACTATTAGGCTTAGTCGTAACTGTGAGTTTTGCTCCTCTCTTGAGTCAGTGGTCTTTTGGTAACAGGGATTATACATGGGCCTTTATATGGTTGTCAGTTACCATTCTATTGCAGGCTATAAGTAAGGGACAGAGTGCAATTTTACAGGGTACAAGACGATTGAAAGCAATGGCCAAAGCAGGTGTTATTGGCTCTTTTTTGGGCTTAATAACATCGATTCCCTTATACTATTGTTTCGGACTGAAGGGTATTGTCCCTGCAATGATCATTACTGCTGTTACAGGCTTGCTGCTCTCATGGTATTTTTCTCGAAAAGTTCCGGTTAAAAAAGTCAGACTAACATCTAATGAAGTTATTCACAGGGGTTTCGGGATGGCTAAATTGGGTATCTCCATGACAATTGCTGGTTTTATCGCCTCACTCTCGACATACATTTTAAATGCTTTTATCAGCCATAATGGAGGGGTTGAACAAGTTGGTCTTTATAATGCAGGCTGGGGTGTTGTAGGTCAGTATGTGTCTATTATTTTTGCTGCTATGGCAACGGATTATTTCCCACGTCTTTCAGCAATCCAAGCTGATAATAAGCAAGTCAGGAGTCTTGTTAATCAACAGATTGAATCAGCTTTGCTGATTGTTACCCCTATGCTTATTCTCTTAATTGTTGCTATGCCTATTGTTGTCCGTATTCTGTATACTCCTGAGTTTTTGCCAGTTGTGATGTTTGCCATTCTGACATTAATGGGTATTCCGTTTAAAACTGTCTCATGGGCTTTGGGTTACGTTTATCTTGCAAAAGGGGCTGGAGGACTGTTTATAACGATGGAGATTATTTCAGGACTGGTAATTCTTGCAGCTAACCTTTTGCTATATTATTTTTTCGGGTTGAACGGACTCGGCTTATCATTGATTCTTACATATTTTTTAGCAGTAATTTTTTCCTACTATGTTTTAAGAAAAAAATACGAATTTAGTATGCCCTCGAAGCTATTAAAGCAATTCTGGATATTATATGGCTTTATAATTTTGACATTTTTTACTGTATTTGTTACAAATGACGTGTACCGTTACATGGCGGGTACTATAATTTGCATTCTTGCCGGCATTTACTCTTTCAGGAAATTATCAAAATTGATGGATTTGAAAAAGCTAATTTCTGATAGGTTTTCTACAAAGAAGAACTTTTCATAAACCTTGAATTATTTACTATCATGGATTCACTGATTACAGTTGTTGTTGTAGCATATAATTCATCCTCTTTTATCATTGAAGCACTCGATAGTGTTTATAATCAAACATGGAGGAAGATTGAGTTAATTGTCACTGATGACTGTTCTAATGATAATACCGTAGAGTTATGTCACAGTTGGATGGACATTCATAAATCGAGATTCGTTCGTATTAAAATGGTCACATCGGAAAAAAATACCGGAGTTTCGGGAAATGCTAACAGGGGGCTTTATTCTGCCAATGGTGAATGGATCAAGTTTATTGGGGCTGATGATGCCCTTAAGCCAACATGTATAGAGGATAACATTAGATGGATATCAGAACATCCGGAAATTAAAGTGTTGTTATCCAGAGTTGAAGTATACAAAGACTTATTTAAAAAGGAGAACCTGATTTCTATCATTCCGCATGATTCAATTTTATCGAATGGAATAATGGCATCTGGCAGGGATGCCAGTTCACAATACAGAATGCTTCTTGTCTGTGATAGAATTCACTTTACACCTTCAATATTCACCAATCGTAACACAATTTTATCAGTCAGTGGATTTGACGAGAATTTTAGAACTTTTGAAGACTATCCAATGTGGCTAAAACTGACAGGGCATGGGCATAGACTTTATTACATGAATAAGATTACTGTAAATTATCGTATGCACACACGGGCAATTAACAATACGGGAATAAATGAACTGATTAAACCGAACTATTTCAGATCTGAAAACTTCCGGAGACAATATACATATCCTTATCTGCCATTTCTTGTCAGAAATGATCAAAAGTTTTGCTGGGTGGTCTCTCAATTGTTTCGTTTTGAAGTTTTTAACAAAAACACCATATTGAACAGATGGATTAAATATTTTTTATTGGTATTAATTAACCCTTTCAGATATTTGATTTGGTTTCAAAAGCACTTTTCGAAGCACCCATTAGACGAAGATTACTTTATTTGATTGGTTCTACCGATATTTTAATGGATAGAGGTATAAGCCTCCATGAAAAAATAGTATCGCACTTTTGAAGTTTTCGA
>MWDJ01000088.1 GCA_002070505.1 Bacteroidetes bacterium ADurb.Bin145 | reverse complement strand
TGATCTCTCCGTGAGATTGATATCATATTAAAAGAAATCTGGAAGCATACATGAAAATCCTGAACATCAGGGTATGGGGCCCTTTTTATATAGTAGGGATACTTCTGGTGCTATACATAATGTGGACTGTCGAAGAAATTCGCCCCCAGGGCCTGGCATTATTTATAACAACGTTTATTGTCCTGCTTTTAGTAGGTTTTAATTTCTACGTCATATATGGTGAGGTAAAAGCACATGAAGATAAAGAAGATAAAAACAGGGAGTTATCCGGTCTTGATCCAATACCAAAGAAGAAAGGGTTTTTAAGAAGAAATTGAATTCAGATTAATTTCGTTTCAGCTTATTTTTTGAAATATCTTCAGCATCGGTTTATATGGTTTGAACAGATGTTCGACATCTTTTGACATGTATTCTGACATGCCCATGATATAGTACCCATTATTTCCAAGACTTTCATGGACAAGCTTTACAAGGTCCTTTTTTTGCTGCTCGTTAAAGTAGATGGTAACATTCCTGCAGGCGACCACATCAAACATCCGTGCAACAGGGATACCGGTCATCAGATCATGTACCTGGAACCGGACCATGTTCCTGATATGATCCTTTATTCTGAATTTTCCTTCATCGGTCTTATCAAAATGTTTTGAAATCTGCATCTCACTAAGGTTTTCAAGTGCACTTTTTTCATAAATCCCTGCCTTTGCTTTATTTAAGATTACCTCATCAATATCAGTAGCTGTTATCACATTATTTAATAAAGTGCCGGGTTTTGACTGATCATACAAGAGTATGGCAAAAGTGTATGGTTCTTCTCCAGATGAACATCCGGCGCTCCAGATTTTAATTGTTCTTTTTTCCCGGATGATTGCAGGGAAGATCTCTTTTCCAACCAGGTTAAAGACGTCAGGGTCCCGGTGAAACTTGGTTACATTAATCGTTAAAGCTTTACGCAGTTTATCTTCTTCTTCAGGATGAGTTCTAAGATATTGGTGATATTCCACAAAATCCTTCGACCTGGTCGAGTTCATCCGTGAAAGAAGTCTTCTTTTAATGTAATCCTGTTTATAACTGGTTAGCTGAATATTCAGTTTTTTCTGAACGTCAAGGATCAGTTCCTGAAGTCCCTTCTCACTTACATGCGGGACGTTGATCTGGGGAAATACTGGTGGAATGATTTTTTTATTCATAATTATCAATATAAAAAATTATTATTTATTTGTGCAGGCCAGCCATCTGATTTAAAATCTCTTTCATGTCGAGCCATATGACAAGGTCAGATCTCTTCTCCTCTCCTTCACTTCTCTCAACAAGATCGTCCTGGGAGACTTTAATAATGCCCTTGATCCTTGTCTGAATACGTTCAGTTATCTCATTGCCAAGAGATGTTACCTGTCGTATACCTATCCCGGTAACACTGCGAACATTATCCACAATAATTCCGATATGTTCTCCATGGGTAGCATCAGGTGGAACAATAATTATTTTTTGACCTGTTCTGTCTTTTTTAACCCTTTCACCAAGAAGGACCGCAAGGTCAATTACATGAGTCACCTCTCCTCGTAAGTTAATGATCCCAACGATATATGGTGGAGTCCTTGGAAGCGGGGTGATCGGCTGCATCTCGACGACTTCTCTTACCATTCCTATGTCCATCGCGTACCGCCCGCCAGATAGCTCAAACTCTACAATATCTATCTGACTGGAGATCTCTTCAGACATCTTTATAGAAGAACGTTCTTCGACAAGGTTGTTTTTTGCTGAAGAAAGCTCTGATGTAAGTGTCTCTATCTGAGTCTTAAGATCTGCTATGTTTTCATGCTCCTCGGTCTGATCAATAAACCAGTGAATTATTTTATCAGTGTTGGCAGGAACTGGCTGGGAGATTAAACGATATGATTTAAGACCGGCAGGATATATTGAAGAGAAAGTCAGCCCTCTGTTCTCCCTGGACTGGACAGCATGTGAAATTAGAACCTGAGAAAATTCGGGTAGTTTTTCGTCATTAATCCCACTCCATTCCTGAAATGGAGGGTTAGTCTTTGTAATTGTTGAATCCTCAATTATCATCCCGGGCAATGCAATAATGGAGAAATGTAGTGAATCCGGTTCGGCTGGAATAGAATCCTCCCCGGTTTGAATTAAATGTGCCTCTTCCGGCTTTTCTTCCAGATCCTCTACCTGCTCCCCTACAATCTCCTCTTTTAATTCCTGGAGGGCCGGCCTGTCCTGGGTGGGTTCTGGTTCAATTACCGGCTGGAGGACCAGGGTATACTGGGTGATAGTATCTTCCCTGTTTGAGATTAAAAGACCGGAATAACATTGCATTCCATATGGGGACTCAATACAGACATTGTCAGGAAGGAGCTCAACGTCCCCTGCCATTTCTGAAAAGCCTGGTACCATCACCCCGATGTCAGGCAATTTTTGTCCTTGTAACTGGTCAGAAGAGACACCAATAAGTTCAGATAGACCTTCGTTTGCAAGTATCACTTTCAGGTCTTCATCAAACAATACCATCGGTGACGGGTTCAGATCAATTAAAGTCTTCAGTATAGTATCAGGAATTTTTGAGACCTGTTTCTCTTTCCTTACAGGTTCCTGTTCTTCTTCGTCTGGAAAGATTACAATTAATGCGAGTGGGTTATCGTCAGAGGTCAGTGGATTTATCTGAACCCATACAGGGTAAGATGAGTTGTCTCGGTGCGTAATATTTGTCTGAAATTCTGTTTTTGACCCTGCTAAAACAGCTTCATCAATCTTTTCATTAATATCCCCTGGAAAGCCAGTGCTTGCAATATCACGAAGCAGGATATTCTGGTGTTCTCTTGCAAGGTATCCGGAAAGTGCATTATTAACAAAACGGACAGTATGGTAACCGTCGACAATGGCTACAGGGAGGAGAATTTCTGACAATGCTTTTTCAAGGACATCAATGGAGAAAGACTCCCTGACTTTTTGTATTTTGGGCTGAATTGCCGGGATAAGAAGTTCAAGTGTGGCTGCTTCATGATCAAATGGAACAATCGGTGGTTTAATTGAAACGATGGAATAAGTGTTCCCGTCAGATGCAACAAAAGGCATTTCATCGGGTAAATATCGGGAAACTGGTGGAAACTGCCTGGTGATCTCGCTTCTCTCAACTGAAAAAATTGAACAGAAGATATCATTTGCATCCATGACCTGCCTTTCAGGGCCCAGAAGCACCATTGGAATGGAGTGATATTGAAATATTTCCAGGGCACGGTCAAACTCGGTGTGCGCAGAGATCAGGTCGTTAAGGTAACTTTCATGCTCCTTTTTTATAGTAACCTGCTCTTTTTTAAGGGCATCCAGTTCTTTAGAGATAAGGACATTCTTCTCTTTTTCATTCAGAAGATCTTCAGCATCCTGTTTCATTCGTAAAAGAAAAGGAGTGAACTCTTCGGGGACCTGGGGCAGCTCCCCCTGTTCGTAAGCAAGTATAGTCTTTATTATCTCCGAATTTTCAAGGCTGCCTTTATCATTGTTTTGCTGTCCTTTTTCTTCTTCAGTTACGATAAAAAGACCCCTTCTTCCGGAGTGTTGATTCTCGTCTGTTCCCATCATTTATCTCCCTGATTTCCATGAATCAATAATTGAAGCTGCTTTTGAAAAACCAGACAAAGCCGGGTCATCAGGAGCCAGTGTAATAAGTGGAATACCCTGCTTTAGTGAATGAGATACTTCTTTTCCTTCAGAAATTATCACCACATCCGGAATCTCAACACTTACCCGTTTTTCCAGCTGGGTCCGGATCTCCTGTAATGTATCTGGCCTGACCTCCTGCGTACCACCGAAAAACTGCTGAACTTTTTCCCAGAAAGTTTCTGTTTTTACCTGGTGATTATCCCACCTGTTCAGTATTCCCATCCTTATCTTAATTTTTATCCCCAAAATTTCATTTATATCACTGATGATCTGGTTAACATGATCATAACCGGCGATCGCAAAAATATCTGATGAAAATACCATTACAGAATTGTCAGCCGCTATCATTCCATTAATCAGGAACTGTCCAAGGAAAGGGGGTGTATCAATCAGGATATGATCATAACGGTTTTTCACCTGGTCAACCCCTTTTTTAAGGATATGATACCTGGCTGGGTTTTTATATAATACCGCTTCTGCGCCAACAAGGTCCAGATGTGAAGGGACCAGATCAATACCAGAGACGGTTTTTATTATATAATCTGAGAGAAGAACTTTTTCAGGAGTATCCTGACAGTGTTGAATATAATATTGGTATATATGTCTTTGAAGAGAGTCAGAATACACTCCAAGACCCAGAGTGGCATTTGCCTGGGGGTCAGTGTCAATTACAAGTACTGATCTCCCCATGTTTTTTAGAATTCCTGCAATCTGTAAGCAGGATGTTGTTTTTCCTGTTCCACCCTTATGATGGATAAATGCCGTAATGGTAATAAGACTCCCTCTTCCTAATCTGGCATAATGCAAGATTCTTTATAATAATTCAGGAAATGGTACCAACTATCAGGTACGACTTTGGTATACATTTTGGTATACATATAGGTATAATTTTAATTTTCTACCAGATATATACCGATATGTCTGCTATTGCACTATAGAATACTCTGGATATTTCTATAAATAAATGACGGTATAATTTTTGTATACCTCTCCTTATCCCAAAAGCTACTGGCATTTATGTTCTGGGATTTTTATACGTTCATTCCAGGTCATTGAGCAATGCACTACTGTCGCGACTTTTTTCTGTTTAAGGGATCAATATGTTCTGAGAGGGAGAGTGCGGCCGACGGTAACGTTTTTAACGTAGCTGAGGAAAGTCCCCCCACCAACCGGGTACGCAGCCCTGATTTCAGGGGTGGTGAGAATCACGGCAATGGAACAGAAACGAAACGGAATGTCCTGAGCTATGATGCAATACTGCTGAACAAAGAAGGACATCACCGGTGAAACGGCGAATCCCTGCGGGTGCAAGTCGAAACAGGGCATAAGATAACCCGGTATCTGCCCGGGTTCGGCGCTT
>MWDJ01000087.1 GCA_002070505.1 Bacteroidetes bacterium ADurb.Bin145 | reverse complement strand
GCACAACTCCAGTGTATCAATAACCCCTCTGCTTCCATAATCCATTATATGATTATTGGCCATTGCTACCAATCCGATTCCGGCATGATGCAATAATTTAATGCATCCGGGATGAGCTTTCTGGTGAGGGCCAATCTTTTTTCTTTTCTCTGATGAAAAGGTAAGCGGACACTCCAGGTCAGTAATAATAAGATCATTCCCGGTCAGCACATCTTTGAAGTCATTATAAACTACTTCAATTTTTTCAGATAGTGCAAGCTCCTCGACTCTGCCTATCGGGCAGAAGTCACCAGTGATCAATATCTTAATTCCGGTTTCAATCATCTTCATGTGGTAATTATACCTGTAATAACCCGACAGGGACTATTATTTTCATCAGGGGCTAGAAGTCCGATTTAGTCCTTAATTATCTCCGTTTATAATCAAATCCCCCAGCTTGTCAGTTGTAAAAAACTCGACCTCAGGCCATTTTCGAATGATTGTTTCAAGCAGTTGTTTTAGCTTCTTCAGGTTCCTGCTGCGATTGCTGCTGTCTATTGCTCCAATATAATTAATCCGATGTGAACAAATAATCGCCGGTTTGTGCCACCTGAAAGCAATGGCTATCCGGGCAAGACATTTGTCAACTTCGTCGGCATTTCCCGAAAGTGAGGGCTCAAAAAAAGAGTTCCTAATAAGGTAATACTGACCAAGCGAGTTGCTGCTTCCAAGAAAATGATACTTTTTCTTATAGTATCCAAATCTGCCTGTTGGTACACTTTGAATGTAAAGACCCTGTATGTATCTGACTCCTCCCTGATGCAGAACTTTCTCAATACTGCTATCCCAGGTGTAGCACGGAGGTATGAATGAGACAGATCTGAACCCAAAGAGGTTTTCAAATATATCAAGCCCCTCTGTAAGGCTTTCCTTCATTAGATGAAGGTCATCCTGTGAATTGTAGTCTAACACCTCCATGTAATTGTAATCACCTATTCCGGAGAATGTTGTTTCATTATCAAATGCATACATCATCTCCGGAGATCTTTTGCGAAGAGCCTCCATCCATCTAACCACATTGACATGCTCCCGGCCATGGAATTGCGGCATATACACCCCTTCTTCCATTCCTTTTTGCCATAATGATCTCACAAGTTCTCTGCCAGTATATCTCTTGATTGTCTCTGTCACCGGCTCATAATAATACTCACTAAAACCGGACTCCCTGATTCGTCTGAAGTCAGGATTGCCAACAATAACATTTGCAGTAAATGCAGGATGATTACCCCGGGAATCCCTGAACGACGATAATACCTCAAATAATTCTGAAAGGTCATCGTTACTTTCCAGTGCATCCAGCCTGTTGTAATCACTCCGGGCCAAGTCATAGCCCTTTGACTGGAATCGTTTTAAGACTTCCAATGATGGCATCCGAATGCTCCCCCAGTCATCACTCTCAATAACCACTATTTTTCTTTTCGTGCGCCAACCCGGGATATTGACAATATTGTGCGCCAGAGCTCTTGAAAATGAGCTGATATTTTTAATTCCCATCAATAATTCTTCCTAACTCATCTGTTGTAATAAACTCTGCATCAGGCCAGTTCTTCATAATCCTCTTAAGCAATTCATGTAATTTGTCAAGCCCGTTTTTCCGGTTTTCAGGATATAATGCTCCTATATAGTTAACTCTGTGAGTGCTGATTATAGCCGGTTTGTGCCATCTGAAGGCAATTGAAATTTCAGACAGGCAATGGTCCACCCAATCGGTTCCCTGAATTACAGGCTCAAAAAAGCAATTACGGGTAATTAATCTCAAACCGGAAGGGTTTCTTTTACCTAACCAGTGCAATCTTTTTTTGACCTTACCCCGACCCAAAGGTTCCGTTTGAATCCGTGGCATGAATAAGTATTTTACTCCATTGTCTGCAAGCTTGCTTTCCAGTTTAGAGCTAAACAGCCCATTTGGAGGAGTGAAATAGGAAGCCTGATAGCCAAAGATATCCTTGAATAACAGAAGGCCTGTGTCAACAATATCAGCCTGATAAACAATATCAGCAGGGTCAGAAAAATCAAAGGCAGCCTGGAATTCAAGACCGATGTCAGGCTCTTGTGCAGTTGACATTCCCCAGAAACAATGATCAAATCCAATCCTTGACATCTTGTTTCCATTATTCAGCGCTTCCATCCAGACCTTAACATTTAAGTGTTCCCGGCCATGGAACTGAGGCACAAACAACCTTCTCCGGATACCCTCCTGCCATAGATTAAAAGTACCATCACAACCACTATTCCTTAGGAGTGTGTCAGTAAATGGTTCAAAGAAATAGGTTGTATAATCACTTTCTTTGATTTTCCGGAAGTCAGGATTTGCCACTATGGCCAGGGGTGTAAAAACAGCAGGTCTGTTCTTATAGTCTTTTACAGATATAAGAATTTCAAACAAACCTGCTAGATCAGCATTGGTTTCAAGCGAATCATACCTGTTAAAAAGAGCTCCCTCATCAGATGTGAGATCAATACCGGCGGCATGTAAGCTTTTATAAGTTTCAACTGAAGGCATTCTGATACTTCCCCAGTCATCTGATTCAAAAATGACCAGTTTTCGACTGGTGCTCCAACCAGGTATAGCAGCAAGGTTTCTGCGAATATTCAAAGCATCAGTCATCTATGGGCAAGCATCTAATTAAACAAGACCTCATATAGAGATAAAGCCGGCGCAAGTAAAGGAATCCCAAAACCCGGTGAAAAAATCCATGCATTTATATTCTCAATCCCAATTCTGAGGTTGATTAGTGAATATAGCATCATTGGAAACAATCCCAAAAGAATCAGAAAGTATATCTTGTTACCTGGTTGTTTTGAAAAATACATTATGAGATAAGCTGTCGCGAACAAGAAAAACAATACCATAAACCTTTCTCCGAAAGATGGAATTGGCATACCAAAATTGACAAAAGCAAGAAACAGAAGCAAAAAGCTGAAGAGGTTCTGTTCATGCTTTTCCTTCATCATTGACCAGTGTCTTAACTGAATGACTGCTATTGCAATCAAAAGGTAGTACAACACCATATCACTTGTAATACGCATAAACCATGCAGATTGAGCTACTCCTTCCTGAACAGCAAGTATATATCCCTCACTTGAATATCCTGCATAACGTTGTTGCATTCCTCCCCCAAGTCTCAAAGCAAGCACTCTGAAAACCGGCGCCATAAGATGAGGTAATACAAAAGAGGAAGCTGCCAAAGGAATATAGATTATATTTCTGTTGCCAACCAGGTAATATATAACCAGGATTGCATTAGCTGATATAAAACTCCAGTGAACGAATGCAGCCGAAAATGTTATTAGCAGGAATCTGGGATTTTTTTCTGTAATGACACGAAAGGCGCCATAGAAAAAAATCCACGCTGCAGTCCACATCCTGACACCACTTATCATTGTAACAGGAATCGTCATTATGAAGAAACCCATGAGAAGAATGGTGTTCCAGTTCTGTTTTAAAATGTAACGGTCAAAGATCAGTGCGATAGTTTTCAGATAAAAATAGCCGAAAATAGCAGCCCATACTCCAAAATAAAGCCCGTGATTACTGGTAAACCTGGATACAATAAAAGAGATAAGAGGTTCTATAATGTCTACCGTAGTGTCACTGTAGAGTCCTCCAACTATTTTAAAAAAATCAGAGAACGGGAGTAAAGAATTGGCCTTCAGGTTTAAAGCATACCGGTAGGCATCTACTCCATCATTAGCATTCACAAATGAAAGTCCGTAATAAACAAGAAAGATATAAATAACTGTTCTGGCTTCCTTACGTGAAAAATTTACCAGAGCAACCAAAAACGACAAGAATGGCCATAAGATAAACAGGATGACGTAATTCCTGATATCAGAAATTGAAGAATCGGTAATATTACTATTATATGACCTTGTCAACATAATGATTCTGTTTTCAACAGTACCAGAAACTGCTCTGAAACGAGCCTGATATGATAACACATTGGATCAGGCAGTTGCATTCTATTTGAATAGTTTCCTTTCAGGAAATTTGTAACACTTTCAGCTGAGAATTCCTTTTTGATATTCAGGACAGGGCGGCCTGTAATTGAATAATCAATAAGCTTGCTTGGTACATTAAGAGTGGTGTTATTATCAAAATTGATCAGGAAATCCATCCGGGATAGCTCTTTTATAAGTTGTTCCCTTGGAATAAATCTGGAAACAATCAATTTCTCCTTCAATAGATCAAGATAATTTCTCAGATATTCCGGCTGATCAGTATAGACATGGAAACGAAATGGCATTTCTATTTTCGACAGAAAAGCCAAAAGTGGTTCAGGATCCCGTATCCCCTGCAGGAATCTGCCTGCATACGCGAATTCCGGTACCTCCCTGTCATGTTTCACTTGTCTCTGACTTGAGAGATTAAAATCAAACCCCTGAGGAATGATTCTAATTTTCCCATGAAATTCCGGATAATATGCATCGATAGCTGACTGAACTGGGATGGTAATAAAATCTGCTTTTTTACAAAACCCTTTTTCCAAATATGCAAAATAGAAAGGTTTTCTGAAACTGTCAAGCACATCGCCCATATAGGGGTCACCACAATCAGCGACCCATTTCGCGGCAATTTTTTTTCTTCGGTTCCTTGCCCATGCCACACCCCAGTGAACCGGGTATGGAACAGCAAATGAAATCATCAGATCATAACCTTTTTCCCTTCTCAGCATCTTTTTTACATGGAACATATCTTCAATTGCAGGGTATTCAAAGAGTATCATCAGAACTCTTTTAAGCACACGGGAAATAAAAGCCCATGGATTTCTTTGGGGTATAACCACTTCCGGCAGTCGGCCCCACTTCCACATTTTTATCTGAACGGGCGTTTCCAATAAAAAATCCCTATAATCATGATTTCTGAACCTGGTAATCACTACCACTTCATGACCCTGCCTGAAGAATTCCCGGGCAAGTTCAGTAGCCCTATAGCTGCGTGGTGAAATTTCAGGGTAAAATGCATTGGTTACCAATAAAATTTTTTTGGGGGGGCAAAATGACATTGCTATTGATAGTTAATTGATCAATCTATACAACTCTACATATTCATGGAATTTGGTCATAGTCAAAGTAAATGTTATATGCTGAAGTTTCACAAGTAAGAAAGAATTAAGAAATGGTATCATTACTGATGCGTTAATATTTCGTTGAAATTAAATAAGTTAAGTTGTTCTTTGACATTTTGATTTATATGTGTT
>MWDJ01000086.1 GCA_002070505.1 Bacteroidetes bacterium ADurb.Bin145 | reverse complement strand
GGGAGAAGGTTTCTGAGAGAAAGATATACCACCGGTGTAAACAGGCATCATAATCCTTCTTTGCGATATCCATCTCAATACTGGCATTACGGATATCATCCTCCGCCCTTTCCTTTCTTTTCATTACCTGTGACAAGTTAATCCTCAATGCTTCCGCTTTTCCTGCCTTATCAGAAAGCTGTTCAATATGACGGATTAACCTGTCTACATCTTCCGGTTGCCGGACTGTAATGTTAAGTTTTTTTAAATAATCCTCAATCTCCCTATTCTCTCTCTCCTCTTCTTCGGTCATTTTGTAACTGTTATTCCTTTCAGCCATGTAAAGCAAACCTGAAATAACCAGTATGCCCATGCCTAAACCAGTAATTATAAGCAGGTCAAGGAGAAGCCCTGCACCAGTGCAGATAAGGCCGGTAATGAACAGGAGAACAGATATGATTAAGTGAATACCAATGCCCCGGGAACTTTCAGCCTTTTTGCGGTTTTCCCTGTGCATTAGAAGCTCTTTAAGTTTATAAAGGGCCTTTAACTGTTTATTTAATTTTTCAGTCGAGTTTGTTTTTCCAATCGATTTGATAGCGTCTTCAACCTCCGTCTGTTCAGAAATACACCTCGAAAGATTTTGCTCTTCCTGGGAGACCATCAACCCGGCCTTCATGGCCTTATTCTCATGGGCATGAATCTCTCCTTCAAAAGTTCGAACTGAAGATAAGGCAGTATCGTACTGGAAAGCTGAAAGAAACGAGGGTGAAATTTCAATTCCCTCGTTAGTAAGTGAAGAAAGAGATCTATTGTACTTTTCCTGAGCCTCACCTTGTTGTCTGGACCAGTGGGCCTCTTCCTGTTCGAGGTATTGTATTTCAGATACAAGCTTTTCAATCCCGGCTATAGAATCGGCTGCTGATAGTTTTTCTAAATCAGGTTCCGGAATGTCCAGTTCCATTCTGGAAATTTCATCCTCAAGGCTCTGTTTCTTGTTCAATTCCTGTAAATACTCATGTTCTG
The DNA here is from genome assembly GCA_002070505.1 of Bacteroidetes bacterium ADurb.Bin145. GTDB lineage: Bacteria > Bacteroidota > Bacteroidia > Bacteroidales > VadinHA17 > LD21. The sequence continues at coordinate 4,334 of MWDJ01000086.1, read as the reverse complement.
ACTTTTCAACAGTGACTTTTGCGGTAAACAATGCATTTTTCAGCTCAGAAGAAAGGTTGACAGTTTCCAGCTTTTCTGTATTCCAGGAAGGACCAAGACCTTCAAGAGCGATATCTAAGTCTCTATTTTTTCCTGAGAGTTTTGAAATGATCGTCGAAAGTCTGCCATTATCAGATATGTACTGCTGATGGAGGCGATCAATTTGCATGATATCAGATTCATGGGCAATAATTTCATCATTAATACTTAATTGATGGGTTTTTAATTTCAGACTCTCAAGATTATTCGCCAGATCATTTATCTCCTTCTCCTTCTCAATTTTTATGATCTGAAGTTCTTCTATTCGTCTGTCATGTTTCACAAAAAAGTCGTCAGGGATGTTACCAGGGATATTTATCCCGTTATTCTCTTCCTTTTTTTGGGTAATAGATAGCCAGGGGTCCCATGCTTCGGTGAGTATCCTGTAGTGTGTGAGTTCTTTTTGTACTGCCTGCTCTTCCTCCTCAAGTCTTTTCTTCTCCTGCTGAAGTTCTGCAAGTTCATTACTTTTATCTTGGTATCCTCTTGTTTTCTCTTCTATTTCATGAATTTCTCTATTTATCTTCTTCAATTCGTTGTTGAGTGCATTTATTTCCCGAACACTTCCTCTTTGGAGGAAGAGATTATTCGCATCCTTAGTGCAAGATTCAATGAATTTATGTGGATTGGCGTTTTTAATACTGAGAAGTCCCCCTAAAAGGAAATCCTTTACAGAGTTGTCATTGACAAGGGTGCCACCATCCCAGAGATCCTTGTGTGAAAGGGCAAAGACACGGTTATAAAATTCTTTTCTGATCTTTCCCATGTGAACATTGAGCTCTTCAGCACTGGTAGTCGTTCTGTCTTCCATCAGCAGATATTGCTGAAATTTTTTGTTGGCGACTTTTATCCGGTGAATGGCATATCCTTTTCCATCTTCAAACATAACCGATATTGATCCCCCTTTAATCTGTCCTGATATGGGATCATACTCTTTTGAGGCATTTCTTCCGGTAGGAAATCCAAAGAGCATCCTTCGGACAAATTCAAGGAATGTTGTCTTACCTGATTCATTTTTTCCGGTAAGAATGGTCACCCCTGCCATGGGGAATGGAAATTTCCTGTCAATAAGTGTGCCAAACCCCCTGATGTGAATTTCGTCAATCTTCATCTGCTGCCCCCAGGCTTAAAAAAATGTGATCTTCTGCCTTTTGTATAAGGAGTTTTATCTCATCTTCTGATAACTTTTCCAGGACATGTTTTAATGAATGGTGATGAAAGAGAGGAGCAAGTATACTGCGGGCTTTAGCCAAACCCGGTTCTTCTGCAAGAGAGTCTGCAATCCGACAGATTTCATCAAAGATATCTCCTTTTCCTTTAATAGCTTCCCGGTCAATTGATGCAGTTGTCTTGTCATTTATTGCAGAGAGGAAACAGAATGGCGGATATGGATTATACTCCTGGTATGTCTTGAAAATTTCATTAATCATGTCGGTCTGCATAAGATTTTGATGAAGCTTTCCGCTGCCGGTAATGGTTATAGAGAGGATTGTGGACGTTTTATTATTACCTGGGGATATATCTCTGAAGATGTTTTCTATTGCAGAGAGGAGTTCAGATTCCTCTTCCATCCCCTGGATGGATACTTCCATGGTTTCAAACGTGACCGGTGCGGTCTCGAAAAATTTGGTATCTATGGTCCCATCTGTATGGATTATTCCATAAATACAGCCTCTTGCCCCTGTCTCCCGCCAGTTTCTCCCCTGGATATTTCCTGGATAGATGATGACCGGGTCTTTTTCATGCACGGTAAATCCGGCATGGATATGGCCAAGTGCCCAGTAATCATAACCAAGACTGGTCAGGTCTGTTATGCTGACCGGAGCATATGGGATATGGCCGGATGAAGAACCGATGGTGCAGTGAACAAGGCCAATCCAGGGTATGGATGGATCATTTTTCTTTGGAAACCGGGAGACCGGGTTTTCATAAGTTTCGGCTTTTAAAAAACTTCTACCACATACCCTGGCTACTGTTTCGTTGTTATGCCTGATATCGACCTGGTTACAGGAATCTGATTGTACCAGGTAAAAAGGGGGTTCATCTCCTGTTATATGCAGGATATCATCCCATATGGAAGATTCTCCTTTTTCTGGTCTTAGTGGATCATGATTGCCTGTGGCGATGATAACCTGAATGTTCTGTTCTCTCAGGCGTTCAAGTGCCCTGATAAAATGGTGCATTGCCATGAGGTTTTTTTCCCTGCTATCAAATATATCGCCTGCAATGAGAAGGAGATCTACTGATTTTTCTAAACATAGATCAATGATGGCATCAAATGATGAAAAGACTGAACGGTGTAAAAAATCAGCAAGTTGTCGGTTCTCTTTTGATAATCCTGAAAAGGGGCTTGCCAGGTGCAGGTCTGCGGTATGGATGAATGATATCTCCTTTTTATTGAATTGCATGGTTATTATCACCTGATGCGAGGTATTCAGGTTATTTATTTTTTCTGACCTCAACAGGTATTAAAGATACTATTTGAACCTGATAATCCTGTATTTATTTTCCTGCATTTATTTACATAACCGGGTTATCATGCAAAGATTAATTTTTGGAACCGCATATTAACTCCGTATGAATTCGGTGCTGATAACGGGGGCCGGGTATCGAATTCGCAAGCGTGGGGATGTGTTAACGATTGAAACAGGGAAAGACAGCAATACTGCTGAGCCTCCCAGGACTCTTTCACCACTTGGTCTTGATCTGCTTGCATTAGCAGGAGATCATTCCATCTCCACGGCTGCGGTTCGCCTGGTGACCTCTCATGGAGGGGGTATTGTTCTTATGGACGGGCTTGGGAATCCCTTTGGGCATTTTCTTCCTATTGGCAGATCAGCTTTTATTGAGAAGTATGAGAGCCAGGCTTTTGCCCCTGAAGAGAGAAGACTTGAGATTGCCCGCTCGATATGCATTGGTTCTCTGGAAAATAAATTAACTCTCCTCACCGGTCTTCAAAGACGCCGGGGTTTTGATCTTTTAAGGGAAATTGAAATTATAGAAAATGCCCAGGATAGTGCCATGGAATGTACGAATACTGATTGTCTCAGGGGTGTTGAAGGTTCAGCTGCCCGTGCATATTTCCAGGGATTATCATTGGCTTTTGATGACATATGGGGTTTTTTCAGAAGATCGCAAAATCCGGCGACTGATCCGGTGAATAGTCTTCTCAGTTATGGGTACGGAATGCTATACATTCAGGCAAGGCAGGCATTGGTTCTGTCTGGTTTTTCTCCATATTACGGGGCATATCATGAGACTTATAAAAAACAGGAAGCACTTGTTTATGATCTTGTAGAGGAGTTCAGACAGCCGGTTATTGACCGGACGGTTGTGAGTTTTCTTTCTAAACGCTTGGCAACTCCTGATGATTTTACCTATCCTGAGGAAGGGGGCTGTATGATCGAGACAGGGGTGAAGAAGAAGTATGCCGCTGCCGTGCTTGCCCGTATTCATGGGAAAGTGAAATACGAGGATCGTACTTTCCAGGAAATTTTCAGGATACAGGCTGAAAAGCTTGGAAAGGCATTGACTGAAGGGGGGAGTTATATTCCCTTCCGGTTCAGGTTATGACGGTAAAACACATTATCGTCTGTTATGACGTGGAGAAGACTAAGGATCGGAACAAAGTGATTAAGGTTCTTGAGTATTATGGACTGACAAGGGTACAGTACAGTGTGTTCATGGGAAGCCTTACTGAAACAAGGCTCTTACAGATGAATGTACGACTTAAGAGGGATTTTAAAAAGCCAAGTATCAGGATTATGGTGATTGAGGTCTGTAAAGCATGCATGGAACGTGCTTTACTTGTGCATGAGGAATTACCACCCTTAAACAGGAAGTTTGAAGTGATCTGAAAGAAGGGAAATTTGGGCTCCGTTTGAGGGGCTCCCCCGATCTTTATAAGCAGGATCGACTTAGGAGGTCGGGAGAGAAAATGATCAATCGGGGCCTGATTCGGGCTTGGATCGATCCCATAAATTTAAATAAGATCACTACGTCCTTATATACTGAGGGCTCGAAATCGATCGGGAGAGATACCCTGAAAATCGGAGGGTGGAGAGATGGGTTTTGAGCCGATCTGAGCGAAAAAAGATGCGGTTGCAAGTGACCCGATAAGAGAAGGGTATGGCAACCCTGAGGGAACGCCTGGTTGAGCAGGTCCAGGATCAGTTGCAAGTGACCCGATAAGAGAAGGGTATGGCAACTTGGAACGCCATGAATACTTCTAACAATCTCTTCGTTGCAAGTGACCC
>MWDJ01000085.1 GCA_002070505.1 Bacteroidetes bacterium ADurb.Bin145 | reverse complement strand
AACACATATAAATCAAAATGTCAAAGAACAACTTAACTTATTTAATTTCAACGAAATATTAACGCATCAGTAATGGTTTGTTATATGTGTCGAATATATTGATTGATAATAATAAAAGCCGGATATTGAGTATAAACCAGGATACCTATCTCGTGTTTGCCGGAAATTCAACTGTAGAATGTTCGGTTGATGACAGGCTGATAAATCATTCAATAAACATTGCACAGGCGGGAGAGGCATATCTTTATTCATATGCTAAAATCAAAGCTCTTTTGGAGGAGAATCCGCAGATCAAAAATGTGTTTATCAGTTATTCCTATGCTGACCTTTTATTGGAAAAGGAGATGACCTGGCTACTCGATGACTACTTCATGGTGGAAAAAGTCCGAAACTATCATTATCTGCTTGACAGACAGGAGAGGGCATTCCTGGTTAAAAGCAATCCGGCTGCTTATTTTAATGGAGTTTTAAAGTCGGTTATAGTAAACTTCGAGATAGCAGCAAGAAGTTTCGGCAAGAAAGGTGCCAGTAATTCTATCCCTAGTTTCGGCGGGTACAAGCGCCTTGACAGGGATAAACTCAGTGAAGACCCGGGTCCTGAAACAGGAAAGGATGAAAATGTACTGCAGAGCAAAACCCAGATAAAGTATCTCAGATTGATATCTCAACTCTGCGGGCAGCACTCTGTAAGGCTTGTTCTGCTTAATCCACCCAAGCATCAATCATATAATGATAATGTGAATCCAGGGATAAGACAACTTTGGCTTGACGTACGGAATTCATTGCCTTCAGATTCACTCCTTGATTTGTCAGGCTTTCTGTTACCTGACAGCTGTTTTGGGGATTTATCGCATCTCAATTATAAAGGAGCAATGGTATTCTCGCACCATCTCAATGAAATATTGTTTTCAAATCCGGGTGGGAATTTCAATGAGATCAATTGAAAGGGATATTTCAATTTACTATAATGCTCGGATTTTTTTACAGGTGCCTGAGATATTGGCGTTTTCATTGGTTTTGCCAGAGCACCTGACATTATTTACTGAATAATTTTGAGTAAAACCTTATCATTAAGGATATTAATCTGCATCGGTAGACAAATTCAATCTTAAGATTCCTTTTTGAATGCTTCCTGAAAAGATTATAATACCTGTCTGCTATATCCCGCTTTCCTGATGCATTCATAATGAGAATACCTTTCTGCATGTTTTGTAAAATGATTTGGGCTTGTATTTGCTAGTGATCTCCAGGAAAAACCCTTCCTCAATAAGATGCTCAAATTTTTTTTCTGTTTTACTTAGTTTGAACTTTGATGTAGATACCCGGTCTGCCCCTTTTGTATCTCTTACTTCCAATATCTTGTGGGTATAGTATTTATTGGCCCTTGCATTTATCTTGTACCATAATGTGGACTCAAGTCCTCTGATATTTTCATTCAGGCGATCATTCTGAAGAAGATCTGTCCTGATCAATCCCCAAAAATCTCCTTCAACAAATGCCTGTACTTCATTTCCGTCAATATATCCATCCTCGGTTAACCCTTTTCCTGTAAGTTCGCCTGTGTTTGCATCGATACAGTTACCAATCACTGAGGTGATCTTATTATCAAGGTTTAAAGGAATATTCATTAATGTCTCAATTGCATAAGGCTTTAATTCATCATCAGAATCGAATGTTCCGAACCACTCACCTCTTATTTCGTTAAACCCGCTGTTTTTAGCGGCAGTAACCCCTTTGTTGGTTTCATGTATGATTATCCTTATCCTGGGATCATCATATTTCTTCAGGATATCCAGGGTATTATCAGTTGATCCGTCATCAATGATTATCAGTTCAAAGTTCTTGTAAGTCTGATTCAGGACAGATTCAACAGCCCTGACAATAGTGTGCGCCCTGTTATAGGTAGCCAATATTATGCTCACAAGTGGCAAATGCTGATTGGTTTGGGGTGAGGAACTCATGATCTTATCTATTCTAAACTAAATCATTGATTGATGTGAGTGTGATCACTTCTGATCAGTTAAAACAAGATAATAAACATTAGTAAAGATATATGTTTTTATTAGAGAAACTAAAAGATAAATTGATGTTGTACTGAAAAACTGTCAACAATAAATCCTTGCCCTGAAAAAAATACTATGTTATTCCGAAATGGTCTTTGATGAATCTGGTTTTTTCAGCAGGCGACATGTGCTTGGTCTGCAAAAGATCAGGATTCTGCTTGTACAGGAATCTCTGGACCTTAATATCCATAATAACCTTTGCAGGATTACCCACAATAACAGAATTCTCCGGGAATTTGCCCCGAAGCACGCTGCCTGAACCGATTATACAGTTATCACCAATTGTTGTATTGGGAAGGATAGTACAATTATTCCCGATGAAAACATTATTGCCGATCTTAACCTTTCCGAAGAGATCGGCATTTTTTATTTCATCCCGGAAACACCATACCCCGCCGTCATGCGTCACAATCTCTGAGTCATCAGCTATGGCAACATGATCTCCAATCTCTATGAGATAAGGCTCCGTGGAAAAATTCATTGTGCCAATCAGGCAGTTCTCGCCAATCTTCATTCCCTGTTTTCGGAGGTACCTGATTTTGGTTTCGTTGCTGGCCTTTTCCAGCAATTTGATTTGCAGACGGTAGAAGATTGCCCTGAGATTCATTGTCTTTTAGGATTATATTCAGGGCGATTTAATCAACCCTTCCTTCGATGACGTCAATAATGAATTTCCCGAAAAGTGGAGCCAGCCTGGCTGAGAACACAACTGAAGGATGTGAGTTATCCGGACTGTGTGCATTGGTGTCAGTGAGATACAGGCCTCCCTCAGTTTCGTATTCATAGAAATCCCAGATGAAGATATTGTCGCCTTTCTCATCCCATTCATTTACCATCCAATTGTAGAACTCACGGGTTCTCTGAGCTTCATCCTCCTTTGACTTTAGTTTTGTATTTGCTGCAGGGGTCCAGACGATGAACTTATTACGTTTAAATTCATGCATTTTATTCTTCAAAGCCTCATATTGCAGCTTATAGTTTTCCAGGCTTTTAATATCAGAATTAATATCAGGTGCCCCTGAATCAGGCACAATCCGGCTGACAGGAAAGCAGTGCTTGAATACTATCACATCATATTCCGCAGTAAGCATTTCAAGCGTTGGTTCTTCCATGAAAGGGCCGGAACCGGCATTTTTCACCCAGATATTGTAGTAGTCATAAGGATAATTATTCCATCCATAAGGAGTACTCTTGGGGAAGTTTAATGCTTCGATCTCATAACTGGTTTTGTTCTTCCGGTTATAGGCTTCGAAGTACTTCTGCACATCACCCTTGCTGGTAAGTTTGTAGATATATCTGTTAGTTTCTCCCTTCCAGATAGCTTCCCCTGTGCTGTGATGAAGGAATATGATCTTCGTCATCTTAGTGTTATTTGATTTACAAGCTGTTATTAATAGAATCAGTGATAATGTCAGCCAAAGTCTCATCTTCTTTTTCCTCAAATATAATAAACAATTTCATGTTTGGGGTTAGCACAAAAAAGGAGGCTGCCATTGGGCAGCCTCTCTCTTAATATCAGGTTATGATTTAGTTCTTTATACAACGAATTGCTTTCCCCGCTCTCTTGTCTCCTGAGGCTTTGTAGACATTCGTCTTACTGCCCTCCAGCAAGCGGTACCAGCCCCTGTCATCATCGTGTTGTGTGGCAGTCCAGAAGTACTCGTAGGTATTCTGACCCTGGTAGGTTCCATCAGAGTAAAAACGATACCCTCCCGGAAGAGCCGTGAAACCACTCGTATTAGTACCGTTTTCGTTTGTATTCCAACCCGTGGTACTCTTCATTTTTGATCCGTGGTCTGTACCTCTCCATCCCCAGGTGTTCACATCAGCCTGATCAAGACCCAGGGTCACTTCCATGGCATTGAATTCCTCATCTGTTGGCACATGCCATCCGGTTGGGCAGATATTTGCATTGCTGGCTGCGTACCAGTTGTACAATGCTCCGTAAATCGGTTTGTTGTAATCCGGATCATTGTTGTACCAGCAATAACCAGCACCGGTAAGCACAATCCAGTCAACTGCTTCAGGAGTATGTGCAATATCTGTATCTTCGTTCAGCTTTGTTACCTTAAGGTTTTCTGCCATCCAAACCTTTGACCCGATTACCACGGTCTTGTACATGTTACCTTCAATGTCTGTGACAGGAGTAATGAAGCTGAGCTCCTGCCCGTAGGTTGTGCCTGAACTGTTGGTGGCATAAGCACGGTAATAATAAACGGTTCCGTCTTCCAGCCCGGTGATATTACTGGTGAATGTTCCCTTGCCTGTACCGTCAGTGGTTTTATTTACTGTGGGATTTGGAGAAGTGCCCCAGCAGACCCCTCTGGCAGTTATACTGCCACCGCCATCATCGGTAATGTTTCCGCCCGCGACAGCCGATGTTGATGTTACATTTGACACTTCGGTGGTTGTCAGCACTGCACTTGTTACCTTACCTGTGGTAAAGGAGAGTTCATTCCCGTAAGCAGTTCCCACTTCGTTAGTGGCGTAAGCACGTACATAGTAGGTTGTTCCTTCTGATAATCCAGTAATATTGCTGGTAAAACTGGCTGAACCTTTACCATCACTTGTCTTTGAGTCAGCGACAGTTGGATTGGTTGAGGTACTCCAGCACACACCTTTTGCTGTGATCTCTTCTCCTCCGTCAGTGATAATGTTTCCGCCGGAAACGGCTGATGTGAGGCCAACTTCACTTATTGCCACAGTGGTCAATTCCGGGATTGTTGGTTTTTTACATCCCTGGAAGATTCCCATTGTTGCAATAAAGCATACTATTACAAAAAAAATTAAACCTTTTTTCATGATATTCAATTTGATTTTATTGATGTTTGATTTCGTATGTAAAGCATCATTAGGTTTATACGGCTGTATCTCTTAAAGGTTTCATGAGGTTAATCCTTGACGCACCTTACATATTTCCCTCCCTTTTTCGAGGTTGACGCCCTGTATACCTGGTCACTGGCACTGTCCAGCCTCCTGTACCATCCACGGTCTGCATCATGTTCACTTGAACACCACCAGTATGTAATTGTTTTCTCCATAAGGAATGTACCGTCACCACCAAAGCGATATCCTCCCGGAAGTGCCGAGAATCCGCTTGAATTGCTTCCGTTCCCGTTTTCATCCCAACCGCTTTGGTTTTTCATTTTATTGCCATGGTCAGTACCGCGCCATCCCCATACTCCAGTCTGATCTGATGACATTCCAAGGGAAATCTCCAATGTATTGAATTCATCATCTGTCGGTACATGCCAGCCTGCCGGACAGAGCTTTCCTGAAGTTACTGTGAACCAGTTGTAAAGGGCTCCGT
>MWDJ01000084.1 GCA_002070505.1 Bacteroidetes bacterium ADurb.Bin145 | reverse complement strand
TCGTAACAGGCAGGAGGATTGGTCCAGGTAAGGGTTGCTTCCCCATTGCCTGGAGATGCTGCAACTGATGTGACACTTCCAACTCCATTGACTACAACTATTGCTGAACTTTCGCTTCCGGTTATTTCAGGATCGTCGCAATCAATCCTTATTTTATACCCTGTGCCGGTGGCTGTTCCGGCAGGTATGGCAATATTGATATTTCCTGATGGATTTAACCCACTAATTCCTGATAAAGAACCAATTTGGGTTGCACTTTCAAAGTTGCCCTCTGCGTCTGAAAGATAAGCTGTAAATCTTGCATCTGAAAAGTTTCCGGTGGAAGTATAAGCTACTGTTCCGTTGAGAGGTGTAGACCCATCCAGGCAGAAAGGTGAAGGGGCAACTGCTCCGGTAGTTATCGAAAGTGGCAAAGCACCTACCTCCACTAAGATTGTGACCCAGTTGCTTGAAGAGCTAACCTGTGACCAGTTTGTTGCATTGAATGTTGTCACTCCGGTGAGGGAATGCATGCCAAGGGTATTGACTGTTATGGCAGATTGAGTAGTCATAGGTGAAGCTAGTGCGGTATTAACGTCGTTAGCATTACGGTGGCCACCAAAGCCCATGATCCAACTCGATGAAAGCGTTGATTCAGCTAGAGCTGAATACCGTAAAACATTACTAGAGCTTGTGGCTCCATTAGTGGAGTTCTGTATTATAGGACTGGCTGCTAGTGTACCCCTGAGCACAATTACCTCAACTGCTGCTGCGTTTGCAAAATTATAGGAACCATCTCCGGACTGAAGATACCTGTAGGAGAGGCGGGCAGACGCTGTATAAGGCCAAAACCAAAATCTGGTGTAGGAGCTGCTTTCGGTTGTTATACTGGAAAATCCTGTAGGGTTTGATGGGGCGGTTGTTGAACCGCTTCTGAATGCGAAAACCAGTGCAAGATCGCCCGGTTGCCAGCCAGGAATTGAACTAAAATTAAGCGCAGTACCATTCGCAGCTGCACGTGCCACAAAACTGATCTGCGCCTTCCCGGGTATCGAGGAAAGCATGAACAGCAGAAGCACTAATCCAAATAACAACCTTACTTTCAATGATTTCGAAAATCTCATATTGTTCTTTCTGTTTTGAATTGAGATAACTTTCTTTAAGGCTCCTGACATGAATGAGTGTATTCCTTCCATTTTCCTTATTTTTAAATCATAAATATTATGATCTGCACTTGTTTTAGCAAATTTAGTAAAATATTATCCGAAACTATGGTTCTCAGGCATAAAAACCTAATGTTTTATTTAAAACCATGTCTGCCTTCCCGCCGAATTTACGATATCATCCCGCTAATACAATAATTCTGTCAAAATAAGCCTGGCTCCATTAGAATGACTTCATTAAAAGAAGATTCATGTAATATATCAACCAACTGGTCAAAATAAGGTCCTGAAGAAACTCAAATTATAATAACTGCACTAATTTTAAACATTTGAAAAGGAATTGTTTCGTTTACATATTGTCTTCCGGAGATCATTCTGAGAATCCCGGAATTGATCAACTGGCTTGAAAAATGAAAAAGATTGTAAGAATATCATGGCGCAAAGTGATGTTTTTTATCACTGGCCTGGGCGCACTCCTGTGGTTCCTGATACGTGTAATTCCTAAACCCAGCCGTGCCGCATATCCTTGCATGCGGGCAGCCGCACCGGTGGCATCAGCTTTCGTTCTGTATGTGCTTGGACTGTTTGCCACTGCTGCATTCTTCAAAAAGTCAAAGAGACTCTTCTCACAATCCAGACATGCCCTGGCATCAATCTTTCTTTTAGCAGGAATCTTTTCTGCTATGCTGACGACATTTACTTCAGACAAGCCTTTATATGCAGGTATTCAGGATTTTACACAAGATGTGAATAATCCTGTTGGCACAGCCAGGGGTATTTACCCGGGAAGAGTTGTTATGATCCATGATCCAAATGCCACTGACGAGACCTGCAATAATTCATCATTGTCTGACGGCTATTTCCAATCCGTTAACAATAACCAGGCTGTGGTTGACCAGATGGTTTCAGCAGCCATCCGGTTGCTTACCGGTACAACAACTGATGCCAATGCCTGGAATGCCATATTCCGGCACTATAATCAAAACCACGAGAAAGGCAATGTTGGTTATTCATCCTCCGAAAAAATATTCATTAAAATAAATGCAACCAGTGGCTGGGATGGAAATTTCAACACCAGCACCCTGGAACCAAACCGTTATAATGGCTATTACATTTCCGAGACTTCCCCTCAGATAGTGCTTTCAGTTTTGCGTCAGTTGATTGATACCCTTGGGGTACCCGAGGGAAATATCTATATCGGCGATCCCATGAAGCATATATATCAACATAGCTATAATCTGTGGCATGCCGAATTTCCTGATGTGCACTATCTTGATAATGACGCTACCTATAACAACCGGGGCAGAGAACAGGCAGTAAAAAGCACTACTGCCCTTATTTATTATTCCGACAGGGGCTCTATATTGAAAACAGGATCGTGGAATAATGCCAACTCAGGCAGCCCTGTAACACAAGATTATCTTTATCAGATCTATGAACAGGCAGATTACATAATCAATATCCCTGCACTTAAAGGCCATGCAAGGGCTGGTATCACACTTTTTGCAAAGAACCATCTTGGATCCAACATCAGGGATGATGCGAAGCACCTTCACATGGGACTTGTGAATCCGGACAATTATCCAAGTACATTAAACCCCCGATACAACATGGGAATGTACCGCGTCCAGGTAGATCTGATGGGTCATGCTTTGCTCGGAGGCAAGGAATTATTCTACCTGCTTGACGGCCTCTGGGGAGGATCTGAGTCAATTGATCCTCCAAGAAAGTTTTCAAGCACCCCGTTCAATACCGAGTTTTCCTCAGATTGGTCCTCTTGTATTATTGTGTCGCAGGATCCGGTTGCAATAGAATCAGTTGGGTTTGATCTTCTCAGGAATGAGTTCGTCACCAGTTTTCCATTTCCTCAAATGGGTGGAGTTGATGATTATCTGCACCAGGCGGCCGATAATACCTGCTGGCCTGCCGGTATAACATATGATCCAAATCACCCAACAGGTACAACTCCACTGCACAGCATGGGTGTTCATGAACACTGGAACAATGCAGCCAGTAAACAATATACCAGGAATCTCGGAACAGGTGATGGAATTGAATTGATAATTGCCAGAACATGGCAGGGTAAAAACACTGACTGGAGTCTTTCCACAAACTGGTCCGGTGGTGGTGTTCCGGGTGAAAATGATTATGCTTATATCTATGCACCAATCGCTGACGCAAACCCCAAGCCAGCTTATCCCTTCCAACCGGTCATTTCTGCCTCAACAACAGCCACCTGCAGAAACTTGTCCGTCATGCCCGGGGCCTCTCTTGTTATCAACCCGGGGCAAGCTCTGACTGTAAACGGGGATCTGTTCAACACCGGTACATTGACAATCGAATCAGATGCAGTCAATAATAGCGGTTCTCTTATTGTTAAAGGATCCAGTACAGGTATCATCACCTACAACCGTGTAATGCCTGACTCTCTTTATCATTATCTTTCATCACCGGTGAGCTGCACCGGCAATACCCTTCCGGGCGATTATGGCTCGTTCTATCTATGGGATGAAGTACAAGGCGACTGGGCAATAACAACCGACTATGTTCCCGGCAAGGGCTATACAACCGGCACACCATCGACAGGCAACACACTGTCTTTTACCGGCACTGTCATAACAGATGATATTATTACCATCGAGGCATCATCTCCCTATTCTGACGTCATGGAAGAAGGTGATTCATATGCATCCCGTCAATTCGTAACAGGCAGATCGGGATCAGGATGGGGAGGAGGAGGCTGGAACCTGCTGGGAAACCCATATACATCTGCACTTAACGTATCAGCTTTTATTGATGAGAATTATAGCGAGACCGCGGCTGATAACCAGTTTGATCCCAACTATGTTGCCCTTTATCTTTATAACGGCAGCACTTATTCTTATATAGGTTATTCAACAGGGTGGGATGTTGATAATCCCACCGAATTATCACAAACACATATCCAGGCAGGACAGGGGTTTTTTGTTCTTGCAAACAATAATAATTCGTCGTTCACCTTTAGGCGAAGCACCATGCAGGGCCATGCGAATGTTACCTTGCATAAATCTGCCAAAGCAAAAGACCCATGGCCCGGATTAGAGTTGAAAGTCAATTGTAACGGAAAGAAATCTTCTGCAATGATAGTCTACAATGACCAGATGAATGTGGGTCTTGACCCCGGATATGATGTCGGCCTTTATGACTCCGGGGCAGACATTGATGTCTTCACAACCCTTGCAGCAGGTAACAACACTGTGAATTACGCCCGACAGGCTCTGCCGGCATGGGGTGCAGACACGATAACCGTCCCTTTAGGTATTAATTCAAAAAAGGGAGGAACAGTGACATTCTCTGCCAGGACTGTGCCTCTCGATAATTACAGGTTCTGGCTCGAAGATCGCCTGACCGGATCAGTCATTGAACTGGGCGTCAACTCTTACAGCGCTGTCATCCCCGCAGAGACTTACGGCACGGGAAGATTCTTCCTGAAAGCAGGTACAACGATAACAAGCATCGTACCCGTGATTGCTATACCCGACGAACTGGATGTCAGAATATGGGTTTCTTCGTGGAATACGCTAAGCATTGAAGGTGAGATAAGCGACAGGGCTACCTGTACTATATATGATATATCCGGCCATATAATACTTGAAGCTCAACTTACTGATACAAATCTTAACACTGTTTCACTTCCGGTAGTGGCAAATGGCATTTATGTGATTAAAATCACCGATGGGAATAAAGTCGCTACAAAGAAGGTATTCCTGTAACAGGTCATAAACCGGTTAGCTCTGCCGTATAATCAGCCCCAGGCTGATCATCTGCTCCAGGTGCTCTTCCACATCACTCCTGCACTGATAAGTATCAACCTCATATTCTTCCATGAGGGCTAAATATAATTCATCCAATGCCAGTGGACTCTCCAGTAAATCCCAGATCCGTGTGGCCACAGGGTTCAGTGAAAAATACTTCCCCTGCTCAATATCCATCATCACCATCTCGTCATGGAGACGACCGGAGATGGTTTTGCTGTTTCTGACATATTTTGTCTTGCAGTCCTGCGAGCCCGGGGTTTTGCGGTCTTTGAAAATATCATTCATATAGTGTCACTTTAATCTTTTTACCTTCGCCTTTGAATTTCTGTTTTTCCCCTTCTTTTGCCTTTACACTTTTATCTTTCATCTTATTTCATTACATACTTCTCAAACTCCTCCGCCGGCATGAAAGCCTTGATCAACAGCGCCTCCAGGATATTGCACCTGATCAGAAGCATCTCAAAGTCACCGGCCGGAACACCATTCAACGGAACCTCGGCAGCGGGACCACC
>MWDJ01000083.1 GCA_002070505.1 Bacteroidetes bacterium ADurb.Bin145 | reverse complement strand
ACGAATGGCAGGTGGAATGCGTGGATTCGGACGTGGCACAGACGAACCGGTAAAACCAGTTCCATCACAGGAATTGGCTGATGTAATTAATACCTGGCCAGGCGGAAACATAGCTGTAAGAAATGGAGAATACATGTCCCGCCCGTTTCAGAAATGGACAATTACAGCAGTTCCTGATGCAGGAGGATATCCCGGAGGACCATATTATAAAATAGTTATAGCAGGGACTGAGAGGGCATTGGCAGCAACAGCAGACGCTGAAGTAACAACTGTTCCGGCATTCACCGGAGCACCCGAACAATTATGGCGGATCGATCAACTGACTGATGGAACATACAGAATAATGCCAAAAGCAATCCCGGGTTCACAGGAGAAGCTGGCGCTTGTATCTTTAGGAGACAGAACACCGACACTTGCAAAGTTTGATATGAATAGTGACAGCTCCAAATGGAATTTTAAGGCTCAATAGATATTTTTTTTAGAAAGAAGACATACTGCCTGGCATTGGACTGCTTACCTTTTGATTCTAAATTTAATATACACATTACTACAATATAGCTTTAATATGACATCATCAGAATTCAACTCACCTATTGAAAACCAAATCACCCCATGTCATTCAAAAAAGATACCTCTCTGGCTTGTTTTGCTCGATAACATACCTACGGTATTCCTGTTCATCTTAGGATTTCTGATAATTAATGTAATTTCAACTTTAGCAGCGATCCTGTTTATTATTTATGCTATTTTCAGCGTCGTATGGTTCTGGGCCAGGATTTGTCCCTACTGTCATCATTTTGGAACATACGCTTGTCCTTGTGGCTATGGAATAATTTCATCCGGATTATTTTCAAGGAAGAACTCAACCTCGTTTCAAAAAATCTTCAGGCGTAATATCCTGGTTGTTTTTCCAAACTGGTTTGTCCCACTGGCAGTTGGAATATTTCTTTTGATAAAGCAATATTCAGTCAGGATTCTTGTCCTGATGATCATTTTTTCAATAACCGGTTTCGTAGTCATACCCCTGATTTCCAAACTTGCCGGTTGCAGGAACTGTGAAATAAAAGAGGATTGTCCCTGGATGACAATAAATAAAGCCAGGAGTGGTAAACAAGACTGATGGAATAAACCATAAATATACTCAGTTACGATAGTATTTTATTGTTTGTGTTATCTCGTCCTTCCTATTAGCTTTTTCAGGAAACGGTTTTATCGGATCTGTAACCCTTTAAGGGAACAAAACAATACACCCGGTTGTTTAAAACACAGAAGCTAAAATGTAAAAACCGTTTATTAGCTGATGATCTTTTGATAATCATTAAAAATTAAAAATATGAATATTGATGTCGACTCATCCGCTAAATGTTACTCCAAAGAGGAGATAACAATTAATTCACCGGCAGAAAATGTTTTTAAAATTCTGTCGGATATCAACAACTGGCCTTCATGGCAAAGCAGTGTCGCAAAAGCACATATTGATGGCCAGACAGAGGAAGGAGCTACATTCGAATGGCAATCCGGAGGCCTGAAAATCAAATCACGATTACATACTGTTAACGCAAACTCAGAAATTGGCTGGACAGGCAGGATCTGGTGGATAAAAGCAGTACATAACTGGCATCTTGGCAAAGAAAACAACATGACAAGGGTCGTTGTCGAGGAATCTCTGAAGGGATTAGGATCATCCTTTATGAGAAACTCTCTAAAGGAGGGAATGAAAAAAAATCTTGAAGAACTGAAAAGCAGGGCTGAAACAGATTAAAGGCTCTGATAATTCCACCAATATCTCCACTGGAGTTTTACTGCATCCCTGTTGGCATTCTATGTGTTTGGTATTATCCAAACTGAAAATGCTAACTTTGTTATACAATTTACTACGGATGATGAAAACCAGAGGAGATAATGAACTGCCACCGGCTACTTCGGAATGGGGATGGAAATACCATCACCCGGGCATTCCGACTGAAAAGAAGATACCAGATAAATGAAATACGCAGTACTGAACAATCCGAAACTCGTCGCTCCATGTGGTATCCATTGCGAAGCCTGCTATGCGCATCTGCGTGATAAAAATAAATGTCCCGGATGCAGGCTCCTGACTGATCCGATACCAAATTTCAGACTGAGATGTAAAATTGCTAATTGCCAGATCCTGGCTGAAACAAAATCCGGGTTCTGCTATGATTGCGGAAAAATACCATGTCAGAGATTAAAAGACCTTGACAAAAGATACCGGACCAGGTATAATACCGGACTGATTCAAAACCTTAACATAATAAAAGAAAAGGGAATGGATACTTTCCTTAAGATTGAGAAAAAGAAAAGAACCTGTCCGGATTGCGGATCAATAATTAGTATCCATCGAGCCGGCTGCAGTATTTGCATAAAATTATGAGAACCTGGTCGACATCGGAGGGCAATAAAATAATCAGGATCCTTTCAGGCCGGAGCAATGTTTTCCTCCTGACAAATGGGCTTACAAATATTCTTATCGACACAAGCGCCGGATTCATGTGGAAAACCCTCGAAAAAAGACTGGACAAACTGGGAATTGAGCAAATAAGTCTCTTAATCCTCACTCATTCGCATTTTGATCATGCAGCAAATGCTGCAAGAATTAAAGAAAAATACAAAGCTCAGGTTATTATTCATAAATCTGAGGCTAAATATCTGGCCACCGGTGATAACATTCTCCCTACCGGAACAAATACCGTTACAAAATTCATTGTAAGTACTTTTGCTAAAAAGTTCCAATCATTTGCATTATATCAGTCCTGTAACTACGACTGCACAGTTGATGATGTTTTTAATCTCTCAATTTTTGGATTCAATGCTTATCTTATACACACTCCGGGACATACCCAGGGCTCAGTCAGTTTAATAATTGATGACGAAATAGCTCTTGTTGGCGATACTATGTTCGGCATATTCCGGTGGACAGTCTTCCCTCCTTTCGCATCTGACCAGGATCAGTTGCTTAAAAGCTGGGATAAGCTGCTTAATACCAAATGCAGAATATTCATCCCTTCCCACGGATCAGCAAATAGCAGATCGCTTGTTGAGAGAGATTATTACAAAAGGACCTATACCGGAAAACATTATCAAAATCTTTAATTGTAGTTGCAGTATTTATTATTAATATAGCTTTAGAGAATAATTGATAATCATTAACAGCTATTGATACGTGATCAAAGAGTTTTTTCAGGATTTGAAATATGAGAATACCGGATTCCGGGACCTTACACTGGAGACTGGTGAATATGAGAATTGTACATTTAACAATTGTGACTTTTCCGATTCAGATTTGTCTGATATAATTTTTATCGACTGCATATTTATACAGTGCAACCTGAGTCTTACCAAAATGACAGACACCTCTTTTAAAAATGTTAAATTCATAAGCTGTAAACTGCTGGGTCTGCATTTTGAGGATTGCAATAAATTATTGATGTCATTTGATTTTGAAAGCTGCTCCATCGATCTGTGTTCGTTTAACAAACTGAAAATCAACAAGACACTGTTTAAGAACTCGAAAATTATTGAAGCTGATTTTACAGAAGCTGAACTAAAGGAATCAAAATTTATTAGCTGCGATCTGCGAAAGTCTGTTTTCAAAAACACTAATCTTGAAAGTGCCGATTTTCGTACATCATTCAACTATTCGATTGATCCAAATTTAAACCGGATTAGAAAGGCAAAGTTTTCATTGCCTGAAATAACCGGTCTTCTTGGCAGCTTCGATATTGTGATTGAAAAATAAAGGCTTTCAAAACAGGTTCATTACAACTTTCCACCTGTCGTAGTTCTTTTAAATGATTGTTATAACAAACCAGTTTCATATGTCTGAATATTATCGTTATCAGAACATCTTCCGCTCCAGAATAGCAACCTTTGACATTTTTGATGTCGGTTTACGGAAACACCACATAAATGCAATGCTCGAATTCGATGTAACTGAGAGCAGGGCGAAATTAAGAGACCTGAGAAAAAAAGGGACTAATATCTCCTTTAATGCCTGGCTTATAAAAGTGATCGGAAGTGTACTGAAAGAACACCCTGAAGCTGCTGCATATTTTTATAACAAAAAGAAAATCATAATCTTCAATGATATTAACGTATCAATTATCGTTGAGAAGAAGATCGGAAACTCAAATGTCCCAATCCCGCTTGTAATTGAAAAAGCAAGTGAAAAATCAGCTGAAGAAATAACCCGGGAAATTGAGAATGCAAAAAACCAGGAGCTGGAGTCTAACGATATTGTATAAAAAAAACGATCGACTGTATATCAGAGATTATACTATCATTTACCCGGATCGCTGAGACGACTATTCTGGAGATTATTGCTCAAGAATCCAAAAGCTGCTTTTGAAACAATGGGGAATGTTGCTGTCACGTCAGTAGGCATGATGGGCAGGATAAATGGCTGGTTCATACACAAGTCAGTTCATCCGCTTTCTTTTGGAGTGGGATCAGTAATCAAAAAACCTGTTGTGACAGATAATGAAATAAAAATCAGGGAGATCCTGAATATGACAATTCTTGTCGACCATGATGTGATAGATGGAGCACCCATGGTCAGATTCCTGAACGATCTGACAAACTACCTGGAAACAGGGAAAGAAATCAACAACCAGGGCATCTGATAAAAAAACATGAGATTTTAATGCATCATATTACATAATGAAATCATGAAAACTTCTTTTCTGAGCGGATTATTTTTAGTTCTGCCTGTTCTTCTGGTACGATTCTTTTTATTATCATTCCTCGGCAAAGAGGCCTTTAAAAGAGCAGCATATTTTCCTCCAGTCAGGGGAATTGAGAAATCAGCTTATCTTGTAAATGTACTCACGACCTTCCTGCTCTTTGTCATCCCGTTCTTCCTGAAAATCAATACAAAAGGATTTCTGTGTATTACAGGGCTTTTTTTGTTTATCCTGGGTTTGGCCTTGTATATTATTTCCATCATTCAATTCTCCAAACCAGGCGAAAATGGTGTAAACACATCAGGGCTGTACAGCATTTCACGTAACCCGATGTATGTCGCATTTTTTATATACTTCTCCGGTTGCAGCCTGTTGAGCAGGTCCTGATTACTCATGATTGTATTATTGGTTTTTCAGGTTTCAGTGCATTTTCTGATTATTTCGGAGGAAAGATGGTGCAAAAACCAGTTTGGACAACCTTTTTCTGAATATATGAAGAAGGTAAGGAGATATATTTAGAATGCCTCTGACAGAATTACTGGAACTTTTAAGTCTTAACAAATCAACACTATTTAATCATTTCTTTTCTCAAAGGCTTTCAGCCTAACAGTGAAGTATATACAAAATTATTGCAGATAATTATTATTTCTTAATAAGAATTATTATCTTTACAGAGATTTTATTATTTAATAAGATATGTCGACAGAAATTCTTCATGAAAAATTAAAGCACTCAGGCTTAAAAGTCACTCCGCAACGTATAACTATATACGAAACAGTACTAAAACTAAAAAACCACCCCACAACAGAAAAAATTATCGAATACATCAAGAAAAACAATCCGAATATACTACTGATGCGTTAATAAATCGTTGATACTAAATAAATTACTCTGTTCTTTGACATTTTGATTGATTTGCAAT
>MWDJ01000082.1 GCA_002070505.1 Bacteroidetes bacterium ADurb.Bin145 | reverse complement strand
TTCAGGGGGAAACATAACAGGAGGCAATTGGGAAAACAGATCATGCTGACCTTCCAGCTTACGGCTTCGGTTGCCCTGATAGCAGTGGTAATGATTATTTTCAAACAACTCAGTTTTGTAAAACACTCCGATCTGGGTTTTGACCGTGAGCTGTTGTTACGGATTGATATCCCCTTTATGTTTCAACAAACTAATACCATGAGACAGGAAATAGATAAACTTCCCTTTGTATTGGGCACTTCCCTGAGTTCTGGTTGTCCGGGCATGATAAACAACAAGTATGGCAGCAATACGGGTGAGAAGAGTTTTGATATTAACTGTATTCCGGTTGGGGATAATTATATTAAAACAATGGGATTTGAAATTCTCAAAGGCCGTGATTTCATGGATGGCGATCTGAACAAAGCGTGTCTCATAAATGAGGAAACCCTGAGGCAATTTGGCTGGGATAGTTTCGAAGGGAAAAGATTCAATAACGGACCTGAAGGTGGTTTAGAAGTGATTGGCATCCTTAATGACTTCAAATTCGAATCGTATCATAGTACCGTAGAACCTTTGGCACTGATTTTTGACGGAGGCCTGTATAGCAATGTGCTATCGGTACGGTTGGCTCCAGGTAATGCCGGGCAGGATATCGGACAGATCAGAAAGATATGGGAATCCATTTCGCCTTACGAACCCTTCAGTTTTATTTTTTACGACGATTTGTTTCAATCGATGTATGAAAAGGAAGAGAAGCTCGCCAGTTCTATAACCTTCTTTTCGTTGATTGCCATCGCGCTGACCTGCATGGGCATCCTCGTCCAGATTTTTATGATATGTCTGAACCGGGTAAAAGAAATCGGGATCCGCAAAATAAATGGTGCCCGGATTTCAGAAGTAATGGTTATGCTGAACCGCGACTTTGTAAAATGGGTGGCCATAGCATTTGTAATTGCAACACCCATTGCCTGGTACGTCATGAATAAATGGCTTGAGAACTTTGCCTACAAAACAGAACTGAGCTGGTGGATATTTGCCCTGGCGGGAGTATTGGCACTGGGAATTGCACTGCTGACGGTTAGTTGGCAAAGCTGGAGGGCGGCAACGAGAAATCCGGTGGAGGCTCTCCGGTACGAATAGTGAGGAGAGCCGAAATCCCGACAGAATCGTCGGGATAGAGGCACTGAGATATGAGTGACAATTAACAATTAGCAATTAACAATTAGCAATTAATAATTTAAAAAACAGGATATGAAGGAAAATATAGTTGCAGAGAAATCATTTAAGTTTTCGGTTAGTATCGTAAGATTATATCAGGCATTGGTGAATGATAAAAAGGAGTTTGTGCTTGCGAAACAGATTTTACGGAGCGGAACATCTATAGGTGCAAATATTGAAGAAGCTGTCGGTGGCATATCCGAAAAAGATTTCGTCGCAAAAATGGGGATTGCCTATAAAGAAGCTTGCGAAACAAGATACTGGCTCAGGCTTCTGCATGCTACAGAATACCTCACAGATGACCAATTTAATAAACTAATGGAAAACTGTGAAGAACTCCTCAAACTACTCTATACCATCATCAATACAACCAAAAACAAATAAAATAAATGATAATTTTTACCATTACTAATTGTTCATTGTTAATTGTTCATTGTTAATTGTTCATTGTTAATTGCTCATTGTTAATTGCGCATTGCTAATTGCTCATTGCTAATTGTTAATTTCTAATTGTTAATTGATATGATTTCACTAAAAAACATTTACAAGTACTACGATTCAAAGTTCCAGAGAACTTTCGTTCTGAAAGATATTGATCTTGAAATATCTGAAGGTGAATTTGTTACAATAATGGGGCCAAGCGGGGCAGGTAAATCAACCCTACTTAACATAATAGGAATGCTCGACGAACCATCCGAAGGAGAATACTATTTCCTCGACCAGCCGGCTCACAAGCTCAATGAAAAGAAAAAGGTGGAATTTCACCGGAATTTCGTGGGATTTATTTTTCAGGCTTTCCATCTGATTGACGAAATGACTGTTTACGAAAACATCGAAACTCCGCTTATCTACAAGGGTGTAAAAAGCAAGGAACGTCAGGGTCTGGTTGCCGATATGCTAGACCGCTTTAACATGGTGGCTAAAAAAGATCTCTTCCCGGCACAACTATCCGGAGGGCAGCAACAGCTAGTGGGTATTGCCCGTGCGATAGTTGGAAAACCAAAATTACTTTTGGCCGATGAACCGACAGGGAATCTTCATTCCGACCAGGGAAAACAGATCATGGAACTTTTATCACAGCTTAATAGTGAGGGCATCACAATTATTCAGGTCACTCATAATGAGGAGTTTGCGAAATACAGCAGAAGGATAATACGGCTGACAGACGGACTAATTTCGAGCGATAATATTAGCAATTAGCAATTAACAATTAGCAATTAAATAGTTGAATATGATAAGGAATTTTCTTAAGACCTCGGTCCGGTTTTTAATGCGTAACAAGACTTATTCTCTTTTAAATTTCCTTTGCCTTTCTTTTGGACTGACCTGTGCTATCATAGCTGCCTTGTATATCCTGAACATTTTCAGTTATGATAAATTCCATAAGAACTATGATCGTCTTTACCAGGTTGAGGCAATCGTTACTTTTTTTAACGGAGACCGTTTTCTTAAAGAGCCTCTTTCTGCCTCCCTGGTCGGGGATCTTAATGCCAATGTGCCTGAATTAGAAGCGATAACACGTGTAGTGCCAGGTGGACTGAATTTTATTAACGGAGACAGATCATTCACAGAACAGGGTATTTATGCTGACGATAATTTCCTGAATATCTTTTCTTTCCCTATGGCTTCCGGGGGTAATTCTAATGAAATCTCAGAACTTAATACAATAGTTATCTCCGAGCGCATGGCATTGAAACTTTTTGAAACCACTGATTGCATTGGCAAAACAGCGGTGATTAAAGACAATGAAAAACAGGAAGCTTATAAGATTACAGGAGTGATCAGAAATGTGCCTTCCCAATCATTATTACAGTTTGATTTTATTATCCCCTTGTCAAAATTCCTGGCTGGAAACCCGCTGGCTAACGAAACAGGCGCATCTTCCTGCCATTACTGGGCGCTTGTATCCGAAAATTCTGATATAACGAAGATCAATAATAAGATCAGGGATTTAATAAAGAACCAGGAAACCACATTGAATCAGGAATTGTTCCTGTTCCCCTTAAGGGAAAAGATCCTTTATAATTATGCCGGTGGAAGACGGGTATGGGATGGAATGCAGTATGTGGTAATATTTGGCTGTATTGCATTTGCGATCCTTTTAATCGCCTGTTTCAACTTTATTAATCTTGCGGTTGCAATGAATATTAAGAGGTACCGCGAAGCAGGGATAAAAAAAGTTGCAGGCGCCTCCAGATCAGCGATCATCTTTCAATATCTGACTGAAACATTTGTTATTACAGCGATCAGTCTTTTGTTCTCAATCATTCTTGTCCGCTTGCTGATTCCTCTTGTCAATTCTCAGTTTAATGCCGGGATCAGTTTCACAATTGCAGATTTCAGGGTTGTATTAATCTTGGCAGCTATAATGATCTCTACGGGGATTCTTTCCGGATTGCTCCCTGCTCTTTATCTTTCATCATCCAATCCTTTAAGTGTCCTGAAAGGTGAAATAGTAAAAAGTCACAGTTATTCATTCTTCAGGCAGAGCCTTATTGTTTTTCAGTTTGTAATCCCCGTAGTCCTGATAATATTTATGATGATAATTAAAACCCAGGATAATTATATGCGGGATTATGACATGGGCTTTCAGAATGATAAACTGATAGTGATCGGCAATACAAGAAACCTTGAAGCTCATGAGGGAAGCCTGAAAACAGATCTGCTTTCAATCCCTGGGATAGAAGCTGTAAGCTTTACAAATTGTATCCCGGCAAGAGGCACAACTGTATCAAATGAGGTAACATGGACAGGAAAAGATGCTTCCGAGAAATTACATTTCTGGTGTATAAATACTGATTATCAATACAATACAGCAATCAATCTCAATATCACTGATGGAAGGTATTTCAGCTACTCATTTCCATCAGATTCCGCTTCCTTTCTGATCAATGACATTGCCGCAGGAGTATTTGAATATGACGAGCCTCTTGGAAAGACAATCTCAGTCGATGGGAAAGAAGGTACAATAATAGGAGTATTTAAGGATTTTCATTCAGTGGATCTTGCAGGACCGTTTGCACCAACGATAATCTCCCTGAGTCCTGCCAGCAGGAATAACATACTTATAAGATTCTCATCGGGGACTTATTCATCGCTAAAGGATAAGATCAGGGATGTATACATCAGGTATGAGCCGGAAATGAGTTTCGCGCCAACTTTATATAAGGATCTTCCATCGTATTCCAATCTTGATATGTCTTCTGATCTGGCAGGTACAGCCTGTTTTATTGCACTTCTTCTTGCCTGCCTCGGACTGTCCGGTCTTGCTTCATTTTCTGCTTCCAGCCGTACAAAAGAGATAGGAATCAGAAAAACAAATGGAGCCACAACTCTCTCAGTCATAAAATTACTGGGGATCGGGTATACCAGATGGCTGATTATCTCATTTATAATTGCATTACCAATTGCCTTTTTGCTTGGTAGGATTTTTCTGATGAGATTCTATTTCCATTCACCGCTCCCTTTATGGGTCTTTGTTGCAGGTGTATGTATTACCTATACTATTGCCTTATTATCGGTGAGTGTTCAAAGCTGGAGAGCGGCTTCAAGGAACCCGGTCGAAGCATTACGTTATGAATAGGGAAATGCAAAGATCCCGGCCGAAGCGTCGGGATGGAATCACTGAGGTATGAGTGAGTAATTCACAATTAACAATGAGCAATTAACAATGAGCAATTAACAATGAGCAATTAACAATGAGCAATTAACAATGAGCAATTAATGAGGTGTTCATTACAAATTAGGATAGTTATTGGGGCCACTGCTAATCCGGATAAGCCTTGAGGAATTCTTCAACCTTTTTCACCATTTTAGCTGAACCGGCATAAAATGGAGCTCTCTGATGCAGGGACCTTAAGTCAAGTTCCATGATCCTGTTGAAACCATCCGATGCTTTTCCGCCAGCCTGTTCAGCGATGAATGAGATAGGATTGCATTCGTAAACAACCCTCAGTTTACCCTGTGGAGCTCTTTCATTTTGCGGGTACAGGAATACTCCGCCTTTGAGCAGGTTGCGATGGAAATCAGATACAAGAGAACCAATATATCTCGAGGTAAAAGGCCTGTTTGTATCTTCGTCTTTCTCCTGGCAATATTTTATGAATTTCTTGATACCTAAAGGGAAATAATTATAATTTCCTTCGTTTATGGAATAGATATTCCCGTCGACCGGAGTTTTGATATTCAGGTGAGAGAGGCAGAATTCTCCGATAGCAGGATCGAGTGTGAATCCGTTAACACCGTTCCCGGTTGAATAAACAAGCATTGTCGATGAACCATATATGACATACCCCGCTGCTACCTGGTTGATTCCCGGTTGCAGGAAATCCTCAATCTTTGCAGATTTTCCCTTAGGCGACAGCCTGCGGTAAATTGAAAAAATGGAACCCACTGATACATTATAATCTATATTTGATGAACCGTCAAGGGGG
>MWDJ01000081.1 GCA_002070505.1 Bacteroidetes bacterium ADurb.Bin145 | reverse complement strand
ACTTAGGGAATGGCTGGACAGAAGTGTTCGCAGTCAGCTGGTGAGCGATGTAAAACTGGGATGTCAGCTCTCCGGAGGAATAGACTCATCTCTCGTAACATGGCTTGCTAACAGTAACACCGAAAAGGGCAGGCTTGAATCAGTTTCCATTGTATTTAAAAACAAGTTGTTCAGTGAGGAGAGCTATATTGACAGGGTTACGGAAACTTTGGGCATAAAATCACATAAGTTTTTGTTGGATAATAAGTACTATCTTGATAATATTGAGAAAGCGACATGGCATCTCGAGTCACCTCTGAATCACCCTAATACTGTAGCTATTTACAAGTTATCACAGTGCGCCAGAGACCATGTTACAGTATTGCTGAGTGGGGAGGGTGCAGATGAGGTTTTTGGCGGTTATAAACGATTCTATGATATACAATATCCTTTCAGCGTCAAAAGGCTGTTGATTGAATTGAACAGAAACCTGAATAGGCCCTCAGAACTGTTTCGCTATTGCTTCGACAACAGGCAACGTGCGATTATGTCAAATGCCTACATGACACCATATCTTGCCGGCAGGCTGAAAAGAGGCTTCTCACGCGAAAGGGCTTTATCAGACAGATTGGTATTGTATGATACTCTGTCAGGTTCCAGGTTTGATAAACAGGTTAAATATGAGATGAGCTCTTTTCTTCCGGATCTTCTTATACGCCAGGACAAAATGTCAATGGCTCATTCAATTGAAAACAGAGTACCATTTCTTGATAATGAAGTTGTAAAAGGGGCCTTTTCAATACCCGAAAAATTTCTCATGATGAAAAAAAGCCCTCATGGAAGAGACAGTGAAAAGTATCTGCTGAAAAAAATAGCAGCAGTTACTTTTGGTGAAGATTTTGCCTTTCGGGAAAAAATGGGTTTCGGAATACCAGTAAAAGAATTCATTTCTGACGTGAAGTTCAGAGAGTATTTGAATGACCAGGTGTTGCCGGGGATAAAACAGAGAGGACTGTTTGCGTATAATCTGGTTTCAAAATGGCTTGAAGATATCAAAGCATTGAAATATACTGAAATGGAAGCATTGTGGATTATGATCTCATTTGAGATCTGGGCTGCAGTTTATTTGGATAATTCGTATGAGAATAGGAATACATAGATCTAAAGGTTCATTTAGCGACAGATGGATCCCATACTGTGAATCAAACAATATTGACTACAAGCTCGTTGATTGTTATAGAACGGATATTATTTATCAACTGGCAGATTGTGATGCTCTCATGTGGCATTTCAATCATAAAAGCCCGAAAGCAAGTAAGTTTGCAAGACAACTTATTTATGCTGTTCAGGCTGCAGGCAAAGTTGTTTTCCCTGATTACAATACTGTATGGCATTTTGATGATAAAGTAGGACAGAAATATTTGCTTGAAGCGATCAATGCTCCTCTCGTGCCTTCGTATGCATTTTATGATAAAAAGGAAGCTATGGAGTGGGCCATGGGAGCGAATTATCCTAAGGTCTTTAAATTACGGACTGGAGCAGGTTCAGACAATGTCAGGCTTGTTAAATCCAGGAATGAGGCATTTAGATTAATCAGAAAAGCTTTCGGTAAAGGATTCGTACAATACGAAGCCTGGAGTAACCTTTCAGAACGCTTCCGTAAGTATAGATTGGGAAAGACTACTTTATGGGATGTTATGAAAGGAGTGATACGGCTGGCCTATACTACTGAATTCTCAAGAGTTGCCGGGCGTGAAAAGGGATATATATATTTTCAGAACTTTATTCCAAACAATGATCATGACATTCGTGTGGTCGTTATAGGCGATAAGGCTTTTGCAATTAAGCGACTTGTCCGGAAGGGAGACTTCAGGGCTTCCGGAAGTGGCGAAATACTTTATGACAAATCACTGATTGATGAATATACTATCAGACTATCCTTCAAGACCGCAGAGAAACTTAATGCTCAATGTGTGGCATTTGATTACGTTTATGAAGGTCAAAATCCTCTAATCGTAGAAATTAGTTATGGTTTTGCGCCTTACGGGTACGATCCATGTCCTGGTTATTGGGACCGCGATCTCGTATGGCATGAAGGCAAATTCAACCCTTATGGCTGGATGGTTGATAATCTGATAAAGAGCTCAAACAATAAGGGATAAAGCCCGTAATCCTGCTGAAAGCCAGGTTATATATGGAAAGAAAAAAGCTGTGTCTTGTAATACCTTCTCTTCAGGCAGGAGGTATGGAGAGGGTAATGTCAGAGCTTGCACGCTATTTTGCTGCCAGGGAGGAGATCGAAGTACATTTGGTTCTTTACGGAATTACAAGGGAGATATTCTACCCGATTCCTGATAATATTCTCATCAGCATTCCGCGATTCAGGTTTAATAACAAATGGCGATTATGGTGTACAATAAAAACAATCTGTTTTCTAAGAAATGAAATAAAGAGAATTAAACCTTACAGCATTCTGAGCTTCGGTGAGTACTGGAACAGTTTTGTGCTGATTGCCTTATTTCGTTTGAGATTTCCGGTGTTTGTTTCAGACAGGTGCCAACCTGATAAGAACCTTGGGAGAATCCATGGCCTGTTGAGGAAAATTCTCTATCCCTTGTCAGCGGGTATTATTGCACAGACAGAGAAAGCGGCAGAAATCTATGGGGAAATTGGTCTGAATAGAAATATAGCTGTAATTGGAAATCCGATAAGGCAAATTGCAGAGAGACCTGGTATTAAAAGAGAGAAAATAGTTTTAACTGTTGGAAGATTAATCAATACCAAACACCATGACAAGCTGATAGAATTATTCCTTAGCCTGTCAGATCTTGAATGGAGACTGGTTATCGTGGGATATGATCATCTTAAGCAGAAGAATTCTAAGTGTCTTCAGTCAATAATTACGGAGCACAATGCAGAAACAAGGGTTATTCTTGCAGGAAAGCAGGATGATGTTGATGCTTATTATCTGCGTAGTGGGATTTTCGCTTTTACCTCAAGCTCCGAGGGATTCCCAAATGTAATTGGAGAAGCCATGGCAGCAGGGCTTCCTGTAGTTGCTTTTGACTGTGTTGCAGGTCCTTCGGAAATGATTGAAGACAAAAAAAATGGATTCTTGGTTCCTCTTTTTGATTACGTACTTTTTAGAGAGAGGCTCTCTGTTTTGATGGAGGACTCTGAGTTAAGGACTGCATTTGGCAAAGCGGCAAAACGCGATATATTCAAATATTCTGTGGATAATATTGGAAAAAAGTATTTAAAATTTATAGGGCTGCATTCAGATTGTTAACTAGATTTTATGTAAAATCTACATTGATTAAGTGCTTATTTATCGATTTTCAGATTTGTATATTTTATTAAGCTAATTAAAATTAACTATATATGAAAACATTAATTACTGGCGGTGCCGGATTCATCGGTTCAGCAATTGTTCCTGAATTGCAGGGTAAAGGTCATGAAATCTTTGTCCTTGACAACCTCTCATTCGGAAGTCGTGATTTTATAGATGTAAAAGATGATCATTTTTTTCTGGCGGATATTCGCAACAGAAATGAGGTTAATCGGGCAGTTAAAATCATTCAGCCTGATATTATTGTGCATCTGGCAGCTATTCATTTTATCCCGTATTGTAACAAGCACCCATTTGAGTCTGCAGACACGAATATAAGAGGTACAATGAATGTGCTGGAAGCAGGAAGTAAGTTGAAATGCTTGAAAAAGATTTTTTTTGCTTCTACCGCTGCTGTCTATCCTATTTGTGACGAAGCTGTTAATGAGGGATTTCAGCAGTTGCCGCTGGATATCTACGGGCTTAGCAAGCTTACCGGAGAGCATCTGTTAAAAAAATTCTGGCTGGAAACCAGAATTGATACGGTAGTGTGCCGTTTCTTCAACGCTTTCGGGCCTAATGAGACTAATCCTCATCTTATTCCGGAAATTGAGAGACAATTGAGGGAAGGTCAGCGCACAATAAAGCTTGGCAACCTGACTCCTAAGCGCGACTTCATTCATACACATGACATGGCAAGTGCGGTGAGTTTATTACTGACCATGGACTTGCCGGGTTTTGATATCTTTAATCTTGGGCGTGGTATTGAATATTCCGTAGTTGAGATTGTTCAGGCTTTTGAACGGCAACTCAATGAAAAAATCACGATTAAAGTGGATCCTTCCAGAGTCCGTAAAGTGGAACGGGAACATCTCCTTGCTGATGTGTCAAAACTAAAGAGTATAGGGTGGAGTCCTCGTTGGGGAATTGACGATGGAATAAAAGACCTCATTAACAACTGGCATGTAAACAATTAAAAACTATATACAATGGAACAAAAGAAAAGATTACGTCTTGGTATCATTTTTAAATTCAACCCTGTATGGATGGGGGGAATTATTTATATTTTAAACCTGATCAGAACTCTTAATTTTCTTGAAGAAGAGGAAAAGCCCGAAATATTTTTATTCTACAAAGATGAGCTTAAGTCGTTTGCAGATAGAATTGATTATCCTCTTCTACATTTGATAAGATGGCCGTTTCCAACAGTGGCAACAGGTTATATAAAATCATGGATAACCCGAAAAAACGTATTTGTATCTGATATTTTGAAAAAATATGAATTGGATGGAATTTATCCTCTTCATGATTATCCTGTAAAAACGAAGAGCAAAACCAGACTGGTTTCCTGGTATGCGGATCTGCAGCATGAGTATTATCCTGAATTCTTTTCCCGAAGGAAAAGAATGGAGCGTACTGCGAGGATTAAATTTATTCTAAAGAATAGTGATGATCTGGTTGTGTCCAGCCAATCTGTGGCAGATGATTTCAAGAAATTCTTCAGGTTGAGAGATAAAATGAAAGTACATGTCTTTCATTTTGTATCAGTAATAGAAGATATTGACAAACTTGATATTGAAGAAATCAGAAAGAAATATGGTCTTCCTGAAGACTATTATATGATCTCAAATCAATTTCACAAGCACAAAAATCACCGTGTCCTTTTACAGTCTATGGCTCTATTAAAACAGGACGGTAAGAAAATACACATGGCTATGACCGGAAGATTTCCTGATGAATCTCATTCATCTTATATGAGAGAACTGCATTCTATCATTGCTGATAACAATCTCAAGCCACATATCAGCCTGTTGGGTGTCATTCCCCGGAATGAGCAGTTATTGCTGATGAAGCATTCACGAGCGGTAATACAACCCAGTTTTTTTGAAGGTTGGAGTACTGTCATTGAAGATGCTATATCATTGCAGGTACCTGTAATAGCCTCTTCACTTCCGGTAAATATTGAGCAACTTGGTCCGGATGGATGCTTTTTTGAACCTGAAGACTATAAAGCTCTTGCCGGAATTCTTGCAACTTTCCCGGAACGTGAACCGGGGAAAATGCTCTACCAGGAGTATAATGAAAGAATCAGTTCTGCTGCCAGAACGTTCATTGACATATTTATATCCTGAGTATAACTCTGAAAAGATGGCTCCCGCCCGGCAAATAGTTTTTATTAATCAGGCAACAGGTTATCTGACGATTGACATTTTGAATGCATTCGTTGGTTACTTTGACGAAGTTGTGCTGATTACCGGAAGTGTCAGGGTTCAGGATACTCCCCTTGACCATAGAATTAGACTTGAGAGTATTGTCCGCTATAACAGGGGGAGTAATTTCAAAAAGATGGTCTCCTGGATGGTAGCATCGGTTCAGATATTTCTTCTGCTTAAATTCAGGTATAACAGCTATGATAAATTTTTCTTCACAGTACCTCCCACTGCTTATCTTATGGCTCCATGGTTCAGAGGAAAATACTCAATCCTGGTTTTTGACCTTTATCCCGATGCCTTGAAG
>MWDJ01000080.1 GCA_002070505.1 Bacteroidetes bacterium ADurb.Bin145 | reverse complement strand
GGCAAGCCCGGTGGTATATGGCGATGCTGTTACCATAGCCTACACCAAACCATCAACAAACCCTTTACAGACAGCTGCAGGAGGGCAGGCGGAATCATTCAGCGCACGGAATATAACCAATAATGTTGCTCCTCCCCTGCCGGTGCTTGTCAGTGTGGTTGTTGAAAATGCATCGCCCTCTGCCATGGTATTGACATATAACATGTCACTGGCCAGTATTGTACCGGCTGCCTCGGCTTTTGCTGTAAAAGTTAATTCTACTGCCAGAACAGTCAGCTCGGTTGCAGTCTCCGGTACTAAGGTGACTCTGACACTGGCAAGCCCGGTGGTATATGGCGATGCTGTTACCATAGCCTACACCAAACCATCAACAAACCCTTTACAGACAGCCGCGGGAGGGCAGGCAGAATCATTTCCGGCAAAGACAGTGACCAACAATATAGCTGCCCCGGTCAATTCGCCACCACTTATAGACATCTCTTCTCCTACGAAAAGCACCACGTTCATCGCACCTGCCACTGTTACCATTGATGCATCTGCCTCTGATCGTGACGGGAAAGTTGTCAGAGTGGAGTTTTATAATGGTACAACCAGGCTTGGTGAGCGCACTTCGGAACCATGGTCTTTTACATGGAAAGAGGTTAATGAAGGTTCATATTCAATCACTGCTGCAGCTACTGATAATTTGGGAGCCAGGACAGTCTCTTCAGCTGTCAGGATAGTTGTTGAGAAAGCTGTCAGTGCAGTCAACCTGGCACCATCAATTGCAATCGTATCACCAATTAATAATGTATCCCTGGAAGCTCCTACAAAGGTTACACTCACTGTCGATGCTTCAGACCCCGACGGTTCAATTACCAAAGTTGAGTTCATGGCGGGGGGAGTAAAGATCGGGGAGAGCTCTGTGTACCCTTTTTCCTTTACCTTTCAATGTGATACGGCCGGAGTATACGAGATAACAGCTGTAGCCTGGGACAACCTGAATGCCACCACCACATCAGCCCCTGTGACAATATCATTCAGTCTGAAACGTGAATTGCCGGACCTTGCAAATCTTTACCCATCTCCTAATAATGGTGTTTTTACAGTTGGGTTTAATCCCTTTACCGACTCCCTGATCGAAAAACGGCTTACTATTCTCAGCCTTAGTGGCAGAACAGTATTTTCAATCGCGATTTCAGATGAGGAGACATCCAGGCAGGTTGACATTTCAGGTGTAGTTCCCGGCATTTACATTATGCATATTACAGAAGGGGACAGGATACTTACGGCCAAAAGGTTCGTTATTTATTAGGTTCTGACGATTTGCAGTTTGTAATATATTCCCTTTTTTTTAATCTGATCTGTAGGCTATTATATGACTACATCAATTTCAACCCGGGAAAATTTTCTTCCAGAAAGCATCATTGGCCCTTAATTTGCAGTGCTTTTTAATCAACTCCTCTTTTCAAAATACTTATTTAATGAATAATGCGTTTGGTAAGTAGTTTTAATCATTTAATTATTATGTCAGCCAACCAGAGACTACAGGAATTATTTCTTATAGCATATATTCTTACGGGTACACTGCTTATGAGCAGTTGTAAAAAAGACCCTACACTTCCGGTGTTAACCACGGATGAAGCGATTGAGATCACCACCAATTCTGCCACTATAAGCGGCAATGTAACAGAAGACGGAGGAGCAGAAATAACTGCACGTGGTATTTGCTGGGGAACCGTTACCATGCCCACACTTTCTGATAATTTTAAACCATCAGGCACGGGTCCCGGAAAATTTTCCTGTGTCATAAGCGAACTGGAACCGAATACTGAGTATTATGTCAGGGCTTTTGCTGAAAACAGAGTTGGTATAGCTTATGGCAACGAGGTGACATTCAAAACAGGAATTGCAACGCCATCAGTAACTACAGGGCAGGTGACGGACATAACACTCAACAGTGCCGTATGTGCCGGTACAGTAATTAATAGCGGAGGTGCCCCTGTCATAGAAAAGGGTATATGCTGGAGTCAGGCACCTGATCCTGACCTGGATGATTCTCATGCTTCTGTCAGCGCCGGAACGGACACTTATACCTGCACACTAACCGGCCTTTCATCAGGGAGCAGGTATTATGCAAGGGCTTATGCGAAAAACGAAGGAGGAACAGCTTACGGTGAGCAGGTTGTCTTCAGCACAAAGGTTTTAGATATTGAAGGCAATATTTATGGTACTGTTTGCATTGGAAATCAGGTATGGATGAAAGAAAACCTGAAAACAACAAAGTTTAATGACAATTCGGCACTTCCCCTTATTGAAGACGATTCAACATGGGTACACCTCGAAACACCAGCTTACTGCTGGTTAAATCATGAGATACAATACAAGAATATCTATGGTGCTCTTTACAACTGGTACACTGTTGAAACCGGAAAGCTGTGTCCTGCCGGATGGCATGTACCTGATGACAATGAATATAAAACAATGGAAATTTCGTTGGGAATGTCCGTTGAACAGGCAGAGTTGTGGGAATGGAGGGGAACTGACGAAGGTTATAAGATGAAGAGCACAACAACCTGGAATAATAATGGTAATGGCAGTAATTCAAGTGGGTTTAACGGGCTATGCGGAGGATATCGTTTCGGGCAAACTGGTGCATTCTACGCGCTGGGAATTCTGACTTATTGGTGGAGTTCAGATCCAGATAAAAATGATAATGCGCAGGCTGTTTACCGAAGGCTTGATTTTGATAATAGTAGAGTCCACAGGTCAGTTACATCAAAAAGAGGTGGTAAATATATAAGGTGTATTAAAGACTGATATGGCCTGTTTTTTATCATTGGGGGCAACATATTTGCAAATTACCAGTATAAATCATAAGAAATAAGTTAAACTGTAAATACAAAAACATGAAAAAGAGTTTAAGTTTTTTTGTAATAGTATGCTTTATTGCGACAATGGGGTTGTTCCAGGGATGTAAAAAATCAACAATCCCGGAATTGACCACTGTAGAAATAAGTG
The DNA here is from genome assembly GCA_002070505.1 of Bacteroidetes bacterium ADurb.Bin145. Taxonomy (GTDB): domain Bacteria; phylum Bacteroidota; class Bacteroidia; order Bacteroidales; family VadinHA17; genus LD21. Next base: position 2,825 of record MWDJ01000080.1, on the reverse strand, counting down.
ATGTTGGCCTCACATCAGCCGTTTCCGGTGGAACCATTATCACTGACGGAGGCGAAGAGATCACAGCAAAAGGTGTGTGCTGGAGTACCTCAACCAATCCAACTATTGCTGATTCTAAGACAAGTGATGGTAAAGGTTCAGCCAATTTTACCAGCAATATTGTTGGACTATCAGAAGGGACAACCTACTATGTACGTGCATACGCCACTAACGAAGTGGGAACAGCTTATGGTAATGAACTTTCCTTTACCACGAATGCGGTAACAAGTGCTGTGCTGACAACCACCGAAGTATCAAATGTGACATCAACATCGGCTGTCGCGGGTGGAAACATTACCGATGATGGCGGGGGCAATATAACTGCCAGAGGAGTCTGCTGGGGCACCTCTCCAAATCCCACAGTCAATAAAACCACTGACGGTACAGGCAAGGGAACATTCACCAGTAATATAACCGGACTGGCAGACGGAACTGTTTACTATTACCGTGCTTATGCAACCAACAGTTCAGGCACCTCCTATGGTCTGGAATATAGTTTTATAACACCGGTAAACGATATTGAAGGGAACGTGTACCAAACTGTCAAGATTGGCAACCAGGTCTGGATGGCTAAGAACCTGCTCACAACAAAATACAATGATGACTCGGCTATTCCGAATGTTATTGATAACACGGAATGGTCTGCACTAAAAACCGGCGCGTATTGTTGGGCGAATAATGATGAGACAACCTATAAACCATTGTACGGTGCTCTTTATAACTGGTATGCGGTGGAAACAGGCAAACTATGCCCCACTGGCTGGCATGTACCGTCAGATAATGACTATAAAACATTGGAAATGAGTCTGGGAATGTCTCAGGATCAGGCTAATGGAACAGGTTTGAGAGGAACTGACGAAGGCAGTAAATTAAAAAGTAACAATGGCTGGTCGCTTGATGGAAACGGTTCAAATTCCAGTGGGTTTAATGCGCTGCCGGCAGGTTACAGATACTATGGAGATGGAACAACCAAAGGATTAGGCCTGATTACCTACTTCTGGACATCTGATGCTATAGATGACCTCCTGGCCACCTTCAGAAGGCTTGATGCAGAAGAAACTGAAGTTTCCCGGGATGGAACACATAAAGAAGCGGGAAAATCTGTGCGGTGTATAAAGAACCAATAATGGCATAACATGTGATAATATAAATGAGGCTATCTCAAAAGGATAGCCTCATTGTTATATTATAATAGGGAAGAGCTGCCACCACAAGCTTATGAAAACAATGGATGAAGGTTAATTGTATATCTTTGAAAAAAGGTCATGAAAAAAGTATTATTGATATTAACAGTTATTCTTTTTACGGGATGCGAAAAAAATGAAACACCTATGAAAAATGCAATATTTCTTCATCACAGTACAGGCTACTCAATCTGGTTAGGCAAAACAAACAATTACATTTACAAGATCACAAACAAAGGTGACGTTCAAAAGTTTTTTGAGAGATATAACAATGAGAATAAAACAACCTATCAAATAAAGGAGAAGTTTTATCCAAAGGGGGAACCATATGGCTGGAAAAACTACCCCTTTGATTATTACAATATCTGGGTAAAAAATGCAGGAAAAGAACCTTACATGGAAGAAGCCACACTGGAAACTCTGACCGGGGAATATGACCTGATAATATTCAAGCATTGCTTCCCTGTCAGTAGAATTCAACCAGATTCAGGTACACCAGATATTGATTCGGAGATTAAAAGCCTTGAGAATTATAAGCTGCAATATGATGCACTTAAAGAAAAAATGCATCAGTTTCCTGACAACAAGTTTATTGTCTGGACGCCTGCTGTCAATACCCAAAAGCTCATGACCGAAGATGAAGCCATCCGGACACGTGAGTTTCGTGACTGGGTAATAAATGATTGGGACATAAAAGGAGATAATATATTTGTATGGGATTTCTATTCATATGAAACAGAGGGAGGACTTTACCTGGCAGAAAAGAATGCTGTCTCACCTGATAATTCGCATCCGAATGCCGGATTTGCAAAACGTGTAGCTCCTCTTTTCGGACAATTTATTATTGATGTATTTGAATCAAGAGTTGATTAACCCGTTTTTTTCCAATACTACCTCAAAACGATGACTCTAAGGTATATAATCGATCGGCTCACATTAGCCTTCATTGCCAAAGCCAGCAGTAATACAAGAATCAGATACTGGCGCAGACAGGGGATGAAGATTGGTGATAATTGTTTTATCAATAATGTGAATTTTTCAACAGAACCATATCTTATTGAGATCGGAAATCATGTTGCCATTGCAGCCGGGACTGACTTCATAACCCATGATGGCGCTATCTGGTGCTTCAGAGATGAAATAAAAAATGCCGATATTTTCGGCAAAATACAAATCGGCAATAACGTTTTTATCGGCAATAATTGTACAATTCTACCTAATACTGTGATTGGTGATAATTGCATTGTAGGCGCGGGAAGTATAGTACGCGGGCATTTCCCGGAAAACTCGGTTATTGTTGGCAATCCCGCGAAAACAGTAATGCCGGTAAGTATGCAAAAGCTGTTTTACATGCAGAATCCTAATCTATTTACCATTAAGAATCTTGGATTTAAAGAAAAGAAAAGAATTATAAAAAGTCATTTTGACCTTATACCTCGGACGGACTGATTTCAACACTACCAGGGATTGCAGGCTGGATGTTGTAGTATTCTTTTTATTACAATTTCAGGACTCAGATATTTATTGTAGTATTCAAGGGCTCCTTCTTCAAGAGTTGCCCGATACTTGTGATCGCTTAGTATCTTATCAATCGCATCTTTC
>MWDJ01000079.1 GCA_002070505.1 Bacteroidetes bacterium ADurb.Bin145 | reverse complement strand
AAACGCACTTCGAAGATTCAATGGAAGAGTGCTGAATTTTCATTTCAGCGAAAGCGGTTGCCAGGGATGGAAAATTAACGAGACATGGAAGCGGTAATCCTTGCAGGAGGGATGGGTACACGCCTACGCAGTGTAATAAAAGATATCCCGAAGCCGATGGCTCCGGTTAACGGCAAACCTTTTCTGTTTTTCGTTCTGCAATGGATTACCAGGTATCCTGTTGAAAAGATAATCCTGTCGCTGGGTTTCAAACCCGGGACTGTCAGAAACTATTTTGGTGATTCTTTTTCCGGTATACCGGTTGAATATGTCGTTGAGGATCAGCCGCTGGGAACAGGGGGAGCTATTAAATATGCAGCACGGTTCACTAAGGCTGATGATATCCTGGTAATTAACGGCGATACCTTTTTTCCGATCGATCTGCTTAAGTTCTATGATTTTCATATTGAAAAAAGTAATCTTTTTTCTATCGCCCTCAAGAGGATGAAGGATTTCGACCGCTATGGCACTGTTGAATGCAGGGAGGATATGATCGTCAGGTTCCGGGAAAAAGGATTCTGCAGGGAAGGCCTGATCAATGGTGGTATATATCTGATCAACAGAAATTATCTTGAAAGTAAGGAACTCCCTGAGGTCTTTTCAATTGAAAAGGACCTTATGGAAAACGAAGCCGGATCAGGGATCCTTAAAGCTCAGATCTTCGACGACATCTTCATCGATATCGGTATCCCCGAAGATTATCAGAGAGCCTCAGAACTTTTATCTGATTATCTATGATCATGAATATAAATAAATTAAACCTTTTTAATACCCTGCATCCTGCACCCTTTCCGCTGTCGTGGAATAGTCGTCTCAATTTGTTCGCCACCATGCACCATGCACCATGCACCATGCACCTTGCACCATGCACCTTGCATCTTGCACCTTGCACCTTGCACTTTGCACCTTGCACCTTGCATCTTGCACTTTGCACCTTGCACCTTGCATCTTGCCCCCTGCCCCCCGCTATTCTTCTTGCACCATGAATAAAGCCCTCTTTTTAGATCGTGACGGGGTGATAAACCACGACAGGGGAGACATCTTCACAAATGAAGATTTCATCTTCAATGAAGAGATATTCGATATCTGCAGGGAATACTCCGATAATGGTTTTCTTATAATAGTCATTACAAATCAGGCAAGGATAGCTAAAGGGATCTACACTGAAGAAGATTTTTTGAAGCTTACATCATGGATGATTGAACAATTCAGGAACAGGGGAATAATAATATCGAAAGTCTTTTATTGTCCGCATCATCCTGATTTTACAGGTCCCTGCAGCTGCCGTAAACCTGAACCAGGAATGTTGCTCCGGGCAATAAATGAATTTGACCTGGATATAACTGAATGTGTTCTGTTTGGAGATAAAGAAACCGACCTTGAAGCAGGAAGAAAGGCGGGGATACCGGAAAAAAACCTGCATTATTATAAAGCAGGGCAAACAGGAGAGATGTTTAGTAAGGTCAAAGATTGATCTTATCCCGTATCAGATAGATATTCCTTTCAGCAGAATTTCGGTTTATCAGTTCACCAAGGAATCCGGTCAGGAAGAGTATTGATCCGATTATCATGGCTGTCAAGGCAATATAGAAATACGGGCTGTCGGTCACCAGCGGAGCTCTCAGGTTGTTATGAACAAAGACAAGTTTCCGTATCCCAAGGTATCCTGCCATTACAAAACCGATCAGGAACATTATTGAACCAAGCAGACCGAACAGATGCATCGGTCTCTTGCCGAACCTGCTTATAAATCCTATGGTAAGCAGATCGAGATAACCCTTCACAAACCTGTCCATTCCGTACTTTGATACTCCGTATTTTCTTGGCCTGTGTTCAACTGTTTTCTCGCCTATCTGTCTGAAACCTGCCTCTTTAGCCAGCATGGGAATGTAGCGGTGCATCTCACCGAAGACCTCAATACTCTTTACAACCTCATTCCTGTAGGCTTTAAGTCCGCAATTGAAGTCATGCAATTTTATCCCTGAAAAAATCCTTGCTGTGCTGTTATAGAATTTACTGGTGAACCGTTTGATAAAGGGATCATATCTCTTTTTCTTCCAGCCGGATACCATGTCATATCCCTGGTCCCGGATCATCCTGTAAAGTTCAGGAATCTCATCAGGGTTGTCCTGGAGATCAGAATCCATTGTAATGACTACATCTCCGGTTGCTTCCTGGAAACCTGTGTGAAGAGCAGCTGCCTTTCCATAGTTTCGCCTGAACCTCACACCTTTGATAGAATTGTTGTTCTTGGTCAGCTGCTCAATTTTGTTCCATGAAGAATCGGAGCTTCCGTCGTCGATGAATAAGATTTCATGAGAGAGACCGGCCTCTCTGCAGACTTTTTCTACCCAGCCGGCAAGCTCGGTAACGGATTCATCTTCGTTATAAACCGGTATGACGACAGAAAGATCCATCAGACTAATTGACATTATTATCAGGAGTGTCAATAAGAGGATTTCCTTCTTTGCGGACAAATGCAGCAACAATAAGCGACATGATAAGGCCCTGAAACATATTTCCGAAAATACTCATCGGTGCAATGAATGCTGGTTTCATTATCTTTGACTGAACACTCATTCCGGCATCAATCTGGCTCTGACTTAATCCTCTGCCAAGCAATTTCTCTTCTGCCATTGCCAGCATCTTGTCGATAAGGTTAGTATCTATAAAAGCATAAAGGATATAAGTGAAAATTGCTATAATTATGCTGTAATACAGACATATAATAACCCCGGCCCCAAGCGCCTGGCCGAATGTGATCATCCCGTGCATGAAATTATCGCGGTATGATTTTACCAGAAAATAAAGAATGACTATCTGGATCAGAATAAAAATGTAACCCTGTACATTATTCAGAATCAGATTCAGAAAATACATCACGAGAGAATAGACGATACCAATTAGTCCGAGTATGACCCCGTTAGTCAGATTAGCTTTCCAGACATTTACTTGTTGTTCCATTTTATTTATTGATTTTATTTAAATCAGATCCAATACTGTTAACAAATATAATCTAAAAATATTCACAACCTGAGAGGAGCTCCTGAATTATATTTGGTATGCTTGCCAAAATGTCGTATTTTTGCGCAGGGTAAGTCTTATACGACCAGCTCCTGCCGAACTCCCCCAGGATCGGAAGGTAGCAAGGGTAGGTGGTTGTAGCGGTGCGATATAAGGAGCTTACCCTTTTTTTTGTCGTGCAGGTCATGCAAGTCGTGCAGGCCTTGCAAGTCCAGGTCTTGCAGATTTTCGCCTCATCGACCCCTCCTTCTTGGTTTCCCGCAGATCTCGCTGATTATCGCAGATTATCACTCACTACACTTTTTACAAATAACTGCCAAGCACCACTAAAAACATCCCCCTAACCCCCTTCAAAGGGGGAATTAGTTTCTGCACTCTTTCAACTCTTCAACCTCTTCAACTTCCCTTACTCAAGGTTTCCGATGTTGTAGAATTGTATCTGAAAATCGAACTCCAAACTCTAGACACTCTAGGCACTTTAGTCACTTTCTTTTATCTTTGCACAAATTATCCTCACACATGCTACTCCGCATCTATCCCGAAAATCCGAATCCGAAACATATACGGATCGTTCTGGATGCACTGGAATCAGGTGGAATTATAATTTATCCTACCGATACTGTTTATGCAATGGGATGTGACATAAAGGCAAATAAAGCCATTGAGAGAATTGCTCAATACAAAGGGCTCAATCCAAAGAACCCCGACCTGTCACTAATATTTCACGATATGAGTCAGCTCTCTGAGTATACTATCGTGAGAGATAATAATATCTTCAAGCTGCTGAAACGTAATCTGCCTGGCCCTTTTACCTTCATAGTGAAAGCAAATAACCAGATACCAAAACTATTCAAGAACAAGAAAAAGACTGTCGGTATCAGGATTCCTGATAACAGTATTGTCCTGGAACTTGTTAAAGAACTCGGCCGCCCTCTGATAACAACTTCAATACACGATCCGGATGAGATTATTGAATATACTACAGATCCGGAGCTTATATATGAAAAGTACCGCGATTTTGCCGACGTTGTAATCGATGGTGGTTACGGGAAAAATGAGGCATCTACAATTGTAGACTGCACCGGTGATCAGATAGAAATAATCCGTCAGGGACCCGGCAATCTTGAGTGGTAAAGGCTAAATCATCGTTTATAGAAACCTTTTGTGAAAAATATTAATACCGACAGCAATTCCAGCCGCCCCAGAAGCATTATAAAGGAAAAGAACCACTTACCCCATTGAGGCGCCGAGTCGTAGGTACTGAACGGGCCAAAGGAGCCGATTGCCGGGCCTATATTCCCGAGCAATGCCGCAGATGTGCTGAAAGAAGTTATTATATCATATCCCATGAAGGCTATAATCATGGAACTGGCGCAGATCACAATGAAATAGATCACAATGAACATAAGCAGGTTGTAGACAAGGCTCTGCTGGATGACCTTATGATCGATCTGAACAGGGATAACAGCATTCGGATGTATCATCCGCTTCAGTTCCTGACGCGTATTCTTCGTTGCTACAAGAAGTCTTATCATCTTCAGGCTCCCTCCTGCCGAGCCAGCAGTACCCCCGGTAAACATAAGGACAAAGATCAGCAGGATCATTACATTTCCCCAGACATTGTAATTTGCACTGTAGAATCCCGTGGTTGTTATAGTGGATATAATATGGAATGAGCCCATCAGCAGAGCTTTACCGGCAGTGTAAAGCGATTCATGCCATAAAATAAAACTTCCTGTAAGGATGAACACCAGGCAAATAATGACGTAAAAAATGAACTCGTTATTCCGGATTATCTTTCTGATACCGGAATGCAGGCTGAAATATATGAGAGTCATATTTGTGCCGGCAATGAACATGAAGACGGTCAGTACTATTAATATAAAAGTATTCCCTGTTGACGCCAGGCTGTAGTCGTGGGTAGTGAAGCCCCCGGTCGACATTGTCGTAAATGAATGACATATTGCATCGAAGGGATTCATTCCTCCGATCAACAGAAGAAATGCCTGGGATAAAGTAAGTATCAGGTAAATTGTGAATAATCGTTTTGTGGCTTCCCGTACCTTCGGATGTATCTTATCGGTCGTCTGAGCGGTGAAATCTGTCAGTGTAAGCGGAATGTTTATTGATTTTACGACAGGCAGGAGAGATAAGGAGATAATTATGAACCCTAAACCTCCCATCCATTGAGTAAGGCTTCTCCAGAACAATATCCCGTGTGATTGTGATTCGATGCTGTTAAGTACCGTGGCGCCCGTCGTCGTAAATCCCGACATCGACTCAAAAAAAGCATCAGTAAAGTTCGTCATTGTCCGGGTCATCAGGTAGGGCAAAGTACTGAAAAGGGTTATGATAAGCCATATGCCGGCAACGATAATATAACCTTCCTTGTTTCCGTAAAGTTTTTCTTCTTTCCGGAGGGGAGTGTAGACAAGAACACCTGTAACAATTGTTATTATGCCAGCGAAGAAAATTTTTGGAGGTTCATGGTAAATTAATGACACAGCTGCTGCAAGAAGCATGAACAGCCCTTCAATTATTAGAGCAAGACTGAAGAACCTTGCAATGATCCTGAAATTCAGCATTATATCAGGTAAATAATTTAGTCAGACGGTCGTAAGCAGTTGGCAGGGTAAATACAACGACCTTGTCGCCGGCTTTAATTATTGTATCACCTGTAGCAATAAAAGGAACTCCTTCCCTTGTCCCTCCTCCAACTATCGCATCTTTCGGAAAATCCATGCTCCTGAGAGTGCCTCTCGTTATCCGGGCGTCGGGCGGAACAGTAAATTCAATGACCTCAGCATCTGTCCCGGCCATGAATTTTACCTGTGTCATATTCAGGTTGGTCGTATGCCTGAAGATCCTGCTGGCAGCAGATATCTTTTTATTTATGATCGTATCTATTCCGGAGTTTTCAGCA
>MWDJ01000078.1 GCA_002070505.1 Bacteroidetes bacterium ADurb.Bin145 | reverse complement strand
AAGTGAAGGTATCTACCCGATTGAAGTGAAAAACAATCCATTTCTCTTCTTTAAACGACCATTTTACTTTATAGGAAAAAGAAAATAATAGCGATTGCTATGATAACTACGATAATTGTAATATTATAGTCAATGTATTATAATGTCAATATTATAATAATGATACTATAGTCATAAAGTTATAATAAAAGCAATATAATTTATAATCTTCATTTTATAATAATGGTGTTATATCAGTATTAATTATAATTTTCGTGGAATAACTGATTACCTGGCTGTCCAAATATCGTTCCTGGGGACTGACTGGTCTTCCAGGTATAAGTTCTGTTCTATTAATTCCATCATCTCATCAGGTGTATAATGGTAAGGACATGGGAGTGAGAGATCTTCAAGTTCCCACCGCTCAAGTCTGTCTCCATATAATGCATAATCATGTAATCTGCAAAATTCTTCACCGTCATCGAAAAAAACACATTCTTCACAGGCACGGTCCTGCCTGGTAAAGGTAGGTGGTATCATGAGTTAGTGCATCCTTTGCTGAAAGACCAGCAATAAATGTATGATTCTGTTCATATTTGGAATTTCTATTACAAAGATATCAGAAGATACTTTTAAGGGTATGATGCGAAATATATATATAGTCAATTGAAAGAATTCTTTCAAGGTCTTTTGAATGTCAGGAGCAGGCGTCCCATATCTGGTTCTTTGTGTTGATGATGAAGAGCTCCTGCTTGATCTATGTCGCCTGTTCCTGGAGCGATCTGGTGTATTAAAAGTAGATACAGCGACATCTGCAGTAACTGCTCTGGAAATTTTAAAAGAAAAGGAATATGATGCTATCATCTCTGATTATGAGATGCCAGGGATGAACGGGGTTGAATTTTTAAAGAAGATACGTGCCCTGGATGGTTTAATTCCTTTTATAATGTTCACCGGCAGGGGGAGGGAAGAGGTTGTAATTGATGCCCTGAACAATGGAGCTGACTTTTATCTTCAGAAAGGAGGAGAACCAAAGTCCCAGTTTGCAGAACTGAAATCAAAAGTTGAATATGCAATAAGGCAAAAACAGGCTGAAAATCTTCTTAAACAGGAAAGAGAACAGTTACTATCCATATTCGATAGTCTTGAACAGATGGTTTATGTATCTGATCCACATACATACGAAATTTTGTATGTGAACAAAAATTTTCAAAAATTTCTTAGAAAAGAGGTTATCGGGAAAACCTGTTATGAAGAGTTTCAAAACCTGAAAGAACCCTGCAGTTTTTGTACGAACAAGGAAATTATAGAAAGAAAACCCCTTCCCTGCATCTGGAACTATTATAACTCCTATTATGACCGGCATTTTTCCATCGTTGACCGGATCATCAACTGGCCAGACGGACGTGAAGTAAGGCTTGAGGTCGCTACCGACATAACCGAAGAAAAACGGACCTATGAAGAGTTAAATGCCGCATACGAAGAGCTTGCTTCATCTGAAAATGAATTAAAACTTCAGTTCCATGAACTGATGGAGAGCAGGGAGAAGCTAAAAGAGAGCGAGGAGAGGTACAGGACTGTTGTTGAAAACTCCCAGGACATTTTTTACCGGAGTGATGCACAGGGAAACCTTGTCATGGTAAGTCCCAGTGTTTTACCCATATATGGTGCTGACTCGCTTGATGAGCTTCTTGGGAAAGATATCGCAAGTGTATTTTATAAGAATCCATCAGACAGGGAGAAGTTTTTACAGACTTTATATGAGAAGGGTTCAGTCTATAATTATGAGATCCTTCTCGAAAAAAAGGATGGAACTCCGATCTGGATATCAGTAAATGCCCACTTTTATTATGATGCTGATGGTAAAACTGCCGGTGTTGAAGGAAATATCCGTGATATAACAAAGATAAAAATGGCTGTTAATGCTCTTCGTGAAAGTGAAGAGCTCTACAGGTTTTTGGTTGATCATATTGAAGACGGCGTTTTTATCGTTCAGGATGATTTACTTGTCTACTGCAATAACACCTATGCAAAGATGATCGGATACGAGGTTGAGGAAATCCTGGGAACGATAATGTATGACCATATCAGCCCTGAAACCCGTGATGTTCTCATCTCGAAATGTTACCATGCAAGTGTACCTTCAGTCGTCCTTGAATCATCAGAGATACAGCTCATGCACAAGGATAATGTCACAAAGATCCCCGTGCTTCTTTCGTTAAGTCTTGGAGAATATAAAGGAGAGAGGGCCTGTATAGGTACTGTTCACCACGTGGAAGAGATATGCTTAAGGATTGAGGATTCTCTTCGGGAGAGCAGGGCTATTCTTAGTTCAATCCTTAAAGAATCCCCTGTTCCGCAGTTTGTTATTGATACTAATCATGTGGTTATACATTGGAACGATGCACTATCTGCGTTTAGTGGAATCTCCCCTGACGATATAATTGGAACTAATAAACACTGGCGGGCATTTTACCCTCAACCAAGGCCATGTATTGCTGACCTGATTCTTGATGGAAAAACTGATGAACTTGAGAAGTGGTACGGGGACAAGGCAAGGCCATCGTCTTTTATTAAAGACGCCTGGTCATCAACTGACTTTTTCCCTAATCTTGGCGAAAATGGAAAATGGCTGCATTATACAGGGGCCCTGCTTCGAAACGTAAATGGTGAGGTATGGGGGGCCCTTGAAACTCTTGAAGATATCACCGAACAGATAATGAACGAAGAGGGTTTACAGGCGGCTATTAAGAAGTTAAATCTCCTTTCTGACATAACAAGGCATGATATCTTAAACACTCTCACGGTGCTTAATGGGGCAGTTGATATTATTCGTGATGAGTGTGAAGAATTTGAAGACAGACCCATATTACCTTACCTGGTACCTGTGGACAAGGCCCTGGATACAATACACAGGCAGATCCTGTTTACAAGAGATTACCAGAACCTTGGGATCAAGGCTCCCCTGTGGCAGTCTCTTCATGAACTGATCGAAGAAGAGATTGTCCATATTCTCTCCCCAGGTGTGAACTTTCACCAGGAAGAGACCGGTTATTTAATCTTTGCAGACAGCATGTTTGGCAGGGTGCTTGCAAACCTGGTTGATAATACGCTAAGGCATGGGGGTGTTGTAACCAGGGTTAATGTCTCTACTCAGGTAAAAGATGAAGCCCTGCATGTCTTTTACTCTGATAATGGAAAAGGGATTGTGGACTCGCTTAAGGAACGGATTTTCGAACGTGGATTTGGATCACATACTGGCTATGGCCTGTTTCTTATAAGAGAGATCCTCTCAATTACCAATATTTCAATCCGGGAGACTGGAAAACCCGGGGAGGGTGCTGTCTTTGAGATGATAATACCCTCCGGATTCTTTAAAAGAGATGATAATTGATTGTTGACTATTGTGTTGACTATTTATCAGTAACCGTCTGACCCTGATGTATCATCCGGACTGCCAAAGAAGATCTCCTGAAGTGATTTCAGGTCTTTTATCGAGAGTAATACCGGGATATTAACTCCGATAGAGTAAGTGGGGTAAAGCCCGAGCATCTGTCTTCGGTTGTAGGCATAAAGCCTGCTTTCAAGCAGAAGATTCTCTGCCTTTTTCTTAATTCCCAGCTCTTTCTCAATGGCAGATGTGGTTATCTCTTTTAACTGGTCAGCAAACCCGGAGATCATAGTCAGGGCTAATTTGCGGCTTAGAAGGCTTTGCAAATACTGCATAATCACAAACTGAGAGATTAAAATGATCAGTATTATTAAATTCCTTCCGGCGCTGGAAAATGCCAGCATGTTTACGTATTTTGTAAGGGTGATTGCAGGCATTAACATTGCAACAATCATCAGGATGACAAGGATGGTTGATATGCACATAAGAGCGGTCCCAATTATCGTATACAGGATGATTCTCCGCTGGCTGATGAACCTTTTTTTCAGCCTGAGCTGGGTAGTATAAAGCATTCTTCCCCGGTATATGAAAACTTCACCATAGAAGAATACTATTCCAAGGCACTGAACCAGAAGAAGGACTAAGGTTTCGGATGAAAAATCACTTGTTAATGCAATGATAATGGTAAAGAGAACAGACAATCCGTAAATACAAAATACCCCGTAGGTTATCGGAATTATGCTAAGGAGGAAAAACCTCATGAAGAGCTGGTAACCGGTCCGCTTGTTAGAGAATATCTTAAGCTCTTTTGCCCAATTTAAAAGTGATTTATCAGTCTTCGGGATTGGAACCTGTCCTGTTATCTTCTGATGCAGGATTCTTAATGGAAAGAGCGCAAGAGGGAGCATGGGATAAAACAGGTAAAAATACAGGCTTGCTGCAACCCAGAGATATGGATATCCGGGCATATTATACCAGACAATTATGATATTTGCAAGGATGACAGCAATAAGGACACAAACCTTTCTGTCACTTATCTTTTCATCTGATATTGCCTCACGCAAAGATGAAAGCCGGGAGATCTCTTTTGAAAGTTCCTGGTCAAAGGAGCCGTATGCAGCATGGCTGGCTTTGTCTTCTGTTATCTGGATCACCGCTTCCCAGAATAATCAGTGCAAAAAGAGATAAATGAATCTGATATGAAAAATCTCCATGAGATGAATGGCTGAAATTATGTTGTTTTCCTGCAGGTCATCTCTTTAATACACGGGTTTAATCATATAGGCCAGGTAGCTTTTCTAAGCCGGTGAATTTTCATCTGATGAGCACTGATATATCTGGTATAAAAAAGCCGGTTAAACTTGGTGATGTATATGCCAGATATTTACGATTACTTGTCAGCTCTTCATCAGGGCATCTGGGAAGTAGTTATCCCTAAAGATCTGTTGACAGTTCCCCTTGGGCCTGAATGGAAGTTCTCACCGATAAATGTCCCGTCACCTGGAACTATCGCAAGTTACCGGAATGGTCAGTATCATCTTCATGAGACAAAAGATGAATATAAGGTTCATCTTGACAGGTACGACCCGGAAAAAAACCCCTTTTTACATCTGATTGACGACGCACCTCTTATTCTTATGATCATGGAGACATTGCAGACCATCTACATGACCTCCAGGGATGCAAAAAAGAATACTGCCCCTGACTTTATCAGTGATCAACAGGTAACCTGGAAATTCCGGCTGATGATGGGTGTTATTCTGCTATTTTTCAGCTGCATACTTTTAATGATGGCTCTAAACCAGTATGAGCATCTATTCTCCATTTTGCTTCCAGGTGTGGTTTTTTTAAACGGAGCCCTGGTATTTGCCCGTGGATTTTTCATGAGAAAAAGGAAGGAGTACTCAAAAAAGGACCTTGCTAACGGGGTGTTAGTTATGGCTGGAGGGATAATCATGGCATTATTATGGGAACTCTACCTGTTCATCATTGTATTCATCCTGACAATATGGTCCTTTGGTAGCGCTTATGTCAATTTAAAACGGGTAATCAGAGAGAAGAAGGATATACCACGTGGTTTATGGCTTTCACTTGGCCTTGGAACCGGCTCGTTAATCTTTGGTGTGCTTGCCGTGATTGTCCCTGATTTCCTCCTTGAGATCCTCATCGGTATTTTGGCGGTGATTGTCGGGATAATCGGTTTGGGTCTTCTCCTTGACGGTTATGGCATGAGAAATGCAGAACACCTGATGCAGGAGCAGGCTGAAGCTCCTGCCATGTAGTATTATCCTGGTCTTCGGCTTCTTCTGATCTTTCCTCTTTTCATTTACTGTTTCCATGATCCGGATATTCAGATATATTCCTGGAACCAATCATTAATGAGATGCCTTGTCAGAGAACACTTTTCCACGCCTACCCTGGGACTGGCCTTATTGAGGCAGTAAACAATTTTACAACCCATACCGGGGAGGACCCTTTTGGCACATGGCTTATCCTTCCGACACGAAGGCTTGTCAGGACGGTCCGTGACCAGCTTATAAAATCAAAAATATCTTTTCTTCCTGATCAGGTCTCTACTCTGGATGATATGTGTGCGTACCTTGTCGGCCATTATGGTGGCAGAACTACACTGATTAAACCGGAGACTTCCAGGCTGTTACTTGTAGATCTTTTAAAAAAGCACCAGGAGGAACTCTCCCTTTTTTTCGTCCAGAAAAACCCGTCACCAAGGGCAGTACAGGATTTGCAGGTCCTAATGCAGGTCATCACAAGAAGAGAGATTGATTATCCTGCATGTCTTGGTCCTCTCCAGTCGGAGAAAAGCGAACAGATATCCTTTCTCATCTCGGCATACCGGAATAAGCTATTGGAAAAAGATCTCGTGGACGAGGATACTCTTCTCTCCTGGATGATTGAGAGTCTTAATAATACTGAAAACACGAAGATGAGGTCTGCCCTCTCCCATGTCCATGTCTATGGAATTTTTGAGCCTCTTCCACTTGAAATGCGGCTAATAGAAGCGGTTGGAAAGGTGAGTAAAACCCTGCATTATACCCTTCCTGCAGGCATAGACAAGGAGATCTTTTCAGATACCGGTGACTGGCTGATGCCTGCCGATGAGATCATGTTACCGTCA
>MWDJ01000077.1 GCA_002070505.1 Bacteroidetes bacterium ADurb.Bin145 | reverse complement strand
TAATCGGGATGGCCTTTGTGCTGCTCCGTTAACTTATTCATGAACAGGGTCAGCGAATCCCTGACGATTACCGCTGAAACGATTTCAAAAAGTTCATTATCCATTGTCTGAATTTTTAATTGTAAATCCCTGTGATTCAAAATACGATAGCCATTGCGGCACATCACTCTTTAAAATGTAGTGGCTCGCCTTTATTTCGCCTGTTGCCCTCTTCAATATTTCAACGATCGCAAAGTGAGGATCAGTGTCAGATTTGAATTTGACCTCATGAGGCGAATGCGATTTAGTCATAGTCAATTCAGTTGCCATATCTTATTTTTTACACGATTCCTTTATAAGCTCCCCAGCCGGAGCCAGGGAGCTGGCAGACTTCTTATCATCCACCACAGTGACAGAAGCCTGATTATCTTTTTTAAATTTCTTTATCTGCCGTTTCATTTTTCCGCTTAACCGACCCCATCTTACAATATCATTTTCAACTAATTGCAGCGTTTTTGTACGAATTATGGGATAGAAGGTATTAAGGGGTGGTGTAGATTGATTGGAATTGATAGGTGTAGATGTGTTTGAAGTTGCTGAATGTGATTTGAGTATTTGAGCCTGTTTGATTTTGATTTTCGGCTTCAGTCCTGTTACCTCTTCAATAGTTTCAGTCATGACCCTGGCGACTTCTCCGGCCCTGTCTCCGGCCACAAGTAGAATCGCTGGAAGTATTGAATCGTGCTTCGTGGTGAACATCACATCAGGCAGTTGCTTGCGAATTGCCGGAACACAATGATTCAGGATAACATCTGATTCAATTCTCTGAAGTAAAACAGCGAGACGATTGTGACCTTCAGACTTAATAAAGGTGAACATCCTGAAGACACTGGGAAATTCATCCCTGAACATCCTCACATCCTTTGAATACCGGACGGCGGTATTCTTGCTGAACAGGACTGTGAAGCACAATTCTTTTACCTCGTCTCTGTCTGAGAGATTAAACAGCTTCATCATACCCTCATAAAACTCGCCCGAAGTTGCCAATAGAGCATACCGCTTAACATCATATTTGTCAGACAATTGCAGTCTTTTTGTATCAATTGTAAGTTTTTGGCCTAAATAGCTCCTCATGACCCGTGTCACTTCAGGTGTAGGATCAAAGAGACAGACAGAGAAAAATATCTGTGAATTGCATATGTCCAGCTCCTGTAACGGCTTGCCCTCAATAGTGAGATGCTGCACCAGCTCCGACGGCAGTCGGGTGAAGTTGGTGTCATATCTGAAGTTTGTGTCATTGACCGTGTGAAATATCTCACCCCTGTATATCTTTTCAACTTCGGCCAGGGAGTATGTTCTCCGTGCTTCCGCAGCTCGCTTGTCTTCAGTGGCCTGATACATTGCTTCAATCGTTTCATGTGCTGCGGACACATCTATTCTGACCCGTGAAGTCATCATGTTCAAGTCAGGATATTTGCGTGAATTGTGTTTCGCAATCTCGCATCGTGCCTCCTGAATCCGATTAAGTAAGGCCATGTCTGTAATCGTCCTGAAGACTGCCGGACCCTGATATTCTTTTGCTATCCGGTACAGGCGACTGTTACGGCCTGCGAAATGATTTTTTACTTCAATCACTCCCTCTTCATTCAAGTAATCAATATACTGGTATGCGTTAGGCACGACGGCCCTGAGATAATTCATGTGAAGTACAGACCAGGCTCCTGGGTGTTTATCTTGTGGGTGGGTCATTATGGTGGAGAGTAAATACATCATGCGTGACCTTTTGTATGCTGGTATGGGTGGCCGGTTATCGTCAAGCTCCTGAAGTAGCCGGAGTAAATTATCTGTGAGGATCGCATTGTATTTTACCTTTTCTTTTTTCACTGTGGTGGAACTGTGAGTTGTTACATCTGAATTGTCATTTGTTGAGGCAGTGGCTCATGTGTTATGAAATTCGGATTGCAGAAGTCGCCAAAAAGATCACGAGCTGCACGATCATAAGCCTTTGCGGCTGTAACTTCTGACCGATAACGACCTAGATTTATCACTTTTTGATCGCAGCATATTTGACTATGCCACAAGTAATTTTCACGATAAACGCCTTTGTAATTTGAGTACCCTCTTCCCTTTGCTCTGTTGCGTGAGTTCTCTGCCCTGGAACAGGTGCGGATCATTGCCCGACGATTGTCGAGCTTGTTGTGATGAATGTGATCAACTTCAATCTCAGGCTGGTCAACAACTCCTAGAATCAGACGGTGCATCATGACCTGCTTACCCTCAATTCGAGTTGATGCGTAACCTTGACTGTTGAGATGCCATTTGTATTTTAAAATCAAATCACTGTCACTTCTGTCAAAGAGACAAAGATGATCCACCCCCCTGGAAGTGATCAACAGCGTCGCAAAGTTCTTATCTGGGATCATCTCAGTTATCGGGTGAGTTCCCTGCCGTTAGCGAGCCATTGATCAATTGCACTTTTCCGGAAGTACAATCGCTTTCCGTGCTTTTCATAAGGTATGGACCTCTTCCAAATCCATTGATACACAGTTTGTCTTGCAGGGTGATCCGGCAAATATTGGAGAAGTTGATCCACCTCCATTAAATAATCGGTTTCAGGCTTCTCCTGCCTGGCTCCTAATAGATAATCGATTTTGTCGTGCAGCTCTTTTACAGCTTGCGGTAAATTTTCAAAAGTTATTGCTGTCATATCATTTTTTATTGTTTGACATAACAAAGCAATAAGTTATCATAAACACTTGCAAGTGAATGACATAGGATAAAAATGCCTAATTTTAAGCAAATTTACCCTAATTGAATATCAATCAGTTAAGAAATAGAGGAATAGAATAAATACTAGTAATGCCAATTCTTGGCTATTCCGAAGCAATAAGTAAGATAACTGTCAGAAATTACCTTCTCCCCCATTTTCATTTCTATTTTATTCTTGGCACAATCTTCACGATGCTCTTGTTCGGTCATGATAGGATTGGCTTTTAATCCGACTTTATAGAGGCTCATTATTGCTCCTAAAATACATACCGATTTATATTCTGACAGCATTTCTACATCCATAAGCTCCCTAATTATTTCTGTCCCTATTGATTTTATGATAGGCCCTGATACTCTCTTTGGCCCTTCATTAAATATCCTGTTCTGATAGATATAGACACCAAGCATTCCGTTCATTGAAAACTCATCATCCTTATGCTGTTTCAGTTTATCCAGTGTTGTGTTCATTGCCTCGTGTGCTGTTTGATAAAGCCGGTCAATAAGGTAGGGATTAGTGATAGTGAATGAGATATTATCGCATTCAAAGCTCACTTTTCTGATTGGTTCCGGTCTTGCTTCAAAGTGAAAGAGGCCGGATAAATCGTTAATGTTAAATGTCTGCTCCATCTGCAATGCCCATTCTAATGACTTCTCTGTATAGGAGATTAATCTGAGAATATTGTCAAGGGGCAGATTGTAGTGCTGGGCAAGTTTTTCGGCAAGATCAATCTCATCCTTTATGAAATAACTTCGTCCTGGAGATTTCTGATATCCTTTGAGCGGATAAAAAAACTCCTGTATAATGTCCCTTTTATAATTTGATTCTGCCATCACACTGCCTTTTGATTATAAACTGCATCTTCAGTTTTGGATGACTGCTGTTCCCTTGTGGCCTTTTCAAATCCTTTGAGATATGACTTTGTCACCAATACAGAAGAGTGCCCTAACTGTTCACTGATATACTCGGTGCTGGCTCCGGTGTTCTTTGAGATTGTCGCCCATGAGTGACGAGCCACATAGCTAGACACATTATCTTTTATCTTCACTGCCTTTGCTATTCGCTTCAGGTGCTGGTTAACCATTTTTGTCAACTGCCTCACTTCGGCAAACTTTCGCTCTTCATCCCACTCTGGCCGGAGAATCGGAAATATAAAGGAATCATACCCCACTGCCCTGATACCATGAGTGTCTATAATTGATTGCATTCGCTTTGTTATCGGAATCTGCAAAGGCTCTTCAGTATTCTCTTCTGCCTCTGTTTTCTTACGGACAAACACTATCTCATTGCCTTCAATATTTGAATATCTCAATCGTGCTATGTCTGTCATATTCATGCCGCAGGCTAGAAAAGAAAACATGAACATATCACGGTAAAATTGTGCTTTGGGATCGTCGGTCTGATAGTTCGCAATGAGGCTGATCTGTTCTGCCGTGAGTGCGATCTTGCGTTTGGATGATGTTTTAGGCTTGTGTTCATTGAAGGGATATTCAGCCTTGACATGATGTTTCTTAATAGCAAGATTAAACAATACCCTGAGATTCCGCACATATATGCCTAAGGTGGATTTCTTTTTCCCCTTGTCTTTAAGATGCTTCTCAAATTTCTTTAACCATGCCGGAGTTATGTCCACAAAGTTCAGTTGTTTACCTGACAGATACTTCTCATATCTGCTTACAACCTTGTTCCTGCTATTAAAATCAAAGGTCTTACCCTCGTGAAATTCTTTAACGGCTCTCAGGGTGCTTTCAAAACTCATTGCATAGCTGAAGCGATCTTCAGACTTCAGCTCTTTAATGTGTTCAATCATGGCAGCGAAAACATTGTCCCAGTCCTTTACTTCATTCATGAACTTCTGTTCAAACTGATTGAAGCTGAAGACTGACAGATCATTGATTATTGCTTCTGCCTTGTCAGTGATCTTCTTATATTCAAATGCAATGTCCCTGTATTTCCCTCGTGGACTGTCTGAAGTTATCTTTTCAATGGCATCCTCAGAGACGTATAGCCAGGCGTTGTCTTTTATCTTGTCACTGATTGAATAATACTTCCGTTTCCGGTTGTGAGTGATACAGAGCTTCACCGGACAGAGATCATCCTTTGTTTTCTTTGCCGGTGCCTTCTGGAAATAAATTCGTGCTGTTGCTTGCATGGCTTTAATCTTTAATTTGTGTCTTCAGTGAATACACAAGTGAATACACAAAGATAATAAATATTCAATAAATGACAATAAATAACATATAAGGCAATAATACGGCAAGTCCATATATTCACCACTTCAGAGAACAATCACAAAAGTACGGATAACAATAAAATTCTGACTACGGATCAGAAGGTTACAGGTTTGAGTCCTGTCGGGATCACTTGGCAATGAGGCAGTTGCAGACAATCATGTGACTGCCTCGCTCTTTTGTATACACATATGAAAAGATGATTTAATAATCAGAAACAGGTGGTAGTATTTCTCTGGTATAATGAACAGATGAGGATTTAAGGAAGGGGAACATAAAACGATTTATATTTCGGTTTGAAATGGCACACCGGCAAGCATGGGAAAAGGCTGTTTCAACAGCTATTCCCGCGAGGGAAGCAATACTTTCAGGAGCAGCCTTTCAAATAACAAAAACTGTTATTCCTGTTTATAGATTATAAAAGTTTTCATACCCGATTCCCAGATCATATCTTCCCTGTGATATTGCAATTGGTTCGTCATTCAGGAAGGTCTTCAGGTTAAAGTATCCTGACATGATAGTTCTGCTGAGTTCCTCATCCACATATAATCTTTGAACTTTTTGGATAATCAGCTCTCCTTCAATAAGATTAAGTACAGTTGTGACATTCCCTGTTTTCAATGTCACAGCCCGTCCAGGTTCCTTGAGATTAAAGGTTGTATTATCCAGTTCAGTGAGGTCATAATATGTCTGAGGAGAAAAACCCTTGATTGAAAACTTCAGATCAACATTTTCTGAACCCATGCGGCCCCTGAAAATTATATTCAGAGTATCGCTGTTCACAATCACTTTGACCGGCAGGTCATCAGAAGTGGAAACGAAGGGTTTCCGGTCAATGTATGCCCCGAAGGTATTATACCCCCATTCGGAGTAGATGGGGAGACCCGGATAGTAAGGATCTTCAATGAAAATGGTGCCGGAAAGATTGAAATCATCAAGTTTATTACATGATGAGGAGATTATCAAAAGCAGTATGGCAGGAAGTAATATTTTCAGTGATTTCATATCAGTATTATTGTTAATTGCTCTTTAGGGGTAATTGAACTGAGAACCTGAAGCCTTCAAGGTAATCTATATCAATAAAATAGAAATTGTTTTCGGTCAGCAGGAATGAAGGAAGCATCAACTCAATTGTATAGTTCAACTTGTCTTCCTTACCTAGTTTAAGGCCTATTGAGCTGTAGAAGGTTGAGAAGTTCCTGTTAACCGGACCTGAGATATTTCCTAAGATAACATCCTTTTGCGGATTCATTGTTTCTTCCCTGAACGTGATATCCGCAGCTTTCTTAAAGCATATCACGCTGTATTCCAGTCCGGCCATGGCAAACAATGAGATGTTTCTGTACCGTAACGGATAAACTCTTATCTCAAGAGGAATACTCAGAAGATAGTTACACTCTGTCAGAGACTTAACACGGGCAAATTTTGTATCATTCCCCTCCATTGAATATCTCAGGTAGAAGAAATCAGAATTGGCTGATGCATAGCCGTTTATCTCTGTGTTTATTCCGATAAAACGCAAACCGGTTGAGATACCGCTTCTGATCCCCGGAAGGCCGTATTCATACCTTGCTCCCAGAAGCATGCCAGAGGTTGAGGAGGAGATAGAACCATCAGAATGGCGGTTAACATAATAGTAACTCAGGTTCTGCCTGATAGAGAGGCTCTCTTTTATTGTCCCTTGCGGATAGAGAAACCCGGCTTCAAAAGAGAGAGATTGCCTCCGG
>MWDJ01000076.1 GCA_002070505.1 Bacteroidetes bacterium ADurb.Bin145 | reverse complement strand
GCGAGAAGTCCAGAACGGTCTGAGTCTTGCCGTCAGTGCGACAAAGAAAAAGAGCCTTAAAACCAAGAATGGATTTATGAGTCACATGAGAAAATATACGGCCTATTCTCTCTATCTTTTTACCGGTTTTGGGAAAATCAGAGTCATCAACAATGAGACAAACAGGATCCTTGCCATTGCAGGAATCAGCCCTGACTGCGATTTTTCCAATCAGCTGTAAATTGATCCTGTACAGGATATTCCTCCAATCAAAAGAACCATTGGACATAAAGCGATAGAAAACATCCTTCTTGCACGAGAGAACCTTAAACAGAATGGATTCAGAATAATGAAAAGCGTTTTTGACCATGAATAAAGGAAACACCAATAATAGCTCGAACACCTGTAACCGTGTGAACTTGCAGTTGGCATTACTCTCAAGCGACAAGGATTTACTGCTTATTCTCAGATTCCTGGCAATATCGATTATGCTATTAATTGCCTTTTTGTTATCATTCTCCGGGAAAAAACTATTAATCTCAGAGAAAATGTTTGTACCTTTATTATTAAGCATTGGGATCAGTTATTTTTTGTTTTGTCACTTTAAATATACTGATTTTCAGAGATATCTGAAAACTCCCAGTGCTTCTTTTTATGACATTTCTTAACTTTTTCTTACTTGCGAAACTTCAGTCATTTATAACCAAGGGTATTTATATCTTGAGGATCGCAAATCCTTGACTTCATCAAGAACTTTTCTGAAAACCGGATTGGTTCGGTAACCTCCTTCTGAAAGATCATTGCCTGTTATAGAATAATCAGAATTACCCTCTATCAAGATCGGACCGGACTCACTTATTGCCACATCCCAACCAACTATACGTAACCCCGGTATCAGGCTGGCAGCCTCAAGCACCAG
Organism: Bacteroidetes bacterium ADurb.Bin145; assembly: GCA_002070505.1. Classification (GTDB taxonomy): domain Bacteria; phylum Bacteroidota; class Bacteroidia; order Bacteroidales; family VadinHA17; genus LD21. The sequence goes on along the minus strand of MWDJ01000076.1, from coordinate 5,844 downwards.
CTCTTTAGCTTCGTCGAAATATGGAATTACAACTTCCTCAAAAATAGTTTCAGTTACCGGATGAGATTTGAGGATCCTCACACCATAATAGCTCAAGGTCGAATACCCCTCTTTCTTAAGTCTTCCTGTTCTCAGATCTATGCCCACCTGACAGCCTCCTAAACATATATTATCAACATAATTCTTATTAATACTCATCCTGATATAACCCGATATTACGTCTACTCTACCATCCTTATCAATGAAAGTATCAAATCTGATGGTGTTTAAGCTGAAAGGATTGAGTTTGCTTAGCGCAGCATGCTGGATAACGGTTTCCTGAAAAAGAAATCCTGATTTCTTGACTTCTGAATATAACTCGGTTAATAATGATCTGTTATTTGAGACTTGAGAGCGGCTTATTTTATATACTTTATCTCCTCCAAAACTCCAGTAAATCTTCTTTATTATCATAGAGTCAAGGGTAGGCTCTCTTTCAAATAACCCATTTAGCAGAAGAACAAATTCCTCATAGTTTGAGACCTCAGTAGGCTTTCCGTCACAGATATAAACTGTTTTACTATTATGCATTAGCACCCTAGGCATGGGGACATTAAGCTGACTATAATATAGATGAAAGAACAGTTTATTCTCTAATACATCTCTCCATTCCTTATCGTTTAAAAGAGGCTTAATTCCATAATATAAAAAATCATCCGGAAAATAATCTTTAATATTTGATTTGCCTTTTTTGAATAAGTATCTGGAAAAGTAGTGACGAGGGAATTGACGATAATATATACCCAGGGAGAAAAGATCCTTAGTTATCGTCAAAAGAGATTTTCTGTCCGGATCTTTTATAATCTCCATTAAAAGACGTAACATCGACGCCTTTTCTCTTTCGGCAGGCTTTACCATCGTTTTTCAGCTATACTTTAAAATTAATATAATCTTTTGTTGGGTTTTCCTTTGCTATAATTTTGCCCGGACTCCCTATTACAATTGAATGATCCGGGACATCAAAATTCACAAATGTGTTTGGAGCAATTAAGACATCATTACCAATTATGATTTTCCCCACAATAATTGATCCTGGTCCAATCCAAACATTATCTCCGATTGTTGGTCTTCCTTTTCTTTCCCCTGCTATACCTCGTCCGATAGTGACACAATGACTTACATTACAGTTGCTTCCCATTTTAATTGGGCCTATGATTACCGGGCTGCAATGACTGGTAAGATAAAAACCCTTCCCGATCTTTGCATCAGGATTTATCTCGAAGCCGTATTTAAAACGATATCTTCTTAAGAACATCCTATAAACCAATGAACAAAAGGATGATCCAGAGTGCTCTGAAACCTTCCTGAAAAAATAAGTATAACGGAATCCCGGATATGTCAATCCCTTAATAAACCCTTTCGTTCCCTTAAAACCAAAGTGTCGAAAAAGGTCAGATGCTATCAGACTGTTCATTGTAAGTTATTGTTACTCATGGGTAATTTGTGCGGGGATTATTGTATTCGAGTGACGCTTGCAACAGGTGCTCTGAATGTCTGAAGAAAATAAGCTGATATCATAACGAAAACTATTGCGGAGCCAAATTCATTAATTTCTACACCGGCATAATAATAAAAAACTGACGCATCCTCCGACACAAAGAGTGATCCAATTATCTTCCAGATTGTCCAATTAATAATAAAAAATAGTCCCAAAACAAATGGAGGAACCAACAAATCAATGCTGTCAATGATTTTCTTTACAAAACGTGAAAATACATAGACAATTGGCAACATTATTCCATAAACAAACCAGAATAACTTGTATAGGAAGTTCATGGAAAGAATATAACTAATACCCTTCTTGTAATTACCACCTTCCTCCTGTGAGTCAAATATCTTCAGATTATGAATATTAAATTCACTTTGAATATTATTCTCCTTGAAGTATTCCGGAGATTGAAACTTTATGATTCGCTGACCCCAGCTGATTTCTTCTCCCATACCAATAAAAAAAATCAGCGAAAAAACTAAATGAATGAGTTTTTTCCTACGGAAAAAGATAATCATAAAGAATATTGAAGTTATTAGAAATGCCAGGGATGTCAGATATTCAAATAATCCATCTTCTCTACCCAGTTTAATAACTGTTTCCTCTTTCAGGATCAGATACAACACATATGATAGTAATATGATAGTAAGCGATAGAGCAACGTAAATTACTATTCTCTTATTTACAAATAACAACTCCTTCAGATATCTTATTAAAGATCTTTCTTTTACCATATTTCTGTTCAGATTATCATTCCGGCTTTTTCGTCAGTATCAATTAACTCTATGTTTGTTCCATATTTTGCAAGCATGAATGCTATATGATGATTGTTGAATGCCTCTCCCGGTTGTGGAGGAACAAGCATAAGCAATCCTTTTCCCTTCAATTCACTTATTGTCTTATCCATTTCTTCAACCCTGAAGCAAAGATGATGGAATCCTCCTCCCCTGTTCACGAAGTTGACCAGTGACTTATTGTCAGGCAGAGGCTCAATCAATTTGACCACCAGGCTTTCCTCCTTACATAGAAAGGTAACCTTCACTTTCTGCAGGGAGTTGATTATAACCTCTGTCATTTGCCTGTAACCAAACACGCTCTCCCAGTAGGAAACTCCCTCACTGATATTCTTTACCGCAAAACAAATGTGGTCAATCTTCATAAATATTTCTCTATAAGCTCTTTAGTCTCCCTGATATGTCCTTTTGAAGATGCACCAAACACTACTGACTCTATTTTCGGAAAGTTTCCGAGATACTCTATTGCCTCCCTGGGTTTGAGTGCACCAGCAGCAAGGACCTGCATGGCAATAGGTCTGAATTCCTTCTCTCGGAGATATTTTTCATATATCTCCCTACCGCCTGACATCCTGAAACCGATCTTGTTTATTGAAGTACAAATTATCGGATTATTTATGCCGATTGAATTCAGTGCATCCAACAATGCCGGCATATTCATGGTTATATAGCCAGGCTCAGCGTTATACTTCTTTCTTATGTATTCATCAAAAGCTTTGAAGGCATCATATGCCTTCAAACCCAGAATCATATCCACGATAACGTTTTGGATGAATATGACCGGAGTACTGATACCCTTGAACATCTTCATCTCAGCATCGATTAATATCTCCATTAACTTCAGGAAGTCCTTGCTGAGATAGGCCATTCCACCTTTTGCAAAGGTGCTAAAGATGTTACCAGGAACATATTGTTTTATGGTACCAATTATCCCAAGCTCAGTTACCGCATTTGCATACTTATGTGCATAGGGCATCCCTGGATATATTTTAAAACCACGGTATTTATCAGGATTGTTCCTCATGTACTCGCATATATTGGCGATCCTGTCATGGGTCGTGCACATGAATGTGCTTATACCCTCCTCAATTGCCTGATCAAGAACCCTTATTATAGCAGAATCATCCTTGAACCTGATAGCCTGTGCCCTAGACTTTTCGTCAGAAAGATGGTTAACTGCAAAGAACTGGTTATCTCCAAAAAGTACCTTATCCATTTTCATTACTATCTTTTTGATTCTGTCATTATTATCTCCATAACCCTGTCCGTTTCCAGTGCCTGCCTGAATGTATTGATCTCAGTTGGCTTTCTCTCAATTACATGATGCACAAAATTGTCTATTTGAGCACTGTATTCTTCACCACGCAAATAGAAATCTACCGGAATCGCCAAATCAGTTATGTATTTTATTGTCCAACCCCTATCAAGCTTCTCCGTTGAATCGGGTTCCTTCAGATATATCTTCAACTCAGTTGCATCGCATATGATTTTTCCCTTCTTGCCGATTACTGTTATTGAGGTTGACATTTTTCTGTATGTCTCATCGCTCCAGTTGACTGACAATATCCCGCTCAATCCTGATTCCAGTTTAAGGAGAGAGTAAACGGCATCCTCCACATCCCTGGAATAGATTCTTTTAAGTTGTGCTCCTTGTGCACTTACAGGTCTGCCAATAATTTCCTGTATCAGGTTTATCACATGAGACGCATAATCGAAAAGGCATCCCCCTCCTTCTCCCGGATCAGACCTCCATGTTCCGCCCTTTGGTTTTGTAACAACAGGACCGTAAGCCTCACCTGTAAAATGAACCAGGTCCCCAAGAATGCCATTTTTAATAAGACGTCTAAGCTCCCTGAACGTTCCAATGAAATGGTTGTGATAACCAACCTGATTTACCAGGTTATTCCTTTCGGCCAGGGATACCATCTCTTCTCCCTCTTTGATCGACAGACTGAAAGGTTTTTCACAAAAGGTGTGGATACCCTTTTCCAGAGCAAATTTCACCATTGGAAAATGAAACTTAGTAGGAGTAGCAACAATGACAAAATCCAATGTCTCAGAATCTATCATCTTCCTGTAGTCGTCATATACCTTAATCCCGGTGAATTTTTTAATTCCGTCAAGTATCAGTGACGAGGTATCGCAAACCGCCACCAGGTCAACGTCCCTATGCGGAGCTACGATAGCTGCATGTGATAATCCCATTTTACCAAGACCAATGATTCCGGCTTTCAACATATTCTTATTTCTTACTGTTAAACAATTCGAGATATTCTTCAGATACTGAATCCCAGTTGAACCGTGTCAGTACATCCTTTTGACCGTTTTCAGCTTTTTTCCGTATTACTTCCCGGTGCTGAAGACAGTAGTTTATCTTCTCAGCAAGTGAATTGCTGTCACCCGAGGAGAAATGAACAGCATTATCGTTTGTAATAAACTTATTTTCAGCTATGTCTGAGCATAAAAGAGGAGTCCCGAGGCCCATTACAGTCAGGATAACAGGAGATAATCCTTCAATCAGAGATGGCTGAACATAAATAAAGGCATTCTTCATGAGGTAGTTAGTATCATCTCCGTATACGTATCCGGCAAATACTACTCTATCATCCTTTGTTTGGCGGATTTCGCTCTCATAACTATCCGGATTTGGAGATCCTCCCACCAGAACAAGTTTCATTTCCGTTTTAACGGTTTCAAATGCCCGTATCAGAAGATGAACCCCTTTATCAGGAATAAACCTTCCGACGAAAAGTATGTAGTTGCCTGCTGTGATCTCAAGTTTATCAAGAATAGGAGACTCAGTTGGTGGCTGCTTTACTTCGGATCCGTAAGGAATGAAATAATATTTCCTTTTGAACTTCTTCTCAAAGTATTCCTGTGTGAAGACATTGTCAAAAACCACTGCTGTGGGGAAATATGCAGTCAGGTAGTTGGTGAATCTGTAGAAAAGCTTTCCATACCATGGCCATTTATCCCGTTTCCAATCCATGGCAAACTGAGTAATATAAACCCTTTTACCGGCACACCTCAGCACTATTGCCCAGATGCTGTTTGCACCGCTATGAATGTGCACCACATCTGCTCTGTTATGAACTATAATATCGAATGTAGCTTTCAGAGAATGTAACAGAGTGTCAAACCCGGCCTTACTGACAGTGGAAAAGTATTTGAGTCTGACACCCTGGAATTCATCGGCCATTTGCTCGCCTACGTCACCGCGCTCATTTCCTTGACATAAACTATTGAGAATACTAATATACCTAGTAGCTCAGGGTGCTCCAGCGTAGTTTGCCGCCACTGACTTTCGCGAAGCACTTCCCCGTACAAACCCCGTACTTTTTTGGAGGGCAGTATGGCGCAGGCAAGAATTCTACTCACCGATAAGGCAATCGCGAAGCTGCCGCTTTCTGATGGTGCGGCTTATTATGTCCGCGACACCGAGCTTGTCGGCTTCATGGTGATTGTCGGAAAGCGATCCAAGACTTTTGCCGTCCAAGGAGAATTCTGGCGGGATGGTGCCCG
>MWDJ01000075.1 GCA_002070505.1 Bacteroidetes bacterium ADurb.Bin145 | reverse complement strand
ACTATTGAAGGGTCAACCTGAGAAAGATCCCCCTCCCAGATTACCCCGCCAGTGCTATGATGAAGAAAAACAATTTTATACATGTTATCACCATCCTTTGCACCTGAACAGGATACCAGTGAAAAGACGCAACCCAATAAAACAAATGCTTTTATTACTGATTTCATGATACATAGATTATATTGAAAAAAACCATTGTTTAGACCTCAGGTTCAAAGTTAATAAATAATCTGTATGAAGGGAAAAGAGCCAATAGGAAGGTTATAATTGGCTCATTAACTTATGGCGAAGCTATGTTTCCTTAGATATGATTTATTGAAAACCTCCTCGCGCCAACAGGTTATTCAGTTTCCATGGAATTACAATTATATGCTATATCAAGCATTTTTATTCCCACACCTGGCTTGAAATGAAGTCCATCATAAAAATTGGACATTTGTTCGGATATCACATTAATACCCGTAAAATCAAATACATTTTCTTTACCAAGAATCGTTTCAAGTATTTCAAGGTCTGTCTTATTAAAAGAAATCTGTTGGTAGTTAGGAGATATTATAAATCTAAAGTTTGTACCATGCTTAACAAATACCCTTGCAATATCCTTCAGCATTTCAATTTGATCATTAGTGATCTGCTGCTTGTATTCGCACTTGTGACCAGTTCTTTCAGGGAATCTGTCACGCCTTATCTCATAGTACCTCAGAGAATCTGAATCAAGCTCCTCCTGAATGCTGAAATTTATATACTCGTTTGTGACTTGATCAATGCAAGACTTCTCGTTTAGTAAATATTCCGACATGAAAGGTTTGAACTCCTTCGTTAATCCATAGATTGTCAGGGAGCGGATAAAATTCACATTGAATAACCTCATCAGATTCAAATACTGAAAGTCTGCCCATGATGATTGTAAAAACCGCGGATGCTTCACAAACAATACATTTTCCCTGTCAAGCCTTTCAAATGCATAATTGTAGTCAATCACGAACAGAGCATTTGATATCGGGTCATGCATGCGATCAATATACATGATCTTTGACCAGATCCCAACAATGTTCTCACGTGAAGCATCAAATGAAAAGACTTTTGCACTATCCGGAAGGTAAGAAATCCAGATGCTTGGTCGAATAAACAAGGCTGTTGATGAGCCAAATATGTATGAATCATAATTATGCGCTTCCCTGTTCATCAGATATACCTCTGATGATACATAATCCCTGTTTTTAGGTATGTGAGGCTTCCTGTTATAATCACTGTATTTGAATATGACCATAAAGGGATCTATAATAATATAAATCGCCAGTAAAACCAGAAATGGCATCAGGAAGAAAAGCACCTTTTTAAAATAAGCCAAAAGATCTTTCATTTTTATTAAAACATTTCATAAATAAAAGAGCTGCTGCCATCTAACTGCGTAAGGATCAGAATTATAGTAGCGTAATAAATGATCATTCTAATAGCTTTATTATTCTCCCATATTGAACAAATCTTTGAATACAAATGACCACAATCATTCTGGATAATCTCATAAAGCAGAAACATCATAGCAAATGTCAGTCCGAAGATCAACGGTTCATTCAGCAGACTCTGACCCTCTGTTTCGAGTGGACTGAAAATATCAGAAAAAACACGTAGAACTTGCGGGAGGTCAGGGGCAAAAAAGAAAGTAAGAGACAGTGCATAAAAGGAATAAGTACAGAGCCTGCCTGCATGTTGCCGGGCCTTGCCCGGAATAAATGAAAAGATGGTGTTCCGGAATTTTTTGGTTTTGAATTCATAATATATGGCAATAGCCTGCAGGAAACCAAGGGCTATAAAGTTCCAGCCAGCTCCGTGCCATATACCAAACAATATCCATGTGAGAAAAACAGCTATTATTGTTGCCTTTCCCTTTAGTCTCCTTAAACTGAAACTTGTTTGTTTAAAGATATAGTCATTAAACCATGAAGAGAGTGAAATATGAAACCTCCGCCAGAAGGTTGTCATGTTTTCAGACAGGAAAGGTCTGTTGAAGTTAGGGAGCAATTCAATGCCTAAAGCTCTCGAAAAGCCTATTGCAATATCTGTATAGCCAGAGAAATCAAAGTACAGATATAACGGTTGAAGCAAAATAATTGCGATTATCTGACATCCCGTAAAATCATCAGGATGCAAAAAAAGCTGTGACACATAAGAACCGAGATGGTTGGCTATAACCACTTTCTTGAAAAAGCCCTGAAGAGCTATTCTGAGCCCATCTGTGACTATATCAGGACTGAACCTTTTATCAAACGTAAGTTGTGGAAGAAAGTGACTTGACCTTTCTATCGGACCTGAAAGAAACTTGGGGAAGTATATCAAAAAAAGGAAAAAACGAAGAAAATTGTTTTCAGGCTTTTCCCATCCCATCTTTATATTTATGAGGTAACCAATCCCCTGTAAGGTATAGTAGGATATCCCAATTGGCAGAATGATTTCAGAAAGTACAGATGCCCTGATGTTAAGGTTAAACAATGCCAGAAACGGATCAATTGCAAAAGAGGCATAGCGAAGTAATATCAGTTGAGTGAGATTTAAAATAATACCGGTTCGAAACAACGCTTTTTTGTGCCTGGAAGCCGGCATTCTTTGTCCCAAAAAAAAGTTAAGATATGCATAAACTGCAAGGTAAACCGGGAGATATATACTAAAGGTTGTCAGAAAGACACAACTGAGCAATAAAAGATAACCTACTCTTAACTTAGGAGGGATTATATAATTGATGAAAATCACTACAATCGCCAGTACAGCGAACTTAAGAGAGATTATTTCCATTAGTGTCTACATTAACAATAGTTAAGTATACTATTCAAATGATTACTCATAACTGCCTGATTATCAGAGTTGATCATTTCATCTGAAACGAACCCTCAATTAATTGATTATGTGGCTATTAATAATATAACAGTTTACCCCAGTTTATATTGTTTTTGCAATAATTACCCGTGTATTATGGCAAATTTGCGGATGAAAGTGTGTTGACCCGCAATAATCCATATAATGTATGTTCCATTTAGAAAACCGGATGTGTTTATAAGCAACGTAGGCTCCTCAGAAGAGGGATTATTATATACCATTTGGCCATTTATATTGAAAATTCTTACAGACATTTTGTTTTCACCACTCCGTGAAATATCAATTGATAATTGATGTTGGCCGGGATCTGAAGAGATGACAATTTCATCTCTATTATCGTCATATTTATTGATTCCGGTTGATTGACCTTTAAATGTATTTACGATAAATTCCGCGAATATGGGGCCTACTGTCTGATTGGCAAGTAAATTTGGATGGGAATCACCATTTGTATGACTCTTCTCATATTCATACTTCAGACAGTTTATTTTACCATTGACCGGGTTTGTATTTGATTCTGCCACCAGATTATAGAAATCAAAAATGTAGATATTCGGGTGACTCTTTCCATCTTCGGTTAGCCAGGTTGATTTAACCCAATTAACAAATTCCCGGGCTCTGGCTGCTTCCTCGGTGGTTGTTTCAAGACGATGAAGCGGCGCAAGCGTCCATATAATGAACTTCTTAGTCGGGTATTGATCCATTAAACCACGTAAGGCCCGGTATTGAAGCTTATAGTTGCCAATTGTTTTCACTGAAGAATTAACTGCAGCAGCCCCATTATCTGGTCCAATTCCCGCGCCTGGAAAACAATGCTTGTAGATCACCATATCATAGGACTGAAGTATATTGCCAAGGCATTGTATATTTATATCTGTGGAACTACATTGTCCATTTAACCAAAGGTTCCAGTAGTCATATGGATAGTTTTCCCAGGGGTATGGCGTACCCGGATATGCTCTTGCTGTAACTGTATAGTTTGTACCATTTTTGGAATTGTACTGATTTATCCATGAAGCAACCTTACCTTCAACAAAAACCCCCTCACCGGTTGAATGATGTAAAAAAATTGCTGACTGACCATGCATTTCGGCAAGCATTGCCAATAAAATACAGATTAATACTGAATTCCTCATTGTTGTTTGCTTTTTGAAAATATAAACAATCTTTTATACCTGATTTATTCTATTTTGTTACCTCTCCTTCCGGCCCAATCCGGATACTGATTAAGACTCCTGTCTGCTGTCATATTCCGCTTACACCTTGCATTTCAGAAGTAAAGAAGATTATCATTATATAGCTGCTGTATACAAATACAGCAGCGGATTTTGTTTGTCAAAAAAATGTAACAATGTGAGAAATTAATCGTAAAAACAGTTACGTTTGTCAAAGGAAAACATTTATTCGTCAAAATAAGTAGAGTTCATGAGGAGATTTGTATTGCCCTTGTTGCTATTACTTAACACGATCGTTTCAGGAAAGACTTTTTATGTGGCAACTAATGGGAAAGACACGAATAACGGGACATCCCTGGCTACTCCATTTGCTACCTGGCAAAGAGGCATAAATGCTGCTTACCCTGGTGATACAGTTTTTGTAAGAGGTGGTGTCTATTACTTAGTAGGTAATAATCCGTTTGTTGAGGTTAATCCACAAAGATGGCCTGTAGGACAGGGACGCACGGGAACAAAGGATAAGCCTATTTGCTTTTGGGCTTATCCACAAGACTATGAATCTGGAAATCATCCTATCCTGGACTGTTCTCAAGCATATGAAACTTATGGCACTAATTTCTCTTGTTTTGGGCTTAACGCTGTTGAATATTGGCACATAAAAGGAATCACAGTTAGAAATGCTTTTCAGAGAGGTAATGCGAATAGAAGGCCACAGGGTTTTGGTGCAACATTATCTGCCAATTTAAGATTTGAAAATTGCACGGCATATAATATTTCTGCAAGGGGTTTTTATTATGAATCCGGAGCCTGGAATACTTGGGATGGTCCAAACGCTTTATGGAGTTCTGATACTACATATTTCATTAATTGTGACGCTTATGACATTCGTGATTCAGTGAATTGTTCTTCTGGAGATGGCTGGAAATGTGGAAACTACTATAGAGGGGTATTAATCTTTGATGGCTGCCGTGCATGGGATTACTCGGATGATGGTTTTGACCCTAGCGGTGCTGGTAAAAGAGTTTTTAGGAACTGTTGGGCAATGTCAGGCAACAAGTATTCTTCTCTATGTAGTGGAAATATTGAAGGAAATGGTTTTAAAACATCTGCCGTTGGGGTAGATCAGGCTGGACATTATCCACAAGGATATTCTTTTGTTGAAATGACTAATTGTCTTGCAGCATATTGTATAGGATTTGGTTTTTATAATAATCTGGAATTAGGTACTGATAATAAGGCCAGATATTGTAATAATACTGCTTATCGCAATTATGGAGGTTTCTTTGACATGCCCCTCAACATCAGTTCAAGAGGCCTTGAAATGAGAAACAATGTATCATATAATAACCGTAGTTCAGATTATTCACAAGTAGGAATTTACAGACCATCAATTTACACTGAAAGTAATAACACATGGAAATCTACTCAGCAGGTTAATGATTGGCCGGGGTGGATTAAAAACCCGACTATTACAGTAACTGATGCTGATTTTATAAGTCTTGATGCTTCTCAGCTTAAGCATCCAAGAAAACCGGACGGGTCTTTACCGGATATCACATTTCTGAAACTTGCTCCCGGAAGTGACCTGATTGATGCCGGGATTGATGTTGGATTGCCTTATTCAGGTTCTGCCCCTGATTTGGGATATGCCGAATATGGTTCAGTATCACAAACACCTGCCTCCCCGGCCTTTGTTAGCGCAATAATACAAAATGCAACTCCTGACAAGCTGGAGATAACCTACAGCCTGAGCCTTGCTGCCATAGTGCCTGCCAGTTCCGCTTTCACAGTAATGGTCAACGGCCAGACAAGAACAGTAAATGCTGTGACAGTCGCAGGAAACAAGGTAACACTGACACTGGCAAGTCCGGTAGCTTACGGGGATGCGGTTACAGTGGCTTATAACAAACCTGCAACAAACCCACTGCAAACACCACAAGGTGGTCAGGCACAGACAATGACTGCAAGGAATGTGATCAATAACGTTGCGGCGGCAATCCCCGTGTTCAACAGCGCAGTAATACAAAATGCAACTCCTGACAAGCTGGAGATGACCTACAGCCTGAGCCTTGCTGCCATAGTGCCTGCCAGTTTCGCTTTCACAGTGATGGTCAACAGCCAGACAAGAACAGTAAATACTGTGACAGTCGCAGGAAACAAGGTAACACTGACACTCGCAAGCCCGGTGGCTTACGGGGATGTGGTTACGGTGGCCTATAACAAACCCGCAACAAACCCACTCCAAACACCGCAGGGCGGACAGGCACAGACAATGACTGCAAGGAATGTGACCAATAATGTTGCGGCGGCAATCCCCGTGTTCAACAGCGCAATTATACAAAATACAACTCCTGACAAGCTGGAGATGACCTACAGCCTGAGCCTTGCTGCCATAGTGCCTGCCAGTTCCGCTTTCATAGTAATGGTCAACAGCCAGACAAGAACAGTAAATGCTGTGACAGTCGCAGGAAACAAGGTAACACTGACACTCGCAAGCCCGGTGGCTTACGGGGATGTGGTTACGGTGGCCTATAACAAACCCGCAACAAACCCACTCCAAACACCGCAGGGCGGACAGGCACAGACAATGACTGCAAGGAATGTGACCAATAATGTTGCGGCGGCAATCCCCGTGTTCAACAGCGCAATTATACAAAATACAACTCCTGACAAGCTGGAGATGACCTACAGCCTGAGCCTTGCTGCCATAGTGCCTGCCAGTTCCGCTTTCATAGTAATGGTCAACAGCCAGACAAGAACAGTAAATGCTGTGACAGTCGCAGGAAACAAGGTAACACTGACACTCGCAAGC
>MWDJ01000074.1 GCA_002070505.1 Bacteroidetes bacterium ADurb.Bin145 | reverse complement strand
AAATAAAGAAAGTCAAAGTCTTTCCAATCCGTTTTGAGCATATGAGATCCCAGTATCAATTCAAGATAAGGATCAGGGTGTCCGGTTTTACTGGATGAAACCAGTAAATATTCGGTGGAAAGGTTCACCCTTCAATCTCAATAAACAACTGTTTTTACGATAACTAAACAAATTTGTATTATTTTCTGAAAATTCGTATGAAAAAGCTTAACCATATTCCTGAATAATGTATATTCTATATCACATAAGTTCAGCAGATAAAATACTTATTAACTCATAATGTCTTGCCAGGCGACTGTAAATTACCGTTACATGCAGAAATTTTCATTTCATGCACAAAATTTGCATGGTATAAATCCCGTCATGGATTATCCACGTGATCTTCTGCATCATAGCCGGTGAATAAATGACAAGTGTACTCTTAACAAAAAACCTTACCCGGTATTACGGAGAACTCTGTGCAGTTCGTGATATGAATATCGACGTGGGCAATGAGATATTCGGCCTTCTGGGTCCAAATGGTTCAGGAAAAACCACGACGGTTCTCATGCTTACAACCCTTCTTACTCCCACGTCAGGGACTGCATCAGTTTGTGGGCTTGATACGGTGAAATATCCCAGGAAAGTGCGTGAAAAGATTAGTTATGTCCCGCAGGATATGGCGGTTGATATCCGACTGACCGGACGTGAAAATGTTCGTCTATATGCAGAGCTGTATGGGATCTCCCGTCCAAAAGACAGGACCGATGAGGTTATCGGGATTCTTGACCTTGAAGACCGGGCGGATGATTTCGTCAAGGCTTATTCCGGGGGGATGAGGAGAAGGTTAGAACTTGCCCAGGCCCTTGTCCATGACCCGGAAGTTCTCTTCCTTGATGAGCCAACCGTCGGGCTTGATGTGTCAGCAAGGAAGAAAATCTGGGAGTATATCAGGACACTTAAGAAAAGAGGTATGTCAATTTTCGTTACCACCCATTACATGGATGAGGCGGACCGAAACTGTGATCGTGTAGCCTTCATGGATCGCGGGTCTGTAAAAACGTGTGATACTCCAGCTGCTCTTAAAAAACTCATCGATGGAGATATTATCGTGGCATCGGTTGAAGGGACCTTACCTCCGGTCCGGCTGGATGGTGTTAAGGTTATCAGCCAGAATGAAGAGGAGATCACTTTCCTTGTTAAGGACAGGAAAAATGCAGGTGATTACATCGGCCAGGAGATCCAGTCCCTGGGAGCGACGCTTAATTCCATCTCTATCCGAAAACCGACACTTGATGATGTATTTCTCCACCTTGTCGGAGATATTGAAGATACGAGTCCGATAAACATGACATCATACCGGAACATGCTTGGAAGACGAAGATGAACGCGATTATAATTTACTGTTTACGTGATCTGGTCAGGTGGATCAGGGGGAAATGGGGCTTTATCTCGTCGCTTATTGCCCCTGCTGCATGGCTCATCTTTGTCGGAATGGCCCTGCCGATTAAGTTTACTGATAATTATCTTGCATTTATCACTCCAGGAATACTGGTGATGACGATTTTATCTGCGTCCATGCAGGGAGGAGCACTTTTGATTATGGACAAGATCCTCGGGTTTTATAATAAGTTCATGGCACTTCCTCCGCCACGTGAATCTATTCTCTTTGGAAAGATTCTTGTCATAACCATCCGGGGGATCATCCAGTCAAGTATCATCCTGGGTCTTGCTTTTCTGCTTGGTGTCCCGGTTTATTCCCCGGTTCAGATAATTGCAGTTTACCTGATCCTGATCCTGTTTGGCGGTCTGCTCTCTTCGGTAACGACCACGATTGCCGTTCTGATCGGGGAGCATGACAGTTATGCGGCTGTAACGGCGATGATTACGATGCCTTTGTTCTTTGCATCCAGTGCCATGATGCCGTATTCTTCTATGCCAGGCTGGCTTGTCATCCCTGCTTCATTAAATCCGCTAAGCATTGCGATTGATTCTATCAGGGCGGTCTCTGAAGGAATGTTTCCTGGCGCAAGGTTGTTTATTCTGGTAATTATCACGGTAGTGATGATATCGGTTAATGTAAAGCTGTTTCGGAATGTTAAACTTTAAACTCTCAAGATGAATTGGTTCACCAAATACCTGATTTTTTTTTCGGGATAAATGCACCGGACGGTTAATGTATTGCTTTAGAGGGGTGAACGTATTTCGCCTTGTTTGAGATGAGGGGGATAGATCTGAAGGGTATTGGTGGAGGTTATTAGTTTTAACATTTGAAGCATGTAAAGGTGGTATCTAATATCGTCTGATTGGAACCGGATGTTTTGTAGATGATCAGATGATGCGGATTCTTTGGTGTAATAATCTTTAATGTGTCTCCAGTTTTGAAAAGTTCGGTGGGATTTTCTTTTTTAAATTCATTGCCCGAAGAAATATTTCTTCTATCTACATCTTTTGTGTATGAACAGCATGGAGATACTGGCGTAACACCTTCTTCAGGGTTTACGATGAACTCTATATCAGACCAGCGGATAGGATCACCTCCCTGGTGAGA
The DNA here is from genome assembly GCA_002070505.1 of Bacteroidetes bacterium ADurb.Bin145. Classification (GTDB taxonomy): domain Bacteria; phylum Bacteroidota; class Bacteroidia; order Bacteroidales; family VadinHA17; genus LD21. Next base: position 4,511 of record MWDJ01000074.1, on the reverse strand, counting down.
GATCATTACTGTTTTATCTGTCCAGTCTTCTTCACCACATGCATATACTGAAAATGCAATTTTTGGTATCGAATCAGGGGGAGGAGATGAGAATAGTATAACACCTATCAGGGCCATCCCTGTAATTACGATTGAAACCATGAGAACGGCTCCCAGTATCTCCGACACCGCTGAATTTTTCATGATAAAAATATTGTTTTATGTGAAGTTGTAAGTTCCTGCCATACCTTCAAAAAAAGTCTGGCTTGGACTTAACTCTAATGTCATAAATCTCTCTCTTGTAGGCATGATTTCATTGATTTGAAGAACCTTCTTCCAGGAGACAGGGATTGCCTTTCCACCCCAGATAAAGCTTATCCAGGCAGAGTAACTTCTATCAGAGACTAATGTCATACTTGAGTGGAAATTCTCAAAATCTTTAATCCTGATATCCGAAATTGTACCCTCATCAATGTAAGTATCGTCCACTTTAAAAGTAACATTACTGAGATTGCACTCTGTTATTCCTCCAGCGATAAAAATTTTAGCATCATTAAGCGGTTTGTTCAGGATAATCTCGACATAACTTCCGTCAGTAATAGCATGGGTCGTATTATTTACAGTTATCGAAGAACCTGAGCCACGTGAGATAAAACTCATGGCACCACCGGAATTCAGAGTGGTAAACCGATTTGTTAAAAGATTTGTGCTGTTCCAATATCCCACGACGGATATATTTTTTTCAATAGTATCGGTTGCAAATGAAGCATTTTTTACCGTAAGTTTAACTGAGTAGTTACCAACATCATTAAAAATATGAATCGGGTTCTGAACGGTAGATACGCTACCATCATTAAAGTTCCAATTCCAGACATTTGCCCCTCCTGTTGATAAATCTGTAAAAGTAACTTCGTGAGGAGCTCTTCCAGACCATGGATTAGCAGTGAAATTGGCTTTAATGGGTTCTTTCGATAAAACTGTGATGTTAACCGATGGAGAATCCTGGTAATCTCCCAAGATCTGCCTTACTGAACCTATTTCATCCGAATGTGTTGAATTGTATGGAATTCTGATAAATACAGGAAGTGTCTTTCCCGCAAATGGCTCTACATTGAATGTTCCCTGGACGACACATGGAAGCCCAGGGGTTTTGACTGTCATATTGACAACCGGTTTGTTGCCAACATACAATTGAATAGAACTGTTATCCTGCCATTTTCCATTAACAGATGCTGTGACTGTAGCATTTCCTTTCACATTTGTTGGCCAGGTTGCTTCAGAAGTAATACCGGTGATAGATGCAGTGGTTTTTTCAAAAGATATTGAAGCATTTGAATATGCAAAGGAATATTTTTTGGGATTTGTTTTTAATTCCATTCGTGCGGTAAATAGCCTTTTTTTCCCTTCATAAGGTCTTGTATCAATATCTGTTATAAGGTATTCTCCAACAGTGCTGTTATAAAAGAGTTTACCTGAAATTGGAGTCATTAATTCACATTTCGTTGTCTGTTCCCCTTTTCCTTCAAAATGTGCTTCAACAATATACTTAGATGTATATGGTATGAGCTCACCTTCTTTGGGTTTATCAATATCGAAATGAATAGATTCATCAAATTTATATCTCAGTTTTAACTGATCTGCAGTGATAATCGTATTATCAGGAACCGGGAAATCTTTGCCACGGTAATATTTGTTGCCAATTGGGTACTCCCACCAGTCAAGATAGTAAGCACCGACTCCAACTTTTTTCAGATAATTGTTATACTCTCTAAATGAAAGAATAAACGATGAATTTCCCCAGTTAGTGTATCCGTCCGGGTATCCGCCTGCCGGGTCCGGAGTCATAGTTCCTTTATCTGAGCTTGGTTCCATCATTACAATCCGAGGTGATGGATCATATGATGTATTATAGTCAAGGTATTGAGCTCCTCTTGAAAGGCTGCTATAATAGAACTCTCCATCCATCCATCCCCTGCCCTCACAGTAAAATTTCCCAGGAATGCTGATTTTTGAACGGTGAAGATCCACATTGCCAAAATTAATGTCTTTATAATGCCTTTTATCATAAATCAGGAGACTATCTGATACATCCTGGTTGTAAGTGCCATATGAATAGGTTGTTTTCCAAATTGTCGGGCCTTTATGCTCCTGCCTGACCCTGAAGACAGAATTGCTCACACCTTCCAGGATAAAAGAATATTCTCCATCTGTGTTTGTAGTTGTTGTATTTACTACTTTCCAGTCACCGTCTTTTCTTTCTTCAAGTTTAACTGTCCACCCTGATAGATTACTCTCATCGGAGTTTTGGATCCTGTCTTCATTCCTGTCATTCCAAATTTTTCCGGATATTGAGGCATCTTTGGATACAACAAAGACAGAGGTGTTGACAAATGCTTGTCCACACTTGTTTTGAGCCATAAGATTTGCATAAAATGTCCCAACTTTTGAGTATGTATGGGGCGGAGGGTTCCGGTCTGAGACATTTGAAGCATAATGGAAAGTGCCATCACCAAAGGACCAGCGCCATCCGGTTATATTCTCCCTGTCATATGAATGATCGGTAAAATTCACCGTAAGTGGTGATGGGCCGGATGTTGGTTCAGCTTCAATTGCGGCAACTATGGTGGGGCATGGAAATTCTATTTTTCTGCTTTTTTGGGATGTTTTTCCGCAATCATTTTTAACGGTCAGAGTGACTGTATAAACGCCTGCATCGTACTCATGAGTTGGTGGTTCCCTGCCAAAAAATTGATCACTTCCATCTCCGAAATCCCAATTCCATTCAACGATCTCTTCCGGGTAACCTTCTGATAGATCTGTAAAATCAACCGCCATATTACCGTCCAGATCTACTACTCCATCATAGCTGAAGTCAGCAACCGGATCAAAACAGGATGGCAGAACCACAACAAGATCAGGTTTCGTTTTGGTGTCAGATCCTTCTGAATTTGATGCGGTCAGACTGACGGTGTATAATGTATTATCTCCGGTTTTACCGCTATGACTGGTATAATTATATATATACTTATAAGATGCATTTTGCGTAATGACAATAGACTCGGCTCCAAGGTTCCAGCTCCAGGAGGTAGGACTGCATGAGGAGTCATCGGAGAAATTTACAGTAAGAGGTTCTTTTCCGCATGGTTTCCCAGGATAATTCTTTCTGCAGTAATTACATATATAGTCGTCGGATGCACAATTATCCGGTTTCCCGTCTTCAGAAAAATATGCATGGACAGGTTTTACATTTATGCAATTATCTTTCGTGAGTGAAAAATTCAGGCCTTCATCAGTTGTAATACTGTGAGTGACAGTGTAAAGTCCGGGCTCGGTATATGTCCATGTCGGGTGAAGATCAATGCTGTCGATACCTGGGTTTACATTTACGTCAAAATCCCAGTATGAGTATATGACATTCGCAGTAGAATTGTCATAAAATTGCACAGGTTCATTTAAACAGAAAGGTCCACATGGTTCAAATTCAATTTTCCTTGGAATTAGGCCAGACCATATTACCTGTTCAAATCCACTTGGGCTTTTATATATTACATCAATCTCTTTAGGAAGGGATGATGGCTGGGCCATGAATCCTTCTCCAGGTTTTAAATATTCAACATCCGAATATTTTGGGTAATCAATATATGCGAATTTTTTTTCATTTTTTACAAGGCCTTTATCAGCATCCTTTATTGGCCAATCTTCACTTTTATCGATAAGTATATAATACTCTGCATTGTTTTTGGCATCTTTGCCATCCTGATTATAGGTACGTAGGCTGTCGCCACCTGCGTGCCTAAGGTATATGGCTGAACCATCACCTAATTTTAAATCAAACGTTACACTGGGAATTTTTTCAGGTGGTGGCTGAGAAAAGTAAACAACTCCCAGGATTCCAAATCCTGCAACAAATACTGCGATCATAAGGATGGCGCCAAGTGTTTCACTAATTCCTGGGTTATTTTTCATTACAATCACCGGTATTTATAGATAGAGGAGTGTAGCATGGATCTTGTTTGTCTTATACCTTACCTTGTTTCCAAGTAGAATAAAGTTGCAGGATGGTTAAGAGACAGAAATAGTAAAAAAGATAATAAGGTCTTTTCCTACTGGCCTAAATTGTACAGTGAGAATGAAATGTCAGCTCGTTTATATGATATTTTTAAATAATTTTCTGGTATGTGATCAAGTTCGGCAATAACTTCTTCGAGGTTATTATTTCTCCCGACAATTTCAGATAAATCATATCCCGGGGTTCCATCCCAGGCGATCAATAGACTTGTGCTTATAATCCCTGCGTTGAGTGGTTTATTTGTAATTACAATATCTTTTCCTTCCGTAAGACCTTCTCTTTTAGCGTTTTCTAAAATTGTTGAAAAAACTCCTTTCCATTTATTCCTTTCATATTCAGGAAAACCCGAAGCTGTTATCAGAAGATATTTTGAATTAGACACACCTTCCAATAACTTATATCCATTAATAGTGTCTTTTAAGTCAGATAAAGTAATAATTACAGGATTATTTTGCGTTCCGCT
>MWDJ01000073.1 GCA_002070505.1 Bacteroidetes bacterium ADurb.Bin145 | reverse complement strand
CGGGATTAAAGGAGTGCTTCCGGGGAAAGTAATCTGTGATCTTATTTCAATAAAAGGCTCACTTCTCAGGATTGGATATCTGAGTTTTGACCTTGACAAGATAAGTAACATCTGCATCGTGGGAGCTGGAATTTCAAGCGCTGCCATGGGACACTACGTCGAAAACATACTTGAAGACAGGATAAACACAGGTTATATAGTCACAGGGTACAGTCATTTTTGCCGGCTTCATAAAATTGAGGTAGCTGAGGCTGCCTGTCCGGTACCTGACAGGAACAGCTTCATGGCTGCTGAAAGGATAAGGCAGATAGCCGTAAATGCCAGTGAAAATGATCTGGTGATCTGTCTGTGGTCGGGAGGAGGATCAGCATTAATGGCAGATTATCCCGCAGTATCTTCACCCGAAGATGTAAGCTATATGTATGGACTTCTTATGAAAAGTGGTGCGGATATCAGGGAGATAAACATTATTTTAAAACATCTTTCCGCGATCAAGGGAGGATACCTTGCAAAGCATATCTGGCCGGCAAAAAGTGTGAGCATTCTTTTATCAGACGTGCCGGGCGATCCTCCGGACTTGATCGCATCGGGACCAACACTTCCGGATGATTCAACATTCGATGATGCCATAAAGATCCTTGAAAATAAAAATCTTGTCTCAGAAGCTCCGATAAGACTTGTCAATTATCTCTTTGAAGGACGCCAGGGAAAATGGCCTGAGATGCCAGTGACAAGTGATCCTGTATTTGGAAATAGCACTTTCGTTATGGCAGGCTCAAATAAAACAGCCCTGCAGGCATCAAGAAATGAAGCTGAGCAGATCGGGCTTACGACATTTATTGTCACTCCGGAACTGAGCGGAGATGTCTCGAATGCCTGTACATTTATCATTGATAAAATATCTGAATACAAAAACGATGATAACATTAAGAAACCGGTCTGCCTGCTTTTCGGCGGCCGGACTACAATAAGGCTGACTGCTGACGGCAGGGGAGGAAGAAACCAGCACCTGGCTCTGTCTGCAGCTTTACAAATAAAACATATTCCGGGTATAACGCTTCTGGCAGCAGATTCAGATGGAAATGATGGTGATACAGGTATGGCAGGGGCAGTTGTCGATTCAGAAACTGTGAACCGTGCTCTTGAATCCGGCATCGACCCTGAAAGCTTTTTTTACAGATTTGATTCGTTCAGTTTTTTCAGGGCTGCCGGGGGTCATATATACACTGACCGGACAATGACGGATGTGATGGACATCATAATAGCAATTATTGATTAAGTGATTTATTTAAAAATTCTGGTAATTTTAGACTTCTGAAAAATGGAAGTCATTTCTGGTATCTCAATTATGAAAAGGATCGTTCTACTGGCATTATTTCTGACTGTCCTGGCAACCCTTAAAGCCCAGCAGGGATCACCTCTTCTTACTCATTATACTGAAAGCAGGGACATTGAGAACCAAAACTGGGCAATCTGCCAGGATGAGAACGGAGTAATGTTCTTTGCTAACCGAAAGGGCATACTTACATTTGACGGAGAGGAATGGGCTCTGGTAAGGTTATCCACAATTCCTTACTCGATGAAGAGAAATCCCGGCGATGGTAAAATCTATATAGGCGGATATAACAACTTCGGATATCTCGAGAAGGAACCGGCTGGAACCTACGAATATGTTTCACTATCAGGTGAAATGATCGGTATAGGAATTATTACCAGAATAGTCTTTAATGATTCACTTGCCTGGTTTTACGGAGAAAAGTCAGTTATCAGGTTTAATCTTAAGGAAGAGGAATTCGAATTGATGCTGTATTCCAAACCTGGCCTTCCTTTCACAGGACTTGTTGTTACCCCTAAAAATACTTTTGTTAATGTCTCTCAAAAGGGTCTGCACCGGATTGACAGCGATACATTGTTCCCAATCGTGACAGGTTATCTTACTGAAAATGAGGACATACTCTTTTCACTCCCTTACAACAGGAATAATGTATTGTTAGGATTGGGGAGCGGGAAGCTTTCGCTTTTCGATGGCATGAAACATGTTGATTACAAAATTAATGATGATAATTATCTGAAAGAGAATATTCTGTCTGAAGGTATTGTTCTCGGTGATACTGCCTATGCATTCTCCACGCTTGAAGGAGGAGCAATAGTTGTCAGCAAGCTTAGCGGGAAGGTACTTTTCACGATAAACAATCAAAATGAACTGCCCGATGATGAGGTTTTTGCCATAGGTTCCGATAAATCAGGCGGGCTCTGGTTGTCTCATCAATATGGCCTGACAAGAGCTGATCTTAACCTGCCTGCATCCAATTATTCAATCTTCCCTGGTTTACGTGGAAACCTTTCAAATGCTCTTACTTTTAAAAATGAACTGTACGTAGCAACAAGCGAAGGTGTTTATTACCTGTCTGAAGTAAAAAACTTTACAGAAGTCGATGTTCTTATTAAAAAAGCACCGCCGGTAAGAAAGATAACTACTCCTTCGACTACCAGAACTGATAACGAAACACCAAAAACAAGAAGAAGCATTATTTCCAGGATTCTTGGCAGGCATTCTGATCAGGAAAGTGAAGATAGTTCAGATGAACCTTCCGTGGCAGACGAAATAGAACCTGAGGAAGAATATACCTGGAAGAAAATAAGTAAACTCAAATCAATAGATCATATCTATAAAAAGGTTGACGGATTAAATGAAAAATGCCGGCAGCTGGTATCAACACCCTACGGGATCCTTGCTGCAACCAACAAAGGACTTTACAGTATCAGGGATCATAAAGCTTTTCTGATAACCCCGAACAGGTATATAAACTTCATATCATGGCTGCCTGTGGGAAGCAGATACTGGGTAGGCTCTGATAATGGTTACTTTGCGGTAAGTTGTCTTAACGGGAAATGGAGAACCGAAATACCAGACCAGGATTTTTACAATCCTGTTTTTTCAATCTTCCAGAGAGACAGCAGAACACTATGGCTTGGAATAGACAATGCTGCTTACAAGGCTAACCTCCAGGGCTATAATAATAAGGTCACTTACATGCCCTATGCTCTTCCAAATGATTTCCCTGAACGTTATATGCTGGATTTTATAAATGACACTGTTTTCATTTTTACAGAGGCAGGTATAAATTACTACAACAGTGACTCAGACCGGTTTGAAACTTTTTCTGCAGGACCATCAGAAGATCTTGAGATCATCTCTCCTTTATCAAACCATCGTTTTTTTAAACAGGGCAGAGAGTGGAGATCACTTGATTCAAAACAGAGAATCGGAGATAAAGAACTTTCTCTGCTTAAGGTCTTTGACGATATAGTTTCAATAACAATCGAATCTGACAATCTGTGGATCATTGACGGGAAAAACAGATTGTTTGGGATCGACCGCAAACGTTATTCCGGTATCAACCCTTCGATAAATGTATTGATTAAGAGTATTTCCAGTGGAAAAGGAATGAAGTTTGCACTTGATGATATTAATTTTGAGAGAGGAGATAACATAATTAACTTCAATATTATAGCACCCGGTTATCTTAAACAGAATACCACCCGGTATCAGTATTATATTAACAGGGAAATGGATGACTGGTCACCATGGTCTGAAAGAACAACATATGACAGAACTGTTTCAAAACCCGGTGAATACACTCTGCAGGTCCGAGCGAAAGACCTGTGGGGTAATATCAGTGAATCTCAATCAGTAAGATTCACAATTAAAGCGCCACTGACACAAACGCCGGGTTTTTATGTGCTGTCAGGATTGATGCTTCTATCCCTGATAATATTTATAATCCGATTCAGGGAGAGACAACTTGTCATAAAAACCAGACTGCTTGAAGAGAAAGTGAAGGAGAGGACATTTGAGATTGAGTCACAGAAACATGAAATAACCTCGAGTATTGAGTATGCAGGAAGAATTCAGATGGCAATGCTGCCTGTTGAAGATCATTTCAGGGAGACTTTTTCAGATTATTTTTTGATATTCAAACCAAGAGATATAGTAAGCGGGGATTTTTACTGGATAGGGGAGGACAGCAAATCAATTTTCTTCACAGTTGCAGATTGCACGGGACATGGTGTTCCCGGAGCGTTCATGAGCACAATGGGGATATCAACCCTTAATGAAATAATCGCCAATAATCGTAACCTGGCTGCAAATAAGGTACTGAATCTACTCAGAAAAAAAACAATGACTGCTCTCCATCAGACTGGGAAAGCAGGAGAAGCCGCCGATGGAATGGACATTGCATTCTGCGTCCTTGATAAGAACAGGACAAAGCTCCAGTATTCGGGAGCTTTCAATCCCCTGTTTCTCTTCCAGGGAGGAGAGTTTAAGGAATATAAAGCTGACAGGATGCCAATAGGAATTCATTATGGCAGGGAGATACCCTTTACAAATTATATTATCAATGTAGCAAAGGGAGACACTATTTATATCTTTTCTGACGGTTATAGTTCTCAATTCGGTGGCCCGGAAGGTGGTAAATTCAAAAAGTATAATCTCAGGAAACTGCTTTCGGAGATATATTACAGACCAATGATTGAACAGCAGAATATCCTTCTGAATGAATTCGAAAGATGGAAGGGTAATGCCGATCAGGTTGATGATGTAACAGTATTGGGGATACGGATATGATATGATAGGTCGTGCTGGTCCCGCAGGTCATGCAGGTCATGCAAGTCGTGCTTAGCCAAAATCAGACCTGAAGGTTCATCCTTGAACTTGCCCCTCCCGTTACTTGCCCCTCCCAACCTCCCCAGGTGGGGAGGAGGAAGAAAAGAGCAGTGCCTTAAAGTCACCGTTGTTATCTGCCCCTCCCGGACTCCCCAGAAGGGGAGGAGTAAGAAGAGAGCACTGTCTTAAAGTCCCCCATTTGGGGGATTTAGGGGGCAGCTTCAAATGGGAAGATACTAAAAGAAATCCTGATTGAACTCGGAAAGATTTCATAAACAATTTGCTGATAGGATCTTAAACAGTATTGAATAGTGATATCCATTTTGTCACAAACGTATACTACCGTTCATCGCAATCTTAATACCAACTATCGGATTTCATATACCGGTTATCAGTAAAGACTGCATTTTGTCCGATATCATCTTGACAATTAAATCAATGTATAATAATTTGCAGTGTGTTTCTAAATAATCTGATAAGAACTGCATAATAAAAACATTTGATTAATGAATAATGAATGAATTGAATCTGAATGAAAGAATAAACGATCGTCTCCGGCGTATTGCTAATGTATTGCTGATAAATGCCAGCTTCATCGATAACCCGGGACTGCTTAACGGTAAGATGGGGATCTCCATTTTCTTTTATAGATATGGTCGCTACCTTGATAATAAAATATATACCGATTATGCCGGAGAGCTTATCGATGAGATTTACGAAGAGATCGCAATAAACACTCCTCTGAATTTTGCCAGTGGTCTGACCGGTATCGGTTGGGGCATTGAGTACCTTGTAAAGAACAAGTTCGTTGATGCCGATACTGATGAAGCCCTTGCAGATATTGATAATACTGTCTATCGCAATATGCTCAATAGTCCTTTATTACTTGAAAGTGAGAACGACCTTTTTGGTTATGGCCACTATTGCCTTTCACGACTGCGTGGACATGAAAATGATGATGATAACCTAAACACTCTTATTAAAAAAGAACACCTTATCTATCTTACCGATGAATGTGAACGGTTACTTGTTCACAAAAGATACCTTGAATTTAATATACTTCAGTTAAGCGTTGCAACAATCAATTCGTTACTCTGGTTCCTGCTTGAGATTAACAGACTCGGGTTGTTCCCGTCGAAGGTAAGGAAGGTTTTGAAGTATCTCCCGGATTATATATCTAAAGGACCGGCCGAAAACAAGGCAGACCTTTTAATATTACACAAACTCACCAAAAGTGCTGCAGCACAGTTAACAGATCCTGATCTGAAGTATCAGTATCTTTCATTAGCTGAGCATATCAGTGAAGAGATAAACATAACCAAGGATAGCGATGATAAAAGATTGGCAGACCTGCAATCCTTAAACCTTCAGAAACTTGTTTACGGGATGGATATTCAGGATGAACTCTTAAAAGGCGACTCATTTGAAAAGGCCTTCAGTATAATTGATGATGAAGAAACCTGGAACCGGACCCTTGACGGAATAAACAAACATAACCTGGGCCTGACCGGTCTTGCAGGAGTCGGATTATTACTTTTAGAAGCGGTTAGTTCTTTCAATAATCAATTTGAAAGAAACTACCGTTACGCGTCCCAGCCTCCTGGTTATCAGCCCCTCCCGACCTCCCCAGGTGGAGAGGAGGAAGAAAGCAGTGAGGCTAAAGTCCCTCTTTTGGGGGATACAGGGGGCGGCTCTAAATGGGGAGGTGCAAGACAGCAGAGAAGCTAAAGTCCCCCATCTGGGGGATTTAGGGGGCAGATTAATAGGGCAGATTAAAAGCTGCAGATTAAAACATAGATCCGTAAGTAATAGCACATGATGATTACAAAATACATTAAAGAAACCTGGTTAAAAGTAATTGATTAAGAAACAAATGAATGACTAAGTCCCCCTGCATATCAGTAATAATGTCGGTCTACAATGCCGAAAAATACGTGGGAGATTGTATCCGCAGTATACTGGCACAGACATTTTCTGATTTTGAGTTTATCATTATAAATGATGCTTCAACCGACAGTAGTCCTGAAATAATAAGATCATTTAAGGATAAAAGGATAAGATTATTGAATAACCGGGAGAGAAGTTATCCGACCCGTAACAAAGGACTCCGGGTTGCAAGGGGAAAGTATATCTGCATAATGGATGCGGATGACATATCACTGCCTCAGCGTTTTGAGAGGCAGGTACTTTTTATGGAACAAAATCCTCAGTATGGTCTTGCAGGCAGTGGTTACAGGGTGCTGGGAAAAGACAGGGATCTGTATCGTGAAAGCGATTATGAGAAGATAAAGGTACAGTTGATGCGAAACAACTGCTTTATACATCCTTCAGTGATAATAAGGCACGATCTGCTGAAGAAACATAAATTGAGATACATAAAAAAATACTACTACTCTTCAGACTATGATTTTCTGGCAAGAGCAGCAAGATATTT
>MWDJ01000072.1 GCA_002070505.1 Bacteroidetes bacterium ADurb.Bin145 | reverse complement strand
CCAGCTTTTCCTGGCTGCGTCCTTGTCTTTTTTCCTGTTTATGAAATAAAAGCTTAAGAAACCAATGAGAAAATAGAACAGAAGCAACCCATAAACAGTCTGTATGAAGCTCATAGTATTTGACTAAGTTATTTTTTTATTATCATTATTATTCCAAAAACAATCATGCCCAGGGCATACAAGAGACGAATAGGGTTTTCAGTTTTACCTATTTTAATCCCGGCAAGTAGTTTTGGCCCCAAAATGGCGCCAATAATTGCACCCGAGGTAAGAAAAAAAACAAGAGTAAGATCAATCTCGCCAACCAGAAAATGTCCTCCAATTGCTGAAAAATTATTTACAGTTGATACCATTAAAGATGTACCAAGCACAATTTTTAATGGCACTCCCATGGCAAAAAGGCTTGACTGGACAGGAGCCGTACCGGAAGTACCAAAAGTACCTGTAATAATTCCTGAAATAAATCCAAAAACAGAACTTACAATAATCCTGCATACTCCGGAAATAACTGGCTTACCCAGGCCTTTATTCAATGATTGTTTCTCCCGCCATTTCCCCAGGAGCATTATTATTGCCATTATTATTGAATAAATCCCGAAACTTATTTTTAACTGATTTGCGCTGATTAAACTTGTTAATTTGGCACCCATTAAAGCTCCAGCAATTCCAAAAAAAGCAAATATCATCCCAGTGTGGATATCAATATTAGCATTTTTATAGTGACCAAATGAGCCGACAATACAAATTGGAAGGGAAGCAGCAAGAGATGTTGCAATTGAAATCTGAGCAGGAAAGTTATATAGTAATGTAAGAATCGGAATAAAAAAGAAACCACCACCACCACCAAGCATAGAACCATATAATCCGACAATAAAACCTATAGCGGGTAGTAAAAGATATGCATATTCAAAGGATGAATGAAAAATCATTTGATTTATGTATTGTCAAACCTTTTCTCTTTCAGAATCCAGTAAAGACCTTTAACATTCGATCTCATTTCTCTGATAAGAAATTGTATTACAATATGTTCAATAGCGCCCAATATCCCCCAGCATATAGTGAAATAATAAAAAGGAGTTATGAAATCTATTGTGAACAGGCATATTATGAAAGCTCCCTGAATATACCCTCCGATTTTTGTGGAATAAAGGTGAAAACTTGGAAATTTTTTAAATTTAATTAATGAAATAATTACAGTAAGTATCAGAAAGCCCATGAAAATCATAAAGCTTATCAGATGATGCTTAAATTGTTCCATTTTAAAAAGAAAGATGCCTGTAAATGCCAGAAGATATGTCAGATTATCAGCAAAAGCGTCTAGTTTTGCCCCGATTTCAGTTTCTTGTTTTAATATTCTTGCAAGAAATCCATCAATCGCATCTGAGAGTAAATTAATAACAAGGAAAATTACAAAAAGAAATTCCCTGCCTTTTAAGGCAAAGAACAAAATCAGAGGGAAAACCAGCAGCCTGTATATTGTAATCATATTCGGAACGGTAAGGATTTCCTTCCTTTTCATCAGGCTGATATTCTTAGTTAATTTAGACTCTAAAACTACTTCCTCAACAGATTTTGGATTTTCAATTTATCCAACCATGATACTGTTGAGAAATATTTGTTACTAAGTTATTTATTTTTAATGTATTTTGTCCAATATTCCTAAGTATATATAAATGAAGATCAAATGGATTCAATGTGTACTGATTCTTTAATCTGGTGTTTTCTGATTTTAGAATCTATACGGAAATGATAATTTGACCGAAATATACCTGCTGCCTGATTATTGATGATCTATCAATATATCTGATCTGCGTTATTTCGGTTCAGGAATCTTTCTATAACGCTGATAATTGAGATCGATTCGCTTCTTGTTAAAGAAAATGATTGGCTTTTCCCGCTATTAATTAAATGCACGAATTCGGACAGTTCATACCTTAATCCATCTTCCTCAAATTCATACGAGAATTTTTGATTTTTACTGAAGTTTTCAAATTTTATTTCAAAATATTGCGTTTTCCACCATGGTGCCGGAACATAAATATAACCCCTGGTCCCGGATATTATAAGATCTCCCTCCGACTTTACCCCCAGTCCAACTTTTCCCGTAAAAATTCCTTCCGGATAAATCAGAATTATTTTTGTAAACATATCCACATTATGGACCTTGTCGAAGTAAGAATAAAAATGAAAATCTTTAAAATCGGTCCCCAGGAGCCGGACTGCAGCTAAGAGCGGATATGAACTTAATTCAGTCATGCTTCCTCCAGCCATTTCTTTGTGAAGTTCGCGTACCGGTCCTTCAACAAGCTTAGTGAATGTTGCATCAATATTTTTAATATCCCCGATAATTCCGCTTCCGGCAATTTCCTGTAATTTAAGGAACCCGGGTGCATAGGCAGTTTTTATTGCTTCGAGCAGGACAAGCTTATTTTTTTCGGCAAGTTGATATAGTTTGACAGCATCTTTCTCAGAAAGAGTCAGCGGTTTTTCACAGAGAACATGCTTCCCTTTTTCCAAAGCCTTTATGGCATATTCAAAATGAGTCAGATGAGGCGTTGCAATATAAACAGCATCTACTCTGTCAAGAAATTCATCGTAGTTAAATGAATAGAAATCTATTTTATGTGTCTCTTTGAAATGCCGTAAATTATCTACATCAGATATCAGACCAAACACACCTTTCAGCCTGATCCCTTTTACAAATACTAATTCGCGGATAAAGCGTGTGGCAATTCTGCCGTAACCGACCATTCCCAGATTAATTTCTCCAGATATTACTCTCCCTTCCCCGGGTTCTGATGTAACATTAACCATGATTTATAAATTGACAGCTTGTTGATGTCCTGATGTTTACTTATAGCTTTTAAACTACATGTCTTATCTGTCTCAGATTTTGAGATTAAAAAGCATTTCAGAAGCCAGATAACCAAAATAAAGGCCGAAAATACTTAGAACGACACCAAGTCCTTTGACGAAAACGGTCAGAAATTTTGTATTTATTGTTTTTCGAAACCGGCTAATTAGTAATACAAGGAAATAAAACCAGGCAAGACTCCCTGCAGTGATAAAAAGAGCATATAATAAACTGATTATCAGATGAAAATACTGCGGGAATCTGTTGCTTTGACTTTCTTCTGGATCCTGTAACTTTATGTTGATGGCAGCTTCGCTGTTACCAGCTGATATTTCCTTAAGATCTTCTGCAGCACTGCTGTTCAGGCTGCTTATCTCCTTGACACTCTGCTTGACATAAATATCAAGTCCTCCGGTGTTGAAGCCCAGTGAGGAAACAAAGGAAATAACCAGAAAAGTTGAAGTCAGCCAGCCGATAAAAAGTGCCGGATTCAAAAAGTTTATCATACACCCTGTGTAAAACCCGCCTTTCCCGATCTTATCGACTTTTTCTGTTATGTGACTTTTATCTTCAATATGTTCGATGTCAATTTTTGTTCTGAAAGTTTTAAATCCCAGAAAAAGAAGGAACAGAGAACAGAAACAAAACAAATATGGCACTGCCGGTTTGTAATATGGATATAATTTTGTCAATCCGTAAACAGCGAAAAATACATATGTAAAGGTTCCAAATGCAGCGCCCAGGTTTACCCTGTTGCAATAAGATGCTTTTCCTTTTATAGCATTGGTCGTTATAAGGATACTTATAGGACCTGCTATCGGCATTGAAAAAATAATCCCTGCCATCAAGCCTGCCACAGAAATTGTTATAATACTTTCAGTCATTAACCTTTTATATCTTTAAAGAGCAATTTAAAAACAAATTACTGATCTCAGCGTTTCAATTTGAATTTGTTCTGTACGATTTGTCGATAATGTGTTGTATAATCAATAATAGCATAACAAGGATATTGAATACTCCGATTGTTATCCACAGATAAAGGTCAAAGCGTTTTAGAAAAGTACAGATTATAAGAGTTGTCCTGGAAGCAGAAGGACCTATTAATACCCAAAACCTGATTATCAGACTGTTTTTTCTGAAATATTCTTCAGTTGCAACATCATGAAACTCAATCTTGTGTCTCCTTGGCGTTAGCTTACTCTGCAACTTTGAATATAAAAGGTAGAGATATATAATCCGCTTCTCGAGCCATTTTCCCCTTATCTTTTTTAATCTTAAATATTCTTTCCGGTATTCTATAATCCCGTCACTAAAGGTATTTTGGCGTTTTACAACTATATCGAGAAATCTTGTTCTGTAAAAGTCCACAAGCATTGACTGGATAACAGTACTAATTCCTGATAGAAATAACCAGCCCAGCATGATTGCTGGTATATTCTTGTCACGTGAAATACTGATTGCCAGGCCAATATAGACTGCCGTCACAACCATATAATCGGCTGCCCCGTCGACTATTCTGCCGATATGTGATCCACTTTTTTTCAATCTTGCAAGCTGGCCGTCACTGCAATCAAGTACTATGAAGAGGGCATAAAGCACAGCTCCGGCAGTGGCAGCCCATGACTGGCCCAGAGCATAAAATACTGCCGCTGCCAGTCCAGTGACAATCGCTGCAAAAGTGAGATTGTCCGGCTTGATCCTGGTCGAATAAATAGATTTTACAAGAAGAAAAGCAAGGGGCCGGTAAAAAACCAGGTCGATATATTCCTCAACCGCGGCCATTTTTAGAGATTTTTTGTATTCAGTATACCAGCTCATTGAATCCCTGATTTGTAAATTCTAAACTGAGGTTTAATACATTACTTTATAATATCAGGGTTCTCGTGTTTGTCAATCTTGCTTTTCATCTCAAGATAATTGGTCAGGATCTGCTTTTTGACTTTTGAGCTGCTTACACCTTTCCCGTAAGGAAAATAAAAGACTTTCACACCCAGTTTTTCAAGATAATCGTATTTCCCTAACCAGTCATCTCCAACTACAAATATATTAATGTGCAGTTTTTTTACGATTTCAGTATGATCAAGTGAATGCTGCGGTATAACTATATCAGGATATTTAAGCGCTTCAATTATCTGTATCCTTTCTTCAAAAGGTATTATCGGCGGTTCTTTATAAGAACTTACAAGTTCATCGGTACTAACTCCTACAATAAGAACATCTCCCAGTCCTTTAGCATATTTTATCATTTTCAGATGGTTGCTGTGAAAGAGATCAAATGTCCCTGAAGTATAAACTATTACCTGGTTCATTCCTGGGTAATTAAATTTGACATAAAATGTAAAAGAAACCCGAAAACAAATTTTCAGGATACAAACTTAATAATTAAACTGATCTTTAAGTTACAATTTTTGCCAGCCTGAAAGGCCTTATATCAATTTTTTCCCAGACTTTATTAATTATATATGGTTCGTCTTTTAATATACGGTCGAGCGCTTCCCTGTTCTCAACTTCATAAAGAATTGTCGATCCTATCATCTGGTCCTTATCATTAAGGATAGCTCCTCCGAAAATAAAATTTCCTGTTTTTTTGGTTTGAGCTATTTTTTCCAGATGCTCCGGCCTGCATTTCTGCCTGCGCTCTGGTGCTCCTGCATCTGTCCCATCAAAAGCTATAAGTATAAACTGCATCTCTGAAATATTTAATTAAAAATTTTGTCCCATCAAATTTAGACAATTATATTATATCCGCAGGAGCTTTGATGTTAAAGGGTAATTTATTGTACCCGAATTGTATATATTTGTTAAAGGATTGTCTTTAAAACTGTGCGAAAAAACTGACGAAATAAATTATGTCAGGGATCAGAAAAATACTTAATCCGGGAAATTTATTCCGGGATCTCCGGAGAAAGGATCATAAAAAGGTATTTGGCGCCCTCGATATTTTTAAATATATAGGTCCCGGATTACTTGTTACTGTCGGCTTTACTGATCCTGGCAACTGGGCAGCCAACATTGCTGCCGGCTCTGGGTTTGGTTATACGCTTTTATGGGTAGTATCCCTTTCAACATTGATGCTGATCCTCCTTCAGCATAATGTGGCTCATCTTGGCATAGCAACCGGAAACTGCCTTGCAGAAGCCGTAGCCTTTCATATAAGGCCAATACCAGGAAAGCTTATACTTTCCCTTGCAGTAATGGCATCTGTCGCTACCTCTCTTGCTGAAATCATGGGTGGTGCTATTGCATTGCAAATGCTATTTGAAGTACCGGTTAAAATCGGAGCAGTCCTGGTTACAATCTTCGTTATTATAATGCTCTTTACCAATTCATACCGGAAAATAGAAAAATGGATAATAGCTTTTGTTTCCATAATTGGTCTTTCCTTCCTATATGAGATATTTCTTGTCGATGTGAACTGGCCGGCAGCAACAATCTCATGGATTAAACCTTCTATTCCGGAAGGTTCCATGTTATTATTGATGAGTGTACTTGGTGCTGTTGTTATGCCGCATAATCTGTTCCTGCATTCAGAGATAATACAGAGCCGCCAGTGGAATCTTCAGGAAGAAAACATAATCAGAAAACAATTAAAATTTGAATTTGCCGATACTTTGCTGTCAATGCTTATAGGCTGGGCAATTAACAGTGCAATGATAATTCTTGCTGCTGCTACTTTTTTTGTGCAGAAAATTGAAGTTACTGAATTACAACAGGCTAAAAGCCTCCTTGAACCATTGCTTGGCTCTAACGCGGCAGTTGTATTTGCAATCGCACTCCTGTTTTCAGGAATAGCTTCAACAATAACATCTGCAATGGCGGGAGGTTCTATTGTCTCAGGATTCGTCAGGGAACCATATAATATCAATGACAATCATACACGCATGGGTGTTTTAATCTCATTATTCGGGGCACTGCTTATCATTTTTTTCATCCGTAATCCCTTTAAGGGACTGATCCTTTCACAGGTCTTCCTGAGCATTCAGCTTCCTTTCACTGTATTCTCTCAGGTTTATCTTACATCATCTAAAAAAGTAATGGGGAAATATGCAAATAGCAGTTTTATGCGTTCTATCCTGATAATTATTGCTTTGATTGTTACTTTTCTGAATCTGAAATTATTATTTGATATTGTTTTTAAATAACCGACTATTTTACATCTGAATGGCAGAAGAAAAATATAAAACCGGATTAATCCTTAGCGGTGGTGGAGCAAGGGGTTTTGCTCATCTCGGGGTTTTGCAGGCCCTGAATGAATCAGAAATATATCCTGATGTAATTTC
>MWDJ01000071.1 GCA_002070505.1 Bacteroidetes bacterium ADurb.Bin145 | reverse complement strand
TGAACCTGATGCCCAGTTTATACCTGAAAAGGTACCTGAGACAATACTTCCACCTCCGATCTCAATAGTTGCAAGGCCATTTGCATTGGTCGTTGTTGTATGTGTTTCAACATAAACTGAAGTCCCTGAAGCAGATCCCTGAAGGATGCTGATACGCATTCCTATGGAATGATTGGTGACCAGGTCTCCTGAGGAGTTGCGGATGACCGCCTGGTAGCTCATTTTCTGAGGTGCCTGGGCAAATAGTGTCAGAGTTAATAAAGTAGTTACTAAAAGTGTAAATAGCTTTTTCATTGGATTGAGTTTTGAATAAAACATTCAGGTTTATGTTGATCCGGCTTGAATTGTTCTAAAAAGTTCGGAAAAATGTGGATACTAGTCAAATATATTTTTAAGAAATTCGAAAAGAGGAAAAATTTTATCTTCAAATTTCAATCAGGTAACCAGTTTTAAAGATCAGAACAGATATGATAAAAATACTTTACCACGGAGGACACGGAGAGCACGGAAAAGACACGGATTTAATACTCCATGTAACCCGATGGTTATCAGGTCCAGATATTGGGTTACCCTGAGCCCTGTGCTCCATGCCCTGAGCCATCATGGAGACGGAATAAACATAGCCGAGAAGGAGCCATGGTTGAGATGCACCACATCCTCCTCTGCCGAGGTTCCCCAGTGATAACTGACAATATAAAACTTCCTGGAACCTGCTGCAGAGACCGTAGCAACCGCGTTAACCGCACAGGGTGACTGGTAATATCCACCGATTAACTGATGTTCAAATTCCCACCATACCTGCGCCAGAACCCCGCCTGTCGGACTGGTTGAAATGCCCACACCGACCCATGTACCTTCCAGGTATGTGTGATTAGTGGTCAGCGTACCTGAAAAGTTCAGCATTATAAAACCCGGGCCCGGGGCTACTATGGTGATGGTATCCATTGGACCCCACGAATTTTTTGTTGAAATGGTCCTGCTCTCTGAAAACTTCTCATAAGCCACCCTTGGACTGTTTGCGATTTTCACCGCACTTGCATAGAGAGTATCTCTCACCTGTGCACTGCCTTTCACATAAAATTTACCTCCTTCGAAATAACCCGAATATCCCGTAGGAGAGGTAACCTTTCCGTAAACACCTTTCCCGGTAGATGACGAGGAATAACCATAAATTCCCTGGTTGGAACCTTCTCCCCATACTCCTGTGCTGCTCGTATTTGTGGCAATTCCCTGTACTCCTATACTGGCAGTACCTGTTGCTTCACCCGTCACGCCGCGTCCCTGGTTACCTGTAACGGTCCCATAGACACCATATTTCGGTGAATTCCCATATACCCCGTATCCAGTAGCTGATTTGGATTCCCCAGATACTCCATAGTTTGCAACTGCTGTCGGTGTTGCCACTCCACGGATCGCAGATAATCCTGCGGTAGCTGTACCCTGAACCACATGCAGGCGGTCTGTCGGAGCAAGTGTACCAATACCAACCCTTTTGTTCGCATTATCGAATTTGATCCAGGTTTCATCACCGAAGTGTCCGAAGGTTATGTCTTCGGTTGTAAGCATGCTGAGGTCCTCTGCCACAAATCGTAAATCTCCTCCAGTCAACCCTGTTATCCGTGTTTCATCGCTTCCGAAGTATATACTGGAAGTTACATTCAGACCGATATTGCCGCCGACATTGAACTTCCCCAACCGGCTTACACTTCCCATTTGGACACTGTCGGTTGTTGTACTTAACCGAATGATCGTCCCGTCATCTGTCCATCCCCCGCTGCCGCCACCTGTAGCATCTGCTGCCGGAGCCCAGGTAGTACCGCTCCATTTCAGTACCTGTCCGCTTGTTGCACCGGCCTGAGCTATTTTAGTGCCGGTAACAGCACCCACATTTATCTTTTCTGTGGTAACTGAATTGGCTGCAAGGTCAGCATCCACAATAGTCGCATCAGCGATCTTTGTCGATGTAACACTGTTGTTTCCAATATCGGCATTGGCTATTGTACCATCAACTATTTTTGCTGAGGTGATACTGTTATCAATTACTGATTCACTTATTCTTGCATCAAGAGCATAGGGGACACTTAAGAGCTGGCTTGTACCAACAATTGAATAGCTCGATCCTCCAGAAGGATCCGTCTCTGTTTTCAAAAAATATGAACCTGATGCCCAGTTTATACCTGAAAAGGTACCTGAGACAATACTTCCACCTCCGATCTCAATAGTTGCAAGACCATTTGCATTGGTCGTTGTTGTATGTGTTTCAACATAAACTGAAGTCCCTGATGCAGTTCCCTGAAGGATGCTGATACGCATTCCAATGGAATGATTGGTGACCAGGTCTCCTGAAGAGTTGCGGATAACTGCCTGGTAACTCAGTCTCTGTGGCGCCTGGGCAACGACAGACAAGGTCAGTGCAGCGAGGAGCGAAAGAGTAAAGAATTTTTTCATGGGATCTTTTATTAAAAAACTATTTTTCAACAATTAAACTGATCATTTTTTCCAGTTTTTCAATCCGGGCTTTCAGAACATCGTTTTCAGCCTTAAGCTCTTTCACGGCATTCACAACAGCGACATTAACCAAATGCATATCAAATTCCAGGAAACCTTGCGAGGTTTCTGTTATAGCTTCCGGGAATACTTTCTGAACATCCTGGGCTACAAATCCGACATATTCAGGTTTGGAAGGAAGGTCCAGTGGATTTCCGTTCTTATAATTGAACCTGACTGGTTCAAGCCGGATAATATCACCCAGTCCCCTTTTGTAATCACCATGGATGTCTTTCAGCCTGATGTCGGAAAAAGCTGCCCAGGTACCGCCCCCGGGTTTTGAGGCCACACCGTTAACCGCCAGCAGATGGCCATCTCCGGGCTGGCAACTGATACCTACGGGATCATGGAAAACATTAAAGGTTCCACCATAGCCCCAGCTGAAATATGTTCCATCATACCAGATTGCTTCTGCGCCATTACAGTTCAGTGCCGGCCCCGAGGCAATCCCTTTATTCAGGTTGGCAGCTCCTTTAACATCCAGCTTATAGGCAGGAGTGAGTGTACCTATGCCTACATTACCATTGGACACAATGGCTAGTCTGATATCGGCATTGGTACCAAGATACAGGCTCCCTGCTTCATATGAGGATACATAGGAATTTAGTCCCGAAGTTCCTATGAACATACCATCATAAGATGTATATCCTGTAGAACTGTTCTGAATGTTCATATAGCAAGGCGAACCATTCTTGGCCAGTGTTAGTTTATTTGTAGGATTACTTATTCCCAAACCAAAATTCTTCTCTTCAGCATTGTAAATATAATCTGACGTTGCCGTCCATGGTCCATCATCATCAGCTGCCGGCGCCCAGGAGGTATTGTTCCACTTTAAAACCTGCCCGGATGTGGCACTCATCTGAGCAATTTTTGAACCTGTTACTGCCCCATTAATTATTTTTGCGTTAGTTACTGACCCTGCTGCAAGCTTGTCGGTCGTTACAGCACCATTCGCAATTTTGTCCAGGGTTATGGCTTCCGGCCCGATCTTATCGGTTGTCACAGAAAGGTTGTTTATTTTAGCAGTTGTAATTGAATTATCTGTCAGATCGGCTGTAGAAATAGAATTGTCAGCAATTTTAGCCGAAGTTATACTACTGTTTGCGATATCATTTGCGATGATTGTCCCATCGACAATCTTGGCAGAGGTAATACTGTTATTAGCCACAGATTCGCTGGTTTCTGAATTCAGGGCATATGGTACACTTAGCAGCTGACTGGTCCCTACTACAGAATATATAGTTCCTCCCTCAGGATCGGCTTCTGTCTTAAGGTAATAAGTTCCCGATCCCCACTTAATTTCCGTAAAAGTTCCCGACACAATTGATCCACCGCCAATTTCTATAGTAGCGAGACCATTGTCATTGGTAGTTGGTTTATGTGTCTCAACATAAACGGCAGTCCCGGATGGAGAATCCTGCAGAATACTGATCTTCATTCCTATTGCATGACTGGTAATAAGATCTCCGGAAGAGTTGCGGATAACTGCCTGGTAACTCAGTCTCTGAGGAGCCTGTGCAAAAACATAAATGGTTATTGACAGAATAATTGAAAGTGTAAAAAGTTTTTTCATATACTGAATTATTAATAGAATCCTATGATTATCGAATCGCTCCGAACACCTTGCATCATGCACCTTGCAACCTGCAACCCGCTTCAGTTCTTAACAACCTTGAAAACCTTTATCTCCTGCCTGTTATTAACGATCCTCAGCAAATACATAGTTGAAGAATAATTAAGCAGAGGGATCTCCGTCAAACTCTCTTCAATCTTCTTTTCCTGGAGGAGCATTCCGTTCATGTCGTAAAGCATATACTTTAGATCCATATCTTCAAAAGGATCAATAGTCAGTGTCAGTACATCATCAGCAGGATTAGGATAAACTTTCATGCCAAGCGTTATCCCTTCGGTCTTTTCTATTGCGGTCACAACACTTATTTCCCAGGGCTGCTGAACACCCTGGGCTACACTGGCTGAAGAGCCTGTGATTGTAATGTAGGACACCTGACCTGCAGTATATGTTACAGTGCCGCCACTACCGGTAGCAGTTCCTCCTGTTGAGGGAATTGCAGTTTGTCCTGAGGCTGAAATCAAGCAAAAATAATTAGCCGATAAAACCAGAATGAATTTAATGAAGCGATTCATAATGAGAGGTTTTTAAGATTAGAATAAGTTATAAAAGTTAAGAAAAGGAACAGAAATAACCTAACTTTTTTTACTATATCTAATTTTTATTTGACGAAAGTTCTTATTTCATTTATTATTTTCAAATTAGTTGGTGCTTAATCTTATAGTATTTAGTTAATAAATCTTGCTATTTTTACCTTACCCCTTTTGAATAAAAGGAAATGATTTGATCTTAACTCAATTCATTCTAATTATGATCTATTTACTTGTATCTGTCGTTTTACTGGCTCTTGCAGCGCTTTTGCTATACAATTCCCTTATCCGTAAGAAAAACGACGTCGAAAATGCATTTGCCTCAGTTGATGTCATGTTAAAGAGAAGATATGACCTTATCCCGGCTCTTGTTGAAGCAGTAAAGGGTTATATGAATTATGAAAGGGATATCCTTGTTAAGATCACCGCCCTGAGGGCTAATGCCTTATCAGACAACATAAGCAATGAAGAACGCGTCGTTATCGAGAACCAGATCCGTCAGAAACTCTCGGATATCCTTGTAGCGGTTGAGAATTACCCTGATCTGAAAGCCAATCAGAATGTTCTTAAGCTTCAGGGCGCCATTAATGAGACGGAGGAACAGCTGTCGGCATCAAGAAGGGCTTTTAATGCCGCTGTGACAATATTCAATAACAGCGTTGAAGTATTTCCTTCAAATATTTTAGCAGCAATGATGGGCTTCAGAAGAAGAACACTTTTTGAGATTCCGGAATCACAAAAAGCAAGACCGGATGTCTCGCCGGTAACCAGTAGCAGATGACCAATTTAAGGAATGAGTCAACTTAAGAATTTCAGAGAATATTACGAAACGACTCTCAGGCCTGAGCTCGAGATAATTGACAATGAAAAGAGAAAGGTCAACCGGCGGGTCATTACAATAATTTCAATAACAATCACATCTGTAGTTCTCGAATTATTACTGATACCTTCTGGTTCCATGCTTAAGGTAACTCTGCCTATGATTACAGCTTTTGCTGGTTTTGTTACGACAGATATTTTAAGCAAGAGCTCCAGGAAAGAATTCAAGAATAAGATAATATCAAAGATCACAGGATTTCTCGATGAAGGACTCACCTATAACCCTGATGGTCTGATACCTCTTCCGGAATTCCTTAAAAGTGAAATATTCCAGCTTTCGTGCGATAGCTATGCTGGAGAAGACCATTTCAAAGGTAAGATAGGGAAAACAGACATCGAATTCTGCGAAATAAATGCAAAACATAAAAATACAAGCAGCTCAGGATCAAGTCAGAAAGACGAATACGTAAGTATTTTCAGTGGTTTATTCATCATAGCCGATTTCAATAAGAATTTTAGAACCCGTACAATTGTTCTGCCAGATACAGCTGAAAAATTATTTGGCAAATTCGGTCAGACACTGCAATCAATATCCATGGGAAGAGGCAAGCTTGTAAGACTCGAAGATCCGGTCTTTGAAAAAGAATTCTGTGTATATGGCGATGACCAGGTAGAGGCCAGATACATACTTACTCCTGCACTGATGGAACGAATTGTAGCTTTTAAACGTAAATGGAATAAAAGGATCAGTCTCTCATTTATCGATTCAAAGGTATACCTCGCCATCAATATGAACAAAAACCTGTTTGAGACAAGAATATTCAGACCGGTTGCTGACTACTCATTCATTGAAGAAAATCTCCGTTTTCTTATCCTCCTTACAGAAATTGTCGAAGATCTCAACCTAAATACAAGAATCTGGACGAAAGAATAATTACATTTATAAATTGATTTGATCCGACTTTTTAATTATTAAAACCTATGAAATCAAAGAATAACCTCAGATCCAATTCCCGCAGGGAATTATTAAAAGCTATTGCAGGGATCCCGCTCCTGGCGCCTATTAGTGCTGTCGGAAAAAAATTGTCTGCAGTTTTGCCCGATGATTCTGTCGAGCGTAATATCAGCTTCAACAGCGAACAGGTTCAGGAAGTAAAAAAGAAACTGCCCCAGGGCAAAATAGGGAATCTGAACATCAGCAGAATAATTCTAGGTTGCAATCCGATAATTGCCTGGTCACATGCCCGTGATCTTATCTATCCCAACAGGCTTATGAAAGCATATATGACAGACGATAAGATACTTCAGACCCTTAACCTGGCGGAACAGGCGGGAATAAATACATATCTGCTTACATCTGAAGCGTTTCCGCTTTGCAACAGATATAAGAAACTATATGGCAGTAAGCTTCAGACAATTGGAATGGCTACTCTGCCTGAAAGGGATCTTTATTCGAACATAAATCTGTTAGTGGATTCCGGTGCAGATGCAATCTATATACATGGCAGGGTATGTGATGCCTATATAAGAGGAGGAAAGAAAGAGGAACTCTATAAATTCATAGAATATATAAAAGGCAAAGGTAAGCCTGCAGGGATCGGAGCTCATTGCCTTGAAACAATTCAGGAATGCGAGAAGGGGAATAATCCGGCTGACTTTTATATGAAAGCTTTCCATCATGATAAATACTGGTCAGCTCTTCCCGAAGAG
>MWDJ01000070.1 GCA_002070505.1 Bacteroidetes bacterium ADurb.Bin145 | reverse complement strand
CAATGGGCCCTACCTAATGAAGAACTATTATCTTTATGCGCAATTAATTATGTCGCTTAGTATATGTCCTATTGGATCGCTTCATCGAACCGACCAAATTGGGAAGTCATTCGGAACCATAGCATATGGGGTGTTCCAAAACGAAATAAAAGTCTTCTTACCCGGGTTGCACCAGGAGATAAAATCCTTATTTATGTTCGGGCAGAGCAGCATGGAAATATTCTTCTCCCCTCTGCAATTACAGGTGCATTCCAAGTAGAGAAATGTTTTGAGGATCATCGTAGGCTCTTCATTCCTCCTCCACAAATGGGCGATGAGATATTTCCTTATCGATTTAAATTGAAACCCGAGAAAATTTTTAAAGAACCTGTTGAATTTAAACCGCTTATTGAGGAACTCATGTTTATCACAAATAAAACGATGTGGTCCGATCATTTACGAGTTGCGATGCGGGAGATACCGGAAGAGGATTATAAGTTAATTCTAACCAGTGGAAAATAATTGATTGTTTTGATTATCTTATCCTGATTTTTTACGAAAACCTCTCCTCCACCCATCTCCACACTCTCTGACAATCCTCCCGATCTCCTTCATCCCATCCATCCTCATATTCCGGATCGCTCCATTGCCACCCCTCTTTAAACACATCAAGCACCTCAAGCGTATACGGGTCATGAGCATACACGAAATCAATACTCTGACAGAGCAGATAACGACGCCCACTCCGGCAAATTACCTCACACCAAATATTTTCCGGACAAAGGATCTCATATCCATCAACGAGATAATTCTCAGCATATGCCGGAAACTCCGGGGAATGTTCTAACTGCCCGTGAGCCATCATCCCATCAGGTGTAAAGTATACAAGTTCCATGGTCACATACCGGGGATCATCCTTCTTTATGACTTCAAACTCACCGTCATCGCCTGAGTCCGGACCGTCATATTTCCCCACTTCATCCGAATCATACTCCTCTAAATCCTGCTCATTCACATCATCCATGGCAAGGGTGATGAAGCACGTCCCTTCATACGTGTAGATATACCCGATCTGTGGAATCATCTGTCCTTCTTCAAAGGAGTAAAAGGTGCATTGTCCTTTATATGTACACGATTTCAGCGATTCACGACGGTTAATAAACGAACCGGCATCAAGGGGATGAATTCTCAATACATAATCATATCCGGCAATCGCTTCCGGAATCCTCCCCATTTCCATGAGAGTATGGGCCTTGTTATACCAGATATCATAATCATCCGGTATCTCTTATTGCCTGGTCGTATAACCGAAGAGCATCTTCATGGAGCCCCAGACCAGACAGGCACATTCCGGCGGAGAGGTACGGACCGTGAAAGGCCGGAGAGAACTCTATCGCTTTCTGAAAATACGGGAGAGCAGCCAAGTAATTCTCTTCATGAAGATAGGTTGCCCTGTAATTACACCATAATGCAGCATCTGATGGCAAGTCATCAATGGTATCTCGAAATACTGCTCGGGCCTCTTCCATCTTCCTTTCCCTGGCAAGCCGAATGCCTTGTTGTGTAACTGTTTCTTCTTGCGTGATATGACCTCCGTTCATTCCCCTGCACAATGATTCGCGTGTGAGTGGGGGATTTTGGTGAGTTGTCACTGCGATGATGGATCGGAGTTTGTGCAGGGGACATACTATAAGTCGGTGAGAAAGGCGATGAATATGCTCTGCTGAATATATTGGGCATTGTGAACATAAGGAGATTTATATTCAACGAATCACTGAAAAACGAATGAAATTTTCATCAAAAAGTCAGCACTCTCACATCTCCATTCTCTCCCTGGAAAAACACAATGTATCTATTATACTCTTATTTGAAAGAATTCACTTCCCTTGGATAAACAACCTCATTCCATATTAAACACCCAAAGTTATTATTATGGAATTAAATCCTATACTAACATAGGAATAGTAGACAGATAGTACTATCAGATGCTCTATGAGTATTATAAAAGCAAATCCTATTCAATATATCACATCGGAATCCGGAGAAAAGATATCCGTTATCCTTCCTATCGAGGAATATAACAAGATGATAGAGGATCTTCATGATCTTGCCGTTATCGCTGAGCGGAAGAATGAGAATACGTTCTCCTTGTCAGATATGAAGAAATTATTGCAGTAATTATGACCGGACATTTTGAGATAGAATTCCGGCATAGCGTAAAAAAGGATGTTAAAAAAATTCCATCGCAATTTCTTGCATCTATCATTCAAGCAGTGGAACAACTTGAAAATGACCCCTTCCCGGCAGGTGTTGTAAAACTTACGGATACTGATTCATATTATCGAATACGTGTCGGGGATTATCGAGTTATTTATGAAATACAAAAAAATGAACATAAAATTTTTGTACTTTATATTCGCCATCGAAAAAATGCGTACTTGTAAACTCTCTAATCTTTATAATTCTTTTATCAACAGGATACTATTGTATAAAAAATCTTTTTGATACTCACATTTCAATACACAGCATTCATCATAGTTCCCGATAACATACCATTACCCATCAGACATATTGAACATGGTGAATATCTATCTCCTCTGCCTCTTCGAAACTGGAACAGCTTGTCCATATCATCCTGCCTGGATATGAGACTGACCGGGTGTTAGCCCGTTTCATGAAATCAAGACCCTTTGGGTCTATCTCATCTATATTGATGACCTTAGGAAATATGATAAATCCGCCGAACATGAACTCACAGCCCGACAGCATGAATATGACCGGAGAGATTGTGAACTCCTGGTAGCGAAAGGGAACGATGTCAAACCATTCCGTATCGATATGTTCGACATCATCAAAGTGATGGACACCATCACCCGGGTTATTAAATTTGGAAAGATAGGGGATCTTCTCCTTGCGACACCCAGGAGCCGAGAAAACCCGAATTGATGTAATAGGAAGATCAAACCACAACCTTTAACAGACAACCCTTCCAAGAACTCTATAGCGGGAAACTGGGGTTGATCGTATTTCATCAGAAGAGCAGGATGAGTATTCTCTTTTAGAACTTATTGAATATCGAAATAAAGAGCTTAGTAAAACAGAAATCTGGATGCTGGACGAACAGTGCAACCAGATCCCCCCCGGTCCACAACGAATCCGGGGAATCGCAGGTTCTGGAAAGACTCGTCTTCTCTGTCAGAAAGCAGCATGGATGCATAAAGAGCATCCTGACTGGGATATTGCCTACGTCTTCTTCACCCAGGCTCTCTATGATGAAATCCATGAAAATCTGAAAAGAACCATGGCAGGACTTGGGATATCATGGAATGAGAAGAAACTTCAGATCCTTCATGCCTGGGGATCGTGGCAGCGGGAAGGTCTCTATCGGATCATCTGTACGAAGCACCGCTATAAAGCAAAAAACATCAATGACACGAAATATCTTTATGGGGAGGGACTTGCAGATCTCGCGAAAAAACTCCTGACCGACCTTCCTATCACCCCCCTCTTTGATGCGATTCTCATTGACGAAGGCCAGGATCTCGTATTCCTGAATCCGGACCTCCTGTATCAGAATAAACAAGCCATCTACTGGATGGCATACAGTGCTCTTCGAACTCCGGATGCAAAGAAACCAGAACTTCGCCGTCTCATCTGGGCATATGATGAGTATCAGAATATCAACAGTCATGCAATTCCCAGCGGAAAGGCAATCTTCGGAGAACAAAAACCGTTCAAAAACCTCCTGATGGGTTGGTATGAGGGGAATATTCCAAAAAATATCATCATGAAACGGTGTTACCGGACACCTGGTCCGATTCTCATTGCCGCTCATGCCATCTGCATGGGAATGTTCTGCCCAACCGGGATGATTGCCGGACCAACATCAAAAGCAGAATGGGAAAACCTGGGCTATGAGGTAAAAGGATCATTCCAGTCAGGAAAAGATATCACCCTTACCAGGCCATCAGAGAATTCAAAAAATCCGATTACCCATTACGCAACCTATCCACTCATCGCTTTTGAACCCGCGACTTTTGAAGCTGAAGAATTCTGTATACTTGCCGATAAGATTCATAATCTTATCTTTACCGAGAGAATTAACCCATATAAGCGGATTCTTGTCCTATATCTCTGTGAACGATCACGGGGAGAACGAATTGGTCAATACCTGAATATGAAGGGGATTGACTATTATTACGCAGGAAACCCGGACCGGAACATACCCCCCGTCGATAATTTCAAACTCAGAAAACCCAGGATCTTCTGGCAAAAGAACTGTGTTACCATTGCACATATGAACCAGGCGAAAGGGAATGAAGCTGATTTCGTCTTCGTCGTCGGTCTTGATGCAATTGCAGAAAAGGACCAGGAGATCAATGAGCGGAATTCACTTTTTACCGCCATGACCAGAACGAAAGGGTTCCTTCATATGAGTGGTCTTGGTGATTATCCATTATATGCGGAGATCATGGCAGTCCTTCTTGCAATCGGGAATCAACCAGACACCGTATCATTCACCTACCAGGGAACGCCGAAAACCCCGATCAATGTGGAGGAGAAATGAAAGTTACCCTCTTCACTGCAAACCCGTCAGAATTTGCCCATGAGAAATCCCAACTTCATGAGATCCTGTCAGTTCTTCATGATGATCAATCGAGTAAACCGGTATACATGCTGACAAATGTCGCTATCGGGAATCATGAGATTGATTGTATTCTGCTGACTGAAAAGGGTCCGTTCCTCATCGATTGTAAAGCGTACCAGGGAAAAATTACCGGATGTGAGAATGGAAACTGGTATGTACAGACATTTAAAGGAAATTGTGTTGATGTCGGGAAAAATCTCTTTCTCCAGGCGAAAAAGCAACGGTTTGCTTTCCTTCAGCGATGGGAGGTAATCGCAAAGAAACATTTAAAAAAACAGATCCCAAAAGAGCAACGTGCTTATATCAAAGCCTGGCTTTACTTTAAACCAGGAAGTAAGTATGTTGATGACCGGCTCGATATGAATGCAGCTCGATGGTTTGGGATTGTTACCCGTGATACCCTCGTTGAAGAATTGCGGAAATGCAATATCCAATATCGGATCTCTGAACTTTCGTATGAGAAGATCTTAAAAGAATTCGGCCTTTCAATTGTAGATGCAAAGGAAGTTACGGTAAATATTGTGCCGGATACTGATCCGGAACCGGTTCCTGAAATTGAACCTGAAATAATCCCTGACCCAGAAAAGAAAGAGGAGGATGAACTAAAGCCGGAAGTTGAACCAGAGGTTCCGGATGAAAAACAGGTGGATGAGATTACTCCGCCCGAACCAGCGGTCACTCCAGAAAAAACATCCATCTCTATTCCGGTAGTGATTCAGCGGGGGCCAATTCAGATAACAATACCGGTCAGACCGAAAAGCCGTCCTCCTGAATTAGTGAATGCAGTGAATGAAGCAAGTACCTATCTGGAAATGGATCGGTTAGACCAAGCTCTTAACCTCGCCAATTATGCACTCTCACTTGATAAGTACGATAGAGAAGCACAGGATATCAAGTATGAAATTTTATATCGGCTTAAAAGAGGAGAAGAGGCAGAAGCGTTTATTGAAGAGATTTTACTTGGGGAATAATCTCCTGAATACTCATTTCTCATTAAAAAACTATGTCACATAACATTTTCATTCTCCATGATAATGATGTGTTTACACCACTGTTAGTGCAGGAATATGAATCAGAAGGGATTTTGATGAGATTATTGATTAATGAATTTTATAATTAAAATTTTCCATTGTAGAGATCGGTTATTTTAATAAACCTAATTTGACACTTTATTGGTGAGAAAAAAATGTCTAATCTTATATCTGTTCTTACAAAACTCGATGAATCAATTAAGGATATTGAAGAAATTTTCCTTTTATCTAATACAATTTATTCTTCACTTTCAAGCTCTGAAAGTTCTACATTAATGAGGAAAATAAAAAAAATTGCAAAGGATGTAGTAAATACAAACGGCAAAATAATAGATTCGAGTAATTCTGATTTTTACCCGATTTACAAATTTTATGACGATTCTAGGGAAAATAAAGATTCAAAACTTAATAGGATTTATAACGATATTTTAAATGAAACTTTTCGATCAAAAATTCATAATCAAATTTTCTCTCCCAAATCAGAATTAAATCTGTCAAAAGACGACAATTCACCATTCAATGAAGATTTAGAATTAATTTTCGAAAAAATATGTTTTATTAAGCAATTAATTTGTTGGCCGCATATTTTACTTGAGATTTTAGATGATTTTGACGTAAATAATGAGAAATATCACGAAAACTACCGAAAGTTTGTTATTGATGTGCAGAATAATGCGAAAATTATTGTCGAAAAATACAATAAACCATCTAGTTTTTCTTTTTCTCATAAAAAAGATATAGTAAATATTGAAGACCTCAAATTAGATTTTATTATAGAGAATTTCAATGAATTAATAACTAAAATTAGACTCGAATCACAAAAAACGGCTAATAAAATAAATTCATGTAAGACAGCTTTAGAGATTGATCCAGATCCAATGACATAATTTTTTAACTTTTCGTAATATCAAGTACGTCTTATTCATGAACATTGAGGTATCTCTCTCACTCGATACTACCACTCGTACGCGCAAATATGTCACCATCTCGGTCCAAACTTAAATCATTGTAACTTCATATATCTATTAAAGAAAAAGAGAAGAATTGCGAGTTTTTCCTGATTTTTTAACGATAGCCAGCAGTACCCAACCCTCCTCCTGGCTATTGATCCGAAGATAAGTCCCTACTGAATTTCGGAAAATTTCAAGGTGAGAACTTCGTTTTTGTTACGGCTTTTACCAAGGTGCCGCAGTGACCTTTCCAATTTATCCCAGCGTTTCTTCACATTGCCTGTTCCAAATAAATTTTGATTCAGTATACTCAAAAACTCTAATGCTTTCTCTGCAAATACTTTTGACCATAGCAGCGGAGTATATTTGCTTTTTTCATTTTTCCGAGTCGAAGAGACAATCCAGCAAAACAGATCTCTGCTAATAATAAACCGAAGAAGCATTGAATAAATGTGAACAAACGCCATTGGTTCATTCCCAAGTAACATTTTTCCTAGGTCGTAATCCCCTTTTAATTCCTTGAAAATAAGTTCAATCACCCAGCGAAATCGGTATAACTCATGAATATCATCTGCAGAAAAAATCTCCGAACTGAGATTTGTGATATATAACTGCCATTTTTTAGCGAGAGGATTCCAGGCACAAATTACCCTGAAATCTTGGAATATTGGGGTTTTAACTTTGTTAATCCGTTCATCACCAATATGAAAAGAACAGGTGAGATCAAAAACCCCTTTCTTTGGCATTCTATCTAAAAAATCATCTTTATTTATGTTTTTTAAGCAATTATGATCAACAATTGATGTAATTTCAGGAGGGCCTGAATTGATTGATACAATCTTAAAAACGGTATTACTTTTTACTCTACTAACAAAAAAACCTCCAAATTCCTGGATTTTTGAAAATGTTTTCAGAGAAAAGTATCCCAGATCGTTAATTAGAAGGTTATTTTCAACTTCAGGTCCAATTTTTAGCATTTTTGAATCATGCACTCTTTCTGTTGTAATTATTGCATTTCTTACAGAATGGTAAACAACACTGTAAACTGCATGGATCTTTAATCCTGCAGAATCATCACGGGACCGTGCTGCTG
>MWDJ01000069.1 GCA_002070505.1 Bacteroidetes bacterium ADurb.Bin145 | reverse complement strand
GAAGGAGCCCTTGAATACTACAATAAATATCTGAGTCCTGAAATTGTAATAAAAAGAATACTACAACATCCAGCCCGCAATCCCTGGTAGTGTTGCAATCAGTCCGTTCACGGAGGAGGGGATTACTCACATTCAATGGTAGCACTAAACCTTGCAGCTAAATCAAACCAGAAAACAATGTCTTTTTCGACCCTTCTGCAAGAAGGAATAACCCCATCGATCATCACTTTATTTGCCCTGACAACAAGCGATAGCCCTTTGACAGGGATGTCATTGCGATTATATAATTCGATTGTGCCATCAGGATTACATGAATACGATACATTCTCGATTAATCTCCAGTAATCCAAAAGTTCCTTCACGGTTGTATTATAAAGGTTTCTTTTGTTCTGGCTTTCTTCCATGTAAGCAAGAATCTGGTCAAAATACGGGTTGATCTCAAGCCTTCCATTTTGTTCTGTAATGACATCAAGCCCTCTTACGTAATACCCGTGATTCAGAAAAATACCCCAGTTTGAAATCAGTTCATCAATTTGTCTTTTCTCATTTTCCAGGTGTTTGTCAGCATCTTTTAATGATAGTTTATAATAATCCTTTGCATAATTAGTCACCCAGGAGTATAATCCTTGTGTGTATGTAGGATGTTGCCAGTAAAGTGGGGTTGGGGAACTCTCACCTTTTCCTGGCATGAGGGAATTTAATTCTCTTTCGTTAGATATCTTGTGAGTGACTAGCTCGCTGAGTGCCTGGAAGTAATTAATACTATTCAACCTATAGGCTGAAAGGTGATTATTCCATAAAACCTTAGACGCATTTCTGAGTCTGAACTTTTTTAACTCATTTTTTGCTGAGGGATGTTTCATTAGATGTTTCATCTCCACAGCAGTATTCCAGAAATACCGCGTATCAAATTCATGCCATAAATCACCTGCATAATATTCAGATTCCGGAGACAGGCCATCACAAACAAAACATTCCCGGTTATATTTTCCAGAATACATTCCATGGTCTATCCATGACCGCGTATCATAACGGTCTTTCATGTAACTTATAGCTTCTTCAAGTGTTGCCCTGTCCGAATTATGTTCTTCCGGGGTATGCAGACAGATATCATATTTCCCTGTGAGGTGCAATTGATCAAGGAATTCAGTCATCATGTTCCTTCCGGAAACTGGTTCAGTTTTTTTATCTGAGAGTTTGCCATTATAATCGATGTACATTACACTTTTTGTTACAGGTATATTATGACCCACAAAACCTCCGGAAGCAAAACGGATGTCATTGATAGTATCTGATCCATAATAAACTGCATAATGAGATTCAATTCTTTCACCACCATCAGCGTGTTCAGTGAAAACATGTCCGGCAAGAAAACCTGAAGGTACCAGCATAAACCTGGGAGTATATTCCGGAGTACTTCCAATATAGAATTTCACTGAATTTATCCTTCTGTCGTTACTGCTATATTTTGAGGGTGAAAGGTCAATCCATCTGCCACCACCGTCAGCCTGGAATGGTATATGAACATATGGATGGTCTTCAAAAAAATCAAGATTAATAAACAAAATATTATTAGTAGTGCTTAACTGTAGGGATGATGCAGCTGTGTTGTGATATATTAGTGCGGACTTTGATCCATGTCCAAACTTCACACCTTGTTTGTCAAGCCAATATTCTGCCTCGAATTTTTCATTGTCAGCTTTTCTGTTTTTTCTGTAAACCTCTGATACCGGAACAGCAAAAGCTGCGACCAAAGCTTCTCGTTTTACTATGACATCAGAATTGTATTCTGTGGAAATACTGATTTCAAACTCTGGCAAGTCTCTGCTGGCTTTAAGCATAATATTGACAATAGTCTCTGATGTTCCTTCCCCCCGAATTGAAATTGTACTATCATTCTCCTTTCTAACTTCTATATCAAAAAATCCCAAACTTGGTTGATGGTCTTCGTAATCTGAAAAAAACGTCAAATCAGACATGATTACTTCATTGTCAGGTGTTTTAACTGTTACCTTGCCTGACGAATTGACCTCTAAAGTATAATACTGACTTTTTATGGTATATGTTACTGTCTTTTCGTGATTCTGAATAATACCCGAATTATATACAGAAATATCAGGCAGATAAGTGATCTCTTGTCTGATTATACGATAACCAGCCAGAAGCCATAAATTGAGTAGAATAATTCCTGCTATGGCCAATACCAACAGGATTAAGAATATCTTCTTAGCGTTCATATCAACCGCTCTTTTGTTTGTATATTATATGTAACCAATCCATTGAATTCGATAATGTCTTATCAAGTCAGCAAAAGGGTGATCCAGGGATCACTTTTTTATTGTAACCCGAAATGCTTCCTGATAGCTTTAGATTTTTCTTTGGGAGCAAGATCCCTGATCTCTAGAAAATTCGGGTTTTGCATATAGAGAAGTTTCTGCATGCTCATGGAAAGCACCACCTTTGCCGGATTTCCTACGATCACAGAATTCTCGGGGAATTGCCCTCGTACAGTACTTCCTGCTCCTATTATTGAGTTATCTCCAATGCTTGTATTTGGCAATATAGTGCAATTATTACCAATGAAAACATTATTACCGACTTTTATTTTGCCAAATACATCTGCATTTTTCATCTCTTCCCTGAAACACCATATAGCACCATCATGTGTAATGAAGTCGGTCCCGGCGGCAATGGCAACATGATTCCCGATCTCAATAAGATATGGTTCTGTTGAGAAATTCACATTATTGATAAAACAATTATCACCAATCTTCACCCCTTGTCTGCGCCAGTATCTGATTCTTGTATTACTGCCTGCTTTGGCAATGAAGGCTAATGTGAGCCGATTGATAATATACCTTAGAGTCATCGTTTTGAGGTAATATTGAAGAAAACAGTGTTAATCGACTCTTGATTCAAATACATCAATAATAAACTGTCCGAAAAGAGGAGACACACGTTTTGCAAATCCAGTATCCGGATGTGAATTATCAGGTGAGACAGCATTCTTTTCTGCCAGGTAAAGTCCTCCCTCTGTTTCGTAGGAATAGAAATCCCAAACAAAGATATTATCGCCTTTTATGTCCCAATCATTAACAATCCAGTCGCGAAATTCACGTGTCCGGATGGCTTCATCTTCGGTCATAAGCTTTTGGGTGTTAACAGCAGGTGTCCAGACAATAAACTTGTTGTCAGGGAACTGATGCATCTTTTCTCTAAGTGCATCATATTGCAGTTTATAGTTCTCAAGGCTTTTAATCTCCGAATCAATATCGGGTGTACCAGAGTCTGGTTGAATTCTGCTGACGGGGAAGCAATGCTTGAAAATTATCAGGTCATATTCCTCCGTCAGAGTTTCCAGTGTAGCTTCTTCCAGGTAAGGTTTTTTTCCTTCATTCTTTACCCAGATATTGTAGTAATCAAAGGGATAGTTCTTCCAGCCGTAAGGCTCCTTCTTGGGATAAAACCTCTCCGTTATCTGGAATTCAGTTTTGTTCGCCCTGTTGTATTTATCGATATGTTTTTGAACATCCCCTTTATTGGTAATCTTATAGATGTAATTGTTTGTTTTTCCTAACCAGATTGAGTAGCCGGTACTGTGATGAAGAAATATTGCATTTTTCATAGGT
Organism: Bacteroidetes bacterium ADurb.Bin145; assembly: GCA_002070505.1. Lineage (GTDB taxonomy): Bacteria > Bacteroidota > Bacteroidia > Bacteroidales > VadinHA17 > LD21. The sequence goes on along the minus strand of MWDJ01000069.1, from coordinate 4,109 downwards.
GTTTCATTTTTTTCGCATCCCGTAAAAAGAATAACTGTTAATATCAATAATACTTTTTTCATGACCTTTTTTCAAAGATATACAATTAACCTTCATCCATTGTTCTCATAAACCTGTGGTGGCTGCTCTTCCCTATTATAATATAACAATGAGGCTATCCTTTTGAGATAGCCTCATTTATAATATCATACGTTATGCTATTATTGGTTCTTTACACATCTCACAGATTTTCCGGCTTGCTTATAAGCTCCGCTCCTATGTACTTTGTCATTGTCGCCATCAAGCCTGCGGTACAATGCTATATTTTCATCAAGCCCGGTAGAAGACCAGAAATATGTGATCAGTCCGATTCCCTCTGAGATACCGGTAATATATGACCTGTAACCTGCAGGTAGAGCCGCGAAGCCGCTAGTGTTGCTGCCATTCTCACCTTCTTTCCATCCTGTAGCTTTCTTAAGCTTATTACCCTCATCTGTTCCACGCCAATCAGATTTGGCTGCCTCTTCAGCCGTCATGCCAATACTCATTTCCATTGCTGAAAATTCTCCATCTGTCGGCACATGCCAGCCTGTAGGACAAAGCTTATCTGTCTCCACTGCATACCAATTATATAATGCTCCATATAGGGGTTTGTAGGTTTCCTCATTGTTCTGAGCCCAGCAATATGCATCATCAGCAAGGGCTATCCAAGCGGCATTATCAGTTACAAGTGGGATAGCGGCATCGTCGTTATACTTGGTGGTCTTAAGGTTCTCAGCCATCCAGACCTGGTTGCCAATCTTGACAGTTTCGTACACGTTACCATCAATGTCGGTTACCGGCGTTATAAAGCTAAATTCCTGACCATAGGAGGTGCCTGAACTGTTAGTTGCATAAGCACGGTAATAATAAACAGTTCCGTCTTCCAGTCCGGTGATATTACTTGTGAATGTTCCCTTGCCTGTACCGTCAGTGGTTTTATTGACTGTGGGATTTGGAGAAGTGCCCCAGCAGACCCCTCTGGCAGTTATACTACCACCGCCATCATCGGTAATGTTTCCGCCTGCGACAGCTGATGTTGATGTCACATTTGATACTTCGGTGGTTGTCAGCACGGCACTTGTTACCTTACCTGTGGTAAAGGAGAGTTCATTTCCGTAAGCGGTTCCCACTTCGTTAGTGGCGTATGCACGTACATAGTAGGTTGTTCCTTCTGATAATCCTACAATATTGCTGGTAAAATTGGCTGAACCTTTGCCATCACTTGTCTTTGAGTCAGCAACAGTTGGATTGGTTGAGGTACTCCAGCACACACCTTTTGCAGTGATCTCTTCGCCTCCGTCAGTGATAATGGTTCCGCCGGAAACGGCTGATGTGAGGCCAACATCACTAATTGTCACAGTGGTCAGTTCCGGTATAGTTGGTTTTTTACATCCCTGGAACAATCCCATTGTCGCAACAAAGCATACTATTACAAAAAAACTCAAACTCTTTTTCATGATTTTGTATTTACAGTTTAACTTAATTCTTATGGTTTATACTGAATAATTCCGATTTTGTTGCCTGTGAGAGGCAAAAACATCATTTAGAATTTTTTATACATCTTATGTATTTGCCTCCTGTCTTTGATGTGCCCGACCTGAACACGTCTGAATTTGGTCCATCAAGACGTCTGTACCATCCATATATTTCATTTAGTTCAGAACTCCACCAATAGGTAATCATCCCGATACCATTAAAAGCCCCGTTTTTTGCCCACCGATATCCTCCGGGCAATCCGGAAAAGCCACTACTGTTTGTTCCATTTTCACCATCAGCCCAGCCTGTTTTACTCTTCATCTTTGAACCCTCGTCTGTTCCCCTCCATTCTGTTCCAATAGCCTGATCCTGAGTCATACCCAAACTCATTTCCAATATCATAAATTCATTATCTGACGGTACGTGCCAGCCTGAAGGACAGAGCTTCCCGGTTTCAACAGTGTACCAGTTGTAAAGAGCACCGTAAATATTCTTATATTGTATATCATGTTTTAACCAGCAGTAAGCTGGTGTTTCAAGGTGCACCCATGTTGTATCGTCTTCAACAAGGGGAATTACTGAATTATCATTAAACCGGGTTGTTTTCAGGTTTTCTGTCATCCAGACCTGATTCCCAATGTAAACAGTACCATACATGTTGCCTTCAATATCTACAACCTTTGTAGTGAAGACAACCTGCTCACCGTATGCTGTTCCACCTTCGTTTTTCACATAAGCCCTTGCATAATACCTGCTCCCTGATGAAAGACCGGTAAGTGTACAGGTATATGTGTCCGGTCCGGTGCTGACAGAAACGTGAGAATCATCCAGATCAGGATCAGGTGTCTGACTCCAGCATATACCCTTCTCTAAGACAGGAGCACCTCCGCTATAAGTTACTGTACCAGCGCATATGGCACTGTTGTTTGTCACGCCCGTAACCTGCCCTGTAGTCACTGATGGCGCTGCAATTCCTGTTTTGAATGTTACCTCGTTGCCATAAGCTATACCAACACTGTTTTCAGCAAAAGCCCTGACATAATACGTAGTATTTGGTTCCAGTTCGCTTAAGACACAGGAAAATTTTCCGGGACCGGTGCCTGATGGTTTAAAATTATCAGAAAGTGTGGGCATGGTAACGGTGCCCCAACAAATACCACGTGCAGTTATTTCTGCCCCCCCGTCTTCTGTTACATTTCCGCTTATAGTAGCAGAATTGGTGGTGATCTCAATTACTTCATCCGTGGTTAACACCGGAAGGGTGGGGTCTTTTGCACAACTGCTCATAAGCAGTGTGCCCGTAAGAATATATGCTATAAGGAATAATCCCGGTAATCTTTTGTTAGCTGCCATAATGATCAAATGATTAAAACTACATACCAAACGCATTATTTATTAAATAAGTATTTTTAAAAGGGAGTAGATTAAAAAATACTGCAAATTATGTACCAATGATGCGTGCCGGCAGAAAACTAACCAGTGTTGAAATTAATGCAGTAGTCTACAGATCAGATTTAAAAAAGGGAATATTTTACAACCTGAAAATCGTAAGAACCTAATATATAATGAACCTTTTGGCCGTAAGGATTCTGTTCCCTTCTGTAATATGCATAATATAAATGCCGGGGACTACACCTGAGATGTCAATCTGCCTGGATGTCTCCTCATCTGAAATCTCGTTTGAAAACACTGTTCTGCCACTAAGGCTGAGAATAGTAAGTCGTTTTTCGCTCAGGGAGTCGGTAAAGGGATTAAACCCGACTGTAAAAACGCCATTATTAGGCGATGGGTAAAGAACGGCAAGGTCCGGTAATTCACGTTTCAGACTGAACGATATTGTTACAGGGGCTGATGTGGTGGTGGCATTCAGGTTATCCCAGGCTACAGCTATTATCTCGCATATTCCAGCCGTATCACATTGAAAGGTAAAGGAAAAAGGGTATACAGAGCTCTCCCCGAACTTTATACCCCCCACCATAAACTCAACTTTGGCAATTGAACCGTCGGGGTCTGAGGCATCGACAGCGATTGTAACCGTTGCCGGAGCTTCAAGGGATATATTATTAATTGGTGATATGATTGCAATAGATGGTGCCAGGTTGACTGCACTGACAGCTTTCTCAACAACGATCCTGACGGCCGAGGAGACTGTCCTGGCTCCCAGATTATCGGTAGCTGCTGCAGTGATTGAGTATGAACCTTCATTAATCTCTTTCCATGTAAAAGACCATGGTTCCGAAGTGCGCTCACCAAGCTTGGTTGTACCATTATAAAACTCCACCCTGATAACTTTTCCGTCAGGATCAGAGGCAGATGCTTCAATAGTGACAGTGGCAGGTGCGATGAATGCAGTGCTTTTCGTGGGAGAAGAGATGTCTATAAGTGGTGGCGAATTGACCGGGGCAGTCAGGTTGTTGGTCACTGTCTTTGCGGGAAATGATTCTGCCTGCCCTCCTGCGGCTGTCTGCAAAGGGTTTGTTGATGGTTTGGTGTAGGCTATGGTAACAGCATCGCCATAGACCACCGGGTTTGCCAGCGTCAGAGTCACCTTAGTACCGGAGACTGCAACCGAGCTGACTGTTCTGGCAGTAGAATTAACTTTTACAGCAAAA
>MWDJ01000068.1 GCA_002070505.1 Bacteroidetes bacterium ADurb.Bin145 | reverse complement strand
GCACAACTCCAGTGTATCAATAACCCCTCTGCTTCCATAATCCATTATATGATTATTGGCCATTGCTACCAATCCAATTCCGGCATGATGCAATAATTCAATGCATGCGGGATGAGCTTTCTGGTGAGGTCCGGTCTTTTTTCTTTTCTCGGAAGAAAAGGTAAGCGGGCACTCCAGATCAGTAATAATAAGATCATTCCCGGTCAGCACATCTTTGAAGTCATTATAAACAACTTCAAATTTTTCAGATAGTGCAAGCTCCTCGACTCTGCCTATCGGGCAGAAGTCACCAGTGATCAATATCTTAATTTCGGTCTCGATCATTTTTATACAGAAATTATTGCTGTAATAATTCGACAGAGATTATTTTTTTCTTCATGAGTGGGAAGTCCGGTTGAATCCTGAATTATCGCCGTTTTCAATCAGAGCCCCTAGCTTGTCAGTTGTAAGAAACTCGACCTCAGGCCATTCACGAATGATTGCTTCAAGCAGTTGCTTTAGCTTCTTCAGATTCCTGCTGCGATTGCCGCTGTCAATTGCTCCAATATAATTAATCCGATGTGAACAGATAATCGCAGGTTTGTGCCACCTGAAAGCAATGGCTATCCGGGCAAGACAGTTGTCAACTTCATCGGCATCTCCCGAAAGTGAGGGCTCAAAGAAACAGTTCCTTACAAGATAATACTGACCATACTGGTTGCGGCTTCCATGAAAATGATACTTTTTCTTATAATGTCCAAATCTGCCTGTTGGTAGCTGTTGAATGAAAAGACCCTGTATGTATCTGACTCCTCCCTGATGCAGAACTTTCTCAATCCTGCTGTCCCATGTGTAGCAAGGAGGTATGAATGAGACTGACCTGAATCCAAAGAGGTTTTCAAAGATATCAAGCCCTTCTGTAAGGCTTTCCTTCATTAGATGAAGGTCGTCTTGTGAATTGTAGTCTAACACCTCCATGTAATTATAATCACCATCACCCGAGAATGTTGTTTCATTATCAAATGTGTACATTATCTCCGGAGTTCTTTTGCGGAGGGCCTCCATCCATCTGACCACATTGACATGCTCCCTGCCATGGAATTGCGGCATAAACACCCCCTCTTCCATTCCTTTTTGCCATAATGATTTCACAAGATCTCTGTCAGGATATCTCTTGATTGTCTCTGTCACCGGCTCATAATAGTACTCACTAAAGTCTGACTCCCTGATTCGTCTGAAGTCAGGATTGCCAACAACAACATTTGCAGTAAATGCAGGATGATTACCCCTGGAATCCCTGAATGATAACAATACCTCAAATAATTCTGAAAGGTCGTCGTTACTTTCCAGTGCATCCAGCCTGTTATAATCACTCCGGGACAAGTCATAGCCTTCCGACTGGAATCGTTGTAAGACTTCCAATGATGGCATTCGAATACTACCCCAGTCATCACTCTCAATAACCACTATTCTTCTTTTCGTGCGCCAGCCCGGGATGTTGATAATATTGTGCGCCAGAGTTCTTGAAAATGACCTGATATTCTTAATTCCCATCAATAATCCTTCCTAACTCATCAGTTGTAATAAACTCTGCATCAGGCCAGTTCTTCATAATCTCATGGAGAAGCAAACTCAATTTTTCAAGTCCCTCATCCCGATTCTTTGTGTCTATAGCACCAATATAATTAACTCTGTGAGTACTTATTACTGCAGGCTTATGCCATTTGAATGCAATAGAAATATCATTAAGGCAACTATCAACCCAATCCTTTTCTCGCAGTCCCGGTTCAAAAAAACAGTTTCTTGAAATATAAGTCAGTCCTGCCTTACCAACCTGCCCAAGCCAATGCAGTCTATTTTTCGTCCTGCCATGCCCTAATGGTTCAGTTTGTATCTTAGAGACTGATAGATACTTTATTCCTTCTTCTGCACACGTTGATTCAAGTGATGAACTAAACGGACCGTTAGGTGGAACAAAATAAAGCGCCTGATAGCCAAATATTTTTTCAAATAATTTAAGTCCGGTAATAATAACCTCTTTTTGATATATAAGGTCATCACTACTGACAAGATCAAATGCTGCCTGTAATTCTACACCGATCTCAGGGTCATTTGCTGTTGAGATTCCCCATATCCCATAGCTAAATGCATGTCTTATTCTTTTATTATTAGCCTTAAGGGCTTTCATCCAAACTTTTACATTCAGATGTTCTCGTCCATGAAACTGAGGTACAAATAATCTTTTATTTATACCTTCCTGCCAAAGTTTAAAAGAGTTCTCACATCCTTTGTACTTTTGAAGTGTTTCTGTGAAAGGCTCATAATAATATTCAGTGAAGTCAGAATTACGTATCCTGGTGAAATCAGGATTTGCAGTTAATGAAACAGGAGTTAACACAACATGCCTGTTTGTTGAATCAAGTACTGATGACAAAACTTCAAACAGTTTGGCAAGATCCTCAGTAGTTGCCAGAGAATCATACCTGTTGAATCTGTATCCCTCGTCAGAATACCAATTGATACCTTCTCTCAACAAAATATTGAACACTTCCTCCGAGGGCATACGAATACTTCCCCAATCATCAGATTCAATTATGATAAGATGGCGCCTAGTGCGCCATCCGGGAATATTTGAGAGGTTTTTTATAACTTGTGATCTTGAAATGATCATAACCTTTTTCACTAAAAAAGTTCAATAGAACATTACCTCTGCAAGTGATAAGGGGGCAAGCAAAGGCAAGCCTATACCAGGTGTTAAAATCCATGCATTTATGCTATCAGCTCCTTGCCTGAAAGCAATAGCTGCATATAATAACATCGGGAATAGCCCAACAAGTGTAAGTAAATTTATTTTTCTGCCTGGCAATTTAACAAGATATAAAAAAATAAAAAGTGTTGCAAACATGAAAAAAATAACTTGAAACCGACCACCAAAAGAGGGGATCACTTTTCCAAAATTTACAAATGCAAGGAAAAGCAATAAAAAGCTAAAAAGGTTTTTTTCCGGTTGATCCTTCATTGAATCCTTATGCAAAACCTGAATGAATATTATTCCAAATAAGAGGTAATAGAGTACCAGGTCGTTGCCAATTTTCATAAACCAGGCCAGGTCTTCAAAAGACTCCTGCCTCGCAAGAATCACATCATCATTTGCATACATCTCGGCTCTTGCTTTTAATGCTCCACCCAAGCTTCCAAAAATTGATTGAAAGAAAGGCATAAGTAAATTAGGTAAGATAAAAGATAATACCGCAAGGGGCAGATAAACAATGTTCCTGTTACCTGCAAAATAATAAATAATTAATACAGCATTAACTGAAAGGAAACTATAATGAACAAGGCATGATGACAGTGTAAGTATGAAATAAACTGGATTACGGTAGAGTATCACATGGTAAGCTCCAAAAAAGAATATCCATGCTGCAGTCCACATTCTAAATCCATTTATAGCCATAATCGGTAAAATCATTGCAAAAAACGCCAGATGTATGAGCGCATTCAGTCCTGGCTTTTCATAATAGCGTTTATATAGAAGATTAATTGATTTCAAATAGAAAAATCCAAATAAAGCAGCAAAGGAAGCAAATAAGAGACTATGATGACTTGTGAAACGTGAAACAATAAACGAGATCAATGGTTGAACTATATCTACGGTTGTTTGTGAGCCATAAAGGCCACCGATAATATTAAAAAAGTCAGAAAAAGGTAATTCAGCATTTTGTCTCAGAGACAAAGCATATCTTTCAGCATCATTACCAACATTACCGACCACAAATGTCAAACCATAGTAAATCAGAAACAGGTACACTACCCTTTTAGCCTCTTTAGTATTGTAATTTATCAGTGCAGTGATAAAAGCAATAAACGGCCATATTATAAATAAAAGAAAATAAGTTTTACTGTCTTGCAATGATTTTAAGTCATATGTATTTGAGAAGTTTCTCATCATAATTCATTCTTAGCTCTCCAGTAGGTCTAAAAACAGATGTGAAATATTTCTTATGTGGTATTGATTGATATCTGGCAGGAGCATTTGGTTACTATAATCTCCTCTCAGGAATGCTTTAAGATCTTCGCCATTAAAATCCTTTGTAATATTTAAGACTGGCCGTTGGGCTATAGCATAATCAATAAGCTTACTTGGAGAATTCAGTTCGGTATTATTATCAAAATTGATTAGAAAATCCATTTTTTTCAAAACTTCCATAAGTTCTTGCCTGGGAATATAATCTGATACTATTAGTTTTTCATGAAGGAGGAATTTATACTTTTCAAGAATATCAGGTTTATTCGTAAAAACAAGAAACTTAAATTGAAAATCAAAGTCTGCCAGGAAATGCATCAGCGGCTCGGGATTCCTTGCTCCCTGAAGAAAAGTGCCTGCGTAAGCAAATGTTGGAACAGGATTTTTATTCCCACTCACTTCTTCCTTTTTTAAATCAAAATCGAATCCCTGAGGAATGATTCTGATTTTATGGTGGAATTCAGAATAATACCCCGGTTTGGCTTTCTCAATCGGAATCGAGATAAAATCTGCTCTTCTACAAAACCATTTTTCCAGGTACGCAAAATAGAAGGGTTTTCTGAAAGTGTCAAGCACATCACCCATGTAGGGATCACCGCAATCAGCAACCCATTTCGTGGCATTTTGTTTTCTTCGGTCCATTGCCCATGCCACACCCCAGTGAACAGGGTATGGAACAGCAAAAGAGATTATAATATCATAGCCGGATTCATCACGAAGCATTTTCTTAACCTTAAACATATCTTCAATAGCAGGATACTCGAATAATAATGAAAGAAATCTCGATAATCCTCTTACAAAAACTGATAAGTATTTTTTTCTAAAATCAGGCACTGTGGGTAGTTTAAATTTCCCCCACATTTTAAAGGTTATAGGATATTCTTTCAAAAAGTCTGAGTAATTATAGTCACGGTATTTTGAGATCACAGTTACCTCATGGCCCTGACGAAAAAATTCCTTTGCCAGTTCAGTCGCTCTGTAGCTGCGTGGAGAAATCTCAGGGAAAAAGCCGTTTGAAACCAATAGTATCTTTTTATACCTATTCATACTTCCAGCAATTCATTAAACAATGTCAGCCACTTAGGACCAATTTCTTCTACCTGAAATTTTTTCACATATTCCATGGCATTTTCGGCAAGATGGTTTCTAAAGATATCATTGAGAATAAGCTTCTCCAACTTCTTACTATAGTCTGAGAGGTCACCACTAGCTGCCAAAATTCCCGTAACCTCATCAACTATTATATCTTTAAGGGAAACCCAGTTGTTAAAGGCGATAGGCACAACTCCATATTGCATTGCCTCAAGTAATACAAGACCAAATCCCTCATAATCTGAAGTCATACAAATAATAGAGGCATCACTATAATAAGGATCAGGATTAACAAATCCTTCAAATCTGACATTTTTTAAATTCAGGTATCTGGCCATATCTTCAACTATCGTCCTGTCAGGGCCATCACCAAGAAATATTAGTTCCCAATCCAAACACTTATTATGAATAATAGACCAAACCTTCAGAATCTGGTCATGCCTTTTCACTGACAACTCAAATCTTGCAACAAAGAGTATCTGTTTTTTCTTAATAAAAGAATTTCGATAAGTACTTGACACAAGTGGATTGCTTATAGCGCAAATTCTTGATGAGCTAATTTTCAATACATTGAATATCTGTTTTTTAAACTCATCTGACAAAAAAACCAATCTTTCACTATTCTTTAATAAAAACCTGATTTCTTTCTTTTTCCTAAGGATTTTAAAATACCGAAAGACAATGGAAAAGCTCTTAAACAATGAAGTTCCTGAATACTTATTCCCAAAATATCTTGATAACCCTTTGAATTGGTTTATTCCATGTAACGGATCTGTATGATATAATGAGACCCTTTTAATGGGTCGCTTGCCAGAATTTAACCAGAATTTACTACGGCTATTTGAAGAATCATGATTGATAATTATATCAATTGATAATTCATTAAGGAGTTTATGATAATAGTCTAGATTTGAATCTGAAAAGAAAACATTATTCGGTAAATGATAAATTGTTGCAGGGAATGGATAATTATCATTTGCATCAAAATTATGAGATAAATAAAAAAGTTTATGTCCTTTATTCACTAAATACTTAGCCAAAGTGTCAGAAACCCGCTGGACACCACCTCTGTTAGGATTCATCCAATTCCCATAGCAAAAAAGAATATTCATAATATTCCTGCCCTATCAATTTTGCTCTTGAGCCTTCTTGGCTTAAAACTTTTAATAAAACGAATTCCTGCCTTCACAACAAGATACAAGTACAATAAGTATGGAGTTAAATTATAGAGTCTCCCTAACTTCTTATAAAATAAAACACAACCATCTAGTTCCAAAACCTCAAGGCTGTTCTTTTTAAGTGTAGATATAACCGATAAAAAGGGGTTTAGCCTCATTGATCTGGTTGCTGCTGTTACTGATAGTATAACAAACTTTACTATAGGTTGATTTAAAAACTCCTTTTGTGTTAAACTAAGACTTGTTTGATTCCTGAATTCTTGAAGATTGACCGCTGCATTAACAAATCCATTAATTGCAGATAATGAATAGAAAAGCCTGCTGTTTGTGGCTGAGCCTGGTCTTGTTGTGCGCTGATAAAAAGAACCTCCATAAAAGAAGCAGCGTTCAGCCAAACACAATATTCGTGATATTAATTCGCCATCTTCAAGGTAAGGCATATCAGGAAGAAACCGCAGGCAATGTGTGTTTAAAAAATTAGTTTCAAATAGAATAGCCACCATCCTGTCAGGATCAGTTCGCCCATCTCCTCTTGAAACAAAATATGCTTCAATTCCTGAATAAATCTTATCCTGTGCAAGTTCATTAAACCTCTGACATTTGATATTCCCATCTTCATCCAAAAAAGTATATCCAAGGAAAAAGACTTGGGCATTCTTATCCTCTGCAACTCTTAAAATTCTCGCAAAACTATTTGTATCAACATAATCATCAGGGTCAATGAATAAAATGTATTTTCCGGTAGCGCATTCGATACCATTGTTTCGTGCCCTGGAAACCCCTTGGTTTTCCTGATCGATAAGATGAATGTTGGAATATTGTGCCTGCAAACTTTTGACAATTTCACTACTATTATCAGGAGAGCCGTCATTGATGCAAATAATTTCAAAATTATCGATAGGAATATCTTGATGTTCAAGACTTTTTACACACCTTTCAATATAAGGTGCAACATTATACATTGGGACAATTATCGAAAGCTTTTTCATCTAAACAAAAGTTTGCTCAAGGAACTTGGATAATACTAATGAAAGAAAGAAAGATAAAGAAATCATTGCAATCAAATGGTTCTACTGCGAATTTAATGGAATTTGAGATCTTTGGCAAAAAAGATGGTTTATGATGTTTTCAGAGCAGTTTTTCGATTTACTTCTTGATTTTGGTGATGATTGGAGGGTTAATCAAGTGTCTGTTAATTCCTTAACTGAGGAGGTTGATGTTACTATCGAGTTTATCTCCAAGGTAGCAGAAGATCCTGACACACTGGAAGGCTGTCCTATTTATGATCATGCCCCTATTCGTCGTTGGCGTCATTTGGATACTATGCAGTACAAGACATTCATTAACAGTAGGGTGCCCAGGGTAAAAGGGTCAGATGGCAAGATAAAGACCATATCTGTACCATGGTCCGACAAGCATGAAAGGCATACATATTTATTTGAGCGTTTGGCTATTGATGTTCTCAAATCCACTAAGAATCAGACCAAGAGTTCGGAGCTGTTGCGTTGTGGTTTTGGGGTTATCAACAGAATAATCCATAATGCAGTAAATCGGGGCATACTGTTGCGATATAATACTCCCTGAATCAAGACCACTGGTTAAGGTTATATTTGACAACTTAAAACCCGTGTATTATGAAATCTA
>MWDJ01000067.1 GCA_002070505.1 Bacteroidetes bacterium ADurb.Bin145 | reverse complement strand
TTCTGCTAATCTGAAGGCAAAGATATTTAACTTTACGCGATCATAAAAAAAATGCTTTCAAAATGAAACTTTTTATCTTTCCGTCCTGATAAAGTCCGGGATAATGAATAGTATAAGAATAGTATATAAAGGGATCTTGACATATAAGCGAAAGAAAAATTAAGGTGAACGAAGTCAGGACATTGGCAAAGCAAACTATGGTTTACGGACTGGGAACCATTGTACCCCGGTTCCTGAATTATGGCGTTGTGACCTTATTCTATACAAGGATCTTTACAAAAGCAGAATACGGGATAATAACGGAACTATATGCCTGGATGGTTTTTCTCCTGATAATACTGACTTATGGGATGGAAACCGGTTTTTTCAGGTTCTCTCAGAATAGTAAGGATTACGACAAAGTCTATAGTACAACTCTTATTAGCTTACTCGCAACGTCCACAGCATTTCTTTTGCTTGTCAATATATTCATCCGGCCTGTGTCAGCATTTCTGAATTACAGCAATTATCCCGGTTATGTAAGGATGTTTGCCGCGATAGTAGCTATAGATGCTTTCACTGCAATTCCTTTTGCAAGGCTGAGACGGGAGAACCGGGCATTGCTTTTCAGTGCCATTAAGATAGCTAACGTTGTCATTATTATTGTGTCGGTTATATTTTTCCTGCTTATTGCCCCTGGCATATATGAGAAAAGCAATGGCTGGTTCAGGGAGATTTATGATCCGGATTTCGGTGTTGGATATGTATTTCTTGCAAATCTGATAGGTAGCGCAGCGACCTTAATTCTTCTTATTCCTTTTATAATTCTTAAAAAACCTGTTTTTGATTGTAAATTATGGAAGAGAATGATGGCCTACTCTCTCCCTCTTCTTATTACCGGACTTAGCGGTTCAGTGAATGATACCCTTGACAAAGTCATCCTGAGGCGTATGATGGGAGAAGAAGACGGTCTGGCCATCCTGGGGGAATACGGAGCTGGCTATAAGGTTGCCGTTCTGATGGCGCTATTCATTCAGATGTTCAGGTTCGCGGCGGAACCCTTCTTTTTTGAAAGGGCAAAACAGAGTGATGCAAAGAAAACTTACGCGGAAGTAATGAAATATTTCATTATTGTAATGCTTATTGTTTATTTGGCAATTAATCTGTATTTATCAGGCTTTCAGTATATAATTGGAAAGGATTTCAGGGGAGCACTGGGAATTGTCCCGATAGTTGCCATGGGATACTTGTTATACGGGATATACATCAATCACAGTATCTGGTACAAGCTGACAGACCTTACAATATTCGGGATATATATTACTATGATCGGAGCTATTGTAACGGTTCTTATTAATGTTTCGCTGATCCCCGTTTTTGGATATTTGGCATCTGCATGGGCTCATGTTGCTTCCTACGGATCAATGATTATAATGTCTTTCATCTTTGCTGAGAAAAGGTTTAAGGTAGATTATGGAATGACACAGTTCATACCGTATTTTGCCCTTGCAATAGCAATGGTTTTGTTCGCAAGGTACTTCAACTATCCAGGGATTATTGCCGAACTTGCCGTAAATACAGCATTAATCCTTATTTTTATCGCTTTTGCACAATACAGAGATAATATATTGACATTGGTGAGCAGGAAGAAATAGAATGGTTATTGCAGAACATATCAATATTGCAAGGATTACATACGGCTGCGCGCGAGAGTGAAAGTTGGAAACAATATGTCTTAGTTGTTCAGGAAGAAATTAATAATGAGGAGGATAAGATTCATCATAGTCATATTTTTAGCTGCAGTGACCGTGATGTCATGCAGCAAGAAATTAATACCGGGACTTAAGGCCGGGAAAGAGTATGATCAGACCGCGTTTGATTACTTGTTTGTGGATGCAGTAAGGCAGAAGTTGCTGGGTAATTTGGGTGAAGCACTGAAATACTTTGAACAGTGTCTGATTATCAATCCGGAGAGTGACGCATCGTATTACCATATGGCCCAGATTGTCCTTTCTACGGGAGATCTTGACAATGGTAAGAGATATACACTCAAGGCATGCGAATTGCAGCCAGGAAACCTTTGGTACAATGTTCTGATGGCCGGGATATATCATCAGCAAAATAACATCGACAGTGCTATAATATGCTATGAAAGGGCTGTAAAGGGAAATCCAGATAAGATTGAACTCCAGGTAACTCTGGCCAAACTCTATTCAAGCAATAAGAACTTCGATAAGGCGCGTACCATATTGAATTCGATTGATAAAAAGTTTGGAGTTAATGAGAATACAACACTTACTCTTGTGGATAACCTTGTTGCGGAAGGAAGGTATAGGGATGCACATTCAAAGATAGACCAACTTCTTGCGAGCGATCCTGAGAACATTGTTTACAATGGTTATAAGGCTGCTATTTTCAGGTATGAAGGAAAACCGGATAAGGCCTGGGAGGTTTATGACATTCTTCTTGAAAGAAACCCTGGAAATGCTGCAGTACAATTGTCGCTAAGTGAATTCATGCTTGAGCAAAAGAACTTTGATGAGCTTTTTGAAATGATTGGTATAATTATGTTGAATAATCAGATAACAAAGGAGGAAAAAGTATCGCTGATGGCCGAACTTATAGATAATCAGGATATAAGGAAAGATTACAGGAATAAGATGGAGATATCTCTTATGATAATGGAATCATCATATCCGGAGGATGACCTTGTGGCTCTCTTAAGACCGGAATTCTATCAGAAAGCGAATGACAATCCCGCTGCAATTGCAAGGCTTGAAGAGATAATAAAAGCAAATCCCAATAATTATTATGCATGGGAGAAATTGTTGCTTGTATATTATGAAATGAAAAACTATGGGATGCTGGAGAAAAGAGGAGGCGAATGTGCCACACGCTTCAATCGGTCTGTTATTGCCAAGATGCTTTATTCTACCGGCGCCCTCGAGAACGGACATTATGATATAGCACTTGAAGAGCTGAGGAAAGCAGATATCCTGGCAGGCGATAATGATGAGCTTAAAATTCAGATCCTCAGTATGAAGGCCGATGTCCTGTACAGAAGCCGGAATTATGAAGAGGCTTTCGGGATTTATGAAGAAGCTTTAAAAATGAATAGTTCTGATTTAACCTTGTTGAATAATTATGCCTACTATCTCGCGGAACAAAATATCAAGCTCAGGGAGGCTGAGGAAATGGCAAAAACTGTAATAAGCAAGGAAAGCACCAATAATACATTTATGGATACCTATGCATGGGTATTGTATAAAAGGGGAAAAACCAGGGAGGCTGCAAAGATAATGGAGAGGATAATTAATTCAGGAGAAGCTGATGACGCTGAATATTACGAACATTACGGTTTCATTCTGAAGAAGATGAAGAAATTCGGGGATGCTGTTGACAGTTTTGAAAAGGCCCTGGAACTTGATCAAACAAAATCATACTTAAGAGAGGAGATAGAAAATTGCAGAAAATAATATATAAGATTATTGTGGCTGCATTGCTTGTTTCTTCCTGTTCTACGGCAAGAAAAGCTTCAAGGACAACTGAGGGCAGGGATGATAGAGATAGTGGCTCAGACAGGCTGGAATCAGTAATTGAAAACAATCTTTCAAATAATGATTTTTATATCAGAAGAGCCGATATAAAAATAAGGCAGGAGAACGTGACTGTTAACGTGAATGCGGCTATAAAGTTCAGAAAACCCGATTCGCTTATGGTATCGGTTAGATCGGCCATGGGTGTTGAAGCCGGAAAGGGCTTTATTACCGGCGATACTGTAATAATAAATGACAGGTTCAACAGGAAGATTATGGTTGGAGATCCGGATGATATTAGGACCAAATATGGAATTGATCCGGCGATAATCTTTGTTATTCTTGGCGATATGATTGTAGACAAGGAAGATAGCAGAAGCCTTATATACTGCCAGAGAGGAGAGTTCAAAAGAAAATATGTAATAGAGGGCAGGACAGTAGAGTATACTGTCGATTGTCAACGGCGAAAGGTTAAAAAGGTATACCTCGAAGGTAATCTAAGAACTGGAAATATTACTATTTTGTTATCAGATATAGTAAGGGAAGGAAATATTTCATATCCTGGTAGGGTCATTATTAATGATGATCTGAAAGAACTTGATATTGAGATTGAAATTAAGAGAATTGAAAGTCCCTGGCAGGGAAGCATGGGAAGTATTGGGGGACAGGGATACCGTGTAGTCAGAATAAGATGAGAAAGTTAATATTACTGGCTATTGTTCTGCTTGTCATTAATGTTGAAGTGACAGGACAAACAAGGAAGGATCTTGAAGAGCAGCGGGAAAAAACATTGCAGGAGATCTCCTATGTTGATAATCTTCTGAAGGAAACCTCAAAGGAAAGAAAAGAAAGCGTTAATGAACTCAACATGATAAGCCGGAAACTGAATCTGAGGGAATCGGTAGTAAAAGGATTGCAGGATGAAATTTCACTTTTGAATGACAGGATTGCTCTGAACAATATAGCAATCGAAATGATGGAGAGCGATCTGAAAGTTCTTAAGAAGGATTACGAGATAGCTTTACTGAGTTCCTTCAGGTCGTCTAAGGCAAACAATAGGATAGCCTACATTCTTTCTGCAAAGGATTTTAACCAGGGATACAAGAGACTGAAATATTTGCAACAGGTTACAAAGTTCAGGAGGCAGGAATCGGAAATCATAATGGAGCTTAAAGATGAAATTGAGATCTCAAAGAGGAAGATGGAACAGGACCTTTCAAAGATCTCCCAGCTAAAATCAAGAGAGGAGCAGCAGAAATATCTTCTTCAGCAAGAAAAAAATAAACAGCAGAAGATTGTAAAGACGCTTAGTAGCAAGGAATCGCAGTTGAAAAAAGAGCTGGAGGAGAAGAAGAGAATTGCCAAAATGATTGAACGGGAGATTAATAAGTTAATTGATGAGGAGAGGAAGAAATCTGCCACAGCCGAACTTAGTCCGGAGCTGAAGGTTTTGAGCGATAATTTCTTTGAGAACAGGGGAATGCTTCCGTGGCCGGTAGATCAAGGGGTAATCACAAGTCGTTTTGGTTTACAGAAGCACCCTGTTCTGAAATATGTAACGGAGAAGAATATAGACATTGAGATCACAAGTTCGGGTGTTACACCGGTAAAAAGTGTTTTCAGGGGAGAAGTTGTAAAAGTTTTCTCAATTAGAGGAGCAAATATGGCGGTAATAATTAAGCATGGTAAATATTACACGGTTTATCTGAATATAATTGAAGTAAAGGTGAAAGTAGGGGATAAAGTGCAGACAGGACAGCTGTTGGGACGTGTATTTAATGACAAGGATGATGGCGATAAGGCTGTTCTGAAATTTATGATATCAGAAGAAAAGGATTATTTGGATCCTGAATTGTGGATTTCGAAAAAAAATTAGAAATTGCGTTAATTTTGCGACTCAATTGAAAATACGCTTTTATGGCTAATATGTACAAAAGTTTGAAAGTGGAGTCAAAAACCGACAATCTTAGATTGATCGAGAATGCAATTGATGAAGTTACCGGAAAGATTGGCATAACCCAGGACAATTACGGCAAGATCATGGTGGCCACGCTGGAAGCTGTTAATAATGCCATTAAGCACGGAAACAAGGAAATTGCAGAAAAACTGGTTGACGTTGTTATTGAGTTCACTGATAATGAATTGAAAATAACGGTTACAGATCAGGGAGAAGGATTTGACCCTGAGCAAATTCCGGATCCTACATTGCCGGCAAATATTGAGGCTCTTAGCGGAAGAGGTGTTTTCCTTATGACAAAGCTTTCAGATGAGATTTCTTTCAACGAGAAGGGAAACATGGTAACTATGACATTTAAGGAGGTTACTGCTTGAGCATCAAGATTTACTATGACCAGATTAAGTTCAGGATCCGTAAATTAAAAGAAATCAACAGATTTCTTGATAAGGTCATAAGGGATGAAGGAAGAGTCCCGGGTGACCTTTTATTTATTTTGTCGGACGATGAAAGCGTTTTAAATATAAACAGAGAGTTTCTGAAGCATGACAGTTACACTGATGTTATTGCTTTCGATGATTCTGTTGATGAAATAGTTAGCGGTGAGATTTATATAAGTATTGATACGGTCAGAAAGAATGCAAGGGAGTATGGATGCTCAATAAGGGAAGAAACTGTGAGGGTGATGATACATGGGCTTCTTCACCTTTGCGGATATGATGATATACATGAGAAGGACAGAAAGATTATGCTGATGAAGCAGGAGCTCTTAGTGGAGCAGATAATAGGTAGGCTGCAATGAATTATGAGTATGATTTAATAGTAGTGGGAGGAGGCCACGCGGGTTGCGAGGCTGCTCATGCAGCTGCAAAAATGGGTGCGAAGACAGTCCTTATAACTATGGATATGACCAAGTTAGGACAGATGTCATGTAATCCGGCGATGGGGGGAATTGCTAAAGGACAGATAATCAGGGAAATAGACGCGCTTGGCGGTATGAGTGGAATAGTTACTGATGCCAGTATGATTCAATTCAGGATGTTAAACCGCTCAAAGGGACCTGCTATGTGGAGTCCACGGGCTCAATGTGACAGGCAGGGATTCAGTGCTGAATGGAGGAAGGTTTTGGAGAGGACTGATAATCTGCATATATGGGAGGAAGAGGCCAGGATCCTGATTATAGACGAAGACAGGGTAATGGGTGTTGAAACTTCTTTAGGTACGAGGTTTATGGCAAAAGCTGTTATTCTGACGACAGGTACATTTCTGAACGGAATCATGCATGTTGGATTTAAAACTATAAATGGTGGACGTTGGGGAGATGAAGCATCAATTGGAATTAGTGAGCAGCTTGCGGGTTTGGGTTTTTCAGTTGATCGCTTAAAGACGGGTACCAGCGCAAGACTCGACGGCAGGACCATTGATTTTTCTGTTATGACCGAACAGAAAGGAGACGATGAAGGCAGAACATTTTCTTACTTGGGTAGAGGCGGAATCAGGGATGGACAATTAAGCTGCTATATGACCTACACAAATGAAGAGGTTCATGAAGAGTTAAAAAAGGGTCTGGAGTTTAGTCCGCTTTATACAGGCAGAATATTAGGTATTGGTCCAAGATACTGTCCAAGCATAGAAACCAAGATCGTTACTTTTAGCGAAAAGATCTCTCATCAATTATTTGTAGAACCTGAAGGCCGGAATACTACTGAATACTACTTAAGTGGTTTTGCAAGCAGTTTGCCACTGGATGTTCAAGTGAATGCACTGCGGAGGATAAAAGGGTTGGAGAAAGTTGAGATATTCAGGCCTGGTTATGCAATAGAATATGATTTTTTTCAACCGACACAACTTTGGCATACTCTGGAAACAAAGAGAATTCAGGGTTTATATTTTGCAGGTCAGATAAACGGTACAACTGGATATGAAGAAGCAGCTGCCCAGGGATTGATGGCAGGAATTAATTCAGTTCTTAAGATTCGTGGCGAAGACGAAATGATTTTGGGAAGGGATGAATCCTATATCGGGGTTTTGATCGACGATTTAATTACAAAAGGCATAGACGAGCCTTACAGGATGTTTACTGCAAGGGCGGAATATAGAATATTGCTGAGGCAGGATAATGCTGACGAAAGATTGACACGGAAAGGATTTAAAATTGGTCTTGCAGATAAATCAAGAATAGAGCGGCTGGAAAGAAAGAAAGAGATGATTGATAAGGTAATTTCATTTCTTGAGAAATGCAGTGTAGAACCTGATCGGATATCGAAGTTTCTTGATAGTGCTGGAACATCACGGATCAAACAGAAAACGAAAGCAATTAATATAGCCGCGCGCCCACAAATTAATGTAAAATCACTTCTGGGTGAAATTTCACATGATTTCATTGAATCATTAACTGAAGGCGGGATTTTGGAAGAAGTATTGGAATCGGCAGAAATACGAATTAAGTATGAGGGTTATATTCAAAGGGAGAAACTAATTGCCGATAAGTTAAAGAGACTGGAGAGGGTGAAGATCCCAAAGGACATAGATTATGCAGAGTTGTTATCGATTTCAACAGAAGGAAGGCAAAAGCTGGAGAAGATAAAACCTGAAAATATTGGACAGGCTGGACGGATTAGCGGTGTTTCCCCGGCGGATGTGAATATTTTGCTGATGTATCTTGGCAGATAAGGTTCCACGTGGAACAATTCATTTTCAAAACTGGTACTATTTTGCTCTTAGGTTTTCTTCAATCATAGGAAGAGG
>MWDJ01000066.1 GCA_002070505.1 Bacteroidetes bacterium ADurb.Bin145 | reverse complement strand
AAGTGAGTCGCATGGGAGATAAGATATGAGTTTAAATTACTCATTTTTTTTCATATCCCTGTGATAGTTCTTTAACATTTTACCGAAGACCTTGTCCTTCTTTCGTTTCTCTGCCACTGTTGTGTGGAACCTTTCCTGCTCTTTTATGATCTTCTGGTAGTTATCATATGAATCCTTATTTATCGATCCATTATTAAGAGCTTCCAGCACAGCGCATCCGGTTTCGTTTATGTGCTTACAATCAGGGAATTTACACCCAGAAGCTATTTCATAGATATCCTCAAATGTTGTTCTGATCCCATCTGTATTATCTGTCATACCAAGTTCTTTCATGCCAGGGTTGTCGATTATTATACTGCCATTTTCAAGTACTATCAGTTCCCTGTGTTCGGTTATGTGCCTGCCTTTATTTGTGCTGCTGCTGATATTGCCGGTTTTAAGAATATTCTTTTTCAGGAGGTTATTAATCAGTGTTGATTTTCCGACTCCTGATGAACCGATGACACAATAAGTTTTTCCCGGCTGCATAATACTGATGATCTGGTCTAATCCTTTTAAGGTCAGATTGCTAAGGAGGAAATATCTGATCTTCTTTTCTCTTTTTTCAAGATTCCTGATAGCATCATTTATCTCTGCTTCAGACAGGAGGTCAATTTTACTTAATATTAGAACAGGTTCAACTCCGGCTTCATAACAAACAGTCAGGTATCGTTCCAGCCTGTTGATATTGAAATTATTGTTTATTGCCTGGACAATAAAAGCTGCATCTATATTGGCAGCAATTATCTGGATCTCTCCGGATTTGCCAACAGCCTGTCGTGCAAGGACAGATTTTCTTGGAAGCACTTTATAAATTATTGCTTTATCTGAATCGTAGATCCTAATAGCGACCCAGTCGCCGACAGCCGGGAAATCTGATCTGGAACCGGCAGAGAACCTGAGGTTACCTGTCACCTCCGAATCATATTCATTTTCCCCGTCAGAGACGATATATCTCTCCCGATGCTCCTGTGTCACTCGTCCTACTGAGAATTCTGAAAGATCAGGATCTTTTATCAGTCCATCGATTTCTTTTGTCAGACCGAGGTCAGTTAGTCTCATTCTATATTTTATATCACCAGGGTCCGGTCAAGGACGGTTAAAATTAACGTAAATTAATCTTAGAACAGTTCGCACCATTCTTTCAGCTGCAGAGCAAGATCATAGGCAAACTTGCGGATTTCCCCCCTTGCTTTTTCCTTATCTTCGTCAGACATTTTCCGCCAGGTTTCTATTCTGGCAGTAGGCGGCTCCCACATCGGGACCATTTCTGCCCCTTCAAGCAGATTGGCACAATATTCGGCAGCTTCCAGAATATCGTCAACCGAAGATACCGGAGGTCTGGTTCCCAAAGGTTTGACCGAACTTCTTTTTGATTTAAAAGGTGCAATCCCAAATACATCCGGATATTCATCAAAATCGCCATTAAGTACTGTCTCCAGGAGAGCGATTGCCTTCTCTGCATGTTCTTCCCTGTTAGGGAGGACTTTTACTGTAGTATTTAAATCGCGTTTTCTGTAAAAACCAAAGAGTGCAGCAATTGATGCAGGATCACGTATAGTTCCGTCAGGATAAACCAGTCCGTGAATATCGCTCCAGCCACCACTGATTATGAGGTTAAAAACATACCATCCTACATTATGCTCATCTGCAATCTGAATAGCCATGTCATAAGGATTGGAACGGCCAATACAGCACAATTCACTATTTATTAAAGGTTTGTTGTATTTTTTTGAATACCCCTCGGCGATAGCATAACTTTCCTCAACGCGGGAACGGGTTTCAAGATAATCGTGGAAAGAAATTACATCGACAAGATCAGATGTATTTCCACAAAATTTAGGTATCCAGTGGCCTACTGTCACAGCGTTTACCGGGTCAATTTTTTTTACATATGTAATAAAGTAACGAACAAAACCTGCAATTTCATCATTGCGTTTCTGCTGTTCGGCCGGTGGAGCTTTCCTGTAGTAATCATTACAATTGGGTTCGTTACAAACATCCCACATTAAAAGCCCTTCTTCTTTTTTTAAAGCATTGACAATTGCAGTTACATATTTTTCACAACCTGCTCTTGCATTCTTTTCTAAAAGTGCAGGAAAGCCGCCGCTGCTAAACAAAACCGGCATAACAGTTACTCCATATTTATTACATGTACGGATATAATTAAGCACTCTGTTAATATATTCTTCAGGGTTACTCTCGTATGCCCTCTGATTAAGCCAGACACGGGAGCTGTTTAACTGAAGCCTCTGCATAAAACCCAGATCCCTCTCCAGGGTTTCCTGGTCGGGAGTCAGATTGTGGCATACTCCACGGATGAAACTGTAATCTTTCAGTGGTTCCTTTGCTGTTAAGGAACCAGTCAAAAGGAAAATGATTCCAATAAAAACTAATGATTTATTTTTCATTGCCATAAAGTTTTGATCCAGGTAAAATTAATAATAGATACAAGTTCCCGGTTATTAATTAACAAAGACGATTTATATTCTTCAGCCCGCCTATGCGTCATAAGTGTAATTTTATCAACTGTTTATATCTCAGTCCCTGATTCTTGTTCCTGACAAGACAATATTCCCCGGTTCCGGTTGCTGCATATCAGGAGGACCCAGTCTGCGACGGGTAGGAGCAATGATCTCCATCTTTAGTTTATCGCCGTCAAATGTAAACCTGAATGTTTCATCGGAGCCGGGATTGAACATTGACAGATAATATGCTGAGAGTTGATTTTCAGCAGTCCAGGTGCAGATCCCGGCTGTATTCACCGGGGTGACACCCATGGCATTGGGGTAGACGGTACGGGCAATGGATAGAGTACGGTCGGTCATTCCATGCAACCATGTATCCAGCCCGAATGGTATGTTGTGAATTGCACCGGCAGTTATAAAAGTAAGATAGCAGTTGCCGGATGCGTCGAAGCGGAAAAGGATATTACTGACACCGGCTGCATTCTCATCCATCTTAAACCTTCTTGTGCTAGTTTTTACCTTTGATATGCTTGAACCCGTGAACGGGCGCTTGATCTCATATCCTGAAATTGCAGCTTTCAGATCGAATGATTTATCAGCTTTCAGTGGCTTGTCACTCATGGAAGGCAGCATATCGTAGATCAGGCTGTTGAAACCGGCTTCATCGCCTATGCTGCTATGGCAGACCAAAATGAAATCGTACTCAGGAATGACCATTATCAGCTGGTTCTGGCCACCGATTGCCCTGTATGAGTTGTGACGTCCCATCCAGATCTGATAACCGTAGCCCTGTGCACCATCATCCTTTGCATTATCAATCTGTTCTTTTGTCCATTCAGGATGCTGAAAGATATGCGGGGTGGTGGCTGCTTCAATCCATGCCGGGTCAAGCAGCTGCTGCCCGTTCCAGAGTCCTTTGTTAAGAAGGAACAAACCCATTTTGGCCATGTCAGATGTTTTCATATGAGAACCTCCGTTACCCATATTGTAGCCGTCGTTATCCATCTCCCAGATAACGTCTTTTATGCCGAGCGGATCCAGCAAACGAGGTTTAAGATATTCCGATATAGTTACACCACTCACCTTTGAAATAATATGGGAAAGCATATGAGAAGCGGTAATATTATATGCAAAGGATGTTCCCGGATCATAGGCAAATTTCGCAGCAAGGAACGATCGTATCTGGCTTAATCCGGAACCGGTATACCGTGTTGAGGCATGTCCCACCGACATTGTAAGCAGATGTTTCACAGTCAGACCGGCCAGCTGTGGTGAAATTGTATCCGGGAGCAAATCGGGGAAAAAAGAGATGACCTTATCTTCGATATTCAGTAAACCCTCCTGCACTGCAAAACCAACAGCAGCTCCGGTAAAGGTCTTCGTTGCCGAATACATTGCATGCTGATAATCAGGCGCATATGGTGCCCACCAGTGTTCAACTATTACTTTCCCGTGACGGATCATCATCAGCCCGTGTACATCATACCCTTTTTCTTCAACTGATTTAAAGAAATTTGCAATGGTTTGAGATGGGACACCCTGTTCCTCAGGAGTGCTTCTCGTTAAACCATCCTCAGAGACTACGGGAGTTTCAGCAGAGCGTGAACATCCTAAGGAAAATGCACATGCAATGAGTAGTACAAGTGATAAGTGACAGAAGAAAGATTTTGATTTCATAGATGAATAGTTTGAATTTGTAATAACTAAAGTATCCGCCCGGGTTAAAAGTCTGATAATATAAATCCGCCGTTAGGCTGTATCGTTATTTGTACTTCACCGTTCCTGTTGACTTTATTTTTTTCCATGAATGCCTTTAAATTCCTGTCGTCGTAGTATTTTTTCACTTCTTTTCCCGCCAACATGGGAAGCTGAACCTTTAATTCGATTGTATTGCTTTGCGCATTTACGCCAACAATATACCAGTTATCCTTATGCCTTCTTGCCAGGATAACGTATTTACCCGGATAGCCGTCGATAAATACAGTCTCGTCCCAGGTAGTAGGGACATTCTTCATAAAATCTATTTCAAATGGAGGAACATCTGTGAGGTTATTCGGAGTCAGGGCAAACATCTGTACAGGATTCTGGAACAGAACAGAAGTAGCGAGCTGGAATATATCCGATGTACGCCGGGTAGTTCCCCTGTCGTTCGTACGGCTATGCCGTTTATTCAGCAGCACCGGGCCAAATTCCATGCAGCCGATAGCATTCCTGATAAAAGGATGTAAGCAGGCACTAAAGGCTTCTATATCATTTGCCCTTTGTCCGAAGATAAGGTTCTCAGAAGCCAGTATCGCTTCACTGCCCACATAATTCGGATACATTCGTTCCCATCCCCTGGGGATAGTAGTTCCATGGAAAATAATCATCAATCCGTATTCATTTGCATCACTCATGATATCCTCATAAAGCTTCATTGTCTCCTGTTTGTCGCCTCCGAAAAAGTCCACTTTCAGTCCTTTTACACCCAGGCTTTTCAGCCATTTCATTTCTTTTTTACGTGTAATGGAATTATTCATCCTGTTCCGTGGACCCTGAGGAGCATCGTTCCAGTAACCGTTGGAGTTATACCATAGGAATACATCAACTTTTTTTGAATGAGCATATTCTATCAAAGCAGGCATACGTTCATAACCTATCTCGGTATCCCATAAAGCGTCAATCAGGATATATTCATAACCCAGATCAGCAGCCAGGTTAATATAGGTGACCTGGTCATCCCAGTTCATGCTTGCGTCCTGCCACAGGATCCAGCTCCATGTGGAACGGCCGTAATCATATTTCTGAGAAGCTTCATATAAAGGTTCAACAACATCTGATGTAATTGTTGTTTCAACTATAGGTTTAAGAGTATTACCTATTGTCAGCGTCCGCCACGGAGTAGAACCAGGTAATGAAAGGCCAGGGGCAGAATTGCCAAAACCATTGTTCTCTCCGGGATCAGGGAAAGCAATTGAATATATGCCATCAGAGGTACCTTCGCTAAGACGGGATCCGCAGTATTTACTGCTCACGCCTGTCTCCGAAACAAGCACCCAGCCATCATTGCCGATATGGAACAGGCCGGGGAAAGTGTAACCAAGATGATATTTTGAAGGTGTTCCAATTGGTTCATCTGCAACATATTCTTCTTCGTAGCTTGGTTTTGAACGTTTCCAGCCTATACCCGGTGTTGCCTGGGGAGTAAGGAACGTTGTCGTCTTCTGAGGAAAATTAAACCCGCTAAGTTCTTTTTCGATTATACAAGTTATTCTTTCACCATACTGAGGCAAAGAGTAACGAAAAGCTACATCGTTATTGCTTACACGAAAAACAACATCTATTTGCTGATTATCTTTATTTGTAAGTGTAACAGTAAGTTCGTTCGCGTGGTAACGGACTGATGATCTTTTGATCCTGTCAAGCGTATACTCTTCATCAATTTTCCCTTCTTTTGCAGAAGATATCTGAAGAGCCTTGCTGAAATCCCCGACACTTGTAATTAGTCCGAGAGGAGAATCCTCAAGCATTGTAATACCATTGTAATCAATGGTATAATAAGGCATATCGTTCTTAACGGCTACTTTAAGGATGAGCCTGCCATCAGGACTTTTTACCGTGTTTTGTTGTGACAACATCGGGACTGTAGAAAATATGACGAAACAAACGAGAAGGTATTTTTTCATTATAGAATGAATTTCAGTTTAAAAAAAGTAAAATTTAGCAAAAGAATCTATTTCCGCCGATGAATTTTTCTTGTCACTCCGTGAATATTTCACCAGTTAAATACAGGCGGGCTTTTCCGCCGATCAGGCTTCTGTCATTTTGTAATTCGCATACGAGCTTACCTCCTCTCCTGGATAACTGATGGGCAATCATCTTGTTTTTCCCGAGTCTGGATGCCCAGAATGGTGTCAATGATGTGTGGGCCGAACCTGTTACGGGATCCTCATTTATTCCGCATTGTGGAGCAAAGAAACGCGACACAAAATCCACATTATCTCCCTTTGCTGTAACAATAAGTCCCCGTGCATCCAGCTTAAGCATTTTTTCAAAATCAGGTTCAATTTTTTTTACTGTACTTTCATTTTCCAGTACAGCCAGATAATCACTTCTTCCTTTATACAATTCTGCTACCCTTGTCCCGATACAATTTTCAACTCCCAGACTTTCTTCCTTTGTTGATAATTCCAATTTATCGGTTGGGAAGTTAAGTATAAGCAGGTCGTCTTTCTTTTCGACATACAGAACCCCGCTTTTCTGAGACTGGAATCTGATAATATCTTCATGATAACCAAGCACATTGAATAGAACAAATGCCGAAGCAAGTGTGGCATGGCCGCATAGATCAACTTCCACTGCCGGAGTGAACCACCTTATCTTAAAATTCTTACCATCAGGTATGACAAATGCTGTTTCAGCCAGGTTATTTTCGAACGATATTGATTGCATCAGATCATCGCTGAGCCATTTATCCAATATGCAAACAGCTGCAGGATTACCTGAGAACAATCTGTCTGAAAAAGCATCTACCTGGTACATCTTAATTTTTTTCATAGTTCTGTTATTTTTCTACATGTGTTGCCAGATTCCGGGCGTGCCTCTTAAGCCGGGAACTGACATGGAGTGTTCATGTTGTTGTGTATATATGAATGTCCTGGTATCATTGATAATTTTAATGATATACAAAAATATATTTTCCATAATGACTTTGTTAGTAATCGTAATTAATTTCGATAGTAAATAAACAGCATTATACAGAATATGATATTAAATCACCTTCTGTATTTATCGGAGGGTGTCTTTACAGCCAACAAAGTTACCCTCTGCCCCCTAAACTAATCTTTATACACATCTTTCTTTTATTATCTGCCGAAGGGAGGAGATCCCTCACTCGTAAATCCTGAGCTTATGAAGGATTGACGAGTGAAGAATCTCCTCCAAATCTCACAAATACTAAAAGGGGTTTCATCGAAATGAATCTTCCTTTAGTTTACGAAGGATTGACGATTGAGGGATCTGCTTCCGAGGTGCTGATGAGTTAGATTTGTTTTCCCTCGACTTAAAGACGGTTGACTTATCTATCCGGTATAATGGACAATGACATTTCAATTTACAGGGCAAAACAGAATGAATAATGGAATAATAATTTTCCGGGGTGATCTTAAGAAATTAATCCCGAATCCGGATTTAAACCCTTAATGAGCCACGGAATCCCCTGACAGCATAATAAGATGATGCATCATTATGATATACAAATACATTGTCATAGCGTCGATCGGCAAAGATAGCACCACCAAGGTCCCTGATTCTGGAAGGAGTTTTTAGCCAGCTTGATGTTCTGGTATCGAAATTTCCATGTTTCTGTAATTCCTGGTACTGGTCCTCTGTGAGAATCTCGATACCCATTGCAGCTGCCATATCCAGAGCGTTATCCTTTGGTTTCGATTCTTTCCTTGAATCAAGCGCCTTACGGTCATAACAAAGACTACGGCGGCCTTCAGGACTTTCAGAAGAACAATCAAAAAAGATGTATTCGCCTGTCTTTTTATCATAATCGACAACGTCCGGTTCACCTCCGGTTCTTTCCATCTCAAAGAGTGATAATAGTTTTTCAGGATGAGCTTCCAGCCTGGCTTTCAGGCTATCCCATTCAAGACTTTTATGTCGGTTCATATTTTTATAGAAACGTGAATGCAGTGTTTCAAGCAGGTTTTCACATTGTTTGCGTGACAGGTGCTTTCTGGTATTGCTGGTTAGCATAGCTCTTTTAGTAAAACATACTGTTCATTTTTATTAACAATAATTGATGCTACATGTTCAATCAATATCAGATGCTTCCATTATAATAAGGAAAGCCCGGCACTGCTGTATTCCATTCAGCTGCCGGGCTGCATAAATAGATGGTCTGCGTTAGACTTTTTTCTGTTTATTGCATTAAATCAAATCGGTCGGCATTCATAACCTTAACCCATGCCTTCACAAA
>MWDJ01000065.1 GCA_002070505.1 Bacteroidetes bacterium ADurb.Bin145 | reverse complement strand
TAAAGCCTTAGACATTCTGAAATCATAATCCCTTATCAACTTTTTTCATCATAAAAGTTGGAGAATATTTGGCAAACCTTTACTAGCACTGCCAGAGAAATCTCCAACTTTTTTCATTCTCCCACTTTTGTTTAGTTGGTTAATTATCAACTACTTAAATCCGTATATTTACGACAGTTCTGTAAATTAACTGGTTTATTGTAACAAAAAAACAAAACATAAGAAAATGGAAAAAGTATTGATGAGTCAAGCAAAAGTTGACAATCAGCCTCAAAGGTGGCTGAGAAGTAAACACGTAAGGGAGTTGCTGGGAATCTCAGATTCTACCCTAATGAGCCTCAGGGTGAAAGGAATAATTCCGGCATATCGACTTGGGGATTCCTGGTTCTATAAAGAATCGGAAATATTGGATGCACTGGAAGGAGGCAGGAACAAATAAGTAGTGTCGGGTGGTTAATCAGGATTATGGCTTTCGCCTCAATGAACTATCCCGCAGAATCTCTGATTTGGAGAGGATAGTACGAAAATTAACGGAGGTTCCGGAAATATCAGAAGAAGAATGGGATACAGCCATGCTGATGCAGCAATGGGGAATATGTAAGCGCACTGCTGCAAACTACCGACAGAGGGGTTTGGGGTTCCTTAAACGGGGAGGACGCATTTATTATTCTCCGGAACATCGGGCAAGCTTTTTAAAACTACAGCAGAGTGATGCCAAAAACGATAATTATACCGATTGAAATGTGTCATTATGCACTATATAATAATAAGGTGCGTGCCCTGCAAATATTTGTCTGGCTTAAGATGAAATCCAGTGGTAAGATCAAAATCACAAAGCAAGTATTGGAAGATATGGCCAATGATCTTGGTTTGAAATCAATAAAGACAATTAAGTCTAATATTGACCATTTACAGGAAAAGAAATGGATAACTCTGAGCAAAAGATCAGGCTATTTTTTCATCAGCGGTTTTGAGCGCATACGGAAAATGGAGGGATTTGCTAAGCGTACAGGTGCAGAGTTTGACATTAAAGATATCAGGAATTTTAAAGGTTTTTTGATCGGATCTGAGGTCAGTAATCTGATTGGTATACAAAGAAGGCGGTTGTGGGTAACCGAACGACAAAAAGGGGGTTCCATGACAGTTACCCATATACCGCCAACTTTTTATCCTGTTGCTAATATGGTTATCGCCAAAATATTCAATATTTCCCTTTCCACAGCCTGGGAATGGAAGAAGCTTGCTCAGAAGCAACGTTTTATCAGAATCAGGAGAAACTTCAGGCCTCTTAAAGTCAATCCGGGAGTATTGCCAGCATTGAGAAAATATGGTGAGGAATCCTTCACTAGAAAAGCCAGGTTTTGGAAGGGAAAAATAAGAGAGCAACTTCCCGATACAATAGCTTCAAAACTGACTTTGAGAAACAGAAAAAAGCTAAAGTATGATGGAAAAAAATCGAAACATACTAAAAAGGGAGTATGAGGGAAAACCAAATACACAATAGGACACAAAAGCAGACTGTCGTGAATATCTACTTGTAACAATTTAAATTTTGATATTATGAATGTATTAGTTGATTTAGAAAAAAGAAAAACCATTATTAAGAGCTTGATCTGGCAGGTCGCTTTTAGAAGATTGGAAGAACGTACAATGTTCAAAGCTAAAGAGATTGATGAAATCAGTGACTGGTTTTGGGATGAGGATGAAGATGAAGTTCCACCGGTTGGGAAGGATGATCATTCAAAGGCCTCATTTGCAGAAAGTAATCGGGAAAAGATTGGTTTGTTGAAATCGCTTGCCCAAAAAGTACAAGAAAGTGAAGATGTGGCTCAATTAACAGAAGATGACGTATATAGAATACATCGTTCTTTATTTAAATATGGTATATTGGCTAACATTTCATCGGAGTCGGAAGAGCTTAGTAATGAGTCAAATGATTGTATGGCGATTTATCATGCTGCTCAGTTTATGAAAGCGAAGTATGATGATGACGAAATGTTGGATAATCGCATGGAACAGCATTTCTGGGAAAGGGAAAGTAAAAGAGCTGATAGGCTGATGGACTACCTTTACATATACATATCTGAGGATTATCCGATAGCTTGTGCAATTAAAGAACTTATCGAAGAACAATGCCTCAGCCTCAGTGAAGAGTCTGCTTAGATGATGTAAAAATCTGAAAACTAATTTCCGGGGAAAGGCCTGCTTTCAGAAGTGGGCTTTTCACCTGGATGTTTGGTTTGCCCTCTTTTTAATAGTAATTATTAAAAGACATGGTTGTAGTAAAATAAAAGTCAGAATTGAGGCCATCAGCAATGGTGGTCTTTTTTAAGGACTTTCTCCCGACAATATTTCTTGTGTGGATTCCGGAACGTCGTCTCTTCTGAGATACAGAGGTAGAAAAGAAGAACAGAATTTGTTCTCAAGAAATGGAAATGCCCAGATCACACTGACTTTTCCCCCTGATGAAAAGGCAACGCTGAAGCCTCCCCAGACCTCGTGAGAGCCATTTTAAGGCTCTTTCACCAGAAAGGAATAATAAGGATCAATAGCTCTTTTTTTCAGGAATTACCCCCCTGACTCCACCTCTTGGATCTATAATATCTCCTTTATAGCGTGGAATCAAGTGGATGTGAACATGTGGGATTGTCTGTCCGGCAGAAAAATTAATGTTAATCCCTACATTGTAACCATCAGGCTGATATTGTTTGTCAACAACCTTCTTTACCTCGTTAATTAGAAGCCAGCAGGCTGATTGTTCTTCCAAAGAAAGTTCAAAATAGTCGGAACAATGCCTCCATGGGATAATAAGGGCATGTCCGTTGCAAACAGGGAAAATATCAAAAATGGCGTATGCCATTGGTGATTCAGCAATGATTTCCCTTGACTTATCAAGATGACAGAAAGGACAATCTAAAAACTCCTGGTTGTAATGATATTCTTTCATATAGTCCATTCTTCATACCCCCTGTTTGAAATTAGATATTCACAGCTTCTCTGGAGCTGATGGATGGCACCATCCTGCCAGGATGAAAGGGGACTATTACCCAAAAGAGCCACCGTTATTTCTTTCTGAAATCTCTCAGGCTGGTATTGGTTTACCAGGTCCCAATAATAAAGGATTAAATCTTTCCTTTTATCAATCAGGCTTACAGATGGTATTTTATCCCTTTTCTGACTGTTTGTGGTTGCTTGTGAAGGCAGCAAATTCCAAAGGTCATTATTCTTCCAGACTGAAAAAGGAATCATGTGATCAATGTCATAAGCCGTAATCTGCTTTCCTGTCCATACACAATAGACATTTCCTTTCTTCATCAATATGGTCCTGTATATTTGTTTGGATTCTGCCACATCCCTTTGGGTGATTGGACTTCTCAGCACCTCATTCACCACCTGGTCAACGGAAAGTTTTTTCCCAGAAGCATTCACTGAGAATTCTGCCCATTTGAAGAGAATTGAATCCTGCCCATTGATGAAACTACCCAACACCTGGAAAGCTTCAAAATAATCATAAGGGATAGAAAATGTGCCAAAATTATTGATGAGGAATCCAAGGTCAACCGTAGCTGAAGGGTATATCCTTTCTCCTGATGCAAACTGGAATATGGAATAAAAATCATTACTGATAGACCGGCCTATATACCTCATCGGCATCTTTGTTATGGTCTCCCTGATTTTCTTAGCTAGAGAGATAAATGAAGGTTGAAGACTTTTGGGAATACCCTTATTCTTCATATCATTGTAAAAAACAGAAAAACCACCCATCCCACCATAAGCCTCTATGAATTTCATAAATTGTTTTTCAAAAGCCAAATTTGTTGCTCCATTGATTTGCGGAATGGAGGATTCAAGGATCGGATAATAATATAGCAACCATTTCTCTACTAAAAGCCCGGTTGGAATAATTACTCTTCCACCTGAGTCTGTTATATAGGGAGAATTTTCAAGGATGATATCAATAACACCCCTAAGAAGAGCAAACTTGTATGTTGAAGCTTTGCTGTCTCTTTCTATTATTTTGTTGATGTTCGAGAATACCTCACTTTTCATCCTGCGGCAGAAAAGACAAATTTATCACAACTCAATAAGAAATCAATGCAAAATAAATTTATACAGACAATTCTGACCCCCTTTAAATGAAAGTGGGTTAAGAGGGAAAAACATCCATCATTGTTTCATGAGAGCCACTTTAGGGCATTCTCATTCTTCTTGGGGTAAAGAATAGGGAGGTTCTACGACCTCCCACTTCGGTATGGAGCTTATATCATTCCATTATCAGCCATGGAGAAATACCCCTCAGGCAATAAAATCAGATGGTCAAGTACTGATATATCCAGGAATTTTCCTGCATCAATTAATTTCCTGGTGATTTGAATATCCGCGTCACTGGGTGTACTGTTCCCTGATGGATGGCAATGAGCGAAGATGACTGAACAAGCATTTGCTTTTAGCGCTGCCTGATAAACAGTCCTGACATCAATGACGGTTCCAGTAATACCACCGATGGAAATTAAATAGTAACCCAGCACCTTGTTTGCTCTGCTCAGAAATAGGGCGTAGAAACATTCTCTCAGCTCAATGGGCCGACACCATATTCTTCGGAAAACCTGTTCAGCTTCTTGGGAACCGGTGACAGATATTCTTTCTGACGGCCGTACAGCAGGATGGTAGGAAATTTCTATTTCAGATACCCGGAGCATCGGATCATCATTAATTCTCTCTTCCAAACAAACTCTATCATCTGGAGGGAACAGCAGCTTACGTTGTTGTGGTTTCATGTTTCATTGGTAATAAAGAATTGTCATTCATAAGAGCGTAACGGCATTCAATCTCCTTACAGAGGGCATCTGATTCAAGGTTGGCAGATTCAACATCTATAAACCAAGCCCAAAATCTGTCGTACCTTTCATTTTCGGTGTCCTGCCATTTGTCCAACAGCCGGTCGTCATACACCAGCACTATTTCTGAATAGGAACCAAAATCATGGGTGAACCATTTTACTTTATACTGGCACATTCCTGAAAATTCATCAAGTATTGGGAAATTATTCTCAAGATATGCCAGCAATACTTGCATTTCAATTTTGTTCTTCATATGGAAGTCAGGCTCTCCCAACTGGGCATAGCCCTTGCTTCCGATGCACAAATAGTCCATTGTATAAATTTAAAAGTGTGGATAAATAAAAAGGCTTGGGGAATTGCAGACAGCTATTTCAAGCTAAGCGCCTTCTTTTTCCGTTGATTTCAACATAGGAAGCGTTGTACCGGGCGGCAATATGAAAGGCGTATTTCTTCATCTGCTCATGGGAAAGCGATTCTTCCACCAAGGGATAATCACCGCCCAGCAATTCGCAAGAAAGGCAGTCGATACTTTCAACTGCCTGGCATACAACAGGACGACCTTTCAATGTGTAGTCCCTGTAAAATCCGAAATAATAGGTTCTCTTCATGGTTAATAATTATGTGTGGATTTCCCAATGTGAACATCTTTCAGGCTCTATGGAAACAGAAAAGGTTGGAGCGGAACCACTTCCATAACCATCATGCCTGCCATGAAATATGAAGCCTCCGTTCATTTCAAACTGTCCTTCACGGAATATTTCAAAGTAAAGGGAAAGAGGAGCAAAATCGCTGTAGATTTTTACCTGACAGCCATTTTCAGAGTGTCGTTCAAGCCTGGCGAAAGTCTTTTCATAGCTTTCAGTCAAACCATGTTCATTGGCAAAGGCTATAATCTCATCAAGCCTGCCGTTGGATAAATCAGTAATCATATCTTTAATGTTTATTGGTTTCATTTTATGTTTGTGTTTCGAGACTAGCTTGAATACTGTCCAGTGTGAAACTGACATCTTGGCAATTTTTCCCATT
The DNA here is from genome assembly GCA_002070505.1 of Bacteroidetes bacterium ADurb.Bin145. Lineage (GTDB taxonomy): Bacteria > Bacteroidota > Bacteroidia > Bacteroidales > VadinHA17 > LD21. The sequence goes on along the minus strand of MWDJ01000065.1, from coordinate 2,940 downwards.
ACCAGTTTTTTAAGCTATATTTGAGAGGCAATATTAACTGACCAAATGACTTTAGAGCAATATATTGACAGCATTGGGAAACGTTATAAACTGGGCAATGCCACTGAGCATTCATTCCGCGGAGATCTGCAACAATTAATTGAAAGCCTGGTCCCGGAGATTAAAGCCACCAATGAGCCCAAGAGACAACAATGCGGAGCCCCTGATTACATTATTACCAGAAAGGGAATTCCACTTGGCTATATCGAAGCAAAGGATATCGGGGCTGACCTGGGAAGCAAGAATTATAAGGAGCAATTTGACCGATATAAGCAGTCTTTGGATAATCTGATCATCACCGATTACCTGACCTTCCAGTTATTTCGGGAAGGAACAAAGGTTACCACCATTTCAATTGGTCTGGTACAGGGGAACAAGATTGTAGGTAAACCGGAAATGTTTTCTGAGTTTACACTCCTGATCAGGGAGTTTTGCACGTATTCCGGACAAACCATCAAATCATCCTCAAAGCTCAGCAAGATGATGGCTGCCAAAGCAAGGCTTTTGGCCAATGTTATTGAAAGAGCCTTACTTCCGGCAGAGGGAGCATACCAGGCCAATGAATCGGAAAACATCACCCTGCATGACCAGTTTACCTCTTTTAAACAGGTATTGCTACACGATATTAAGGAAAAGGAATTTGCCGATATCTATGCCCAGACTATTGCGTATGGGATGTTTGCTGCCCGTTTGCATGACCCCAGCCTTGTTGATTTCTCAAGACAGGAGGCGGCAGAACTGATACCCAGGTCAAATCCATTTCTGCGAAAACTCTTTCAATATATTGCAGGATATGACCTGGATGACCGCATCAAATGGATTGTGGATGATCTGGCCGATATTTTCAGGGCTACCAACGTGGCAGAGCTGCTGAAAGATTTTGGCAAGTCCACCCAGCAGAATGATCCTCTGGTTCATTTTTATGAAACCTTCCTGTCGGAATATGATCCTAAACTCAGGAAAAGCAGAGGAGTATGGTACACCCCGGAACCGGTGGTCAATTTCATTGTGAGAGCTGTAGATGACATCCTGAAAACAGAGTTCGGATTACCAATGGGACTGGCCGACACTTCCAAAACAAAGGTGACGGTCAATATGCAAGGGAAGAAAGTTGAGAAGGAGGTTCACAAAGTTCAGATACTGGACCCAGCTACCGGTACAGGTACTTTCCTGGCTGAAGTGGTGAAGCTGATTTATAAACAGTTTGAAGGCCAGCAGGGCTTATGGAATAGTTATGTCGAAGATCACCTTATTCCCCGGCTGAATGGTTTTGAAATCCTGATGGCTTCCTACACCATGGCCCATCTGAAAATGGATTTGCTCCTTAGAGAAACTGGTTATCGGCCAACAAAAGACCAACGCTTCAGGATTTATCTTACCAACAGCCTGGAAGAATATCACGCTGACACAGGCACCTTATTTGCCAACTGGCTCAGTGCTGAAGCTAATGAAGCCAACCATATAAAAAGGGATACGCCTGTTATGGTGATAATTGGGAATCCTCCTTATAGCGGAGAAAGCTCTAATAAAGGGGAATGGATCATGAAACTGATGGAAGATTATAAGAAAGAACCAGGTGGAAATGAGAAGCTAAAGGAACGGAATCCAAAATGGATTAATGATGACTATGTGAAATTTATCCGGTACGGGCAGCATTTTATTGAAAAGAATGGAAGTGGAATTCTCGCTTATATTAATCCTCATGGTTTTCTCGATAATCCAACATTCAGAGGAATGCGTTGGAATTTATTGAAAACGTATGATAAGATTTATACGATAGATCTGCATGGAAATAGCAAGAAGAAAGAAATAGCACCTGATGGAAATATTGATGTAAATGTGTTTGATATTATGCAAGGTGTTTCAATCAATCTTTTCGTTAAAAGTGGAAGGAAGAAACCAAATGAATTGGGCAAAGTACTTCATTATGATTTGTTCGGCAATCGTGATTATAAATATGAATTCCTTTATCATAACTATATTCAATCGCTTTCTTTTGTTGAACCTTTTAACGCTAGTCCAAATTTCTTTTTTGCAAGTAAAAATTTTAAAGAACAAACAGAATATGTATTAGGTTTTTCAGTAAATGAAATTTTTGTTTTAAGCAGTGTTGGTATAGTCACAGCAAGAGATGGATTTACCATTCATAACTCAAAGCAAGAAGTTATGAATACTATAGATGAATTTGTAGAATTAAATGAAGAAGAAGCAAGGAAAAGATTCAAATTGGGAAAAGACGTTAGAGATTGGCAAGTAAATTATGCGAAGAAAGACATACAGGAACATTATCCCAATAAAGGGATTTTTACAAAAATAAGTTATCGACCGTTTGATGATAAATGGACATTTTATACGGGAAAATCAAAAGGTTTTCATTGTTACCCTCGTACTGAAGTAATGGTGAACTTCTTAAAAGGAGAAAACATCGGCATTGACTTATGTAGGCAATTAGTCACTGATTCATATTCTCACATTTTTATAACGAATAAAATTGTCGATGATTCTTTTGTTTCAAATAAAACGAGAGAAAGAGGTTATGTTTATCCTTTATACCTAAATCCGGAAACGATTACTCAGCGAACCTTTGATCAAGCAAAAAAAAGAACGCCAAACCTAAACGCGGAAATAGTAAATCAAATAGCGAAAAATATTGGTTTAACATTTACTGACGAAAAAGAAACAAATGATAACACTTTCTCACCGATTGATATTGTTGATTACATATATGCCGTTTTACATTCTCCTTCTTATCGTGAGAAGTACAAAGAATTCCTGAAGATTGATTTTCCAAGGGTGCCTTATCCCAAGGACCAGGGAACTTTCTTTCAATTGGTAAAGCTGGGCGGTGAACTGCGACAGATTCACTTGATGGAGAGTCCAATTTTGGATAAGCTTATTACC
>MWDJ01000064.1 GCA_002070505.1 Bacteroidetes bacterium ADurb.Bin145 | reverse complement strand
TTATTGCGTTGTTGCAGCCAACTCCTTTGTAAACAGGTCTTTTGATCCTTTCACTATTATAGGAGGCACTCCGGCTAGGATACTGAGAACGTTCACTGAAGAAGAAAAGAAAAAAATGCTGGGAGAATGATAAAGTTTCTTGATCTGCAGAAAGTAACGTCAAGTTTTGAGCCGGAGTTATCTTCGGCAATTGCACGGGTTGTAAAGAGCGGATGGTTTCTCCTCGGGGAAGAGAGTGCTGCTTTTGAAAAGGAATTTGCTGAATTCATTGGATCAAAACATTGCATCGGAACTGCAAACGGTCTGGATGCACTTCGGCTGATATTGAAAGCTTATATCGCATTGGGTGTGATGCACGAGGGTGATGAAATAATCGTCCCTGCAAATACATTTATTGCAACTATTCTGGCTATTACGGATAACAGGCTTAAACCGGTACTGGTTGAACCTGATATTGATACTTATAATATTGATCCTGCACTTATAGAGCAGGCTGTAACTGCCAGGACAAAAGCAATAATTGTGGTTCATTTGTATGGTCAGGCCTGCTGGTCTGTTGAGATCACGGAAATTGCAAGGAAGTATAACCTGAAAATCATTGAAGATAATGCACAGGCAGCAGGAGCTTTCACAATAACCCATGGTACACCCGTGGCTGCCGGAATTCAGGCGCCTGCGGCAAGGCGTACCGGATCATTGGGTGATGCGGCTGGCCACAGTTTTTATCCCGGGAAAAACCTGGGAGCTCTGGGAGATGGCGGCGCTGTAACCACTGATGACGATGAATTGGGGACAATAATAAGATATTTGGCAAATTATGGCTCCACCCAAAAGTATGTTCATGATTATAAAGGCCTGAACTCCAGGCTGGATGAGATTCAGGCTGCCGTGCTGAGAGTGAAGTTGCCACGTCTTGATACTGACAATCAACGTCGGCGCGTTATTGCCGGTTTTTATGCGAAAAATATCATTAACCCGGGAATAATACTTCCACGGGTATGTCACAACATCTCCGGTTCTATGATATCTGGTAATAGTACAGATGATCAGATAACCGGTGCTCTTAATCACGTCTGGCATATTTATGTAGTGCGTTGTCGCGAGCGTGACAGACTTAAAAAGTACCTTGATGAGAATGGAATTCAGACCCTGATCCATTATCCGGTCCCACCTCATAAACAAAAAGCGTATGCCGAATATGTGAACCTCAGTTTACCTGTTACCGAGAAGATACATCGGGAGGTGCTAAGCTTGCCAATAAGCCCGGTAATGACTCAAGATGAAGCTGCTCAGGTTGTCAGTATTATCAACAACTACAAGTAGTAACGCCTGAATCAACTGTTATCAGTGACTGATAATAAGTTCAATAAATTGTCAGGTCAAACAAGAACACCTGAAACTTGCCAGGCATCCAATAGTTTTGATGCAGATGAATCAATTAATGAGGAGAGGTCATCTTACCGTCAGATTTTCAAGGCAACTTCTATCTTCGGGGGTGTTCAGGTCATTAATATACTGATAGGTATAATCAGGGTAAAGTTTGTAGCAATACTTCTTGGCACTGCTGGTGTTGGAATAATTGGCCTTCTGAATTCTCCCCTTCAGTTAATAATTTCTATAACAGGTCTTGGAATCTCTTTTAGTGCTGTAAGGGACATTTCTGTTTCCTATGGAAGCGGTGATGAAACTGCAATCTCCAAAACAATTAAAACTCTGCGCCAGTGGTCATGGTTGACCGGACTATTGGGCTTAATTGTAACTGTTAGTTTTGCCCCTCTCTTAAGTCAATGGTCCTTTGGTAACAGGGATTATACTTGGGCCTTTATCTGGTTGTCAGTTACAATTCTATTGCAGGCTATAAGTAAAGGACAGAGTGCAATTCTACAGGGTTCAAGAAGATTGAAGGAAATGGCCAAAGCTGGTGTTATTGGCCCTTCTCTTGGCTTAATAACCTCAATTCCCTTGTACTATTATTTCGGACTGAAGGGCATTGTCCCTGCAATGATCATTACTGCAGTTACAGGCTTGCTGCTTTCTTGGTATTTTTCTCGTAAAGTTCCGGTTAAAGAAGTCAGACTAACATCTAACGAAGTTATTCACAGGGGTTTAGGAATGGCTACATTAGGCATCTCCATGACAATCTCTGGTTTTATCGCCTCACTCTCGACATACATTTTAAATGCTTTTATCAGCCATAATGGAGGGGTTGAACAAGTTGGTCTTTATAATGCAGGCTGGGGTGTTGTAGGTCAGTATGTGGCAATTATTTTTGCTGCTATGGCAACAGATTATTTTCCACGTCTTTCAGCAATACAAGCTGATAATAAGCAAGTCAGGAGTCTTGTTAATCAACAGATTGAATCAGCTTTGCTGATTGTCACCCCTATGCTTATTCTCTTAATTGTTGCTATGCCTATTGTTATACGTATTCTGTATACTCCTGAGTTTTTGCCAGTTGTGATGTTTGCCATTCTGACATTACTGGGTATTCCATTTAAAACTGTCTCATGGGCTTTAGGTTACGTTTATCTTGCAAAAGGAGCCGGAAGCCTGTTTGTAACGTTGGAGGTTATTTCCGGACTGGTAATTCTTGCAGCAAACCTTTTGCTATATTATTTTTTCGGGTTGAACGGACTTGGCTTGTCATTGATTTTTACATACTTTTTATCTGTAATCTTTTCCTACTATGTTTTAAGAAAAATATACGAATTTAGGATGTCCTCGAGATTACTAAAGCAATTCTGGATATTATATAGCTTAATAATTTTAACATTTTTTACTGTATTTATTACAAATGACATGCACCGTTACATGGCGGGTACTATGATTTGTATTCTTGCCGGTATTTACTCTTTCAGGAAATTATCAAAATTGATGGAGTTGAAAAAGCTAATTTCTGATAGGTTTTCCACAAAAAAGAACTTTTCATAGACCTTGAATTGTTTTCTTATCATGGATTCACTGATTACAGTTGTTGTTGTAGCATATAATTCATCGTCTTTTATTATTGAAGCACTCGATAGTATTTATAATCAAACATGGAGGAAGATTGAGTTAATTGTCACTGATGACTGTTCTGACGATAATACAGTGGAGTTATGTCACAATTGGATGGAGATTCATAGATCGAGATTCGCTTGTATTAGAATAGTCACATCAGAAAAGAATACCGGAGTTTCGGGAAATGCTAACAGGGGACTCTATTCTGCCAATGGAGAATGGATCAAATTTTTAGGTGCTGATGATGCTCTTTTGCCTGGATGCATAGAGGCTAACATGGAGCATGTCAGAAAAAACCAGCATATAAAAATTCTGTTCTCAAGGCTCAATATCTATAATGATAATTTTCTACCGGTTAATTTTGTACTTACCACTGAGGATGACAGTTTTAATCCCTCAAGTATTATGCATCCTTCAAGAACTGCTGATTCACAATATAGAATGCTGGTTGTCAGTGATAGAATACATTATACTCCCTCTGCTTTTTTTCATAGGGAAACATTGTTGTCAGTAGGTGGTTTTGATGAGAGGGTAAGGCTTATGGAAGATTATCCTCTTTGGATAAAGCTCACAAAGGCAGGTTACAGGCTCTATTTTATGGATGTTGTAACAGCCAATTATCGGAGGCATGCCGGTGCTGCGAACAATAAAAAGCAAAGAGTTATCGTGAATCCTAATTACTTTAAGACCGAAAAGTTCAGGACAGAATATACTTATCCGGCGCTTCCATTTCTTGTTAGAAGCGAACAAAGAATTAACTGGATATTATCCCAGGCTTTCAGATGGCCTTATCTGAACCGGGATACATCATTTAACAGGTTAATTTATAGGCTGTTGACAAGATTCATGAATCCATTTAGATATATCAGTTTTCTATATGGGAAACTAAAATCGGATTCAAGTGAAAATGAGCTATATCACTAAGGTGTTTATGGAAGCAGGTGCGATTCATTGATTAAGTCCCAAGGCTTCCGTTTTATAACTAACCCGTGGTTACACCTTTTCTTCAAATGGCGGTTGTGTAATTGTCTGATTCCCGTAATTTGTTATCTGTTTTCAATCAGTGATTGTTTTATGAAGCGGTTATCTGTTATAATTCCGATGTATAATGTGGAGGAGTATGTTGAAAGATGCCTTTCCAGTCTGTTAAATCAAGACCTGGAGCCTGATCAATATGAAATAATATGTATAAACGATGGCTCTCCTGATCGAAGTGGGGAAATCGTAAAGAATTTAATGAAGTCCTTTTCTAATATTCAGATTATTGAACAGGAAAATCAGGGGGTTTCCGTAGCACGAAATAACGGGATAGAGACAGCTACCGGAAAGTATCTGCTGTTTATTGATCCTGATGACTATGTTGAGGTAAATTCCCTTCAGCGCGCCTTGGATAAAGCAGATAAAACGGATTGTCAGGTTTCATTCCTTGGATTCACGGTTATCTCTGAATCTGGTCAGGTTATAGAGCAACGGCTATATGAAAAGCTGAAGGATTGCCTTTGCAGAGGAATTGAAGCATATCCCTTGTCTCGTGCAAATGATCGTAGAGACCCTGATAGAATATGGGCCGTATTATTCCGGCGTGACTTTTTAGAGCACCACAAATTGAGATATCTCGCCGGAGTTCCATATCTTGAAGATGGTGAGCTTATTGCACGGATACTCTGTTACGCGGAAAGATGTATTTTTGATGGAATACCATTTTATCTTCGAACTGTTCGCAAAGGATCAGCAACAAACTCACCACTGTTTCATTCTGAAAGAGCAATTAATGGTTTTTTAAAGTCAGCAGCCAATCTGGCAGGTTTTAAAAAGAATCCTGCACTGAGTCTGGAACAGAAAAACTTTTTAAACCAGGCAATATGCAAGTTCGTTGTTCTATATATAACTTCATCGGTTGTGCCATTTGGTTTTGTAAAATTAAAACATGCGAAAGCACGACTTAACGAAACCGGATTGGGTAAACTGGATTTAACCTCCGTAGACCTGGAATATAGAATCCTTGGTCATTTATACAACTTTTCCGTTGTACTGCTGATCATTTATCAATTGGTACTTATCAGATTACGTCATATCTGTAAAATAAGTAGATTTCGGCTGAAAAAGGTACTCAGAACAATTCCAAAGGATTGTTAATGATATGTGTGGGATATCTGGTTTTATAGCAGGGTCGGGAAGGTCACTGCCCAATGGATTAGTTTATAAAATGTGTTATTTAATAAACCACAGAGGGCCTGATGATGAGGGCTATGTGATTCTTAATAACCATGGTCAACTGACACGGTTAGGAGGAGATAACACTCCGGATGAGACATGGGAAACATTAAGTGATTATCATCCACAGGCAAATATACTCTCCTGCATGGGAGGCACTTCATTAATGGCTTTAGGCCATAAGCGGTTGTCAATTATTGACCCTTCTTCAGCAGGCCATCAACCAATGTCCTACTTATCAGGCAGGTATTGGGTTGTATTCAATGGTGCGATTTACAATCATTTGGAGATCAGAAAAGAATTGGAAGGTTTTGGATATGTTTTCAGAACAAAGATAGATACTGAGGTTATTCTAGCTGCATACTCGAAATGGGGAGAAGAATGTCTTGACAGATTTATTGGGATGTGGGCATTCGCAATCTATGATAAATATAATAATGAGATTTTTTTGGCAAGAGACCGTTATGGAATCAAACCATTCTATTATTACTTTTCTGACAAGGGTGACTTGTTTTTTGGCAGTGAGATAAAACAGTTTACAGTTTTGCCCGGTTGGAATGCCTCAATGAATCCGCAAAGAGTCTATGATCAGCTTATCTATTCAATTGCCGATCACACTGATGAAACTATGTTCGGGAATGTTTTTCAATTACCGGGAGGGACATGTTTTAAATCAAGAATAGATGAAATTAAGCCCGTACATAATAAGCTATCTTATAAGAAATGGTATCAGCCCAAAAGGGAATTGTTTAAGGGATCATTTGAGGAAGCATCACTCATTTTCCAGTCATTGTTTCAGACATCTGTAAAGGAACATCTTAATGCTGATGTTCCGTTGGGAACTGCCCTGAGTGGAGGCTTGGATTCGTCTGCCATAGTCTGTGAAGTTAACAGGTTATTAAAAAGCAAGAATGCAACCAATCAACAACTGACTTTCTCTTCATATTCAGATATTGATAAATACAGTGAAAAAAAATGGATTGACATCGTGATAGCTGCAACAAATGTTAATCCTTCCTTTGTCACTTCAAAAGTTGAAGATGTTTTTACACAAACTCCCCGGATAATCTGGTATCAGGATGAACCGTATCAGTCCCAGAGCGTCTTACTTGCCTATAATGTGTTTAAACTGGCAGCATCATTTGGTGTGAAAGTCCTGCTTAACGGGCAGGGAGCTGATGAATACCTCGGTGGGTATGGTCAGTTTACCTTTTCAAGGTATGCTGAAATGGTTCGGAGAATGAAAATAGATGAACTTCTGCAGGACATTAAGAATACCAGGCAAATCAGGCCTTTATCCAGCATGGAAGTATTAAAGGGAATAACTTATCACCTTTTGCCAACAAGAATTAACCGTGTTCTATCCGTTCTATCAGGAAATTCATCTCATCTGAGAACTGTTATTGATACAAAAAAAATCGGATTGGCTTTTAAACACCCATTTGACTTTATTCCTGTTGAATACTCTTCGGTACAGAATATTTCGGAACATCTTACCTTTTATTCTACCCTGCCAAAATATTTGCACTGGGAAGATAGAAACTCTATGGCAAACTCGGTAGAAGCCAGAGTTCCGTTTCTTGACCACAGACTTGTGGAATTCTCCTGCAATTTACCAGATTCATATCTGGAAAAGGATGGAATAACCAAAAGGGTAATGAGACAGGCTTTGGCTGATATTCTTCCTGATGCAATAAGAAATCGAAAAGACAAGATGGGGTTTTCAACACCGGAAGAGGTCTGGGTTAGAAAAGAGAGTCCATCAGTATTTCGTAAAGGAATTTCTAAGACCATTGAATGCACGAATGGAGTGATCAAGAATGAAGCATTATTATATTTTGATAAAATTGTCGAAGGCAAAATCCCGTTTGATTTTTCCTATTGGAGGCTGATCTTATTGGGAGAATGGATTACCAGGTTTAACGTGCGGGTTCCCTGAAAGCTTTTTGTTAATTGATCTTGCATGCCCGTTTCCTGAGCCTGGAGACAATAATTACACATTTTGCTTAATATATACTAGTTTCGGCAGAGGAAAGAAAAGGATATACAAGACTGGAGATGATGATTGGCCAGTAATCATAAATGAAAAACAATACTGCATACAACAGGTCGGCATATATCGTTGGCTCTCCGTGGCCTCGGTTACACCGAACGATTTATGCAATTGTAATAAAGGAAAAGACATGAGAAAACAATTTGAATGCAAAGTGTTTTTTTTCCCTTCACTGCACTTGAGTCAAATCTATAATGGATTTGCAAAGCTGGGGAAAGCTGGATTAGTTAAGGTAAAGGTTAAGCATGTCTATGGCGAACAAACAAAACCGATACTTAAGGTTATAGTAAATAACAAGTATAATGTGATTTACGACACTTTAGATGGCTTGAATTGGATAGATGGTTCGCCGGAAGACAATTTGAACTATTTCAAAAATAATATTAATGCAGATTTTTATTTTAAAAGGAGTTTTAATCAGTCTATTATAGACTATGCTCCGGAGAATTGCAAAGTTTTTCCATTGGGGTTGAATTATGCAATGATTGCTAATGGTAAATTTTCCGGAAATCTAAAAAAGAGAATGAAGAATTTTTTTCGAAATAATTTTTATATTTCGAAACATTATAGTAAAAGATCTTTTTACAGTGAATATTTTGAGTATTATCCTATTCCATTAAGAGATAATAAGATCTTATTTATGGCTCGTTTATGGGATCCCGACGAAGCTTCACTTGATCATTTAAAAGTTGAGAGAGAACATATTAATAAGATTAGAATAGAAAGCATTAGAGTATGTCGCAAAGAATTTGGTGATAGCTTTATAGGTGGTCTTCAGCATGACAATTTTTCAATGAAGCATGCAAAAGATTTATTACTACCCTTTTCCTTAACTAACAAAGGGGATTATCTAAAAACCATAAAAAATTGTAATATCTGTATTGCTACTACTGGCTTACATGATTCAATTGGCTGGAAATTTGGAGAATACGTAGCAGCCTCGAGAGCAATAGTGTCAGAACCTCTGAAATATCAACTTCCGGGTTTTTTTAGTGAAGGGATTAATTATCTCGAATTCAGGAACAATTCTGACTTGATTAATAGTATTCTGGTGCTTCGAAAAGATAAAGACAAAATGGTTTCAATGATGAACAGCAACTTTGATTATTATAACAGCTACTTGCAACCTGATAAATTGATACTAAATACTCTTTTGAAAGTCTATCAATATGAATAACTGCATACAAGAAAGTTGAGGCATTATAGCGGCTTATATAATTGAAAATATGACTAAATACATAAATCATATCTGTATGGGAGTCAGCTGAACCTCTCGCTGCGAAGAGCCTATCCACCGCGCTGTAACTTAGATTCCCCAGATGTGATCTGTTACTGGGAGTTGTATAACTCCATCGGTGGCTTCATGAAAAAGTTCTCCTATGGTTTCATAAGATTTAAAGCACTTTTTTTCCAAGGAAATTGTACTGTAGGATTGTAATGGTGATGCTGGCAATCAGAGAGGTAAAACCCAATTGCTTTTTAATACCATTTCATTGGTGATGCGTTAATTTTTTAGATATATCTGTAAACGATTGATATTTATTTAATTATAAACGTTCTTTGATTTTTTGATTTGATTTGTGCAATAGCTTTGTGAGAAATCACA
>MWDJ01000063.1 GCA_002070505.1 Bacteroidetes bacterium ADurb.Bin145 | reverse complement strand
TGCTGCCCCTCGACTTGCATGTGTTAAGCCTCCCGCTAGCGTTCATCCTGAGCCAGGATCAAACTCTTCATTGTAAAAATACTATACAAATATCCTACAAAAACCAATCTTGCCCCCGCTCATTAATAAATTCTAACAAGTTATATGTGGCGAGACTCTCGCTCGCCTGGTTGCTACTTCATAATTTCAAAGAACATCTTTTTCCTCTTTTGGGGCATCTAAGTTAACTCTTTTCTCCCATCCAGCCAAAAAAATCGAGATAATTTTTCCACCTTCACCAGCTTCTCCCAAACCCTTATCCTGAACCGGAAGACTATCTCTTTTTTACCCTTCAATCAACTTAATGCTCAAAAGCGGGTGCAAAGATATGTAATGAATTTCATTTAACAAGTTTTTTTAAATATTTTTTGTAAATTTCACTTCAGGGGGTTACGACTGTCTGACATAACTTATTCAAAAGTAACATGATAACAAGAGCGGGAAATAATAAATCATTCCATGCCTCAGCTGAATGAGCTATTTTTTGATTAACTTTCTGTATAAATGATCAACCGGTGATGGCAGGTATTTTTATAACGCTCCTTTTTTACATAAATATATTTCCCGGGATTTTTATACCAACTTCATCATTTCAGGAAACAACTGACACTTCATCAATAAATAAAAGGAACCAGGATCTGTTGCTTAACTCCCGCAGGAATCCTGATATGGTCATTCCTCTTGCACATCAGACACTTGAAGAATCGAAAAAAATCAATTTCAGGAAGGGAACAGCTGATGCTTTACTTGTTCTTGGTTCAGCCTGGCTGGCAAAGTCCTTCAATAAAACCGACAGTGCACAAAATTATACCATGCAGGCTTATGACCTTTACCGGGAGCTTGACAACAACCTGGGAAAAGCAAGGGCCTGTTATTACCTTTCTTATGTCTTCAGCATTAAAGGCAACCTTCAGGAAGCTGAACGCTATGCATCTCTTAGCCTTAATTTTTTCGAAGAGTCAGGCGATAACCGCGGGATAATTAATAGTTATAGTGTACTTTCTTATTTATCAGAACAGAAAAAAGATTTTAAGAATGCTGTTGCTTTTATACAGCAGGCAATTGACATAGCCCGCAAGACCAGGGATACTGTTTCACTTGCCAATGTAACAAACAGCCTGGGGAATATCTATCATAAAATGGCTTTATTCAAACAAGCTATCGATGCATATTTTGAGACGCTGCGTCTGTCAGAGTTGAAACACGATTCTTCAGGTATTGCTATGGCGAACGGCAATATTGGTCTGATGTATTACCACCAGACAGACTGGGAAAGAGCATTGGAATTTTCTTTTAGATCGCTTACTATCTTCAAAGCAATGAATAATTTATGGGAAGTAAGTAAAATTTATAATAGCATTGCTACCATATACAACTCCAAAGCAAGATATGACAGTGCTTTATTGTATTTCAGGGAAGGGCTGAAGCTGGATTACCAGATGAACTACCCTACAGGGATCGCATCATCATATAACAATATTGCTTCAACCTGTCTTCTGCTCTCACAACCCGATTCTGCAGAATGGTATATAAACAAAGCACTTGCTATTGCAACTGAGATCAGTGATCCCGATCTTGTCAATTACTATGTTACTCTGGGACATGTTCTGAAAACAAAGGGTTATAAAACAAGAGCGCTTGAAACTCTTAATAAGGCATATTCCATGGCTATGGAAAAAGGGTTGCCCCTGGTGGTTCACGACGTATCTAAACTACTTAGCGACCTGTACAGCAGTATGAACCGTAATGACCTTGCCTACAAATATCTTAAAGAATATCACCAGCTTAAAGACAGTATTACCAATGCCGACTATCTGAAGCAGGTTACACGTATGGAACTGCAATATGATTTTGATAAAAAACAAAAAGCTGCTGATTATGAACGCATCAAAGAGAGGATCCGTCATGAAAACCAGATAAGGCTACAAAGACGTGCAATGGCTGGTTTGGGAATCTTGATTATTCTCACAGCTTTGATTTCATTCCTCTTTATAAAACACAACAGGCTTCGCAGCAGGCTGACCCAGATTGATCTTGAACAAAGACTGCTGAGAGCCCAGATGAATCCTCATTTCATATTTAACTCCCTATGTGCCGTGCAGGATTTCATACTGGCAGGAAAACCACAAAAGGCAAACACTTTTCTCACAAAAATTGCCAAACTGATGCGTAACATCCTTGAGAATTCAAGGGAGGAGTTCATTCCACTGGAAAAGGAAATCGAAACTGTTAAGTTATATCTCGACCTTCAGAAGTTAAGGTTTGATGAAGAATTTGATTATGATATACGGCTTGATGAGACGATCGATCCGGAAAACTTCAGTATCCCGCCTATGCTTACCCAACCATGTGTGGAGAATTCTATCGAACATGGACTGCTTACGATGAAAGAAAAGGGTAATATTAAAATATCATACAGCCTCACTGACGGACTCATGAAACTTGAAGTAACCGACAATGGTATTGGAAGAAAGGAGGCAGGGGTAAGGACTTCTGAAAAGAAGAATAAGAAATCAGTATCTACACAGCTCACCAGAGAGAGACTTGAAAATTTCAGGAAAACAATGCGGCAGAAGTATATCAGCTATGAGATAACAGACCTTTATAATAATAACCAGGCGGCGGGGACAAGAGTAGTGATGATGCTGCCATACAGGAAGATTTATGCATGAGTAATCGTTATTTCAATTGCCGGCTGCCTTTTGACAACTGCCAACTTATTGGCGGAAAGAGATGAGATGTATAAGATTAAGGCAAAGATTAAGGTTAAGGTTTCCAGGGTTTAACAAACTAATAAAATGAATGTTATTATTGTAGATGACGAAGCGACAGTAAGGAATACGATCAGATCGTTGCTCAATGAACATTTCCCCGGTATAAATATCCTTGCCGCTGCAGGAAACATTGAGGAAGGATATGAAGTGATCCGGCAGAATAAGCCCGATCTTGTATTCCTCGATATCGAACTTCCTGATGGTACAGGTTTTGATCTGCTGAAAAAATTCAGTCCCGTAACTTTCAAAGTGATCTTTGTCACAGGGCATCAGGAATATGCACTTGATGCAATAAAAGTGAGTGCCCTGGATTATGTGCTGAAACCCATTGATACAGATGAGCTGTGTAGGGCGGTGAAGAAAGCCATGGAAATAATAAATCAGGCCGATCAGCAACTCAAGCTCCAGGCTCTCAGTGAAAACCTCCAAAGCAGAAAAGTGCTGAAAAGGATCATCCTTCACACATCAGATCATCTTCAACTGGTATCAGTCAGCGAAATAATCCGGGCCGAAGCCGACAGTAATTACACCAGTTTCAGCATTTCCGGGGGAAAACGGATACTTGTCGCCCGGACAATAAAAGAATTTGAAAGCCTTTTGTCAGGCTCGGGAATGATAAGAGTACATCAGTCGCATCTGGTTAATTTAGACTTTATCGACAGGTTCGTTAAAAAAGACGGGGGTTATCTTATCCTGAAGGATGGTTCAAAAGTCCCTGTCTCTCCAAACCTGAAAAAGCAGGTTCTTCAGACGATTACAGAACACCTGTACGAGTAGCAAAGAGAGAAGAACCAAGGGTTAAGAGCCCTGTGCTCTGCTCCCACTGCTCTCCGCCCTTTACCCTATGCCCCTAGCCATTAGCCTTCCGCCAAACAGCCCCGATACTAATTCAAATCCACTGTTTACTCATTTGCTATTGAAAAATACTGTCTTCGTAGCTTAACTTAAGACTAAAACTTATTAGCTATGAAATATCCGTTTATTTATTTAATGATTCCTGCACTGCTGATACTGCTTTCTCCGGAAATTAAGTCACAGGTCAAGGTAGATGTAAAGGGTAAGGTTAACAACGAAGCTGATTACCGTGCCAACAGGGCTGCCGACAGGGCTATTGACGCCGGTTTCGACAAACTGGAAGAAGGAATAAAGGGTGTCTTTAAGAAGAAAGACAAAAAAGACAAATCAGCCACCGGCAAAAATACCAATGCTAAAAATAGAGATGTTGATGATACAGATGCTGAAGATACAGATGCTGAAGATACAGATGAAAGAACATCTGTATCAAAAAAGAAAGCAGATGAAAATAAAACAGACCAGAGTGCTGATCCGGTACTCTCCTGGAGCAAATATGACTTTGTGCCGGGCGATAAAGTGATCTTCGAAGACAATCTGACAGGCGAAAAGAACGGGGAGTTCCCGTCGCGGTGGGACCTTGAGGAAGGAACCGTAGAGTGTGCATCGCTGGACGGTGAAAATGTAATTATGTTCAGACGGTATGGATCTGCAATTATTCCTTATATGAAAAACCCGGAGTCAGACTATCTGCCTGATATTTTCACCATTGAGTTTGATGCTTTTATCCCTCACGACCATATCGAGGTATTGTTCTATGATGCCAAGAATCAGTCCTCTCCACATGCCAGCAATGAGAATTTATATGTTATGGGTGAAGGAATGGAACTGGGTTCTGCCGCAAGCAACCTTCCTGGTTATGCAAATCTCGAAAAGAGTTGGATGCATGTGTCAATAGCCTATACAAACGGAAAAATGAAGGCATATATCAATGAGACCAGACTGATCAATATCCCTAATCTCGGATTTAATCCTACCGGTATAACAATCCGTGCATTGCATGCAGGCGATGAATCTCATTACTTTATCAAAAATATAAGGATAGCCGAGGGGGGTGTCAGTTATTACGACCGCTTTCTGCAGGATGGAAAGATCGTTGCAAATGGTATCCGTTTCGATGTGAACAAGGCAACTCTTAAGCCTGAGTCAATGGGCATAATAAATGAAATAGCGGCTCTCATGAAACAACATCCCGAGATTAAATTCAGTATTGAGGGCCATACCGACAGCGACGGCGACGATGCTTTCAATCAGACACTCTCGGAACAACGTGCTGCAACCGTTGAAGCTGCCCTTAAGAAAATGGGAATAGCTTCGGATCGCCTGTCATCAAAAGGCTGGGGTGAAAGTAAACCGATAGACAATAATTCGACTCCTGAAGGAAAAGCCAATAACAGGAGGGTTGAATTCGTAAAAATCTGACAACCAACCAAACAACTGCATATGAAACCAGCTAACAATTTCAAATCATCGATTCTCCTTCCGGTGTTTCTTATTGTTTCATTGATAATACCGTCTTGTGAATCAATGAAAGAAGATCCTGCTTATGTTGCAACATGGGAATATAAAGACAAGATTTATTTGGGGGACCTTACCTTAAATACGACACGCACCCTTACCCTTACAAAAACATCATATACAGAAGTTTATGTTGTCCGGCGTGATAACTCAAGTATTGTTCTGAGTATCATCGGATTAAAAGGTGACATATCGGTCAAAGGCAACAAAATGACATTCACACTTATGGAACTGGGTGAATGCGTCAGGGATACAGAAGATAAATGTACATCCGCTGTAAAGTGGTATGGCCCGGAAACACAATTTTATAAAGACAATATCAAATTATTCAGTCAGACAATCGTGGCAGAATTTGAAGCTGATGAAAATTACCTCTGGCTTGTAAGGGATTTAAATGGTGATGGTGATACGGAGGATAACGGAGAAGAGATTGAGTTTAAACGGATATAAATAACTCCCTGTTATGAATACAGGAACATTAAGGAAGGGATTTCTTCTTATATCCCTGCAGGCATTAATATTTCCCTTGCTCATCGCTGCTGTTTCCTGACCTTACATCCGGTAAAGCGCTGAAATAGACAACAATGGCGGAAGTATACCAGCTGACTATCCCGGATGACTGCTTCTGATAATTTATAACGTGGAAATACTCTGATTATCTAGTTATATGAAAAGAATTACAATCCGCAAATTACTAAAAAGATGCCTGATATTGCTATTGGGTGTAATCTCATTATCCGGATCCGCACAGGAAGAATATTGTTGCTGGAGGACCATAATGTTCCCGCCTTTTAAGATGCCTAAAGAACAGGAAAGCGATGTTAGCGGGTTTATTGCTGGTGACTGGAATTCGCATATTCATGACTTAGGTGCTGCATATCTGGGTGAATGTCCTCTAACGATTGAAATTCTAAGTCACTCCGGGGTAAGAGACCTTAATGAAATGGTCGAAGGCATAACTGCCGTGACAACAGGCAAGCCAAAGCGGAATCCTTCAGAATATCAAGATCCGAAAATGAATGTTGATTACATCTGGAAGGGTATCCTTGAACTAACATATATTGAAAAAATAGTACCCGGCTCCATAGAACCTGCATATGAGGGAGGAACTGAATATATCCCGGGTTATGTTGAGGGTGGATGGAAATTCACCATTCAGTTATACGACGTCCAGCACGATGAGATAGTAAAAGAGGCACACACAACCTGGACAGGAACACCATTAGGATTTCAGAAAAATTTGAAGAATGAATATTTTGCCGGAAAAACAGATAAAATCCGGATTGAGATTCTGAAAGAGCTTTTTAACAGAGAATTCAAAGATCTGAAGAAAATCATCATCGACTACGAGAAAGCTCCAAAAAAAGCTGAATTTGAAAGCGAAGTAATTAAGGTCGAATCCGATAAAAGAAAAAGGATCACCTTCAAAGTTACGGATGAAAAGGGAGAAAAACCAAAGAAATGGCAAAGACTGGCTGTTAAAGTTGACCATGGCTCCCTGACAAACGGGACTAGGTGTTGTGATTTTAGCGAGGGGCCTAAGTTTTATTCTTTTTTGTGCGAAAACGGAAACGTGACTATTGAATATAAGGCACCTCCGGAAGAGGGATCAAGACTTGATCATATAACTGTATTTAATGGATGTATCACCCGTGATCCTGCTGTCATCCGAATGGAAATGGTTGATGAACGTGAAGAAATCGGATCAGTGGATATAGATATAAATCCGGTATATGAGACCCGCCTGATTGTAAAAGGCAGTTTTATCAACAATGCAAGTTACGGGCGTAATTTTAAAGTGGTAAACGGGTCTGAGAGATACAGAGAGGACCTGAATGAAGTACAGGAAGCTACTTTTTTTGTTCCTCTTGAGCTTGAACGGTCTGATGATATGCCCATATTAAACCAGGTATGGGAATATTACCGGCCAAAAAGCATTACCCTTACCAACTGTAATATTTATTCCCGGAAATATACCAGTAGTTATGCATCATCCCCGGTGGGAGGACATGATTTGAAAAGTATAACCATCAAAGAACCTCTGGACCTTCAGATTTCCGGAAAGGAAGCTGCACTGCAATCAAATATACTGGTCATTATTGATAAGGAAACCGGCAAAGTGGTAAAGGCTTCACCAGGAGGTTTTGCCGTTGATTTTTTCTGGCATGAAAGGTACCAGCAGAAAGGAAAAGTATGGTCCAAGGAAGAAGGAGAAAAGCCTGTCAATGTGTCAGAAAACAAGACCGATGAATATCGTTCCGATTATTGGCCCGGACCTGTTGAGGATCCGATTCCTGATCCGACGTTCAGGAGTATATCACAGTCTCTCAGGACATTCTTAAATAACATGGGTACCCCCCTGCCTGCTAAAATAGAAATACCTGAAGATGAAGAACACCCGGAAATAGAACCCGAGCTGCTGGTTAAATTCGGTGATGGTAAAAATTCTTTTGGAGGAAACGGCAAAGTAGTCCTCGAAAATGAATACGGACCTGACTCCAGGCGATATTCCGAAAAAACCTTCTACTGGCAAATAACACGCATTAAGAAATAAATGAGTAAACTATAAACAGTAAGATCATGAAAAAAACGGTGGTATTTACAATCAGCTTATTAATTCTGCTTCCGGGTCTCTCCGGACAGGAAGCCAGCCTGAAACCTTACGGTCTTAAATCAGGGATTATTGAATATTCCTATTCTGGTGAAAAAGTCGGAAAAGGAACTCTTTATTTTGACGATTATGGTATGAAAAGCGCCATGTATACCGATGCGGTTGAAAATGGTGAAAAACGTAAAGGCTGGATTGTTACTTTCGGGGATTACCAATATATGTGGGATCCTGATCGTTCTGATGAGGGATTCAAGCTCCAAAACCCGATAATCGCATGGCTTGCCGAATCATCAAAAGGAGATGTCGAATCCTTTACGGAATCAATATATTCTCAGATGGGATTCAGCAAGGCCCCAGATGAAACTTTCCTGGGTAAACCATGTAAAGTAATGAAAGGGAACATGGGAAAAGTCCTTACATGGAACGGTATACTCATGCTCCTGGATATGAAGGTAATGGGAACAGTGTCCCATCAGGAGGCAACAAAGATCCAGGCCAATGTTCCCGTTGATGCCAAATATTTTGTTATTCCAAAAAATATCAAATTTTCCGAAATGCCGACGATGTTCTAGAAACAATGACCCCTCTGAATAAATTGTTTACTGACCCTTATTTTATTCTTTGCCCGTGTTTCAACAGGTCAGGAATCCATTCCTGCAACGGCGGCAAAGCCACCGGTACGGGAGGCAGTGCAATTATTATTCAACAAGGATAATTGTGGTATGCAATAACAACGGTACAAAAACCTTCCTAACCGGTTCTTTTTAATCATTAATGGTGGTCCGACTCCTTCCGAACCCGATGCTCGTATAGAAACTCCTCCTGCCGTTCAACCTGCCGGATGGAGCCCGTTTCCGGGGAAGGCAGGATAAAACAAAGAGCCCCTCAGTTTCCTGAAGGGCTCCCATGATAAGGCCGGCGACTACCTACTCTCCCACAATTAGCAGTACCATCGGCGCTGACGGGCTTAACTTCTCTGTTCGGAATGGGAAGAGGTGGATCCCCGCCGCTATTGTCACCTTAGAACCTCTGAGACTTTTGACGTCAATGAATCGAAAAACACAATACTCTATTTATTGTTATATCAAACGTCAATCTCAAATATCTTGACATACTGGCCGGAAAATCAGTAAGATCCTACACGGAAAATCTTTCGGGTAATTAGTACTGCTCAGCTTTGACATTACTGCCTTTACACCTGCAGCCTATCAACGTCGTAGTCTTCAACGACCCTCAATGGAGATCTCATCTTGAGACGAGCTTCGCACTTAGATGCTTTCAGTGCTTATCTCTTCCAGACATAGCTACCCTGCGATGCAGCTGGCGCCACAACAGGTACACTAGTGGTCTGTCCAACACGGTCCTCTCGTACTAGTGTCAGGTTCTCGCAAATCTCCTGCGCCCACAACAGATAGGGACCGAACTGTCTCACGACGTTCTGAACCCAGCTCGCGTGCCACTTTAATCGGCGAACAGCCGAACCCTTGGGACCTTCTCCAGCCCCAG
>MWDJ01000062.1 GCA_002070505.1 Bacteroidetes bacterium ADurb.Bin145 | reverse complement strand
ATATACCTGTCCATTATGCTATACGAGGATTGGCCAACCCATTTAAGTATGCTTTTCCAGTTGACACCTTTAATGACAGCTAATGAAATAAACGTGTCCCGGAAATTGTGACTGGTATGATCTGTTTTGAATTTTAGATCTTTATATTCCTCTTTTGCAGCCAGGATTTTTAAAAGATCTTCTATTCCACGGTTGTATGCCTGATTTGTCAGTTTATAGCAGGAAGTATCATAATTAACCTCTTCCAATAACTCTTTTGCATATCGATTGAGCGGTTGCTCAACTTCGACATCAAATCTTTCGGTCTTCTTAGGGGTAAATATCAGAAAGTCACTTTCGATATTTTCAGTCCGGATTCTTTTTATATCATCAAATCTTACTCCGGTAAAACATTGTAATAATATCATTTTTCGGATGACTTCCTGATTTCTCAGATCAAACTTATGATTATACAATGCCATCAATTGTTCTTCAGATAAAGGATTAGGTTTGTTCTTACTTTTTTCACCCCTCTTGAAAAGTTTTGACTGGAATTTATCTGTCATATCAATATTTTTCTCATCCTTAATTTCCCAATAATAGTAAAGGACGGTGATGAGAACGGTATATGTTTTTTCAATGGTGCCCTGGCTATATTCCTTCTCTGTGAGCCACACTTCGAAATCATCTGACCAACTTATATTAATGTCTGGTAAGTAGGTCTTTTTGTTTCTGCTGTCGTCAAACCGTTTGATACGGTTCATAACAGTCTTAAATTCTTTGATTGTCCCATGGGGATGACCTAATTTCTTGCGTCTGTTGTAATACTCGTCCGTATAGTCAACGAGACTCTTTTTATATTTCAACAGCTTCTTAGATGGGAATACTTCCTCTATTATCAGGAATTCTTCCCTGCTCAATTGAGCCATCTTATAATCCAGATCTGGATTATGGATATAGCTGCTGATCTGGCTTTCTTTATCTTTAATAAACCTGTTCTTTTGCTGATAATTGAAGTCTCCTTTTAATACTTCACCCTTCTTGCTGGACCAGTTCTTCGGTTTAACTCTGATGTTTGTCGGTATTCTTTTTTCCTTTACGTCTTTTCCAGTTGCCGGATCGTATCTCCGCAACCTGATATAAACCATAGCTTCACCGTTCTTGTCCAATTGGCCAGACAGGATCATTCTCCTGATTTTTAAGTCCTGGGGGACAACATATGTGTTAAGATATTTTGCTATTTGATCGTCTGTGTAATGTTTCATATAGTACAAAAAATGATTATATTTGTAGTAATTCTACAACGCCCATAAACAGGACATTTCAGCAATAAAAGTAGTACAAAAAGTTGAAAATTCAAAAAAAGTAGTACAAAAAATAGTATTGATAATCAGCGCATTAGACTATATTTTTACTCTTCTCACCCCGACATAAAACAGAGTGAGAGTGTTAGCGGGAGCGAGCACTCTCACTCTGTTTTCTCGCTCTCACACTCACTCTCATACTCAGAAGAAGATGAAATTATTGATCACGGAAACTTCCAATAAAAATTTGTAACTTGTAAGCACTGAAATAATCTAAATCAATCAAATCCTAATCACTATGAAAAGGTTAAAAATTTTACTCTTTTGCACGATTTTATCCGGTCTGATATCAGGTAGTCTTCTGTCGCAGAATATTGCTGTGATAAAAATCGATCCCGACCGCAAAACAGGAGCAATTGACCCTAATATTTATGGTAGTTTTCTTGAAAATATGGGTCGTGGTAGTTTATTGCAACCTGAGTCTAAGTTTGCCGATGAGAACGGATTCAGGAAAGATTTTATCGAACTTATTAAGGAGCTGAATGTCCCCGTGGTCAGATGGCCAGGTGGAAATTTTGTTTCAGGCTATAACTGGAGAGATGGGATTGGCCCAAGGGACCAGCGCCCGGCAATACTGGATCTGTCCCGGACACGAATTGAGAACAACCATATGGGAACTGATGAATATGTGAAATTCTGTAAACTGATCGGAGCTGAAAATTTTATTTGCATAAATGCAGGAACGGGCACTATTGACGATGCAGCACGCTGGGTGGAATATTGCAATTATCCGAAAGGCACCTATTATTCAGACCTCAGGATAAAATACGGCAACGAACAGCCTTTCAAGGTCAAATACTGGGCTCTTGGTAACGAGACTGACGGCCCCTGGCAGCTGGGTTATAAAAACAAGGAGGATTATGTCAAGTTTGCCATTGAGGCCGCCAAACTGATGCAGAATGCCGACCGCGATATAAAGCTTGTTGCTTCGGGCTCTTCAAATTACCCGGGGGTCGGTGGCAAATATGACCCGGATGATGGATGGACCGACTGGAACGATTATGTGCTTGACCGCATGGCCGGTGAAATAGATTATATCTCCCTCCACAGGTATGCAACCCAGGCTTTGCGCGGATTAAAGGATCAGGAGAGTTTTGCCAGCCAGATGTCTCTGGGTTGCGAAATTGACAAGATAATAAAAGTAACGAAGGGCTCGATAGAGAAGGCTATGGTGAAATCAGGAACAAGAAGGCAGATTTATATCTCCTTTGATGAATACAGTGCCCGCGGCAACAGTCTTCTGGGTTCGCTGATGCTGGCCCAGCATCTCAACTCGTTCATCCGGAATGCAGATATTGTAAAGATGGCAAATCTGACTTTTCTTACCGGACTGACAGGCAGCTCTTCTGATGGTGTATATAAAAATACGCTTTTCTATCCTTTTTATCTTTATTCCAGGAACTGCCTCGGCACATCCCTCGATGTCTTTGTTAACTGCGAAAAATATAACACTGAACTCTTCAAGGACATCCCATATCTCGACGTTTCTGCTGCACTGAATGATTCGAAAAGAGCGGTGGTACTGAATGTGATAAACAAGAATGAGACGAAGGCAATAGTCACTGATATTGTATTACAGGCAGGTGAATATACAGGGAACGCCAAAGCTCACGAGATAAACGGCGAATCCGTAAATTCAACAAATACCGCTGAAAAAGAGGATGTGAAGATTGTAACAAAAGATGTAAGATTCAAAGGAAATACGATACGTTACACCTTCCCGGCCCATTCATTGACACAGATTGAAATACCAGTAAAATAGCAATACAGGCAGAAGATATTACTTCAACTTAAGTATTCTTGCGAACCGGCAAGGTGAATTATCATAACGATTTATCGTCATACTTTAGTAAAAGGAAGAATGAGATCAGATATCTGAAATGCCGGTAAACTTTACTAAATTTGACTATCGAATGCAAAAAGTCAGATTCCATGCCTTTATAAGCTATTTAGCTTAATTAAATGAGCTTTTAAAAAAAATCCGTTTGAAGTAGAGAGCCACATTTACAAGACCTATCATAACAGGAACTTCGACAAGCGGACCAATCACCGCTGCAAATGCTTCCCCGGAATTTATTCCGAACACAGCAATTGCTACGGCTATTGTCAATTCAAAATTATTGCTGGCTGCAGTAAAGGAAAGCGTTGTTGACTGCTCATAGTTAGCTCCGATTCTCTTGCTCATAAAGAATGATATTATAAACATCACCAAGAAGTAAATAACCAAAGGTATGGCGATACGAACAACGTCCAATGGGATTTTAATAATATATTCCCCTTTCAATGAAAACATTACGATGATTGTAAACAGAAGGGCAATCAAGGTTAACGGACTGATTTTGGGAATGAACTTTGTATTATACCAGCCTTTATCCTTAACACGAATTAGAACAAACCTGGTCAGGAAGCCAGCAATAAATGGGATTCCCAGATAAATGAATACACTTTTTGCAATCTGACCAATCGTTATCTGGGCAACGGTTTCATTTGTGGGCAGTCCAAACCATGCAGGAAGTATTGCAATGAACAGGTAAGCATAAACTGAAAAAAACAGGACCTGAAAAATAGAGTTAAATGCAACCAGTCCTGCAGCGTATTCAGTGTCTCCTTTTGCGAGCTCATTCCATACAATTACCATTGCAATGCATCGTGCCAGACCTATAAGGATCAATCCGTACATGTAATCGACATTGAACCGGAGGAAGACAATTGCCAGAACGAACATCAAAACAGGACCGATTATCCAGTTTTGTATCAACGACAATCCAAGAACCTTTGTATTTCGAAAAACATCGCCTAATTCTTCATATTTCACCTTGGCAAGCGGAGGGTACATCATTACGATTAATCCTATTGCAATCGGGATGTTGGTCGTACCGGAAGAGAGGCTGTTCCAGAATTTGGCAATATTGGGACTTAACCACCCTGCAATGACTCCAATAAACATTGCAAGGAATATCCACAGAGTGAGATAACGGTCAAGAAACTTTAAGCGTTTTGTTGATGGCATAATCTTGGTAGTTTAATGTTTATAGCCTGAAACCGTTATGCTGTAGATACCAGCTTCCCCGTTTCTGAACAAATCTAATTCATCAGAGGTCAGGTATTTTATCAGGAGTTCATCAGGGAGGGATATTTCTTTTTGTTTATGCACCTGGATATCATGGAAACCACTCTGTTTTATTATTCCAAGATATTCATTCATTTCAATTGCCCCTGAAACACATCCAACATACATTTCAGCATCCTTCTGCAGTTTATCGGGAAGGGAACCTTTTACTACCACATCGGAGACGCAGAAGTGCCCATCAGTCTTTAATACACGGAATATTTCAGAAAACGCCTTGTTTTTGTCTGGTACCAGATTCAATACGCAGTTTGACAGGACAACATCATAGGTGCCACCTGGCAAAGGCATATCTTCAATGTCTCCCTTGATGAAGAATACATTCTTGTAACCGAGTTTGTTTAGATTCTTCTCTGCCTTCTCAACCATTTCATCAGTCAAATCGAGACCTGTTACCTTTCCGGTTTCACCAACAAGAGCATGGGCTACAAAACAATCATTCCCGGCACCGCTCCCAAGATCAAGTACATGATCGCCTTTTTTTATATCTGCGAAATCAGTAGGGATACCGCATCCAAGGTTGAGATCTGCATCGGGATTGTATCCATCTTTCGATTCATAATTCTCACTGAATACTGTATAATCAACCTGAGGTCCGCAACAGGATGAACTGCAACAGCACGATCCTTCGGAACCATTCTGTTCTGCAATCTTCCCATATTTTTCCTTAACGATACTCTTTAAATCTTCTGATTTCATAATAGTTGTTTAAGCTCATTAATGTAAAGTTTGTAAAATGTGTCTTTTATGCTATCCCTGACCTGCCTGAATTCATTCATGATAAAACCTTCCGAACCTGTGGCATTTGACGGATCCTCGAAGCCCATATGTAACCTGTGTTTCACTTTGCCTGTGAACACTGGACATGTTTCATTTGCACTGTCACAAACGGTTATAACATAATCCCATTCATCACCGATATACTCATCAACGGATTTCGGGTAATGCCCGCTTATGTCAATGCCTGTCTCAGCCATCACATTAACAGCCCTGCGGTTTACTTCATATCCTGGCACCGTTCCCGCAGAATGCACTTCAAGCCTTTTGTCGAAAGATTGCAGAAAACCATGTGCCATCTGACTGCGGCAGCTGTTGCCGGTGCACAGGATCAGTATTTTTAATGTTTTATCTGCCATTTTAAAATGTTTTTACCGGAAAGTTCATGCAAATATAAAAACATTTCGTATATTTGCGAAATATTGAAATAAAAATTCAGTTCATGGCACAAAAGATTGAATTACCAGTGAATGTAAGGGAAATTGCACGGATAGCAAAAGCGCTAAGCCACCCGGTAAGGGTTTATATCCTTATGAAGCTTGCTAAGATGGATTCATGCTGTTACAGCGGGGACCTGGTGGATGAATTACCAATAGGACGCTCAACACTCTCCCAGCATCTCAAAGAGCTCAAGTTTTCAGGTCTGATCCAGGGAGAAATCAACCCGCCGTTTATAAAATATTGTATAAACAGGAAAAACTGGGAAGCAGCGAAAGAACTTTTGAACTTATTTCTTAATCAGGAAAATGTACAAGAGTTCACTTGTGATAATTTCGAAACAGAAACACATAAATAGAGTCATTCATTTTCAAATTAACTCATTTTCAAATTTTCAAATTAAATGCAATGAATGTAAAAATTCTGGGGACCGGTTGTCCCAAATGTAAAACGCTTGAAAAAGTTACCCGTGAGGCTGTTGCTGAAACCGGAATCGATGCAACAATTGAGAAAGTGGAAGATATCGTTAAGATAATGGAGTACAGGGTAATGCATACGCCAGGACTTGTTATTAACGGTAAAGTTGTACTGAGCGGTTATGTTCCAACTGCAGGTGAAATAAGGAAAATATTAGAAACCCAGGAATAAGTGATAGAAATTATATGGAAGTCAAGAAAGAACTAAAAATACTTGGCTGGATAGTTGCAGTATTTACATTTTCTTTCTTTCTACCAATTGAAAGTGCAAGATTCAATACAGCCATTGCTGCAACTCTTGATCTTGTTAAATGGTATGCACAGGAGCATATCATTCTCTGCCTGCTTCCTGCCTTCTTCATAGCAGGAGTGATCTCAGTATTTGTAAGCCAGGCTTCGGTACTTAAATATTTCGGAGCGCAGGCAAAGAAATGGGTGGCATATACAGTTGCTTCAGTTTCCGGGACAATCCTGGCAGTGTGTTCCTGTACAATCCTTCCACTCTTTTCAAGTATCCACAAAAGGGGCGCAGGTCTTGGTCCGGCAATTGCTTTTTTATATTCCGGGCCTGCAATTAATATTCTTGCAATAATATTAACTGCCCGCATACTCGGATTTGAAATGGGGCTTGCAAGATTTATAGGGGCAGTATCATTCAGTATTATAATAGGAATGCTGATGGCTCTGATCTACCGGAAGGAGGAAAAAGCCAAAAGAGAAGAACAGATGAATATTGTCCCTCCACCCGAAAAAAGACCTATGTGGCAGACATCGCTTCATTTCTTTACTCTGGTTCTTATTCTTGTCTTTGCCAACTGGGGTAAACCTGCTGAAGGTGATACAACCAGTACATGGTATGCCATCTGGCACTACAAATGGTGGATCACGGGATTCTTCAGTATTGTTCTGGGGTATTCACTTATTAGAATTCTTAAGATCAAATGGCAGTGGGTCATTGGTGCTGCAATTGTAACAATTGTTACAATTTTAATTTCCAATTCTTTCATAGAGAGCGATAAGTTGCGTCCCCTTGTACCAATGCTTGTCGGAATTATTGCATTGAGTATTATCACGATCCTCGATAAGGTGGATGAAGAAAACAAAGCCTGGACAATTGCCACATGGGATTTCGCCAAACAGATCCTCCCGTTGCTTGCCATCGGAGTTGTTACGGCAGGTTTTCTGCTCGGATCAACCCATGACGGAAAGGCCATTCCCGGAGTAATACCAAATGAGTGGATATCGGCACTTGTCGGAGGCAATTCGGTGTTTTCAAACTTTTTTGCATCGGTTGTAGGGGCATTCATGTATTTCGCAACCCTTACTGAAGTGCCAATCCTTCAGGGACTTATTGCATCGGGAATGGGTAAGGGACCGGCACTTGCACTTCTTCTTGCAGGACCATCACTTTCATTACCAAATATGCTGGTAATAAGGGGCGTTATCGGAACTCAGAAAACTGTTGTTTACGTAAGCCTTGTAGTAATAATGGCTACAATTACCGGATTGATATATGGTTCAATATTTTAAAATGTTATTTTCAGGTTCTGCATGAACCAGTAGTATTTCTTTATGAAACTACTTATTATATTCACAGCAATATGCCTTTTTGTCTCACTGATTGTTAACCGTCAGAAGACCTGGGCAGGCGTTAAGAAAGGAGCACTTATGTTTTTCAGGCTCCTTCCCACTCTTGTATTGATGCTTGCTTTAGTCAGCATAGTCCTGTATCTGATCCCTGAAGAAAAACTCGTGGAATATATGGGTGAAGGATCAGGCATTACTGGTTGGATGACTGCCGCACTTTTTGGATCTGTTGCCCTTATACCCGGTTTTATCGCTTACCCTCTTTGTGGAATACTGATTAAAAGCGGTGTTGCATATTCCGTTATTGCTGTTTTTATTACGATCCTGATGATGACCGGATTTCTTACACTTCCGGTAGAGGCCAGATTCTTTGGCTGGAGGGTAAGTATATTAAGAAACCTTGTCAGCCTTGTTGCGGCACTTTTAATAGGATTAATAATGGGATTTTTCTTATGAAGAAAGTTCAAAAATATATTCCCCCGATTTTTTTCATAATCCTTATCGGATTATCCTGGTTGTTTGACTTTGCTGCAGGAGAACAGATCGGATTGAACTTCTGGATGTTTTTTAAAGAGATGATTTTATTTCTCCCTCTGATGTTTATCCTGATTGGATTGTTCGATGTATGGGTTCCCCGGGAGAATATTGAAAAACATATAGGTAAAGAATCAGGGTGGAAAGGCACCGGCCTGGTCATCCTTCTTGCAACTCTTCAGGCAGGTCCGCTGTATGGTGCATTCCCCTTTGCTTACATTTTATGGAAGAAAGGTTGTTCAGTAAGAAATGTCTTCATTTATCTTGGTGCTTTTTCAACAATTAAGATCCCGATGCTGACATTTGAAATCGGATTTCTGGGATTGAAATTTTCACTTCTTCGGACTCTGATCACGTTGCCGGTTTTTATTCTGATCGGGTATCTGATGGAAGGATACTTAAAGGGAAAAAATTTTGATGTGAAACAACCATAGTTAAGCACAGGAGACTGCATAGCTGTTCCCCATCAGGCTGAATCAAGAAGCATTAATGCTTTAACTGATCTTGAAATACTTGTTGTACAGGGAATTACAAAGCAACACCAGAATTAAATATGTTTCCTTATTATGGTTTGATTTTTTCAAACAATCCTATGAGTTTTGTTTTATAGATCTCAGCAATCTGCGGTTCATGTTCCCCGATTGGTTTTACAGGGATCAGATCTATTACTTCTGAGGCAGATAAACCGGATTTGTACATCAGATCAAGAGATGCGATGATAGTTTCATAGATCGATTTTTTGCTTTCTTCTTCCGACAGACCAGTTTGTACTCCTATCCCGGCAAGTTCTCTCCACTGAAACCAGAAATATGTCGGAAGCATTGCAGACATGATCGCATAACTTTCAAGCTTTTCTTCGGAGACTTCAAAAATGGTTCCAAGTGAACTCAACATGTTGAATACCTCTTTCCTGCCTGAAGGATCAAAAACATCAGCAAATGTCACCGGATTATACCCCTCGTTGATATATGAAGTAGCATTTGGGATCAATCTCGCCAGGTTCTTAACATGAGCTAATTTCATTGATAACTTTGGCAGATTGATCTTTGGAGCCAGAGAGATCACAATTGCATCTGATTTTACATCATTTTTAATAAGCTCCAGCATATCCATCACCACTGGCGGGTGAAGTGCAATGAAAACCACATCCTGACCGGCAGCTTTCTTCGCATCAGAAGGTTCAACTTCAGGAAACAGTTTCTTAAGATTTGCGATGACTTCCGGGTTGGTGTCAGTCACGACAATCTTACCAAACTTCACATTTTTATTTTTAAAACCCTGCAGAAGGATTTTAGTCACCCTTCCGCCACCGATAAAGCCAATTGATTTA
>MWDJ01000061.1 GCA_002070505.1 Bacteroidetes bacterium ADurb.Bin145 | reverse complement strand
CAGCACTAATGCCCATGCTTCAAATGCAAGTATTACCATTGCAGCAACAGGATAAACCCGTCGGTATAGCCTTGCAGCCCGGGAATCATGATGAGTGACCATCATATGGAGCCAGACACCGCCGGCGGCATAAGAGGCTGCAATTGAGGAAAGCCTTACAAATGATACCTTCATCCCGCCCAGTATTGTCTTTCCCGACCATATAAGCAGAACAGCAGTCAGAGCCAATACAATCGGAACCATAATATATCCGAACAAAATCTCTATAAAGCGGGGCTGCTTCTGTGCAACCTCACGCTTTTCATCAATCTGCCCCTTGCGGAAATCCGGAAAATATCCGGCAAAAATCGTATAAGCCAAAAACCCGGCCAAAGTTCCGATATACATGTATACCTTTTCACTCATACCGCGGTACAGCAGAGACTGAACAGCACCCGCAACTCCGGATGCTCCACCCATTATAACCCATCCATAAAGCAGGGCAATAAAGAAAGCCTTGTGAGTCATAAAAAATGAGCGGGCAAAATCCGATTGCTCCTTTGGATATCCCGCAAATATTATAAATACAATAAAGCTGACTAAAATAGCCGCGCCGGCACGTGCAGCGGCCAGGCCTGAGACCATGGCATAACGGTATCCTTCCGCTGCCGGATCTGTCCCGCCAAAATTGTACATAAGCAAAAATGTCAGCGCCGCGGCTCCTGCACCAAGTATGTTGGAAATAAGAAAAGCTCTGTCATTATTGTAACGGCTTTGGGCAATCGTAATTGCCGCCA
The DNA here is from genome assembly GCA_002070505.1 of Bacteroidetes bacterium ADurb.Bin145. Lineage (GTDB taxonomy): Bacteria > Bacteroidota > Bacteroidia > Bacteroidales > VadinHA17 > LD21. The sequence goes on along the minus strand of MWDJ01000061.1, from coordinate 9,373 downwards.
GGCTGAATACGGCACCTACAGCAAAAGCCCAATGCAAACAATTGAAGAGGAAATTCAACGGTTCCTGCTGGGGCCAGTCAAGTTGAATTCTTATGGCTGTAACCACGGCAAAGGCCAGTGCACAACCAATTGAAGCAGGAAAGGTCTGAAAAGCTTTAAAGGCACCTTGAAAAGCCTGCCTTATTGACTTGGTAAATGCGTTCATAGTCTGATCTCCTCGTATTTATATTTCAAAGAATATACTACATATATATTATCTTATCATATCCTTATTTCAATGCATATTCCATTTTAGAACCCAGCACCTCATGTATTTATCTTCTCAAATTCAGCAGCCAGCCAAGCTAGTGCACCAGGTGTATTTTCCCATGCTTCACAAGCCATATCTGCATATATAACAGCTTCTTCTTCGCTGCCCCATGAGTAACTGCCAGGAAGAAGCCAAGGAATATGCTTTTGATTCAATAAATATAGTGGTGCATTGGAGTTTGATTCAATAGCCTGTTCAAGACAATCATCTGTTGTGGTTCCACCTGACTTTCTGAATAGTAAAAGGGCTTTACTATACAGCATAAAGCAAGAAGGCTCATTATATTCTGAAAGTAGGCTCGCAGCAGGCTCCTCCATTCCCTCGGTTAAAAGACAATTAATCAATATATACCGGATTCCCTGATTATCATTAGGATTTAATCTCATCATATCCTGATAGTTCTCAATAGCTTCCTGCCGTCTTCCTGTTTTCCACAGGCACTCCGAAAAACCAGCCAAAGCTCTCATATAAGGGCGCGTTTCAATAATCCCCCAAAAATAACCCGTATTTTCTTTGAAAAATAAATCACCAAGAGCCATACGACCAGCCCTTACACCTTTTTCATATAATCCCTGCCGTTCCTCCATGGATTTGCTTTCTTCAGCCAATAAATTATAGGCATCAGCACAATAAGGTGAGATACTCAATGCTTTCCTCGCCAAGGCAAGGCGTTTATCTCTGTACCGTTCATCCCAGGCATCATAAATCAGATCTTGTGCCTGACTGAGTTTTGCCTTGGAATATCTCGGCAGTTTAGCTGATGTTTTTTTCTCTTCCTGCACCTTATGCTCATGACCTACCAAAACCAGTCCGGTATCCTCTAAATTACTTGTACCAAAATGACGAATAAAATCCGAGTAATCCGGAACAATTTTAGGATGTACTGATGTCGGCAGGTTTGCTTGCCATTTAGTAAAATAGTTATTGCGAAAAGACGAATTGATGAGGTAGCTATATACCTTAGTTCGCAATTTGTTCATACCCTCCAGACTATGATCTACAGTTCTGCCCATATTAAAATAAAGATTATCCTCAATATCTCTGATTACTCTTATCCCTGAAGCAAAACCGCTGGGGGGATTCAATGGATTAATGTTAAGATTGCTTAATCCAGAAAAAAGTCCCTCCGTGCTAATCATCTGCGGGACAAAAATGCTATCGGGCATTCCATAAATAAACTTTTCTTCTCCTGCATCTTTGCTCCAGGCATAATGCAAAAAATCCACAAGAGGAATAAGCCTTTTTGTGGAAGCAATCTGGAAAGTAAATGTTCCGCTGAAATGATCTCTTAATATGTAATAAACAAGATGGTCTTTATTGGACTTATGGAAGTTTTTTATATTAACATCCATGGGTTTACTCTGATACCTTGCATTGCCATCACTACCAAAGTATAAATGTTTTGATACGGATACCAACAATTGGTGTAGTTCATTGGAATATTCAGTAACAATCTGGAGTTGCACAATCAACACTTCCTTTACAATATTGAGCAAATCATTGATTTATAGAATATACAAGTACAGTCAGCTATGTTAAACCAAGTGCTCTCATGGGTATTCTATATAATCTAATAATAACCTTTTCCAAAATATGAGACAACATATAATTTTGTAAAGGGATTTCCATCCAAGCTCCCCGTGGGGAGCGACTGTTCTCCTGCCATTTTTCTTCACCTCACTTTGTCATTTCAATCCACGCTCCCGCATAGGGAGCGACCTATGCTGCGGATCAAGTATTATAACCCGGTTGTTATTTCAATCCACACTCCAACAGCTCCATCAATGTATTAATCGCATAAAGTGGTATATTGGTTAATTAGGATTCCTTTCGGTAATCAGACATTGAGGTGCGAAAAACGTGCTTCGGATTGTACTTTAAACATAAAAATTCACATAAGTCAAACGACTTTTGTGAATATCATACACTTTTCAAACGACTTTATGCAATAATTGCTTCAAACCACAACAAAAAGAAGGCGACTTCTCGCTTGATAGGCTGCATCTTAAGAGTAAATGTTTCATTGGATATCGCTACTTATCTGCGACACGTTGAAGCCCATTAAAATCATAGTTTTTAGTTTCAATCCTTATTTCAGTGGATTCCGGTCTTATACTGCCAATATAACTATTGATTTGAGTTAGCGTCAGCAGTTTCAATCCTTATTTCAGTGGATTCCGGTCTTATACGGAATCTCCTAAGACTGAATATACAGATGGACAGATGTTTCAATCCTTATTTCAGTGGATTCCGGTCTTATACTTACATTGCGGTCTAACGTATTTTCCATGATCTTCAGGTTTCAATCCTTATTTCAGTGGATTCCGGTCTTATACCCGGCAAGCCACCCAAACACAGGCAATCCTGAAAAGGAGTTTCAATCCTTATTTCAGTGGATTCCGGTCTTATACTTTTTATGCTATGAGTTTTATATATCTTAATATTGTAGTTTCAATCCTTATTTCAGTGGATTCCGGTCTTATACGGCAACAACGCAGCAAGCAGAATGGCAAAAGCCAGCAGTTTCAATCCTTATTTCAGTGGATTCCGGTCTTATACCTATTACTCCTTTGTTTATCCATTTTCCGTCTTTTCGTTTCAATCCTTATTTCAGTGGATTCCGGTCTTATACTTTTCTTTATTGGACATACAAACATATTACTCACCTCGTTTCAATCCTTATTTCAGTGGATTCCGGTCTTATACATTACAATATAAGTAGAAATATATTTATGGAGGGAGTTTCAATCCTTATTTCAGTGGATTCCGGTCTTATACAACATTTCCTTTTCTTTGTTCTGCTCTCCCAACAAGAGTTTCAATCCTTATTTCAGTGGATTCCGGTCTTATACTATATAAAGGAGGTCGATCAACATCGGTAAAAATATAGTTTCAATCCTTATTTCAGTGGATTCCGGTCTTATACAAAATGGAATACAATCCAGAGCTAGACAAAGAATATTGTTTCAATCCTTATTTCAGTGGATTCCGGTCTTATACCGGAGGGTTAGGAGGAAGATCACTATATGTAATGCTGTTTCAATCCTTATTTCAGTGGATTCCGGTCTTATACGATTGTCATTTAGAACCCTCCTTTTAATATATTTGCAGTTTCAATCCTTATTTCAGTGGATTCCGGTCTTATACGTTCCAATTTCGGCGGGAACTCATTTCTGGAATTTTGTTTCAATCCTTATTTCAGTGGATTCCGGTCTTATACACGATAACATTCTAAGTTGCAGTAAAGATCATATTCGTTTCAATCCTTATTTCAGTGGATTCCGGTCTTATACAAGGTAGGTGAAAAGATATGTCCGACAAACTAACAGGTTTCAATCCTTATTTCAGTGGATTCCGGTCTTATACAGAAATGTTTCTACTTTAGGCATGTTATCACCCCATAGTTTCAATCCTTATTTCAGTGGATTCCGGTCTTATACTACAGCATATTAGAGATATGTGCAGAGTTGAACATTAGGTTTCAATCCTTATTTCAGTGGATTCCGGTCTTATACCCTGCCGCAAGGTGGGAATCTATCAAGATACAGTTCGTTTCAATCCTTATTTCAGTGGATTCCGGTCTTATACGTCTGGTTGCGGTTCTGTTCCCTCATCAGTTACAAAAGTTTCAATCCTTATTTCAGTGGATTCCGGTCTTATACAACAGAAGTGCAGAAGAAGGACTATGACGAAATATGGTTTCAATCCTTATTTCAGTGGATTCCGGTCTTATACAGCAGGGTACTGCAAATTACACCAAATGTATATGCAAGGTTTCAATCCTTATTTCAGTGGATTCCGGTCTTATACGATGTTGGGCGAGGGAAACGGATCCACAAACTTACAGTTTCAATCCTTATTTCAGTGGATTCCGGTCTTATACTTGTCTGTTCTTCTGTTAAACCATTATCTTCAATTCCGTTTCAATCCTTATTTCAGTGGATTCCGGTCTTATACGATAACAAGCAACTGTGTACATGCAATAAGAAGCTTTTGTTTCAATCCTTATTTCAGTGGATTCCGGTCTTATACTATACAGATACCTACTAACAAGAAACAGAGCCACAGGTTTCAATCCTTATTTCAGTGGATTCCGGTCTTATACAATCCGCATATCCATTCTTTATTAATTGATTTCCTTTGTTTCAATCCTTATTTCAGTGGATTCCGGTCTTATACGAGGTCAAATCTTGCGTTACATGTAAGCATAAAGGCAGTTTCAATCCTTATTTCAGTGGATTCCGGTCTTATACGCCCATGTTAAGTGTGGAGGGTCAAACACTACTAATTGTTTCAATCCTTATTTCAGTGGATTCCGGTCTTATACATTTTAACTATGTCTTGGTCTCTTCCTCTAGGAGAAGTGTTTCAATCCTTATTTCAGTGGATTCCGGTCTTATACTAGGTAGACAGTCTGCGGTGCTAATTATCGGAAATAAGTTTCAATCCTTATTTCAGTGGATTCCGGTCTTATACGTATTAGACGGATGTTTTGCAGAAATGCAAATAATTGTTTCAATCCTTATTTCAGTGGATTCCGGTCTTATACAAATGTCTAATATTATTTTATACATTTTTTATTGCAGTTTCAATCCTTATTTCAGTGGATTCCGGTCTTATACGCTAGTTGAAACACATATTGATGGATATGTAAGAGAGTTTCAATCCTTATTTCAGTGGATTCCGGTCTTATACAGTTATGCTATGTGGTAATAGTTTATATCGTATGTAGTGTTTCAATCCTTATTTCAGTGGATTCCGGTCTTATACAACATAATTGAGATTTATATATAATTCGACATACAATAAGTTTCAATCCTTATTTCAGTGGATTCCGGTCTTATACAATATTGCGATAGCGTAACTTTTACATTGACAATACGTTTCAATCCTTATTTCAGTGGATTCCGGTCTTATACCTATTGTGTGATGCCCTATTAACTGCGAGAATTCTGGTTTCAATCCTTATTTCAGTGGATTCCGGTCTTATACGACTTATTGAACAAGCAGCATATGAGCGGATATATTGTTTCAATCCTTATTTCAGTGGATTCCGGTCTTATACGCATTTCCTTTTCTTTGTTCTGCTCGCCCAGCAAGGTTTCAATCCTTATTTCAGTGGATTCCGGTCTTATACTATATTTTCGTCAATAGTTCTGCCTGATACTACGATAGTTTCAATCCTTATTTCAGTGGATTCCGGTCTTATACTAATAATAGATGAACTTGCTAACATTACATTGGAAAAGTTTCAATCCTTATTTCAGTGGATTCCGGTCTTATACTATTTGACAGCACCAATTGAATTTGTCCAGAAATTCAGTTTCAATCCTTATTTCAGTGGATTCCGGTCTTATACATTGTTTCTTATGATGAAAAAGAAGCTGCACAAATGAGTTTCAATCCTTATTTCAGTGGATTCCGGTCTTATACTCTGTAACCCTTGAGAAGAGAGAATCAAAAGCTATAGTTTCAATCCTTATTTCAGTGGATTCCGGTCTTATACAATACCGCATTATCACGGATATTTGCAGCCATATCTCTGTTTCAATCCTTATTTCAGTGGATTCCGGTCTTATACTAAATAATATTAGTCTGTATGTGGTTCACATACAAAAAAGTTTCAATCCTTATTTCAGTGGATTCCGGTCTTATACCGTTTTCTTCTTTTTTACTGGCTCCTGCATATGAATGTTTCAATCCTTATTTCAGTGGATTCCGGTCTTATACATAATGGTTTGATTCCAGGTATAAAAAATCTATTTTTGTTTCAATCCTTATTTCAGTGGATTCCGGTCTTATACGTTATTCGGTGGTGTTAGAAGCTTTTTCTGTTCTTCTGGTTTCAATCCTTATTTCAGTGGATTCCGGTCTTATACTATCTTTGCAAATGCTCCCCGGGTTAGCATTAGATGTTTCAATCCTTATTTCAGTGGATTCCGGTCTTATACCAATGGCACAGAAAGGCAAAAAGACATGGAAATAGTGTTTCAATCCTTATTTCAGTGGATTCCGGTCTTATACTTTACCGTCTCGCTTTTATCTTGATTATATTTCTCAGTTTCAATCCTTATTTCAGTGGATTCCGGTCTTATACGTGGAAGAAAATATATTTGAGTAGGCCGGATGATGAAGTTTCAATCCTTATTTCAGTGGATTCCGGTCTTATACGGTATTACGGAGAGTTTGAACACGCATACAACGGTTTGTGTTTCAATCCTTATTTCAGTGGATTCCGGTCTTATACTGAAGCTGATCACCAAGAACACCTATAACAAAGAATGTTTCAATCCTTATTTCAGTGGATTCCGGTCTTATACTCATATGATACTATAGTGTTATGCAGTCCGTATATAGAGTTTCAATCCTTATTTCAGTGGATTCCGGTCTTATACTTACATTTGTTACTATCTGCGATATATTGTTTTTATAGTTTCAATCCTTATTTCAGTGGATTCCGGTCTTATACCTTTTGCTGTGATTTCGCCCTCGTTTACTGTGTGTCCGTTTCAATCCTTATTTCAGTGGATTCCGGTCTTATACATGGTTTGAGTGTCCAGGAACGATAGCTCGTCTACCAGTTTCAATCCTTATTTCAGTGGATTCCGGTCTTATACCTGTTGATCTGCTTTCCCCTGCATAATACTTACTGAGTTTCAATCCTTATTTCAGTGGATTCCGGTCTTATACAAGGATTGATATAAAGGGGTGAGAGCCTTGAAAGAAGGTTTCAATCCTTATTTCAGTGGATTCCGGTCTTATACTATCCATACTAAAGTAGGTGAGGATTTGAATCTTTATGTTTCAATCCTTATTTCAGTGGATTCCGGTCTTATACGCTATTGACATAGAGTAATAAAATGACGGATTGTTCTGTTTCAATCCTTATTTCAGTGGATTCCGGTCTTATACGGGTGGAGTTGTGGGAAAATAATTTATCTCTTTTCAGTTTCAATCCTTATTTCAGTGGATTCCGGTCTTATACTAGCCGGTAATTCCGGCTCTGGATCCGGAACACAAAGCAGTTTCAATCCTTATTTCAGTGGATTCCGGTCTTATACTTGACAAAAGCAGCCCCCAAGGGAGTAAATCAACGATGTTTCAATCCTTATTTCAGTGGATTCCGGTCTTATACTTATTCGGTGGTGTTAGAAGTTTCTTTTGTTCCTCTGGTTTCAATCCTTATTTCAGTGGATTCCGGTCTTATACGGCAATGCGTAGAGGAAAGAATGGGTAAGCTTACAGAGTTTCAATCCTTATTTCAGTGGATTCCGGTCTTATACTTGATATGCCCTAAGTGTAAATATGAATACCAATATGAGTTTCAATCCTTATTTCAGTGGATTCCGGTCTTATACTAAGGGGGCTTGTGTAAATGCCCTCTAAAGAATTTCGTTTCAATCCTTATTTCAGTGGATTCCGGTCTTATACTTGTACGGTGAAAGAAGTAAGATGTAGCAAATGCAAGTTTCAATCCTTATTTCAGTGGATTCCGGTCTTATACGCGGTATCATCCCGGCCAGGTCAAAGGTGTTGCTTGGTTTCAATCCTTATTTCAGTGGATTCCGGTCTTATACGGTTGAAACTCAAAGATGATTTCTTTGCACAAAAGGAAAGTTTCAATCCTTATTTCAGTGGATTCCGGTCTTATACACAACTTTAAGAAACGCACATATGACACAGTATCGCGTTTCAATCCTTATTTCAGTGGATTCCGGTCTTATACCATCGCCTCCCTACTTTGCTTTACGGGACTATGGAAGTTTCAATCCTTATTTCAGTGGATTCCGGTCTTATACCGAAATTTTTTAGGCTCAGAATTGAATCCGGAATATAGTTTCAATCCTTATTTCAGTGGATTCCGGTCTTATACAATATAGATATTTGCACGTTTTGAGCCAGTTTGGAATGTTTCAATCCTTATTTCAGTGGATTCCGGTCTTATACGAAATAGCGGAAATAGTAAACCACACCCCAAAGCATAGTTTCAATCCTTATTTCAGTGGATTCCGGTCTTATACAGTCAATTGCGATAGAGGTTGAGTTAAGCAATAAAAAAAGTTTCAATCCTTATTTCAGTGGATTCCGGTCTTATACAATTATTCCGGATATTGCAAAGCAAGTATTGAATTGGAGTTTCAATCCTTATTTCAGTGGATTCCGGTCTTATACTGCTTGATATGGATAATGGTATTGATGTTGATTTAGTGTTTCAATCCTTATTTCAGTGGATTCCGGTCTTATACTGGTACGTTCAATGAGCAGATAGATGACTTCTTTGAGTTTCAATCCTTATTTCAGTGGATTCCGGTCTTATACAGTTCTAAAGAATCAAATGTTAGGAAATATGGTTACCAGTTTCAATCCTTATTTCAGTGGATTCCGGTCTTATACAAATCTATGATAAACAGCTACATTCCAAAGGTTGTTTTGAGTTTCAATCCTTATTTCAGTGGATTCCGGTCTTATACAAGTTTATATTAATGCAATATACAGGGCGTAAAGACAGTTTCAATCCTTATTTCAGTGGATTCCGGTCTTATACCAGAGTTGATGCTATGGCACAAGGAAGATATAGACTAGTTTCAATCCTTATTTCAGTGGATTCCGGTCTTATACATAATAAAAACGGCATTAAGAGACATTAGACAAAAAAGTTTCAATCCTTATTTCAGTGGATTCCGGTCTTATACAAAAATATTATACTGGGTTTTAGATAAGGGGGTTGAAGTTTCAATCCTTATTTCAGTGGATTCCGGTCTTATACGCAATATCCTTGTTATGGTTGCCGACATGATAATTAAAGTTTCAATCCTTATTTCAGTGGATTCCGGTCTTATACTGCTCAATTGCCTTAAAGTAAGTAATTAACTCCTGCTGTTTCAATCCTTATTTCAGTGGATTCCGGTCTTATACAAGTGCCTGATTTTACTTTTGTTTTGCACCACTCAAGTTTCAATCCTTATTTCAGTGGATTCCGGTCTTATACACAGAGCCGGAGCAGTATCAGACACGCACCTTAACAGGTTTCAATCCTTATTTCAGTGGATTCCGGTCTTATAC
>MWDJ01000060.1 GCA_002070505.1 Bacteroidetes bacterium ADurb.Bin145 | reverse complement strand
AGTTGCTTCTTCCGATGGTATAGAAGATAATGACGCAATAGATCCCGGCCTTCTCCTGGATCCGACTGATGGACGGTTATGGGTGACATACGGAACCTTTTTTGGGTTCATTCGTCTTATAGAACTTGATCCCAAAACAGGGAAGCGTGTGGAAGGCAATAAAGCATTGGATATAGCAATCGACTGTGAAGCCACAACCCTGATGTATCGTGATGGATGGTATTATCTTCTGGGCACGCATGGAACCTGCTGCGATGGTGCAAATTCAACGTATAATATAGTTGTCGGCCGTTCCAGAAAAGTGACGGGCCCTTACCTTGATAATCTTGGAAGAGACATGTTAAGAGGTGGCGGTAAGATGGTATTGGCAGCCGGTGGAAGAGTTATCGGACCAGGTCACTTCGGACTATTAGACCTTGGTGACGGAGTTCAGAAAATGTCCTGCCATTATGAGGCTGATCTGGATCAAGGCGGACGCAGCGTATTAGGTATTCGTCCCTTACTTTGGAAAAACGGGTGGCCGGTTGCAGGAGATAATTTCAAGGAAGGAACTTATGAAATTGAATCCGAAAGAAGAGGATATGCCCTGGAGCTTGTAGTTGATTTTGTACGAATGGCAGGTGGAATGCGTGGATTCGGACGTGGCACAGACGAACCGGTAAAACCAGTTCCATCACAGGAATTAGCAGATGTAATCAATACCTGGCCAACAGGGAACATTGGTGTAAGAATAGGCGATTATATGACCCGCCCTCATCAGAAATGGACAATTACGGCAGTCCCTGATGCAGGAGGATATCCCGGAGGGCCATATTATAAAATAGTCATAGCTGGAACAGACCGGGCATTGGCAGCAACAGCAGACGCTGAAGTAATAACTGTTCCGGCATTCACAGGTGCGCCCGAACAATTATGGCGGATCGATCAATTAATTGATGGAACATACAGAATAATGCCCAAAGCAGTCCCGGGTTCACAGGAAAAACTGGCGCTTATATCTATCGGAGACAGCACGCCGACACTTGCAAAGTTTGATATGAATAGTGACAACTCCAAATGGAATTTTAAGGCTCATTAAATAAGTTCTTCAAGAAAGACGCATGTTAAGTCGACTGCGTCTTTCTTTTTTCCCTTGAAAATCACATCTGCGTACATTAAGTTAATATCCTTGCCAGTATATAACAACAAGATACATTAATTCTGTTCATTGTATTTAAGTCTTAACTTAATCTATGACTGTAAAGTTCACTCCTGATAATATGATCAGCTATTACAAAAAACCGGGTCTTTTCTACCTCTTATCGACGATCCTGCCCTGGACCTTCTGGTTCGCTGCAGGCTATATCAGTCACCTGCCTTCTGATTCAGACCAGAACATGAATATAGCTATAACGCTTGCTCTTGTAGGATTAGTAAGTCCGATGATAGTCGCTTTCCTGCTTATGAATCGCAACCCTGATCTGCGTAATGATTTTTATCAAAGACTCTTTAATTTCAGAAGTATTAATCCCTGGTATATTTTCCTTACCTGCTTTATAATGCTTGCAAGTATCACGGGTGCAATGGCTATTTCTCTACTATTTGGATATAGTTCTGATCAGTTCGTAATAACGGGTCATTTTACTTTTACTTCAGGAGTTCTTCCTGTCTGGTTCTTACTGATCATTGCTCCAATATTTGAAGAGCTGGCGTGGCATTCCTATGGTACAGATTGTCTGAGAAATAAATTAAATCTATTCTATACTTCAATAATTTTTGGAGCCTACTGGGCAATATGGCATATTCCCTTATCGACAATTAAAGATTATTATCAGGCAAATCTCGTTGAATCTGGTTGGATTTATAGTCTTAACTTTATGGTAAGTATTATCCCATATGTTTTGATTATGAATTGGTTGTACTATAAAGCCAAAAGAAACATTCTGCTTCCGATTATTTTCCATATAACGGCAGTATATTTTAATGAGATCTTCGCTACCCATCCCGATAGTAAAATAATTCAAACTATTCTTCTTTTATTCCTCGCAGGATACCTTACAATTAAAGACAGAAAATTCTTCTTTTCCAAGGACTTGAGTCTGATCAATAATTAATTATCTAAAAAATATTGATGCGGATTATCCATAAAGAAGGTACAATTAATTGACTTCCCTGACTCAGTAATTCTTTATTTTAAAACTCAGAAATAATTTTCATATCTTATTCAATAAATTATGATTAGAAACTAATCAAAAACCTCTTTACTGGAAATTTAAATCCTTACTCTTATGGAAAAATTAATTGCTTGTTGTGGATTAAACTGTGCTGCTTGTGATGCAAGAATTGCCACAATTAATAATGATGATGAACTCAGAAAAACTACAGCTGACAAATGGCGTGTTAATTATAATTCTCCTGATATAACCCCTGCTATGATAAACTGCACTGGTTGCCGGGAAGAAGGTATAAAATTCAATTACTGCGAAATGTGTGAAATAAGAAAATGTGTGAAAATGAAAGGATTCGACACCTGTGGAGATTGTCGGGAAATGGACACCTGCAGTATAGTATCCGCAGTTCATAAATATGTACCTGAAGCAATAACAAATCTGAGGAGTTTAAATTAGATATTAGTATCCAGGTCTTTTATAACATGGAAAGTTTTGACACTTTTCTTATATAGGCTGAAATAATTCCAATTTTCAATTATAACTTTCTCTGATTCATATGATTATGATTTTTATAGTATGAAGCCAATCTATTTTAAAGACCAGCATGAATTCAGGAAATGGCTGGAAGAAAATCATGATAAAGTACAGGAAGTAATTGTAGGTTTTCATAAAGTTAAAACCAGAAAATCCAGCATGACATGGTCGCAATCTGTTGATCAGGCTCTTTGTTTCGGCTGGATAGATGGAATACGAAGATCTGTTAACCAGGATAAGTATTGTATTCGTTTTACACCAAGAAGATCAGATAGCAACTGGAGTAATGTCAATATTAAGAAAGTCGAAGAACTTAAAAAGAAAGGATTAATGACAAGAGAAGGTCTTGAAATTTTTAATAAACGCAGAAAATCAGAGCCCGTGATTTATAGCTATGAGCAAGACTCTTCTGAAATTCCTGGTGACCTTGAAATAGTTTTAAAATCCAGTGTCAAAGCCTGGGATTTCTTTACAAAACAAGCACCTTCCTACAGAAAAACAATGATCCGGTGGATCATGAGTGCTAAACAGGAGAATACAAAGACCTCCAGATTAAATAAATTAATAGAAGCAAGTGAAAATCATAATAAGCTATATTAATAACAACGAAACAATAATCCGAAAAAAATGAATAAGCCTCCCGCAACTGAGACCTACCCTTTATACACATCTTTCTTTTATTCTCTGCTGAAAGGAGGAGATCCCTCACTCGTCAATCCTTCGCAAGCTCAGGATTGACTTGTTCGGGATGACACGGTCTCCATGGGGATAAGGGGGAATGAGGCGGGGCGTTTTGATTCAAATTCAATTTCTTGTAACGACTTTCCAACAAAACGCCCCGCCTCATTCCCCCTATTCACTAAAAAACACCTTGTCATTCCGAATCCGACGACAGGAGGATGAGGAATCTCCAGCCTATTACAGTAGTGAATTATAAGATGTGTATAAAGGGTAGCACTGAGTCGGGGCAACCTAAAATAATTACTCAATTATAGATCTGCAGAATTGATTTCATACTCATAAATAAAAATTTCTCTCAAAAAGTTTGCAAAATAATAAAATATATTCTATATTTGTAGAATATGCTTAATGTTTATAGAAGATGGATCTGACAAAAGCTGAAGAACAAATAATGAGGTATCTCTGGAAACTCGAAAAAGCATACCTGAAAAACATACTTGATGAATTCCCCTACCCTAAACCTGCTGCTACAACAATTGCTACCCTGTTAAAAAGAGTAATTGACAAGGGATTTGTAGGATTTAGTCAGCATGGGAGCAACAGAGAGTATTTTCCATTAATAAAAAAAACAGATTACTTTTCTAAACAGGTAAATCTGATTATCAGGGATTATTTTAATAATTCGGCTTCTCAGTTTGCTTCCTTCTTTACAAACGAAACTGATTTAAATCTCACTGATTTAGAAGAAATAAAACGATTGGTGGATCAAAAAATAAAGAATCAAAAAAAATCAAAATAACATGATAGCATTTTTCATCAAATCAGCAATCTGCCTGATCATATTCTATAGCTTTTACCATTATTTCCTCCGGGAACAGAAGATATTACTATTCAATAGATTATATTTGAACTTATCCCTGATCCTTTCGGTTTTAATTCCCCTGATTGACATACCCGTAAAATCAATTTATACTTTAAATGATTCAATTGAAAAATTCAACTTCACAATTGACAATGTATCTGATACAAAAATAGCTGCATATGCTTCCTCCGGACAAATTACTCTTCAAAGGATCATTGTAACATTATTTATTATCGTCTCACTAATTCTACTGACAAGATTCGTATCAAACATGATCAAAATCGTTCTCACGATCATTAAGAGTCATAAGATTAAAAATAACAGAACAACAGTTGTACTTATAAATGAGAGGATCCTACCCTATTCATTCTTCAAATATGTATTTGTGAACAAGGCAGATTTTGAAGAAGGTAAAATCGGAAAAGAACTTCTTCTGCATGAAGAAGCTCATTGTGAACAATACCATTCAATAGATATTATAATTGTTGAATTGTTAAAAATTGTTCTATGGTTTAATCCAGCTATCTGGCTCATTAGAAAAGAAATAATGTTGAACCATGAGTATTATGCAGACAGTGTGGCTCTGAATGTAGAAGATTCATCTGACTATCAACAATTACTGTTAAATGTCCTTCTTCAAAATAATTTAAATTATCTGGTAAGCAATTTTAAATTTTCTTCAATCAAAAAACGAATAATCATGATCACGAAAAACAATCCGCCGAATAACGCCATTTTTAGAAAAACTGCCAGCATTCTTATCTTTCTTCTCATCGGTTTTACTCTGACATTTAGCAAAGAAAATGCTCTTGTTACAAACATAATTACTCCTCAGAGTGATTTACATGTTAATATGCCTGCCGGGGAAAAACCAAAACTATTCCCAATCAGAAAAGAAGAATATTCTGAACTGCCAGTTACTTTTGGAGAGAAAATTATCAACCCTGTCACAAAAGATCAGGTTGTACATTACGGGATTGATATAAAAGCCAATATGGGGACTGATGTTATTGCAACTGCAGGTGGTAAAGTTATTAGAGCGGGATGGGAAGATAAAGGTTATGGAAATATGATTGTGATAGATCACGGGGACGATTATCAGTCATCATATGCGCATTTAAAGGATATAAATGTCAAAATCGGTGATTCAGTAACTGCAGGACAGGTTATCGGACATATTGGTACTACAGGTATGTCGACAGGACCTCATCTGCATTTTGCAATCAGCTTCAAAGGTGACAGAGTTAATCCCCTGACAATTCTGAAATAAACCATAGCATAACACGAACGGTACTATCGGCCCGCCAGGTTATAAGAGCAAATCTCCGTACAGATTATTTTAACATATAACTATTTATTCCGCAGAAAACACAACTCTGTATGTCTTTATCACTCCTTTATAGTCAAAACGGACTTCAGCTGTTCCGGATTTCGATTCCGCCTGAGTAACAGTTATCTTCACCTCCGGATTGTTCGATGATGCTGATAATGTGGGTATTCCGGTTAAGTTTGACGGAAGTTTATAAGTAGTCTCATAAAGATCAAGGCCGACAATTCCGTTGGCATTTGTTGACCTTACGGGAGTAGCCGGCATTTCTATAGCATCTCCATTAACCTTTATACTAACTGCAGGAGCAACCGGACGAACGATTTGCTTCTTTTTCGAGCTGAATCCCAGTCCGGCTAAGTCGAAAAGACCACCCTGGTCAGATCCCTCGGCAACGAGAAAGATAGCATGCTTCTTATCTAAACGGTCAACAGAAGCTGAAACGTCGATAGTGAATTTTGTCGTTTCCTGAACCGAATTTGCCGGAACATTAATCTCTCCTATTTTTTTACCTTTCCACGTATCATTGTCCCACGGTCCGTCAAGCCATACATTGATCTTAAACGCGTTTCTAGTCTTTGGGGTGAGGAACAGATTAAAAGCAGTTTTGTTCCCGGGCTTGGTCCCTTTAAAAGCTTTCAGCCCTTTTACGTCTTTTTTAAGTCCTCCGAAAGCAAAATACTTGTATCCTATTATGTTACCGTTCTCCACATTTGCGATTGGCATATTATTATCCCATATATCCCATGAATCCTGCTGGCTGTTTGTGTTTGAAAGATAACATGCATATCCTGCAGAGTAATATTTATATGGATCGAGGCCATAGATGTGAAATCCCTCTGAAGTCACTTCAGCTCCTGTATATTCTCTTCCCTGGCTATCCTTTGCAGTCCAAATATTATCTTCGGCATAGGGGTTATATCCTCTGATTGTAACCTTCCCTCCCTCTGACACCGGTTTTTCATCCCATTCAATCGTTACAGGGGCCACCATCGGTTGCCGGGCATTCCCGAATCCTCTCGGCGCCCTGTGATAGAATACATACCACTGGTCATTGATCAACTGAAGGCTTCCATGCGTATTATGTCCCGAATAACTTGTCTGCAACGAGGTTCCGTCCTTATCCGGAACGACTGCACGCGAATCAACAAGAACTCCGCCGCTTTTCCACGGACCAAGCGGAGAATCGCCATAGGCATAGCGCAATGCCGAATTGGTACTGCTCAGTCCATAATCAGGGCCTGAATATCCGCTGTAAACCCATACAAATTTATTACCAACCTTACGAATAGATGCTGCTTCAAAAAAGTTGAACGAGCCGAGATCCTCACCCGGATAGACACTGGAATATACTGTACCTTCAGGGTCCCTGACAACGCCATATCTGGAGCTGGCAGGAATAAAATAGCCAATTGCCTCGGTTCCCGGTCTGAGCGAATACATTGTATTCTGATCCAGCTGACCAGCTGATGACCTCTGGAATCCCCAGAATCCGTATGCCCTGAAACCAATCTCATAATCAGGATCTTTCGGATCAGTGACGTACTCAATATATACTGACGGATCGAAACCCATTGTACTTCCAGGTATAGTACCCATTCCGTCGGCAGTCATGTTCAAAGGAGTAAAGGGGCCATCCGGACGGCTGCCTTTGGCTACCATTGCCTCTCTGTTACGACCCCGGCTGTGAGGATACAGATAGTATTCCTTTGAACCATCTTTTCTTCTTACCTCAACAAGGTCAGGGGCGTACATAACATCCCACTGCCCGTCTATCGGGTAAGTAAAAATAGGCCCTTCATCACGCCAGCTGGATAAGTCCTCAACAGGTGCCGACCAGGCTCTTATATCGGGTCCGCAATAGCTTTTAAATCTGACATCGTGCGATCCGATTATATAGATGCGGTATTTCCCGGGTTTGTCGGGATCTTCAAAAACACGGGGCTCTCCGTCAGGCAGATGCTCCCATAGCGGCAGATAAGGATTACCTGAAGTAATATGGGTAGATTTGATAAAAGGCCCACCCTTGTCCGACTTAGCAGTGTCCCCTCCCGGTATTTTAAAAGAAATTAAAAGCATGGCCACAGCTGTCAGAAATACCTGCGGCCTTCTAAAAACAAAAACAACCTTCTTCATTTTTTATATTTTTTAATTTACTAATACTTTATGTACTTCCAGGTAAACCGGGGTCTGGAAATACCTCCCGGCTCAGATCACTCTTTCACAAAAATAAGTTTTCTTTCCAATGATTTATCTTTAATTAATACATTGCTCTCCATCCCATAAGTAAAACCCACTGCAATAATTGATTAGCTAAATGTTAAAAATAATATTTACAATTATTATTGCCGGTTTGAACGATAAAAATAAAATATGAGTATCAGGAATCATACACAATATTTCATTGATTTTGGCTGCGCCGAGCTCTCCCGACAAGTCGGGATCGGTTCCTCTCCTGATGAATCGGGATCGGAATGACACGATGTTTTTTTGTGTATTAGGGGGGGAATGAGGGATCTACTTCTCTGGGCAGAGAATAAAAGAAAGATGTGTATAAAGGGTAGCTTGATGTAGGGGTAGAAAAATTGATTTTCAAGCGATTTTGTAAATAGTATTAATGATTCCTGATACTCGTAAAATAAAATATATAGTATGAAATATTTCTTGTAAATTTCAGACAGTTTGTATTAAAGAATGAAAATTTTAAGAATATAATTAAATAAACCTGGCAAAAATGATCTAAGGCTGAAAGAGCATGACAGGGTTCTCATCTTAAAATTAAGAATAGAGGAAATATCAGGTAAACAATTAGGAGTTTGGAAATAAAAATGCATACACAACGGTCTTAAATAAAACTGAATAATTAACAGTTCATTATTCATTTCATCATGATAAAAAATATTCTTATCGGATTTATTGCTTTAGTGATTTTTACCTCTCCGGGTGATGGACCTTATAAAGATGGTTTTTACAGCGGCATTTCCAGGGCAAAATACACTAATGAGCCTTATTATGGTCACTCAAAGATTACTGTTCAGAATGGTATAATAACAGAAATAGATTTCTCTGTCAGGGACTCTGCCAGACACGAATATTTTGATAATAATTACGAAAAATATTTTGCCGGCAACAATGAATACATACAGCAATGCAGAAATGACTGGAAGGGAATTCAGTCCTATCCCGACAGTCTTCTAAAATACCAGGATCCGGAAAAGATCGATGTGATAAGTGGTGCTACATGGTCATATAACTTGTTTAAAGCTTCTGCACAGAAAGCACTGTCTTCTGCCAGGAAAGATTAATGAGCTTTACATTATTTGAATTGTCCCTTTTTCATAATTTTGGTATTTTACTTAATGGATTTCAGTTTAATAAAAATTATTAGCACTACATAGGAAAATATACCATGGAAAGAATATCAGGAGTTTTGATCCCTGGTCTACTGGCCTTATTATTTATAGCTATAGGCCTTCCCCTGGTATTCAGAAAAATAAAACCTAACTATTTTTATGGTTACCGTTTATCTTCATTTGTAATCGAAGATGATGATATCTGGTACAGAGTCAATGAAACTGGTGGAAAGCACCTGGTAATAATCGGTTGTTTTGTCGCTTTAATTTCAATCTTAGCAATATTTTACATTGGTCAGACAGAAATTCAAAGTGTTTTTCTGGCAGCAGGATTATCGACTTCTGTGATCGGAATTATCCTTTCGTTGGCGAGAACACTTTTTATTGCTAACAAAATGGCAAAAGACAAAGGTATAAAATAAAGAATTAAAATGTTTTCTTTACACTAATAACATGGCTGATTTCGAAGCAGATGTAGTTTATCATTGAAAAATAATCAACAGGAGGTGCAGACAAATGAAAAAGATGCCGATCAGTAAAGCCTTTACACTTATGGAATCAGGGCCCGTTGTTCTTATCACGACAAATGACGGAAAGAAAAGCAATATAATGACAATCTCATGGACAATGGTGGTGGACTTTTCACCGGTGTTTGCCATCACAACGGGATCATGGAATTATTCATTTTCCGCTCTTCAAAAAACGAAAGAGTGCGTTATTGCAATACCTACTGTTGATATGCTTGATAAAGTGGTTGGAGTGGGAACCTGTTCCGGTTCTGATACCAACAAATTTGAAAAGTTCAGGCTGACCCCTTTGAAGGGTAAGCTAGTCAAAGCACCCCTGATAAAAGAATGTGTCGCAAATATTGAATGTAAAGTCGTCGATATCGTCAAAAAGCACAATATAATCGTCCTTGAAGGCCTTGCTGCATACCAGGATAATTCACGAAAAGAGAAAAGGACCCTGCATGCAGTCGGCGATGGAACTTTTATTACAGACGGGCGTAAGCTGAACCGGAAGAAAATGATGTCGTCTAAGCTTCCAGCCGGCCTGTAAAACCCCTTTTGATATATAGTAATAATTCATGAGGAATAAATTATTAAATCAGTAAAACTTCACTATGAACATTAAACCAAAAACATTCTTGTCAGCGTTAATTTCTGTAATTCTTACAGGATCACAATTACAGGGATACGCTGTAATATCAGGCGACAAAACTGATAGCCGGCCACAAAGCGATAACACACGCAGCATAGCTCCATACTTCATCAGGGCAACTAAATCGAAAAAGACACCGGATGCAGATGGATTCATTCAACGCTGGTTACTACTGGAGCCAATCAGCAAACCAAACCCCAGAAATAATGTTTTTACAGACAGCTACGTAAGAACAGCCTTCACAACCGAGTATTTCCCAAACCAGTTTACCGGTATTCCCAAAGACGGTGAAAAGGTAAAAG
>MWDJ01000059.1 GCA_002070505.1 Bacteroidetes bacterium ADurb.Bin145 | reverse complement strand
AGCATCGCCTTCCTGTGCAGATTTGTCCTTCCTAAATGGTTTATGACTCTTGAATGTCGCATCTCTGTATCCTCACAATTTTCAAATTAATCTTTATCAAGCTTGTACTTACTCACATCCATCCCAAATGAAAGGCTCATTGATTCAAGCAATTCATCAAGTTCTGTAAGTGATTTCTTTCCGAAGTTCCTGAACTTGAGAAGGTCATTCTTGTTGAATTTGACCAGATCACCCAGGGTTTCAACCTCAGCGGCTTTAAGACAGTTAAGAGCTCTTACTGAAAGATCAAGGTCAATAAGCTTTGTCTTAAGAAGTTGTCTCATATGCAAAACTTCTTCATCGAATTCCTCATTTGCCATTTTCTCGTCAGAATCAAGTGTTATTTTTTCATCGGAAAACAGCATAAAATGGTATATCAGGATCTTGGCTGCCTCTTTAAGAGCATCCTTGGGATGAATTGACCCGTCAGTTTCGATCTCAAGCAGCAGCTTCTCATAGTCGGTCTTTTGTTCAACGCGGTAATTCTCAATTGAATATTTCACATTCCTTATCGGAGTGAAGATTGAATCAATAGCTATCAGGCCAAACTCACTGTCAGCCGGTTCATTTTCTTCAGCGGGAACGTAACCACGGCCCTTGCCGATTAGTAATTCGACCTGGAGTTTGACATCTGTTTCCATCCGCATTATGACCAGATCAGGATTAAGAACCTCAAAGCTGCTAAGAGAATTGTTCAGATCACCTGCCTTGAATACTTCCTTGTTGTGGATCTTGATATTTACTTTCTCATGATCAACATCCTCAACAGTTCTTTTGAACCTTATCTGTTTGAGGTTAAGGATAATCTCTGTTACATCTTCAATTACCCCTTTAATCGTTGAGAACTCATGGTCAATTCCTTCTATCTTCACTGTTGTGATAGCATATCCTTCAAGTGAGGAGAGAAGAATTCTCCGCAGGGCATTACCTACAGTAATACCATAGCCAGGCTCGAGAGGACGAAACTCGAATTTCCCGAGCTTGTCAGTCGCTTCCAGCATTATTACTTTATCGGGCTTCTGGAATGATAATATGGCCATAGAATTTATCTTATATAATTATTTTGAATACAATTCGACTATCAGTTGTTCCTTAATATCTTCCGGAATGTCAGCACGAACAGGAATATTCATGAATTTACCAGCCATTTGTGCATCATCCCATTCAAGCCATGAGAGCTTTGAGGATTTTCTTGTTGTAAGTGATTCAGCAATTACTTCAAGTGATTTTGATTTCTCACGAACACCAATTATATCACCTGCCTTAAGCTGGTACGACGGAATATTGACAACCTCTCCGTTCACAGTAATATGGCGGTGAGATACAAGCTGACGTGCAGATGCGCGTGACGGAGCAACACCAAGCCTGTACACTACATTATCAAGCCTTGATTCAAGTATCTGGAGAAGCACCTCTCCCGTTACACCCTTGGTTCTGGATGCCTTCTCAAAAGCATTACGGAACTGACGTTCAAGAACGCCGTAGGTATACTTGGCTTTTTGTTTCTCTCTCAGCTGAACACCGTATTCCGAAGTTTTCTTTCTCTTTTTATTTATTCCATGCTGCCCCGGAGGAAAATTCTTTCTATCCAGGTGTTTGTCTGGACCGTAAATTGGATCCCCGAATTTTCTTGCGACTCTCGATTTTGGGCCGGTATATCTTGCCATTACACTATTTATTTATATCAGACAAAAAATCTATTCAAAATTATTAAACTCTTCTTCTCCCGGGAGCACGGCAGCCATTGTGAGGAAGCGGGGTAACATCTATTATTTCTGTCACCTCTATCCCTGTATTGGCTATTGCCCTTATAGCTGATTCCCTGCCCGATCCCGGGCCTTTAACAAATACTTTTACTTTTCTCAATCCAAGATCGTAAGCTACTTTGCCACATTCTTCAGATGCCATCTGCGCTGCATAGGGAGTATTCTTTTTAGAACCCTTAAAACCCATCTTCCCGGCTGATGCCCAGGATATTACCTGTCCGGAATTATTTGTCAGCGTTATGATTATATTATTGAAAGATGAATGAACATGAGCCTGTCCGGCTGACTCAACTTTAACTATCCTCTTCTTTAATGCTCCGGTCTTTTTTGCCATAGTCTGTTTATTTAGTAGCTTTTTTCTTGTTAGCAACAGTTTTCTTTCTTCCTTTCCTTGTTCTCGCGTTGTTCTTTGTACTCTGTCCCCTTACCGGAAGGCCAAGTCTGTGACGAACACCACGGTAACATCCGATATCCATGAGTCTCTTTATATTGAGCTGTGTTTCGGAGCGGAGTTCACCCTCCAGCTTGTAGTTTTCGTTAAGGATGCGGCGGATGGAATTGATCTGCTCGTCGGTCCAGTCCTCAACTTTAACATCACGGCTCACGCCAGCCTCATCAAGTACCTTCTGGGCTGTACTTCTGCCTACTCCATAAATATAGGTCAGACCTACTTCGCCTCTTTTATGTCTTGGTAAATCTACCCCAACAATACGTGCCATATATTAGTTTTCTTAAATAGGTTGCAAAATTAATCAAATTATCCCTGTCTCTGTTTGAACTTGGGATTTTTCTTATTAATCACGTAAAGACGTCCTTTTCTTCTGACTATCTTACAATCAGCACTACGCTTTCTTATAGATGCTCTTACTTTCATTATCGTAATATTTCTTATTTATATCTGAATGTTATTCTTCCTTTAGTAAGATCGTATGGTGACATTTCCACTTTCACTTTATCACCGGGCAGTATTTTTATGTAATGCATCCGCATTTTGCCCGAGATATGAGCAGTAATAACATGCCCGTTCTCGAGCTCTACCCTGAACATTGCATTCGACAGAGCTTCGATGATTGTACCGTCCTGCTCAATTGATGGTTGTTTAGCCATACTATTACATTTTATTTAAAACTTCCTCAACGAAATCAAATGTCGTTAATACGTCTGCTTTCTCCTTTTTTACTGCAACTGCATACTCAAAATGTGCAGAAGGTTTTCCATCAGCAGTTCTTATTGTCCAGCCGTCTCTTGACTGAACCGTTTCTCTTCTTCCCAGGTTGATCATGGGTTCAATACATATGATCAATCCTTTAGACATCTTCGGACCTGTTCCTTTTCTGCCGAAGTTCGGCACTTCCGGTGGTTCGTGAAGTCGTTTTCCGAGGCCATGTCCGACAAGCTCCCTGACAACCGAAAATCCTCCACTCTCTGCTTTTGACTGTACAGCATAAGAGACATCCCCTACCCTGTTACCTGCTACAGCCTCTTTCACACCTTCGTTAAGTGAAGCTTTCGTAAATTCAATGAGCTTTTTAACCTCTTCTCTTATTTCCCCGACAGCGAATGTGTAAGCTCCATCGCCATACCATCCGTTAAGGATAACCCCACAGTCGACAGAAACAATGTCCCCCTCTTTCAGATAATACCTTGAAGGAATACCATGGACTACTTCATCATTGACCGATGTGCAGAGAGTCTTCGGAAAGCCATTATACCCCTTGAACGCCGGAACCGCTGAATTATCCCTGATAAAGGTTTCGGCGATCTCATCAAGATAAAGAGTTGTAATCCCCGGTTGTATATGTCTGGCAATCTCAGCTAATGTTTTTGACACCAGGAGGTTGCTCTCCCTCAACAACTCGATCTCTTCATCAGTTTTTAAATACAACATCAAAGAACGTAATACTTTATATCTAAATTGACGTAACAGCACCTGATCTTCCTTTAACCCGGCCTGATTTCATCAATCCATCATAATGACGCATAAGCAAATGACTTTCGATCTGCTGTAAAGTATCAAGGACCACTCCCACGAGTATCAGCAGGGAAGTTCCGCCATAGAACTGAGCAAACTGAGGGGTCACTCCGGCCTTTACGGCAATTGAAGGAAGTACTGCAATTATTGCAAGGAATATCGAACCAGGAAGGGTGATCCTCGACATTATCATATCAAAGAATTCTACTGTTTTCCTGCCCGGTTTTATTCCCGGTATAAATCCCCCGTTCTTCTTCATATCCTCAGCCATCTGAACAGGGTTTATCGTGATGGCTGTGTAGAAATAAGTAAATGCAATTATCAGAATCGCTGTTACCAGATTATACCAGAATCCGTACATATTTGAGAAAGCGACTACAAAACCCGAACTTGAGTCAGTTGAAAATCCGGCAATTATTATCGGCAGCATCATTATTGCCTGGGCGAATATTATTGGCATTACACCTGCTGCATTTACCTTGAGAGGTATATACTGCCTCACACCGCCATACTGTTTATTACCGATAATTCTTCTTGCATACTGCACCGGCACACGCCGTGTTCCCTGAACAAGCATTATAGTGCCAAGTACTACCACAAAGAGCAGCACTATCTCAACTATAAGGCCTACTGCACCACCTGCTCCGTTGAGCCTTGTTCCGGATTCAAAGATGAAATTTGCAGGCATCCTGGCAACGATCCCGATCATAATAATAAGAGATATACCGTTGCCTATACCTTTATCGGTGATTTTCTCTCCAAGCCACATTACGAATATCGTACCTGCCGTAAGGATTATCACTGAGGATATCTGGAAAAAGGTGCCCTTCAGTATAAATGCTGAATCCGGAAGCTGGGCATGAAGGTTAACCAGATAGGTTGGAGCCTGAAGGATAAGAATAAGTACTGTCAGATATCTTGTATGCTGATTCATTTTGCGTCTGCCACTCTCTCCCTCTTTCTGCAACTTCTGATAATAAGGGAATACAATGCCCAGAAGCTGAATTACGATTGAGGCAGATATATAAGGCATAATTCCCAGGGCAAAAACTGAAGCCTGCGAAAAAGCTCCGCCGGAGAACATATCAAGCAGCCCCATCAGACCAGATGATGTCTGGTTACGCAGCCCTTCCAGCTGTGCCGGATCTATACCTGGCAGGGTGACGTATTTGCCTAATCTGTATAATAAAATGATCCCAAGGGTGTAGAGCAGTCTTGCGCGAAGATCTTCGATCTTGAGGATATTTTTTATGGTCTGAATCAGTCTCATGAAATTATATTTTTACAACGGCTCCGTTTTTGGCTTCAATGGCTGTAACAGCTGATTTGCTGAATGCATGAGCATGAACTTCAAGTTTCCTTTCAAGTGTACCCTTCCCAAGTATTTTAACAAGGGTGTTTTTTGATATCAGACCTGCTGAGATCATTACTTCAGGATCAATTTTCTCCAGGTTCTTTTTATCAGCAAGGTTTTGCAGCACTCCAAGATTTATGCCTTTGTATTCTTTGCGGTTGATATTTTTGAAGCCGTATTTGGGAACGCGTCTCTGAAGAGGCATCTGACCTCCTTCAAATCCGATTTTCTTTTTATATCCGGAACGCTGTTTGGCTCCTTTATGACCTCTCGTAGAGGTACCTCCCCTGCCTGAACCTTGTCCCCGACCAAGACGCCTGTTTCTTTTCACCGATCCTTTTGCAGGTTTTAAGTTGCTCAAATCCATGATCTTATTTATATATCGTTAATACCTTAAATATTCTCTACCCTTACCAGGTGTTTTACCTTGACGACCATTCCCAATATCTGCGGAGTGGCTTCATGCTCAACACTATGGTTCAGTTTTCTAATACCAAGAGCCAGCAAAGTCCTTTTTTGTCTTTCGGGCTTCCGGTTTTCGCTTTTCACCTGGGTGATTCTGATCTTTGCCATCTGTGAAATAGATTTAACCATTAAAAACTCTTTCCATATTAATCCCTCTGTGTTCGGCGACCGAATATGGATCGCGTATCTGGAGCAATGCTGCAAAAGTAGCTTTTACCAGATTGTGGGGGTTCGAGGAGCCCTTTGATTTAGCGAGAACGTTCTTGACGCCTACGCTTTCGAGCACGGCACGCATGGCACCTCCTGCCTTTACTCCTGTGCCTTCTGAAGCTGGCTTGATAAACACCTTTGCACCACCAAATTTAGCTTCCTGCTGATGAGGGATAGTACCGTTTATAACAGGAACCTTAATAAGGTTTTTCTTGGCATCTTCAATACCTTTGGCTATCGCAGTTGTAACTTCACTGGCTTTACCAAGACCATGGCCCACTATTCCATCTTCATTCCCAACAACAACGATTGCCGAGAAACTGAATGTACGTCCACCTTTAGTCACTTTGGTAACTCTCTGGATGCTGACTAACCTGTCTTTTAGCTCCAGATCACTGGTTTTAACTTTTCTGATTCCTTCTGCCATAACTTGTTAAAATTTTAAACCGCCTTCGCGGGCTGCATCAGCCAATGATTTTACTCTGCCATGATACTTATAACCACTTCTGTCAAAAACTACACTTTCAATACCTTTATCCTTGCATTTTGATGCCAGAAGCTTGCCGACAAGCTTAGCCTGCTCGGTCTTCTTTATTCCTGTTTTATCAGCTATTTCCTTTTCCTTCGATGAAGCCGATAAAATTGTTACTTTGTTCAGATCGTCAACAACCTGAGCATAGATCTGCTTGTTACTGCGATATACTGCCACTCTCGGGACAGCCGGTGTACCGCTTATCTTTTTCCGGATCCTCATCTTGATCCTTGTCCTTCTTTCCAGTTTTGTTAGAGCCATCTTAATAAACATTTACAGCATTAAACACTAGCAGACTTCCCGGCTTTTCTCCTGAGTTGTTCTCCTACAAACTTGATCCCTTTACCTTTGTAAGGTTCAGGCGGACGCAGAGACCTGATTTTTGCAGCCACATGTCCGATCAGCTGTTTGTCGATAGAAGTAAGTGTTATTATCGGATTGCTCCTTCTTTCAGTTCTTGTTTCTATCTTAACCTCCTTCGGCAGTTCAAAAATGATCTCATGTGAATAACCAAGGCTCATTTCCAGCTGTTGCCCTTTTGCTTCAGCACGATAGCCTACCCCCACCAGCTCAAGTTCCTTTTTATAACCCTGAGAAACGCCGGTTACCATATTAGCAATCAGGGCCCTGTAAAGACCGTGAAGGGATTTATGGTTTTTCGAATCTGACGGACGTGTTATAATTAACTCATTGTCAACAACCTCAATCTTCAGGTCCTTGTCTACCGCCTGGGTCAGTTCCCCTAAAGGTCCCTTAACGCTTACCACATTGGAGTCACTTATATTGATTGTGACGCCTTTGGGCAGAACTACAGGTAATTTTCCTATTCGTGACATTAATTGTTCCTCCTTTTAGTAAACATAACATAAGACTTCTCCACCTATATTTTCCTTCTTAGCCTCTTTGTCGGTCATCAAACCCCTTGAAGTTGAAATGATAGCTATTCCCAGTCCGTTCAATACCCTGGGCAGATCATCAACCCCGGAGTAATATCTTAGTCCCGGACGGCTGGCGCGTTGTAAGGTCTTTATAGCCGGTTTCTTATTCTTGGGATTATATTTCAGAGCTATCTTCAGAGTGCCCTGTTTGTTCTCACTTTCAACCACCTTGTAACTCAGGATATAACCTTTTTCAAAAAGGATCCTTGCCAGTTCTGTCTTAAGCTTTGATGATGGTGCCTCCACAACTTTATGACCGGCCATAATGGCGTTTCTAATTCTGGTCAGTAAATCTGAAATCGGATCAGTCATTTTTTATCTATTATATAGTTTTATTTCACTTAAATATTACCAGCTTGCTTTCTTGACACCAGGTATCAGGCCGAATGATGCCATTTCCCTGAATGTTATCCTGCTAATGCCGAATTGTCTCATATAACCTCTTGTACGGCCGGTAAGTTTACAGCGGTTCCTCTGTCTGTTAGGATTTGAATTCCTTGGCAGGCGGCTCAAAGCAACATAATTCCCTTCAGCCTTAAGCTGAGCCCTTTTCTCCGCATATTTTTTTGCCAGTTTTGCGCGTTTTACCTCGCGGGCTTTCATTGATTCCTTAGCCATATATCAGTTTTTTGATGTTTTAAAAGGTAAACCAAAGTTCTTAAGGAGAGCAAATGCTTCTTCATCACTCTTTGCTGAGGTAACAAAAGTGACCTGCAGCCCCATGATCTTGGTTACTTTATCAAGATCTATTTCCGGGAAAATTATCTGCTCAGTGATCCCCAGTGTGTAATTACCCCGTCCGTCGAGTTTTGAGCTGATCCCTTTAAAGTCACGGATACGAGGCAGGGCGACAGATATGAGTCTTTCAAGGAACTCATACATTCTTTCTTCCCTCAGAGTTACCATTATGCCAATTGGCATGTTCCGCCTCAGCTTGAAATTGGAGATGTCTTTTGAAGAATAAGTCAGGACAGCTTTCTGACCAGCTATATCCGATAATTCCTTAACACCCGATTCCAGAAGTTTCTTATCGGCTATGGCCTGCCCTACACCCTGATTGATAACAATTTTCTTCAGCTTCGGGACCTGCATAACGGTTTTATACCCGAATTCCTTGATCAATGCGGGGACGATCTCGTTCTTATACTTATTTTTTAGCTCAGGTACATACATTATTTAATCTCCTCTCCTGATTTTTTTGAATAACGCACTAATTTATTTTTATCATTAAGTCTCCTGCCAATACGGGTAGGTTTACCCGAAGTAGGATCGATGAGCATCAGGTTTGACAGATGGATCGGGGCTTCTTTCTTCACGATGCCACCCTGGGGAGCTTTTGAATTGGGTTTGGTATGCTTTGAAATCATATTCAGACCCTCAACGATTGCCCTGCCCTTTTTTCTGTCAACTTCAAGCACACGGCCTTTCTGGCCTTTTGATTCACCGGTTATTACCATTACCGAGTCACCTTTCTTAATATGTATCTTCTTTTGCATTGCTGTGTAGTTTTTACAACACCTCAGGTGCCAGTGAAACAATTTTCATATATTTATCGCGGAGCTCTCTGGCTACAGGGCCGAAAATACGGGTTCCTCTCACTTCATCCTGGTTAGTCAGCAGAACAACGGCATTATCGTCAAATCTTATATAGGATCCATCCGGCCGGCGTATCTCTTTTTTTGTCCTGACAACTACAGCTCTGCTCACAGTTCCTTTTTTTGCTTCACCTGACGGAAGAGCTGATTTCACACTTACAACTATTTTATCACCTACAGTAGCATATCTTTTTTTGCTACCGCCAAGCACCCTTATGCATAATACCTCCTTGGCGCCTGAATTATCGGCTACTGTGAGCCTGGTTTCCTGCTGTATCATAATTACTTGGCCCTTTCGATTATTTCAACTAATCTCCAGGCTTTATTCTTGCTCAGAGGCCTGGTCTCCGTTATTCTTACTGTATCGCCGACATTGCAGGTGTTTTCCTCATCATGTGCCATCAGTTTCTTTGTTTTGTTGATAAACTTGGCATAGATTGGATGCTTTACTTTTCTTTTAACTGCAACGACGATCGATTTATCCATCTTGTTACTGATAACAATCCCGATACGTTCTTTTCTTATATTTCTTTCCATTGCTGATTCCGGCTATTTAGATTTCTGTTTAAGTTCCCTGGAGCGCAATTCGGTAATTAAACGGGCAATATTCAGTTTTGCCTGTTTCAGTTTCTGCGGATTATCGAGGGGGGTTATTGCATGATTCATTTTCATCCGTACCAGCATAGTCCTTTCGGTATCGATACGCTCGATAAGATCGGATGTGCTTAATTCCCTGATTTCTGATGTTTTCATCTGATAAATAGATTTATTACTCTACATAATCGCGTCTTACTACAAATTTTGTTGTTATTGGCAATTTCTGTGCTCCGAGCCGGAGTGCTTCCTTAGCAATTGCATAAGGTACACCTTCAGCTTCGATAAGTATGCGGCCCGGTGTAACAGGTACCACAAACCCTTCAGGAGCTCCTTTTCCTTTACCCATACGGACCTCAGCAGGTTTCTTTGTTATGGGTTTATCAGGAAATACTCTTATCCACAGCTGCCCCTCACGTTTCATATGACGAGTCACGGCCTGACGGGCTGCTTCTATCTGCCTCCCGGTAATCCAGCATTGCTCAAGTGCCTTGATACCAAATGACCCGAATGCCAGCTGGTTTCCCCTCTGGGCATTACCCTTCATCTTTCCCTTCTGGGCTCTCCTGTATTTGGACCTTTTTGGTTGTAACATCTTATAATATCTTAAAAATTATCACCTTAGTTATTTGCTCCTTTGTTTTGACTTCTTGATAGCCTTGCCTTTGGCATTTCGTGCTCCGATATTAGGGCTAAGATCCCTTTTACCGTATACCTCGCCATTGCATATCCATACCTTGATGCCAATCAGACCGACCTTCGTATGAGCTTCAGCAAGTGCATAATCTATGTCAGCCCTGAAAGTATGGAGAGGGATCCTCCCTTCTTTATAGGTCTCGGTCCTTGCCATTTCTGCTCCACCCAGACGACCGGAGATAACGATCTTGATTCCTTCTGCTCCCATCCTCATTGTT
>MWDJ01000058.1 GCA_002070505.1 Bacteroidetes bacterium ADurb.Bin145 | reverse complement strand
TATGTTCCTTGGGGTGCTGATGAGTTTTGCCATCCTGTTCAGTACAGGATCTGAAAGACATACATATGTTATTGCGGTGGCAGGTTATGCAATATGGTATACCTGTATAAATCCAACCCGGACCGATAAGATTTTATTGTGGATAAACTTATTGTTGCTAGGGGTTTTACCAGTGGATTTAGTTGTCCCATGGGTAGTATCTAACTTTCTTCTGGCAAAACTTGATCTTGGGGTTATTGTGTTTGCAATTACATGGTTTATTATGGTTTACAAAACTTTCCTGCAAAAGCCGGAGATTCCGGCGCCACAACACGTCAGTAAAAATTGGCCACCCGGACCATAGTTAATCGCATGAATTGTAAATTAACATCAAGATGACTTTGATTCCGGCGGGAAGTGGTCAGGGAAACTGGATTATGCATTCAAAAATAAAATTGACTTTGGCATTTTGGTGGTGTACCTTTGAATACTAACTAAATGCAGATGGATCACCAGTTTATTAGCAACATTGGCTGTAAACAAAATAAGTTGTTCATTTACTGGTCTTTAACTCTGAATCTGGTCTTACTAATTCTCATGGCAACTCTGAAGTCGTGTATAAAGCTGCCCGATATAACCCCTGATACCGAAGAGCTTACCGTAATGGGTTATGTGTCCGATTATATCACGCATGAAAAAATTCCTGATGCTGAGGTACAGGTTCTCGGATGGTCCAAATCCTTGTTTTATGGCGATGTTTATTATTCATACCCGATTGATACAGGATATACTGATGGTAACGGATTTTTCAATATCACATTTGAAGGCAGAAGCAAAAACGGATATGATCTTTTCAAATCTAAAGATAAGTATTTCAGTGATGGAGGTGGCGTCAGATCAGATATTAATGCAATAAACAATCTGAACTGGGTATTATTCCCTCACGGGTATATCAAATCTCATATAATCAATAAAATAAATACTGCCCGTTGGATAGAAATCAATTTTGTTACTTATATCAGACCCGGGCAGGATATTTTCAGAGAGGGTTTTGAAAATACATCAATTTTTTCCAAAGCGTTTTCAGATTCATCATTTGTCACAACAACCATAGGGGGATTGACAAATGAGCTTAAAATAAAAATGACACCTACGGATAATACTATCGATTATATTCAGGTAAAGGATACATCATTTTTAACTCTCAGGCACGATACCTTATTTCTCGAAATAGTTCTCGAAGGGCTGTAAATTACATAGACATAATACTCCATGTCTAAATGTAATAAAAAAAAGGATTCAATTTACTAAGAATCCCCTTTGTAGCGAGACCGGGAATTGAACCCGGGACCTCATGATTATGAATCATGCGCTCTAACCATCTGAGCTATCTCGCCTTCCGTCCACCGTAGCCATGGCGAAGATGGAATTTCGCGGGTGCAAATATAATCAGTCTGGCCGTAATTAACAATAAGATTTTTTTATGTTACAATATTTTTTCTATATTGCAGGAAGATATAACCTCATTCCGGAAAGGGAAATGAAATACGAACTCGAATATACTCTGAACTGCTCTCCCAAAGTCCTCTTCGCCAGACTCAGCACACCAGAGGGCCTGTCTGAATGGTTTGCCGATAATGTTCATGTCGATGGCGATATTTTCACTTTCCTATGGGGAAAATCAGAGTCAAAAGCCAGACTGGCTGCCCTTAAAGAAAATAAATTCGTAAGGTTCGAATGGCTCGACATCGGCACTGAAGAATCAAATTTCTTCGAATTCAGGATAAATGTCACGGAACTGAGCGGTAGCGTTGCCCTTATCATAACCGATTTCGCCGATGAAGAGGAGAAAGACGACGCCATCTATCTTTGGGATACACAAATCTCCGATCTTAAAAGGGCTTTAGGGATTTAAATATTCCAGGATCGGTTTTTTCCAAGCCCCATTCATTAAGATCCGGCCAATTTATAATTGGTATTTTTACCAAAATCAAGTAGTTTTGCATCCAAATTACTAAAGCCATTGAAAGCACTTGACAAATTCGTCATAAAATCATTCATAGGCCCTCTTGTACTCACGTTCTTCATCGTGCTTATAATTCTGCTTCTGCAGTTCCTGTGGATGTATATTGATGAACTTGCCGGGAAAGGACTAAGCGCCGGCATTCTGGCCGAACTCCTGTTCCAGTTCTCCCTGTCATTCGTTCCCACAGCCCTGCCTTTGGCTATCCTGCTGGCAGCACTTATGTCATTCGGCAATATGGGCGAATATGGCGAACTGACTGCTCTTAAATCATCAGGAATACCATTACAGAGGATAATGAGATCACTCATTATTGTCATTGCCCTGCTTGTACTTGTCTCTTTCTATTTTTCCAACTATATCCTCCCCTATTCAAACCGGCAGGCCCGGTCGCTGTTATACGATATCAGAAAAAAACGCCCGGATATCAACCTCCAGGCCGGTACCTTTAATAACGATATTGATGGTTTCAGTATAAAGGTAACAGCTAAAGATCCCGCTACCAACCGCCTCGACGGCTTACTTATTTATGACCACCGCGATAAAAGAGGTAACGTTTCCGTAACCCGGGCCGACTCCGGGTATATAAAGATCACATCGGATGAGACCGGGATGATAATGCAGCTTTTCAACGGTTATTCATATAATGAAATTGAAGAGAAAAATGTTTCATATGACAGCAGGAAGCTTCCTGCAAGAAGAGATACTTTCAAGGAAGAAATTATAACTCTTTCTCTTACCGGTTTTGACCTTGAAAGATCAGGGAACGATCTTTTCAAATCGACTTCGTGGCAGCTTAATCTCTCTCAACTGTCTTATTTCGCCGACTCTCTGATGAAAGATCATAACAACAAAAATGAAGCAATGTTCTGCGAATTCAGGGACGCTAAACTATTCTCTGAAAAAAATCCAATTATTGCCTACATGGATCAGCCAGAAACTATACCTCAACGCCGGGATGCTGTTTTTACTCCGGTTACAATATTTGATACACTGAACATAAGCAGTAAACCGATGATCATTCAGAGAGCATTGGAGAATATGAGGGAAACGGGTAATTTCATAACTTCCTCTTCAGAATCGATGAAGATAAATATCCGCCAGGTCAAACAGTATGAGAAGGACTGGCATAAGAAACTGACCCTCCCCTTCGCCTGTCTGATATTCTTCTTTATTGGGGCTCCACTTGGTGCAATAATAAGAAAGGGAGGTCTCGGAACACCTTCAGTGATATCGATCTTTTTCTTTGTGGTCTGGTATGTCATTTCACTGTCGGCTGAGAAACTTGTTGAAGAAGGGCTCGTGAGCGCAATCCCTGGGATGTGGGCATCATCATATATCCTGCTGCCCGTGGGTATCTTCCTGACCTATAAAGCCTCCACTGACTCTGTATTAATGAACGTTGACACTTATCTGCAGTTCTTGCGTAAGATCAAGGAATATATTATAAGGATCCCGTTAACGGATAAAATAAGAAACCGCAACTATAATGATGATGGAGAAAAACAATAACATTTTGAATTCGATTGAGGATGCTGTTGATGATATCAAAAAGGGTAAGATATTGATTGTAGTGGATGATGAAGACCGTGAAAATGAAGGCGACTTTATTTGTGCTGCGGAACTTATTACTCCAGAAATTGTCAATTTCATGGCAAAACACGGGAGGGGATTGATCTGTGTAGCTCTTCCTGAAGAAAGATGTGAAGAACTTGAACTTGACCTTATGGTAGGGAACAACACATCACTGCACGAGACACAGTTCACCGTTTCTGTCGACCTGCTGAACCCTGAAACCACCACCGGTGTATCGGCAAAAGACAGGGCACTGACTATCAAATCTCTGGTAGATCCGGCAACAAAACCTTCCGATCTCGGACGTCCCGGACATATCTTCCCTCTGAAAGCGAAATCAAAAGGGGTACTGAGAAGGGCAGGACACACTGAGGCAGTTGTTGATCTGACCCGTCTTGCAGGACTCAACCCGGGCGGGGCCCTGGTCGAGATAATGAATGATGACGGCTCAATGGCCAGGTTGAATGACCTTATTAAACTTAGAAAGAAATTCGGCATAAGGATCATTTCAATACGCGACCTTATCCGATACAGGCTTGAACGTGAATCAATAATTGAGAAAGGTGAACGAGTAAAACTTCCTACTGACAGGGGTGAATTTGATTTCATTCCTTTCAGACAAACAAGCAACGGTCTTGAACATGGTGCTCTCGTAAAAGGTACCTGGACCAAAGATGAACCGGTCCTGGTACGAGTTCACTCCTCATGCTTTACAGGCGATATTTTCGGATCGCTGAGATGCGATTGTGGCCAGCAGCTGCATAAGGCAATGGAAATGGTAGAGAAAGAAGGGAAAGGTGTTGTTATTTACCTGAGCCAGGAAGGAAGGGGGATCGGTCTCTTTAACAAGATCAAAGCCTACCGGCTTCAGGATGAGGGTATGGATACTGTACAGGCCAATATCCAGCTTGGTTTCGGCGAAGATGAAAGGGATTATGGCGTCGGGGCCAGCATTATGAGGGAACTCGGGCTGGGAAAAGTGAAGCTAATTTCAAATAATCCCGTCAAACGGGCAGGGCTGGAAGGATATGGTATTAAAATAGTAGAAACCATTCCGCTGATAATAGAATCAAATCCTCATAATAGGTTCTATCTTGAAACAAAGGCAAATAAAATGGGACATAACCTTACCTGTTACAAGCACATTGTCAAGGATTGATATTTTTTCATGATTTGTTCTTATTCATTAATTAAAGAACTATGAACGACCTCAGGATCGTTTTCATGGGGACACCGGAATTTGCAGTGGCTTCGCTTGGGGCACTGCTTATTAATGGCTTTAATGTTGCCGGAGTTGTCACAGCGCCCGACAGACCTGCCGGAAGAGGGAAGCTGATCACAAAGTCACCAGTGAAAGAGTATGCGGAATTAAACAAATTACCAATACTTCAGCCTGAAAATCTCAAAGATCCGGGATTCCTTAAAGACCTGAGGGATCTTAATGCTGATATTTTTGCTGTCGTGGCCTTTCGCATGCTCCCTGAAGCAGTGTGGAAGATGCCGCCAAAAGGGACAATCAACCTTCACGCCTCACTACTGCCTCATTACCGCGGTGCTGCCCCGGTAAACCACGCATTGATAAATGGAGAATCAGTAACAGGGATAACAACATTTATGATCGATGAGAAGATCGACACCGGTCTCATTCTTCTGAGGGAAGAGGTTCAGATCTTCCCTTTTGAAAACGCCGGGGATCTTCAGAACAGGCTAATGAAACTCGGGGCAAGACTTCTGATAAGGACCCTGAAAGGTATCAATGAAAATAGTGTGACTCCGCAGCCTCAATCGGTCTTTCTTAAACCTGGTGAGACTCCAAAACCTGCTCCTAAGATCTTCCCGGAATTCTGCTTCATCAACTGGGAAGACCATGCAGTAAGGATAAATAATTTCGTCAGAGGTCTGGCGCCTGATCCCTGTGCAAGATTCCGGATGAAAAATCAGAGCAGGAGCCTGATTTTTAAATTGTTTGAAAGCCATCCTGAAACTGCTGATCACCCATTGAGACCGGGATCAGTAATTTCCGATTCGAAAACGAATTTAAAGATAGCCTGTAAAGGAGGATTACTGAACATTCTCAGCCTGCAGGCTGAAGGGAAAAAAAGAATGAACACACCGGAATTCCTGAGAGGATTTAAAATATCTGACTGGGTTATTGATGTCAGTTCCCCGGCTTAATACTTCTGAGTCTGACCTGCTGCCCGGGAGCCGGCTCCTCTCCTTCCACCATACCATTATATTCATAAAGCTTCCTCATCTTAACACCGTATTTCTGTGATATGGAGTACATTGTATCACCCTGTGCTGCAGTGTGCGTCTCTTTTCCTGCTTCTGCCCTGTCCCTTTTTGGCTGGAGATAAAGGATCTGACCTGCAACAGGAACAAAACCTTCCGGAAGTTCATTATATCTCTGAAGTTCCCATTTCAGGAGCTGGAACTCATTTTCTATCATTTCAAGTGTCTCTCCGTCTTTTACTATGATGTACTGAATCCGGTTATTTTCCATCACTCTTGATACCCTGGCAGAAACAACGAAATTATCATTAATGGCCGGAGGCATCTGAACGTTCTCCTTAATAGCAGGCGCATTTCCTTTATTGCCAGCTTCCGTTACGGGCCCGGGGTCAACTTTAACAGCAGTCATCGGTAACGGCGTATTTACCGGCCGGTTAGGATTATCAAAATAGTAAAGACTGTTCTCTTCAATTTTCCTGATAAGCATATTGGGATAATCAGGATTTGTTGCATACCCTGCCTGTTTCAACCCCTTTGCCCATGCTTTATAGTCAGTTACAGGAAGATCAAAAAGAAAGCTGTATCTCGACCCGCTTCTTAGAAAATCAGAATGGTCATAAAACGAATCCTCAACCCTGCTATATTTTCTGAAACAATCGTCACGTTTATCGTCATGATGATAGACAACCGGTCCGGTCCATCCGTTATGGCATTTAATACCAAAATGATTATTTCCCTTTGTTGCAAGGGAACTCCGCCCATAATCAGATTCGATCATTCCCTGTGCAAGGGTTATGCTTGCCGGTACTCCAGTTCTCTTCATCTCACTTATTGCCAGATCTTTATATTTCGCAATATAACTTTGTGCATCAGCTGTAACCCTGGCTGAAGGCGAAACAGCCGGTCTGTTTGCCCTGCAGGAAGCTAACACCGCGGCTAAGAATATTATTAAAATGACAACGTATGAACGTGACATTACTTACCGGTTTCGGGCAAAAATAGTAAAAAAGTACTTAAAGTACTTAGAGTACTTAGAGTGCCTAGAGTGCCTAGAGTGCCTAAAGTACTTAGGGTATTTAAAGTGTTTAAAGTGTCGGATATAACTTTAAGTACTTTAGCTCACTCCAGGCACTTTTTTATTATATTTGTAACCTGCAACAAATAAAGGAATTATGATGAAGTCAAAGAATATTTCATTTACCTTTAGCGAATACGAATCATTAGAGGAAATTGATCCGTGTGACCGGGAGCTTGTTTTATCGGCACGTAAAGCAGCGGAAAATGCTTATGCACCCTATTCACATTTTAAGGTCGGCGCAGCTGTCAGGCTGGAAAGCGGCGTAGTGGTCAGCGGGAGCAATGTGGAAAATGCAGCTTTCCCTTCAGGGATATGCGCCGAAAGGAACGCACTGGCAAACGCATCCTCGAACCATCCCGGTGATAAACCTGTTGCATTGGCAATTATGGCAGCAACTTCGTCAGGATTGACAGAAGACACTGTTTCGCCATGCGGGAATTGCCGCCAGGTAATTGCCGAAGAGGAAATAAGAAACGGAAACAAAATAAGGGTAATTCTTGGAAGCAGGAAAAAGATACGTATCATAGAGTCAGCCGGAGATCTGCTTCCCCTGCAATTCAACAGGAACGATCTGGAGCTTACGCTTCATTGATGATCAGCTGAAAACCAGAACCATGGATATTTTTAATGTTAAGGCGGGGATCTTCCGAAAGGAATTTCCTCAGCTTGGTTATATAGACATCCATGCTGCGGGCAGTGAAATAATCGTCATTTCCCCATATCTTCTTTAATGCCATCTCCCTGCTTATAAGAGTATTAGGATTGATGGCGAGCATCTCAAGCAACTGGCCCTCCTTTGGAGAAAGCTTCCTTTCAATATCACCGGCTGTCAGCGTCCTAAGCTTTGAATTGAAGACGAATTTACCAATTTCGTAAATATCCCTTGCTCCGCTTTGTGAATCACGGCGGGCAAGTATAGCCCTTATCTTAGCCAGGAGAATATCAGTGTCAAACGGCTTGGTTATATAATCATCACCTCCGACACCATAACCACGGAGGACATCTTCCTTCATTTTTTTGGCAGTCAGGAAAACTATTGGTATGAGATTATTTATCTGCCTTATTTCATTTGCGATTGTAAAGCCGTCAACATGAGGAAGCATTATATCCAGGATGCAGATGTCATAATTCCCTTTTCTGAAATGATCAACGGCATATTTGCCGTCGTCAATCCAGTCGACAACAAAATCATTTATTTCGAGATATGATTTCAGTACTGAACCGAAGCTCAGATCATCCTCTACAAGAAATATCCTGTCAGGCTTATTGTTCATTGGTCATTGTTAATTGCTGATTGTTCATTGTTCATTGTTCCAGTTAAATGGCAGAAATACGTCAAACCGGCTTCCTTTTCCCGGTTCGCTGTTGACAGTTATAGTGCCCTTATGAGCATCGACTATGGCGCGTGAATAATTCAGTCCCAGACCAAATCCCTTAACATCGTGCACATTCCCGGAAGTCTGACGATAGAAGCGCTCAAATATCCGGCTCTGGACATGCTTTGACATACCAATCCCCTTATCCTCAACAGACAGGATTACACCATTCCCGTTGTTTTTTGTCCGGACAGTAATTTCTGGAGATTTATCGGAATATTTTATCGCGTTGTCAAGAAGGTTGTTAACAAGATTGAAAAGATGTTCCGAATCACCATAAATTACAGGGTTAGTGGCATCAAGCAGTAGGGTTATCCTGCCATTCCTCTGCTGAACGAGAATATCAAGGCCCTCGACAGCCCTCTCAATAACTGAATGGATCGAGAGATTATCGAATTTAAAATCCATCTCTTTTTTATCGAGGGATGCAATCTGGAGAATCGTCTCAACCTTCTTGTTCATTCTGCTGTTCTCCTTCTTTATCATCCCGATGAAATGCCTTATACTCGATTCATCTTTGATCACCTTGGGATTTGTTATTGTATCGGCTGCCAGGGAGATAGTAGCTATCGGAGTTTTGAATTCATGGGTCATATTATTAATAAAATCCGATTTCATTTCCGATACTTTTTTCTGTCGTATTATGAAAAAGAGACTCATGGCAAATGTAGCCAGTATGATGAGTGAGAATAGCAGAGAACCTGTAAGGATCCCTGCCATCGATCCCAGAACATAGTTGGTCCTTTCAGGGAAGACTACAGAAAGGACTAGATCCTGACGGATGATATTATCAGGAAAAAGTCTCACTTTATAAATACTTTTCAGGAAATCGTTTTTCTGGGAGCGTTTATAAGTACCATCCGTAACGACGCCGTTCTTTATTACAGCGAATTCAAAAGGGGTCTGCAGATAATACAGCGACCTGTTCAGGGCATACTGGATCTCCCTGTTATCGAGTTCCATGTTCTCCCACTGATAGACCTCCGATAACATCTGGTTGCCTATGTTCTGTAATTCATTATACCTCTTTTTTATCAGTTCAACATAATCATCCTGTCTGACGTAAACACCTCCATTATTATCAGTATTGGCATCCTTGTTCTCAACGATTGTCATTTTGCCCGGATCATCAGGTGAAGTCATAATAAAAGTCCCGGAATCTGAAGAAATAATTGTATCATGAGTAACAACAACAGGTTCTTTTCCGTATTCCTGAGTTATCGACTGATTTGTTATCCTGACGCTGAAATTGCCACTGCCTGCAGAAGAATAACTGCCCACCCTGAGATAGCCTGAAAGGCCGCTTAAGGTATCATTCAGAGGATCCCCCTGATGAAAAACATAGGAATTGAAAAAATTCATTTTCCTCGACGATTCTATGCTATTGGCAGCATCGCTGATACCTTCAATTGCAATGGCGTTGAACTTGCCGTTCTCGATCCTGACAGCATTCCTGATCCAGACAAGCTGGATCCAGGTTATGCCTGCCAGGGAGATAAGCATCATGAAGATCAGAATGATGAATTTTCTTTTATTCATGAAGCAAATTTAACTTATCATCCCGGAATTCATACAGGTTTTAACTTTTCATTAACTCTTATTAACCTCACTTTAACGGACCTTAATAATAATTCACCCTGGTTGTTGAGTTGACGAGAAGCGGTCAGTGAGACTGTCATATTTATGCCAAGTTAACAACTGATACTTAAAGACCCTATATTATTTACATGCACTTTGCAAAGTAATCACGAATGTAAATTACATGTTGAAAATATGAATAAAAAAATGAAATTTCTGGGTAACAATTGAGGGTCAATCCATATTAAACTATATATAGACCTGTGTCTAATGAAGAAATAATTCATAAGACCAGCACTTTTTATCATATAAAATGCATTAACGATGGCTGAGATAGACAAAAATTCCGCTGATGCTCAAAATGCTTTAAAGATTGCTATTTCTGAATCCGGTAAAATTGAGATAATAAGAATAGAAAGTATTATCTATTGTAAAGCAGAAGGAAGCTATTGCAGAATATATGCAAAGAAAAAAGAGTTTGTAGTAACAAAGAATTTAGGATACTTCCAATCCATTCTACCCAAAAATAGATTTAAAAGGATCCATAAATCATACCTTATTAATATTGACTTTCTTACTGAGATTCTTCACAATAAGACGTTGATTTTACACTCATCAATTCAGTTGCCGATAGCCCGAAGGAGAAAGATTGACCTTATTAATCAACTTGAAGATACCTTTCTACATAGTAAGCCTTCGGCTTGATACCTCTTGTTTTTTCAGGAATGATTTTTATTGACTCAATTAGCTGGGTAATAGTTCGTCAAGTTTCTGGATTGAGTGATCCTGGATTCTATCGAGAGTATCCTTTAGCCAGGAGTAAGGTTCGATGTTATTGATCTTGCAGGTACCAAGGAACGAGTATATCATCGCTGCCTGCTGTGCAGCTTCATGGGATCCGGCAAAGAGATAGTTCTTCCGTCCCAACTTATGGAAAGTTTTACATAAACTGGGTTATGCATAGTAAATAATTATGTAAAGCAACATTTTGTTATTTATTAATAATCAGAGTTTTGATACAAG
>MWDJ01000057.1 GCA_002070505.1 Bacteroidetes bacterium ADurb.Bin145 | reverse complement strand
CGGATCAAAACCTGCAAGAGCTACTTTATGATTTACAGGGGTTCCCCTGACAGGGCCATTGCCTTCCATTCCCTCCACCCCATCAATAATTGAAAAATGAGGAAGAAATTTTTTAGAGACAAGATGCATATTATAATGCAGCCATCGAGGGCCGGCTGAATGGAGGTTGCGTTTATAATTTATTGGTTTGGCACCACCAACGGCAGGAAGATTAAGCGGGGCAGAAAGTACAATATTCTTCACTGCGCCTGTCATTACTACAGTGTCGTGAGTTTTCAGTCTTGAAATTGATATGAAGTAATTATTCGGATCAAAAAACGCATCAGCTATCTGGATCTTATCAAGATGAAGGTCCCTGTTAATGACAAAATAAGGCTTTCCGCTCAGAGTATTCATATCGATGAATTTCAGGTTATAGTCTTTTGCAAGATCGAGATAACCATAGTTCTTAAATCCATCAGCAGAGTTAACTACAGAACTTGACTCAGCGATAATGATCTGCCCTTTGTAAAAAGATTTAACATATTCAAGCAGGCTTCGAAGAGCTTCAACATGAGTTGCGCATAGTGCCACGTTAGTAGCAACCATATTTGGCTTTATTATCAGTTGTTTACCCTTCAGCCCTTTCTTTATCTCGGCTTCAAAAGGTCTGACAACTTCAAAGAGCATCTGTTGCCTGTCTGTACCTGTTGTAAATGCAACACTACTTCGACCGGCTGGTACGACGGGTGTACTTTTAGGTTGCAAGCTTTCTGA
Source organism: Bacteroidetes bacterium ADurb.Bin145 (assembly GCA_002070505.1). GTDB lineage: Bacteria > Bacteroidota > Bacteroidia > Bacteroidales > VadinHA17 > LD21. Next base: position 10,359 of record MWDJ01000057.1, on the reverse strand, counting down.
TTCAGCAGCCACTATATCGGTAAAACCACCAGCCAGCATGGCAGCCGAACTCAGACCGAGCATTTTCAGGGCATTTCGTCTTCCGATAACTAATTGTTTTTCAGATGAATTCATAAAATTTATTTTTTCATTTATAAAAAAATTACATCCTACAGTAACCGGTTATTATGATGTTAGTTCCCGGGTTAAAAATATTTATTTATTTCAATATATCAATGCTTTATCTAAAGGTTTATCTCAACTGAAATATATAACAATTGAAGAATTGTTTTGTTTAAGATATCATATCTATTCTCAGTATTCAGCATACATGTAACTGGCTCTTCTAAAGAGAAATCTTATTTAAAAATTTATTTGACTTCGGCTTTTTTATATAGTAACTTACATAGATATTTCATGACCAGTGAAATAACCTATTAATACCCGATATGAAATCCAGAAGTTATTTTTTTAAGTTCGCAGCCTGCGTTTTAGTGATGATGCAGGTTTGTTCATCAATGTACCTCAGAGCACAGGATTATCTGATAAGCTTCGCAGGTTCAGGTGGAAGTTCAACAGTAACCAAAGTAAAAGTTGAAAACCTTACTCAGTGGAAAAGCCTGGAGATGAACGGAGGTGATGTTTTACACCTTAAGTCCGTCGTAACAGGAATTGAATCGGTTTTAGATAATAAACCGGGGAGAATACGTTTCTATCCTAATCCCATGAAAGATTACACAAGGATGCAGTTTGATCTGCCTGTATCCGGAGAGACCACAGTAACTCTTTATGATCTCTCAGGAAGGAGCATAGCGCAAACAAGGGATATGCTTCCGAAGGGCAGGCATGATTACGGCATACAGGGTGTTGAAGAAGGATTATACTTTGTAAGGATAAGCTGCGGTAGGTACTCGAACAACGGTAGTTTATTATGTAATGGCTCTCAATACCACCATGTAAATATAGCATATGAAACTTCAGCTGATCCGGAAGCCGTAATTGATCCAAAGGAACAAAACAGTGAAGTAAAAGGTACTAATGGAGAGACAGTAATGCAATATACCACCGGAGACTGGCTGAAATTTACTGGTATCTCAGGGAATTACAGCACGGTTGTCACAGACAAACCTTCAGCCAGTAAAACAATAAACTTTAATTTTATCGCCTGCACTGACGGTGACAACAACCATTATCCTACAGTTACATTAGGCACCCAGACCTGGATGGCAGAGAACCTTAAAACAACAAAGTACAACGATGGTACAACATCCATTCCTCTCGTTACTGACAACACAGGTTGGGCTGGACTTACAGACCATGGTTACTGCTGGTATGGCAATGATGAGGCTACTTATAAAAATATCTACGGAGCTTTATATAACTGGTATACGGGAGCAAAAGGGAACCTGTGTCCGATAGGGTGGCATATGCCATTGGATGCAGAGTGGTCTACATTATACACACTTCTTGGCGGAACATATATTGCCGGTAAAAAAATGAAGGAAACAGGAGTAGCTCATTGGCAACCGATTAACACTGCAACAAATGAAAGTGGCTTCACAGCTTTACCGGGAGGATGGCGCTCTATAAATGGTACTTTCAATGAAATCAATGAACGCGGTGAATGGTGGACAGCATCTGAGAAAGATGCTACAACCGGTTGGTCTTATTACCTGGAATCATTATATGACAGGATATATCGCGAATCTGTCAAAAAAGTGGTTGGTTTTAGTGTAAGATGTATAAAAGATTGATTGAAAAAAAATTAATTTCTATTTTATATCTCCTAGCTTATTGAGGTTGATGATATCTCTTTTAGAAACATCTCCAGCTAATTTTTCTCATTATGAAGAAAATAGTTCTGTTAACCTTAACAGTCGTTTTGATAAGTTTAAAACCTGGATTAACACAAAGGGCTTATAAACTGACAGTTAATCAACCTCCGCCACTGTCTTTTACAATTGCTGAAGAAGTAGACGGCACTGTCGGTGAAATGGTAAACCTTGATTCATGGTTTCATGTCGAAGGTTCCGGCATTTATACCCGGATATGGAAATTCAATGATGGATCAATGGTACAGCCAATAGATAATCCTGAATATACCATACAGGGCAGTGGTAAGTTCTACCTAACTGTAACAAATGAATACGGATGCACTGCACTTGATTCAATTGTCTTAAATATTGTTACGGGAATAGATGACATTAATTATGAGCGGGATAAAAGTCATTCCATCCGGATTTATCCTAATCCCAATACCGGGGAATTTGATGTCGTAATATCGGATTGCCAGCCGGGATATTATCTTGAACTGCTTAATTCGGCGGGAGTTCAGATACTATCCGGAATCTTGCAGTGCAACAACAACGATTATATGGGAACAATAAAAGTGCCTTCGGTTGATCCGGGTATTTACTTCTTACTGGTAAAACTTACCGGCAAACTGATATTCAGGCAGAAAGTCATTATACTCAAATGACAGGTGATCATGAAGAATCTCAGATATATAATAATAGCTATATTGTGGTTGGGATCTCAGCAGATGACCTTATCACAGTATTATCTTAAGGCACGATCCGATTCGATTAGCCTCGAGAACGATTCTGTTATGCTCTTCATTGATAATTACAGGGGCATAATCGACTGGCAGGCAAGCTCTGATCTTGTGAACTGGGTCTCACTGAATAAAAGCAATGATACTCTGGCTCTAAGAATTGACAGCTCTGCATATTACAGGGCAAGAATCATTGAAGGATCCTGCAGCCCCGTAATGTCAGATACTGCATTCCTGATTGAGAAGGTTACAGTAACAGGCAGTAACCAGTTCACAGTTGATGGTAAGGGAGGTGTCTTTCTTCTACCATCAGGGATCAAGGTAAAAATACTCAAAGGAGCAGTAATCGAACCTAAGACAGTAAGACTTGAGACACTCAGCTCCGATAGTATTAATTCTCTTGCAGCAATCAATGGAGCAGATTATGCTTCTTTCTTATCCGGCATCTCGATGGCTACTGATATGTTTGACTTTAAAAAGCCAATAAAAATAAGAATCCCTGTTAAGAATATAGGTGATACGAGTATTCCCGCTTTATATGAATTGCAAGGTGAAAATAAAACATGGCTTTTCTCAGATGAAACAATGATAGTAAGTTCTGAAGATAAGTTTATTGAGATTCTCTTAAAAGCATCGGATCAAAAAAGTTCTCTCAGGAAAGGAGTTACAGAATTTACCTTGAATGATATCAGAAACTTCTTTTTAAAAAAATGGGGCGATATTTTCTGGAGTGGTGATCCCTGCAGGAAAGCTGGAGGTTTTTGGGTAGAAACCAGAGATATTGATAATGCCACGGGTGAAGGATGCACGGGAGTACAAGTACAGGAAGATATAGCTTTTTATGGATGTGATCCTCCCCAGAAAGATGCGTATGTAGCCCGTGTATTATCTCCTGAATGTGAACCTGAATTAAAAAACTCTCCGGTAGGCAAGATTAAGAAAGGTGAATCAGGGACAATAACACTTACTACAGAAATTGGAGGATTTCCACTGTCAGATCAGGAAATTCAGTTAAGTACAACCGGGAACCTTAGTATTTCAAAACCTTTGATTTTTACGGGAGGTAATGGAAATGTTTCTTTTAATGTAACCGGTATAGAAGCCGGCTATGGAACAATCTCCGCTTCAGTATCATTTGATTATTATTTGACCACGAGTTTTGTATATCATAATGGAAAAAATGAGTATTATGAAAAAGATCATACAACATTAAAGCAGGATTATGGGATTAATGTCACTGTTTATGACAAACCTGTTGTCACAACGTCTTCTCCTACAAACATGAAATGCACATCAGCAACTGTCGGAGGCAATGTGATTGACGAGAAATATGATCCTGTGACCGAACGCGGTATAGAAATAGACGGGGGAAAACATCCTACCGGCAGTGGCATTGGTGCATTTTCAATAGATCTCACCGGTTTAGATTGCAATACAGAACATACTGCCCGGGCTTATGCAACCAATCTTGCAGGAACAGGGTATGGAGCTACGATTACATTTAAAACCTTAAAGGTTGAAGAATGCCTGATCGTAGAATCGGAAATCATCGATAGCACCTGTACTAAATTTATTGTCGAAACAAATGTAACTCTGGTTGATAATACGCTTGAGATAACTGAATGTGGCGTATATCATGGTTTTTCTCCGGATCCAAGGCTTACCGGGACCAAGGTTGCCGCAAATTCCGGACCAATACCTTTCAAAGCTATCTTTGAAGGCCTCCCGAATAACATTACCTACTATATGCAAGCCTATGCCAAAACCGGAAATTGTACAGCTTACGGAAAAGAGATCAGTTATAACGGACAGCAGGTGATTGGAACAGTTACTGATATTGATGGTAATATCTACAGAACCGTAAAAATAGGTGACCAGGTGTGGATGGCGGAAAACCTTAAAACTACTAGATGGAATTCCGGTTCAACTATCCCTTTGGCAAAAGATACCACTGAATGGAAAAACCTTTATAACTTTGATGAAAATGGCCCCCACTCTTACCCAGGGATGTGTTGGCACGGTTATCATGATGTACTTAAAAATATCTGGGGTGGATATTACAGTTTTAAGGCTGTAGGTGATGATTTATGTCCTTCTGGTTGGCATATCCCGTCTGAAGAAGATTTTATTAAACTAAATCAATACCTCGACTCTACTTGTACTGATACCTATGCCGGATGCAGGTCAAGTGAAATATCAGGTAGTAAACTGCAAGCAACTGAATATTGGAGTTACCCGAATTTTACTGGAACAGATGAAGTATGTTTTACAGCACTCCCTGGTGGCTATGTTGATGTATTTGGAAAATTCATAGGTGCATTTTGGACAGCTAACTTTTGGACTTCCCGATACCTAAACACCTATACTCTTGAATCCTGGCTAATTGCCCCTCGGTTCGATCAAACAAGATCAGAGTCAGACTACATAAGTGGAACTAACCTGGGATATAATGTTAACAATGGATTAAATGTTCGTTGCGTTAAGAATATTCCAGTTCTTAAATCCAAAGAAGAGGAGTATCCAGATTCCTTTGATCAAAAAAACAATATAATAATAAAAATCCGTTAACCGGGGAATTTGATATTTATCGATTACGGGTGTTTTTCTAATTGATTATGAATCATGCCGCTCCTACGGAGCTACAAACATGCCGCCCTTACTGTGCTCTGAAACATTTATGAATCGATTCTTCCCACAAACATAGCGTCCCTACGGGACTCAGATCATGCCCGACAAGACAATTTTTAGCCCCATTAGGGGCGGCACGTTTGTAGCCCCGTTAGGGGCGCCATGTTTGTAGCCCCATAGGGGCGTCATGTTTTTAATAATGAATATTTTTTATATTTTTAAGCTCCATAGGAGCGACATGTATTAATCCTCCTTATATGTCTCGCAGTCATTTTTTATTATTAACAATTTAATCATTTGTGCTATGGCTAACACGTATACTAAGATCTACCTCCAGATTGTCTTTTCACCATTTAAACGTGAAAATGTATTACCTGAAATTCACGATGAAGAATTACAAAAGTATACAACAGGTATCATTCAGAATAAAAAACATAAATTATTGGCAATTAAATATATGCCTGATCATGTTCATATCCTCATCGGATATCAGCCTTCTCAGCCACTACCCGATTTGGTCAGGGATATTAAGGCTAATATTTCAAGGTTCATTAACGATCAGAAATGGTTGCCCGGCACATTCCGCTGGCAGGAAGGATATGGAGCGTTTTCATATAGCCATTCCCAGATTGATAATGTAATTAAATATATCAATAATCAGGAAGAACATCATTTGAAATCCTCCTTCAAAGATGAATACCTGAACATGCTGGAGAAGTATGAGGTTCAATATGATCCTGAATATTTATTTGAATGGATATGAAACATGCCGCCCTTACAGGGCTCTGAAACATTCACTAAACGATTATTCCTACAAGCATAGCGTCCCTACGGGACTCAGATCATGCCTGACAAGACAATTTTCAGCCCCAATAGGGGCGGCATGTTTGTAGCCTCGTAGAGGCGGCATGTCAGCGGTTCATCGCCAGATCATAAACCATCAATGCACTATTGTGCCTGACATATAATCGTTTATTATGTATGACGAGATGCGCCCAGTGTGGACCTGAGCCCATGGGAACGTTAAAAGTATCGATAATATTAAATCCTGAAGTACCGGGCTCAACAAGCCCTATTCTTCCCTTTTCGCTGTAAACATATAATAACCCGTCATTCGCAATTATACTTCCGGGCGCAAGGGTCCTCACTGAATATAATTCTTTCCCACTATTCCAGTCGAGACATGTAAGTTTGTAATCGCTGTACCCTGTTCCATATATCCTGCCGTTAAAGGCAACAGCACCTCCGCATACCGGGTCGAGCATTCGTGAAGTCCAGACTTCTTTTGCAGATGACCCGTCATCAGAAATTTTAAGCATTATGCCTCCCACGCCAAGCTCAGCAGCGCAGAATAGCATGCCATCCATGTAGATAGGAATATTCGGATGGACACTATATGTATTCTCATATTTATGAGTCCATAATAATGAGCCTGTTGCCGCATTGACAGCACAGATTGATTTCTCCATTATTGTGATAATGATCTTTTTATCCCCGGGCTTTATAATTATTGGAGAACAGTATGCAGATCTTTCACCGTTGATCCTGCACTTCCAGATAAGCTTGCCGGTATTTCTGTCAAGAGCTATCATACCCGTATTTATTCCTCCCGGAGAACAATATAAAATATTGCCGTCGGATAACAGATTTTCAGCCATCCCATAGTTTATGTTTCTGGCTCCATATTCCTTAACAAGATCGACACTCCAGATAATCTTACCATCTGAGCAGTCCATACAAACAAGTTTCCCCTGTCCGCTCATCAGGTACAGTCTTTTACCAACAACATGTGGTGTGGAACGGGTTCCTTCATAATTCAGGTCCCATTCTGGCCCATATTCACTCCGCCACAACAGTCTTCCAGAATGGTCAAAGGCAAATACATACCCTTTTCTGTCTATCATCCCCGTTGTAAACACTCCTTCTGTCGTAACAGCTGCCGAAGTATGGCCTTCACCCAAACCATCATAATGCCATAGAAGTTTCGGTCCGTTTTCAGGCCATTTTCTCAATAGTCCCTTTTCATCATAGATACCATTACGGTCCGGACCTCTCCATTGAGCAACATCCTGAGAGTAGATATTAATGCATGGTAATATTAAAATTACCGCATTGATGATCTTTTTCACCATAAGTACTCAGCCTGAGATTTGACAATATTCAAAAAAATCAAAAATAATGTAATTAGAGATCAGAAAGTAAAAAGTTGTAAGAGACAACATCTGTCTGAAATCAGTTCCGTTGACTTTTTATTCTAAAAAACTGACCATCGCTTGACTTTGGTATCAGGATAGTCTAACTTTGATTATAAAATATTTAGGTATCAGATGTCCAGTCTCATTTCAGGATACGAATACGACATCTTTATCAGCTACCGTCAAAAAGATAACAAGTATGACGGGTGGGTATCTGAATTTGTTGATAATCTCAGGAAGGAACTTGAAGCTACCTTTAAGGAGGAAATCGGTGTATACTTTGATATAAACCCTCATGACGGCCTTTTGGAAACACATGATGTTGATGAATCATTGAAGCAAAAACTCAAGTGTCTGGTCTTTATCCCAATCATTTCACGAACATATTGTGATCCGAAGTCATTTGCATGGGAACATGAGTTCAAGGCGTTTGTTAATCAGGCTTCGCAGGATCAATTTGGACTAAAAGTAAAGTTACCTAATGGCAATGTTGCAAATAGAGTACTACCGATTCGTATTCACAACTTGGATAATAATGATATTAAACTTTGTGAATCTGCCCTGGGAGGTTTTCTTCGGGGAGTTGAGTTTATTTATGGATCAACCGGAGTAAACAGACCATTGACCCCGTCTGATAATCCTGAAAAAAACCTCAATAAGACTTTTTATCGTGATCAGATCAATAAAGTCGCTCTTGCGATAAAGGAAATTATTCTTGGATTGAAAACTGAACCGACTGCATATGGAAAAGACTCCACTCAACTAAGAGAGTCCATTGAGGAACCAAAAAGAAAAGAAGAACAAACAGAGAAAGAGAAACCTACCAATTTGAGGAAGATCAGGCTGCTCTCAATAGCAGCAATTATAGCAATATTGATAATAACCACAATATTCACCTATCCTAATATTTTAAGACATGGTACTGTTGAAAAACTAAGATCATCAGGTGAAAAAATTTCTGTTGCGGTAATGCCCTTTCAGAATATGACCAACGACACAACCTGGAACATATGGCAGAAAGCTATACAGGATATGTTAATCGTCGATTTGTCAAACTCCCCGGATGAACTTCAAATAAGACATACAGAAACAATAAACAGCCTGATACAAAACCAGGGATTAACCAATTATGCCACAATGACTCCTTCTGTCGCAAGTTTCATTTCAAAGAAGCTGGATGCAAATGTATTCATTTATGGTAGTATTAAAAGAGGAGGCACTGCTTTAAGGGTAAGCGCACAAATAATTGATACAAAAACAAAAGATGTTTTAAAAACTTTTGAAATAGAAGGACCGGCTTTAGAAGAAAAGGTCTTTAGGATTGCCGACTCGCTCAAGAAGCAGGTAAGGAATTTTCTGATAATATCCAGGTTGAATAAAGGAATATCCCGTGATATTCAATACTCAGACGGCACAAATTCTCCTGATGCCTACAAGTTATTCTTTTTGGGAAATGATGCCATAATGAAAGGTAATTTCCTCACAGGAGCAAAAATGCTTGAGGGGGCAGTAGCTGAAGACTCAAACTTCGTAGCCGCAAAAATTTTCCTTGCTTATCGATATAGTACAATAGGCAGGCTTGACGATGCTAAACGATTATGCAATAAGCTCTACGGAAAAAGAGATCAGGTATCGTTGACATACAGAATTCAGTTGGATTGGCTACATGCTATATTATTTGAAACACCGAATGAGGTTATCAGATGTCTTAAACAATATCTGGAAATTGATGATCAAATACCAACTGTATATTATTTGTTGGGAGGTGAGTATTTTGGTTTAGGACAAATTGATCAGGGGATTGCCCAAATGGAAAAGTGTATGGATCTGTATAAAAAATGGAAAATAAAACCTCAGGGCTATTCGGACTACACTTCACTAGGTTATGGATACCACAAAACCGGTCAGTATCATAAGGAAAGAAGGCTCTATAGAAAAGGAGAAAGTGATTTCGGTGATGTTTTTTATCTACGTCGCCGGCAGGCTATTCTAGAATTATCGCAAGGAAATACGGATGCTGCAAACGAGTATATTGAAAAGGGGATTTCAATTATGAAGGAAAACTCCTGGCCCGAATCTGTAATTCTAAATAACCTTGGCGACATTTATACAGAAGCAGGAATTCTGGATAAAGCAGAAGAATATTATAGGCAGGTGTTATCGTTAGAACCTGAAAACCCAATAGGATTGAATAATCTTGCCTGGTTCCTGATTGATAAAGATAGAGATATAAATGGAGGTATTGAACTCATTGATAAGGCTCTTGAATTAAGTCCTGAAACATATTATATTTTAGACACAAAAGGCTGGGGATTATATAAGCAGGGAAAATATCAGGAAGCAAAGGATATACTACAGAGAAGCTGGGATGCGAGAGTCATTTACGACCACGAGGTTTATCTTCATCTCGAAGCAGCAAAAAAAGCTGTTGCCAATCAAAAGAATATCTAACTTTTTTAAAACAGATGTAAGCAGAGAGAAGAATTCTTCAACGTCCTTCAATTAAAATCTTGTGCAAGATTAATTTATCTTACTCCATGCAGATGGTTGAAATTTGTTTCAACCATGTTGCAACCAATATAAAATAAAAAAGGAGTCAGATTACTCTAACTCCTTGATATTGAATTGTGGAGAATAAGGGAGTCGAACCCTTGACCCTCCCGACCAGAGGTCGGGATGCTCTGACCAACTGAGCAAAAAAACCACTGTTTTATCTTTATGAAGATCATAACAGTGGTCTTGGTGGAGAATAAGGGAGTCGAACCCTTGACCCTCCCGACCAGAGGTCGGGATGCTCTGACCAACTGAGCAAAAAAACCACTGTTTTATCTTTATGAAGATCATAACAGTGGTCTTGGTGGAGAATAAGGGAGTCGAACCCTTGACCCTCCCGACCAGAGGTCGGGATGCTCTGACCAACTGAGCAAAAAAACCACTGTTTTATCTTTATGAAGATCATAACAGTGGTCTTGGTGGAGAATAAGGGAGTCGAACCCTTGACCC
>MWDJ01000056.1 GCA_002070505.1 Bacteroidetes bacterium ADurb.Bin145 | reverse complement strand
ATAAGACCTGTTACTTCCAGTTTCTCTGTAATGTTTTGATCGAATCCAAGGTTGATTGTATTTCTTTTGTAATCTGAATTTGGCACAAAATTATCAACCATATTATTTGAAAAGGATAGATTAAAACCACCCTTATCCGTATTATTAGATATTGTAACAGTATTAGTCAGGTTTGTCCCTATTTCATAAAATTTTCTGATCCGATTATAAACCGGTTCATAAGGAACTTCAACTCCGTCATATAATATCTGCTTCATGCCTGGTTCAAACTTCTCTCCAAAACTCCACACGCCTGATGTTGGATTTGGTGCAGTAGGTCTTATTCCTCCTTCACCTTGTCCATATTCATACTGGAAATCGGTAAAATCCAAAGGAGTCAAAGTCGAGAAATTGATATTGTATTCTAATCCGAGACCTCTCCCTGCACCCCTTGTTCTCGTTGTAATCATAACTACACCATCTTTAGCTCTTGATCCATATAATGCAGCAGCAGCAGCTCCTTTAAGGACAGTCATACTTTCTACATCATCCATGTTTATACTTGCCAGACCGTCTCCACCGTCGGAATTACCTACTGAACCTCCTCCCCCACTAAAGCTCGTATTATCAATGGGCATCCCATTAACTACAATTAGAGGAGTATTAGCCCCGCTGAAAGATGATTGACCACGAATACGTATTTTGTTTGAGGATACCGGACCAGTGGTTAACGTTGATATGTTAACTCCACTGATCTTCCCCTGAAGAGTATTCAGTGCTGTGGAAGAACGGTTTTCCGAGATTTCCTCTGCCTTAATATCAGTTGCTGAATATCCAAGTGTTCTTACTTCTCTTTTAATACCTAAAGCAGTTACAACAACTTCATCCATCTGGATCGATGCAGTTTCAAGACTAATGTCAAAAACGGTCCTGTTTCCAATCGGCACTGTCTGAGCCACCATTCCGACAAATGATATTGTAAGTGTGTTGGCTCCCGAAGGTATGGCAAGAGAAAAATTTCCATTATTATCTGTGAGGGTTCCTAATGTCGAACCGGTAACGTATACTGACGCTCCAACAACAGGAATTCCTGATTTGTCCGTTACTTTCCCAGATACTACCTGTTGAAAGAATTCTTTGTCGGCAGACAATTCATCCTTAGGTGAAAGGACAATCTGTCGGTCATAAACTGAGTATGTGACCTTATTGTCAAAAATATTACTCAGGATATTTGTTATAGACTCCTGTTGGGCAGTAATAGTCACTGTCTTCTCAACGTCTATAAGCTTCGGGCTGTAAAGAAAATAAAACTCACTTTTATTTTCAATTTCTCTCAAAGCGTCCGCAATTTTTATATTCTCAAGATTAAGAGAAAGCCTGGTAAGCTGCGAATAAGTTTCGGTTGCAAAGAGCTGAAACACTGTAAGAAACGATAAAAATAGCGTGATTTTCATAACTCTGATTGTTTTTCCTGAAAGGAACTTATAAAAATTCCCTTCACAATAATTTGGAAGTTTTTTCATAAATTTGAAATGATTAAGGTTACTAATTTTCTTGAACCAGATGATTCCTTAGTCAGGCAGGAATTGTGGGCCAACACTTTCCTGCCCTCTTTTTAAGATCAGATTTGTACCATAGGCTATTTTGGGGTTTGATTACTCATTTAACTTAATTATCCTGACTGTATAATTTTACTCTTCTTGGTGTATAAGTTCCGTCTGCACTTATTTCTCTTTTGGTTATGGTATAGTTTATCGGAGAAACCTGTGAAATAAGATCCATTACCTGCGGTAGTGTTTCATTTATAAATGTAGCAGTCAATGTAAGATCCTTAAGTTTTTGGTCGGTTATTTCTATATCTACATTAAACCACCTGTTTAATTTTTTTATCACTTCAGTTAAAGGTTCAGCTGTGAAAACCAGCTTCCCGTATTTCCAGGAAAAGTGTCTGTCGTCCTGAACAGTTTTTACCTTTATATCACCGTTATTTTTATTATATACAGAAAGATCAGAAGGATTCATTAAACAAAGGATTTCGGATCTTCCCTCAGAGAGTGGTTTCCTAAGCTCCACATTTCCACTTATTAATGTAGTTTCTATATTTTCTTCCTCGGGGTAAGCCATAACATTCAAAGATGTTCCACGGGCTATTACCTGTATTTTATCAGCGCTGATTATAAAAGGTCTATGTGGATCCTGGTTCACCTCGAAATATCCTTCACCTTTAAGTTCAACATGACGTTGATCTTTCGCAAATACTGCCGGGTAACGGAGTGAACTTCTTCGATTCAGCCAGACAAAGGATCCATCAGGCAGAGTGACTTGTGTTATTGCGTCGACAGAAGATAAGATCTCATTATATGATTCAGTAATCGGATAATTCTCACTCTGAACAGAGTAATATTTAACAGTCATAAAAACACTAATTCCAATAAATGGAAGCAGAAGTACTGCTGCAATATTCGCCAGAGATCTTACTATAGATTTTCTCCTTTTCTTGCTTATAAGATCATTGTTATTGTTTTCTATTAATAATCTGGTTTGCTCTAAAGAGATATCATTATGTATTCTGTTGAGGACATCATCAAAATTTATCCTGGACTCAAAATTTTTATCTGGTAATTCTTCACATATCCTGTACAATTCAGCCATAAAATCAGACGAAGGTGATAGATCCCTGAACCAAGGTATCAAAAGCTTTAATTCTTCTGGTGTACAATTGTTTTTTACGTATTTTTCAAGGAGTTTTTTATCCATATCAATTCAATTTAAAAGCTCCCTGAAATTTTCCATAGTGCTTTTGTCCATCCTCTTAAACCAACCTATATTCAAAATTGATTTTAATCAGAAGAATGTAATCAGTAATGGTAATTATCCGGGTCTTTTTATAACTAAGACGAAGAATATATAATTTACCACTAAGTGTTTTATGATATTTTTAAAGAATAATGTTTGAAGAATAATACGGATATGTAAAGGGCTTATAAGTTATAAATACTGCCCAATTTTCGGCGGATTGTCTTAAGAGCTTGTGACATATGGTTCTCTATTGTATTCGAAGAAATGTTCAGATGCTTTGATATTTCAGCATATTTCAGTCCATCTATATTATGAAGCAGGAATATTTCCTTCTGCCTGCCAGGAAGATTGTCAATGATCTTTTCCAGTTTTTCAGATATTTGGTTATCTTCAACCAGAACCTCGGGTTCATCTTCGTAAGGTTTCTGAATTTTTTTCAGATATTCAATGAACCGAATTTCATTAGCTTTTCTTCTTAAAACAGAAATAGATGAGTTATAAGCAATTCTGTATAAATACGATTTTACCGAAGCTGCTTTTTCGACTTTGTAACGATTGATCCAAAAATTCATAAAGACGATCTGAAGAATATTCTCAGCTTCTTCTGATGATTTAAGTATTACATATGAAAATTTAAAGATTTTTTTACCATACCTTCGATAAAGTACGTCAAAAGCATGTATATTCCCCGCTTGTATCTCCAGAACAAGATCCTTATCACAAAAAATTGTGAAATCTTTCATGTTAAAATACACTCCGTATAAAGATATGATAATTTATATAAATACAAAATTTTTTTTCTTGTCAGCCAATCTTTCAAACTAACTCTGAAATTCAAATAAATGCATCTTATTTTCTATATCATCTCCTCGACGAATTCTGTGCAGATAATCAGACCTAATTGGTTGCATAGGAGAGGGATATCAATAAAAGGCTCATCCAGGGTGAAAAAGATAGTAATCAGATACATACAAGGCATTGAGATGAATGAGTATGTAGAGGTAACTGGATAGAGGAATTGCTGAAAGTAATTGGAATAGTAATGTCATAATTGAAGTAACGATAAAAAGTATTATATTTAAGCTCAATGTAGTACTCTTCAGGGAATAATGAAGTCGGTATTTTAATGTTATTAACTGATCAGATTTTTAAATTTTTAAAAATGAATAAGCATAAGTTTGACATTTATTTGGTAAAGGGGAAATTAGGTAATATACGGAACTGGATGCAGGACCATCATTTCCCGGCGGTATTGTCATTCATATTAATGGGGATAATCTCTACAGTATGGTTTCTTATCAGGGTTATACCCAAGCCTTCCCGTGCAGGATACCCGTGTATGAAAGTAGCGGCTCCCTTCATGTCAGGTCTTGTTGTATATCTGCTTTCGATTTCCGGAGCAGCATTAGCATTCAAAAGAGCCAGGAAGAATTTATTCCGCGCCAGATATCTCGCGGCTGGAACCTTCATGCTTGCAGCACTCGCTTTAATGTTGATCTCAATACCCAACGGTGTTCAGAATATAAATGCAGTTCCGCAATCAAAAACCGGTCCGGACGACGGACCAAACCAGCCTTTTGGCAAGCCACAGGGAGTTTATCCGGGAAGGGTTGTCTGGGCATGGAATCCTGATGCAACGAACGAAAAATGTGTCACTGGTTTCGATACCCAGGACTGGTACTGGCTACCGCAAAACACAAATGAAAAAGTTGTCGGAAAATTGTTCCGGGATGCATTGTTAAAGCTTACCGGAAAATCGACAGTCGCCGAATCATGGGATCTGCTTTTTCATTCTTTCAATAACGGCAAATCCAAGAAAGATAAAGGTTATTCAAAAGGTGAAAAGATCTTTATCAAGATCAATCAGGGAACTGCAAGATGGGTACTGAGTCAGGAAGATAAAGACAAAGGATATTATTTCCCGACAACCTTAAAACCCGAAGACCAGGGGAAAAAGGGCAATCTTGGAGCCACCGAGACAGGCCCCTACATTGTGCTTGAGATAGTAAGGGAGCTTGTCAACGAACTGGGTATAGCTCAGGAAGATATCGCTATAGGCGATCCCATGACACACACTTATGGTCACAATTACGATTTATGGTTCAAGGAATTCCCCGGTATTGTATACACGGATAAATTCTCGGATAAATACGGCCGCACATTAATTACACCCTCTGAAGAAGGCCTGTTATTCTATTCAAACAAGAGCACTCCGGAGAAACTATATAATATTATGGAAAATGCTGATTATCTGATTAATCTGGCACACCTTAAGCCACACCTGTCAGCAGGTATATCATTAACTGCAAAGAATCATTTCGGCTCCATAGCAAGTCCAACGGCAAATCATTTACACAAATACCTGATAGTTACAAGAGGGTCCAAACCAGATAATGAAGGGTATAATAAATACCGGGTGTTTGTCGATTTAATGGGAAGTAAATATCTGGGGAAGAATACTTTACTTTATCTGGTAGATGCTTTATTCGCCGGAGGCTCAAGTGAAACAAAAGGCCCGGTTAAGTATTTTATGCCTCCATTTAACAACGACTGGTGCAATTCAATTTTCATATCCCAGGATCAGGTTGCACTTGAATCGGTATGCTATGATTTTCTCAGGACCGAGTGGAACGGTGTCAATAAACATGACGCGTCAAACAATTCAAATGAAAGCAATCCCAACTGGTATGGAGTTGATGATTACCTGCACCAGGCAGCAGATCCTGCAAACTGGCCAGCAGGGATTATTTATGATCCGGATAACAGCGGGAAACCCTTAGGCAGTCTTGGTGTACATGAACACTGGAACGATCCGGTACGTAAACAATACTCGCGAAACCTGGGCAGATCAACAGGAATTGAACTGATATCAATTCCTGAAAACCTGGTAATGAAATCAAATTAAGAATTCACTTTTTCAGGAGTAAATCCAACTATTGTTTCAGAACTATTTCGACTTTTATGATCAGGATCGTATAATTTTCCTGCATTGTTCAGTAACAAAATTTGAGACATACAGGCTGACTTACCTGAATACTTTTATCTGCGGGAGTAAGTAATCCTGTTTTATGATCCCTACGGAAAATTATTATCTCATTGCTGTTCTGGTTAGCGACCAGAAGGAATTTACCCGTAGGGTCAATCACGAAATTACGCGGAGTCTTACCCAGTGTCGGTTGACGGCCAACAGGATCCATCTCTCCAAACCTGTTTAATGAATAAATTACTATCTCATTTAAATTACCACGGCTTGATCCGTATAAAAAACTGCCATCTGGTGAGATATGAACATCAGCAGCATCCACCCTGCCCTCACTATCCGGAGACGCCAGTGCTATTGTTTGTTTCTCAGTCAATCTGCCGTTCATATAGTCATATGCAATTATTTTCCCGGTCAGTTCAGTGATTAAATATGCAAATCTCCCGTTTGGATGAAAAGTAAATTGCCGGGGTCCGCTTCCTCCTTCGACTAAGGTAAAGGCCGGATCAGCAGGAGTTAAAGGATTGGAAGATTTAGAAACCTCAAACCTGTAAGCGCTTATTTTATCTGTGCCAAGATTAGCTGTAAACAGGAAATTATTATCTGGTGAAAGTACTGTACAATGTACATGAGGGCCTTTTTGTCGTCGCATATCAATGCCGGAACCTTCTTCCCGGATTATCTGCAGATCATTGCTGAGTGAGCCATCTTCATTTAACGGTATTGCAGAAAGGGTGCCACTTCCATAGTTCCCTGTAAAAACGTATTTATTCCTTTTATCAACGGAAATGTAACATGGGTTAGCTCCGCCGGAGCTGACACGGTTTACAAACGTGAGTTCCCCCGTAATATGATTGAATTTGAATGAGCTTACTTTTCCGTCATTGACCTCATTTACGGCATAAACAAGTTTTTTATCGGTACTGACAGCCAGGTAGGAAGGATTATCTTCTCCTGATACTTTTGAGATAAACTTAATATCTCCTGTTTTGCTGTCGAATTCATAAACATATATTCCATCTTTTTCAGATGAACTTGTATAAGTTCCAACAAGGAGTTTGAATGTTCTTCTTCCATTCCGGCATTGAGCTAACAAAACCAAACATAAAAGAAAGACTCCTGCAATAGTGATTCTCATGTTTAAATTGCATTATTACGATTTCCTTCCTTCTTTAGCGACTGCTTCAGCAAGTCCCCGCATATAGCCAACAGCATAAAGCATACCCAGTGTTGTATAACCGCCTCTCATACCGGCTTCAATCTCCGTTGCCAGAACAGGAACATGATCAGGCCTCATTGGTCCGTTAAACCCTATATCATAATAGGCTTTCATTGCTTCATACATGTCGAGGTCACCTTCATCATGAAAGGTTTCTGTGAAATGGGTACTGGGCCTGGCACCTCCGCTCAGATCACGAATATTCCTGAAATGGACAAAACTGATCACGTCAGTACCCCATTTCCTGATCAGGGATGGTATATCAACCAGATCCGGCATAGTGGCGAAATTGGCCTGACAAAGGGTAACACTGTTGCATCTTTTCGGATACATTGCCAGTAAACGTTCATAATTCCCAACAGTATTCATGATCCGGGATATTCCCTGAATAACATCTACCTGAGGATCGTCAGCATGCATTGACAATCTCATTCCAATCTTTTCGGCTTCCGGCATTACTGCTTTGACAAAATATTCAAGAGTATCCCATAAATGCTCTTTCGATATCTCACCATACTCTGTTAGCGGGGCCTCCTGCATTTTACTGTAATCAAACTCCAGCATCAATGCACCTCCTCTGCCTACATAATCTGTGTTTGTTCTGGCCCAGCTTATTACAGGCATCCAGTTATAACAAATAATATCAACATCACCGTACTGTTTCAGATTCTTCATAAATGTTATAAAGTTTGATATCTCTTCATCTCTGCCTTCCAGTCCAAGTTTTGTCTTTGTGCCTAGTGTCGGGGGCCCTTCAACAACAAGCCATTTTATTCCCTTCTTCTCCCAGGCAGCTTTGGTTGCCTTTATGGCTTCCGGGTCCCATGGACTTACTCCCTGCATCCTTATTACTCCGGACACGGCATAATTAATATCAAGCATCTTACAGAACGGAACCCGTGGGGAATCAATTGACATCAATTCAGTGAATTTAATTCCGGCATCCCTCACATAAGGTCTTGATTTAGTTGATTTTACTGTATTTGTACATGAGCCCAGCCCGGCAACGGATACAGCGGCTGCAGCTGCGGCACTTTTCTTAATAAAACCTCTGCGATTGTCTTTCATATCATATCTCTCCTATTATTTCAACAATTGCATCCCCATTTTTAATTGGTTCATCGTTGAATTCAATTCCCAGCCCTGGTCCTTCGGGAGCACTAACAAAACCATTGACAGGAACAGGAACGTTTTTAATGAAATAGGGAAATACATTTGTGTACATTTCCCAGCTGCTTTCAGTAATAAAACAGTTATGGGCGGCTGTTCCAAGATGGATAGATGACATCCATAGAACACAACCGCCATAATTATGAGTTGCGAAGGGTATATAGTAAGCATCTGCCATATCAACAATCTTTTTGGCTTCAGAGATCCCTCCACACCAGGCTATGTCAAGGATTATAATATCTGCGGCTTTCCGTTCCAGCACTTCGCGGAACCTGAATTTTGTTGCAAGACGTTCACTGACAGCAACAGGGCATGATGTATCGCGGCAAAGTATTGAATAAGTTTCCATGTTATCTTCCCCCAGGATATCCTCAAGCCACATAACATCATATGGTTCAAGATCTTTTGCAATTTTAAGAGCAGAAGGCAGATTCCACCTTGTATGAAATTCAAGTCCGATCTCAAAATCCTTTCCGGCGGTATTCCTGATCCTTTTAATCCAGTCGAGACACTGCTCTCTCTCTGCAGGAGATATGTAACTTCCCTTGTTCCGTGCTGCTACAGGATCATATGGCCAGATCTTCACTCCCTTTATACCTTTATCCATGAAAAATCTGGTCATTTTTTCCGCATCTTTTTCCATCGTCATGCCTGCAACGGCGTTGCTTGTATTATATAACCGCAGCTGGGGGCGGTATTTTCCTCCAAGCAATTTATACACCGGCATATTAGCAGCTTTACCGAGGATATCCCATTGAGCCATGTTTATAGCTGAAATGATTTTCATGTCTGCCCCGCTTGAGCCTCCCCAGCTGTCGTTCCTGATATCGTCCATGAATGTTGTCATCTCAATTGCATCATGTCCGAGGATCATGTTTTTCTTATCACGAAGGACCCCGACCTGTGCGTTAGTATTCCAGTAAGTCTCTCCGACACCTACTATTCCATTGTCGGTATAAAGGCGTACCCACATCTGCTGAAGACTACGTCCCTGGAATTTATGATCACGGACAACATCGATCTTTTTGATCTTCATTTCAGGGACTGTATTAACAGCAGCAGTGGCAGGTTCAGCAAGCATTCCGTTAGCAGCAAGTGTACCCAGGGAGCATAATCCGGCATTCTTAATAAAATCCCTCCGGAGCATGTTTCTTTTTTCCATAGCAGAAGGTAATTAAGGTTATACAAAATCAAATAATCCCGCACAGGTTTTCGAAGTGCCAATACCCGGGACAGCTTATAGTAAAAATACGAATCTTTAATTAATATCCGGCAGATTTCGGTTTAATCTGTCTCTTTTGCGGTCGTTCTCATCAAGAAGTATTTTCCTGAGCCTCATCGATTTTGGAGTTACTTCAATATACTCATCTGCAGCTATATATTCCATTGCCTCTTCAAGTGAGAATCTGACAGGAGGGGCAAGGATGATCTTGTCGTCTGAGCCCGAAGCCCTCATGTTTGTCAGTTTCTTTGTTTTTATTACATTAACGGTTATATCGCTCTGTCTTGTATATTCACCTATTACCTGGCCCATATAGACTTCTTCACCCGGAAATACGAAGAATCTGCCTCTGTCTTTCAGTTTATCAAGGGCATAACCAGCTACAGTTCCTGTTTCCATAGCTATGAGTGAACCGTTACGCCTGACTGCCATTTCTCCCTTCCAGGGTTCAAAACAATCGAAGCGGTGAGACATTACAGCTTCTCCTTCGGTTGCGGTAAGTACCTGGTTCCTTAATCCGATAATTCCCCTTGACGGGATCTTAAAATCGAGGCGGGCTCTGTCATTATTGATTTCGATGTTCAGGATTTCTCCTTTACGCTGGGTTACGAGGTCTATTACCTTGCCTGTAAACTTGTCCGGCACCTGTACTGCCAGAGCTTCAACCGGCTCATGTTTTACACCATTGATCTCTTTAACAAGCACAGTGGGTTGTCCTACCTGAAGTTCGAAACCCTCACGGCGCATTGTTTCAATAAGGATTGACAGATGCAATATTCCACGCCCGTAGACGATGAAGCCGTCGGTTGAATCTGTTTCTTCAACTCTCATTGCCAGGTTTTTCTCAGTCTCCCGGAAGAGCCTTTCTCTCAGCTGGCGTGAAGTTACAAGTGTCCCCTCCCTACCAAAGAAAGGCGAAGTATTTGATACAAAGAGCATGCTCATTGTAGGCTCATCGACCCTGATAGGTGAAAGGGCTTCCGGGTTTTCAGCGTCGGCAATAGTATCGCCGATGTCAAAATCCTCCATACCGAATACAGCGCAGATCTCTCCGGACCTGACAGTTTTTTTTGTCTTCTCCTTGCTCAATCCTTCGAAAAGGTAGACTTCCTTCACAGTATTCCTTACAACTCTGCCATCACGTTTAATAAGAGAGACCTGACTGCCAGGAACAAGACTGCCCCGGCTTATCTTACCTACGGCGATACGTCCCATGTAGGAAGAATAATCAAGGGAGGATATCCTCATCTGCAAGGTACCTTCAGCGTGTCTGGCAGGAGGTATATACTGAACGATCGTATCAAGCAGAAAGCTTACGTCAGATGCAGGCACATTCCATTCAGGGCCCATCCATCCCTGTTTGGCGGAGCCGAAAACTGTCGGGAAGTCAAGCTGGTCTTCAGTGGCTTTCAGGCTGTGCATAAGATCGAATACATTTTCCTGGGTTTCTTCCGGCTTGCAATTTGGTTTATCGACCTTATTAATCACAACTATCGGTTTGAGTCCCAGTTCCAGGGCCTTCTGGAGCACAAAACGGGTTTGTGGCATAGGACCTTCGAGAGCATCAACGATTAAAAGAACGCCTTCTGCCATATTCAACACCCTCTCGACCTCGCCCCCGAAATCTGCATGCCCCGGAGTGTCTATAATATTGATTTTTACATTTTTGTATCTTACAGAGACATTTTTCGAAAGGATCGTAATGCCTCTTTCCCTTTCGAGCTCATTACTGTCGAGGATAAGTTCACCCATATTCTGGTTGTCGCGGAAAAGCTTTACCTGATAAAGGATCCTGTCGACAAGAGTTGTTTTCCCGTGATCTACGTGTGCAATAACAGCGATATTTCTGATTTCTTCCATATGTCAATATATCCGGGCTGCAAAAGTAGAAAAAGATTTGACAGTTAGTATTGTATTGCCTCATTTACCTGATTTTGTTTGAAATAATA
>MWDJ01000055.1 GCA_002070505.1 Bacteroidetes bacterium ADurb.Bin145 | reverse complement strand
CAAACGCTTTGAGGCGCCCATCACGCTGGAGGGATTAACCGATTTATCAGTTGATATCATTACGAACTTCTCCACACCATAGCTGACAGACAGGTCTGTGACTATCCAGGTGCCGCCGACATTAACACGAATGGCTTCGTGCGGATTCTCCTCCATGAGGGAGACGTGCTTATAGGCTGCTGCGTGGAAGACGATGTGCGGACGGTATTCTTTGAATATCTGTTCCATCCGCGCTTTGTTGGTCACATCAGCCGGGAGTATGCGGAACCTGATATCAAGAAATTTTTCCTTAAGCTCATTCTGCAGAAAGAAAAGTGGAGTTTCAGCCTGATCAACCAGGATGACCCTCTCACAATGGAAACTTGTCAGCTGGCGGGCAATCTCCGACCCTATTGAACCGGCCGCACCGGTGATCATTATTGTCTTGTCCGAAAGACCTTCCTTTATCAGGTTGATATTAAGCTTTATGGGGTCACGCCCGAGAAGGTCTTCAAGGTCAACGCGTCTTAGCTGTGGTAACCGCAATTGGCCTGAAACCCATTTATCCACTTCGGGAGTATCGAGCACCTCAAGGCCCAGATTAACTGCTTTACGGATTATACTGCTCTTTTTGTCAATGCTTAGTGACTTAATGGCAAATACCAGACTATCTATCCTGTTTTTCTCAATGAATTCCGCGCTCAGTGCAGACGGGCTATAAACAACTATACCGTTGATTTTCTTCCCCTGTTTGCTTTTATCGTCATCAATGAAGCCCGACACGTGAAATCCGTAACGAGGATCGCTCATAATAACCCTCTTGACAACAAACCCCAGCTCTCCGGCACCGTATAAAAGAACTCTTTTTTTACTGATATTGGTGCGGGTAGCAAAAAGGAAGAACATCTTGATAATAATCCGTTCGGCAAAAATGACAATTGATACAACTACATAATGGATCAGGATGATTGAGTGGGGTATTACCAGAAAATCATTCCATTGCATCCGCTCGGCAAAAAATGAGAAAAGAACCAGAACCAGGGCTGAGCAACTGGTAACAATAAACACCAGTGTAATATCAGTGAGGGTGGTATGTCGCAGAAGACCGGTATATGACTTGAAGATAAGACAGAAGAGCGCATATACTGCCGTGGCAATCAAGCCCTGCCATATAAAGACATTCAGCCATTCCCCGGGAATATTGAAGTTGAATCTCAGGAGATAAGCAGCTATAAATGTCAGAAATACGAGGGTGAGGTCTGCTGTTAATACCAGCCATCTGGGAGCAGAATACCTGTTGAAAAGGTCAAGTGCCCTCCTCCTCAGTTTCAGAATCCATGATGGGTAAACAAACGCCATTACTTTCCTTCCAATGTCCTCTAAATAATATGATAATCAAACACTTCTCATCAGGCAATCTCATCTCTAAAAAATGCCCTTCGTTCACGTCCGGGTATGCTTCCGCCCCGTCAGTCCCAGTGTCCTTCTTTTGTAAACGCCGATAAATGCATGTAATTGCAATAGGTTTGTTTTTTTAAACCTCTTAGCGGAAAAGAAGGCGTCTGGTCGGACAAGGCTATGCACATATCTTCCGCAGTGTGAATTTAATCAAAGAAACGTTTTCTGTCAAATTTGGTTTCCCTTATAATCCCCAAAATATGTGCATTTCCAAACTATATATCACCCTTTTTCAGCTGCTCAGTGGCACTATTTACCTTATTGACAAACGAGGAGGCGCAGTTGGTCAAAATATAAATGATTTTGACGAATGTAATCAAATTTTTGATCTATTATAAAACACTTGAAATCAATGACATAATTCCGCCGTAAGCTTCTTACGGCATGTCATGAGTGTAACAAAACCATCCATTCATCGTTAAAAATTACGTGTTGGTCAAAAGAAATGGTATATTTGTCAACTTTCGTCAAAATATGAAGTACACCTTTACTGCCATTCTCCTGCTTGCCACTGCTGTGCTCAATGGTCAGACTATCCTGACCATTGAGGGGAAGACATACACGAACCAGGACGATACATGGCACGGGGTGAATATTGCGCGATCAAAACCTACAACCCTTACTTTCAGGAACAATGCCATAACCTCCGTAAACCGGTATGGCTACCTTCTTTCAGCCGGTGATGAGGTTCCCGGGGCGTATAACAATAATCTTGACGGTGCTGTTATTACAGGAAATATGCTCACCTGGAACGGAACACCGGAGACCGGAATCATCCCTCATGGTATCTTTACCGGATACAATATCAATGTACAGGTAAAATACAACTATCTGAACAAGGTGCCCATGGCTATCATCCGCAAATCAAACGGGATGACAGATGTTTCAGGTGTTGTATCATACAATATTGTAAAGAATCCGGGAGTCGGGGTTGTAGTAAAGGGTATGAATGGTGTCAGGATTTTTAACAATACCTTCTACAGCTCACTCACAACTACCCAAACCAACAGGGCTTTCATTGATATATATGAAAACCCTAGTGTTACACCGGCAGGGTCTGCAAAAGGCGTCAAAATCTACAACAATGTATTTTATACAAAGAACAGGCTCAGAAATATAAGTATAACTTCAGCCTGTCTTTCCGGTTTTGAATGCGATTACAATATTTATTACTGTGAGTCAGGCACCCCTGTTTTCCAGGTTGATGGTTCATTGAAGACCTTTGCTGAATGGCAGGCAATGGGCTATGACACTCATTCAAGAGTTATAAACCCGAATTTCAAAGACCTGGTAAGCTTTGTTCCTGCGGCACGGCTTGATTATGGCACTGATCTGGGCCAGGCATTTGCTACAGGATTGGCTGTAGATGCAAAATGGGGAACCACGAGCCCTGCCACAGCAACACAGAACGGCAGGTGGCAGGTGGGAGCTGTTGTTTACAAGGAAGTGGCAGAACCTGCACCTCTCCCGAAATACTCGGGTTCAGTAATTAATAATGCCACTCCTGCCAGGCTTGAAATGACGTTCAGCCTGGCTCTTGCAAATATACTACCCGCGACCTCCACCTTTAATGTAAAAGTGAACGGCACATCCAGAACTGTCAGTGCTGTTACAGTCTCCGGCACTAAGGTGACACTGACACTGGCAAGCCCGGTGGCACATGGCGATGCCGTTACAATAGCCTATACAAAACCATCGACAAACCCTTTACAGACAACTGCTGGAGGGCAGGCAGAATCGTTCAGTGCACAGAGTGTAACCAATAATGTTGCTGCTCCCCTGCCAGCGCTTGTCAGCAGGGTTGTTGAAAATGCATCGCCCTCGGCCCTGGTGTTGACATATAACATGTCACTGGCAAGCATTATACCGGCTGCATCGGCTTTCGCCGTAAAGGTTAATTCAACCGCCAGAGCAGTCAATTCGGTAGCTGTCTCCGGCACTAAGGTGACACTGACACTGGCAAGCCCGGTGGCACATGGCGATGCCGTTACAATAGCCTATACAAAACCATCGACAAACCCTTTACAGACAACTGCTGGAGGGCAGGCAGAATCGTTCAGTGCACAGAGTGTAACCAATAAGATAGCTGCCCCGGTCAATTCACCACCACTTATAGACATCTCTTCTCCCACGAAAAGCACCGGGTTCATTGCACCTGCAACAATAACAATAGAGGCAAATGCCACAGATCGTGACGGAAGAGTTGTCATGGTTGAGTTTTATAATGGCACAACCAAACTTGGAGAACGCACTTCGGAACCATGGTCTTTTACTTGGAAAGAGGTTAATGAGGGTACATACTCAATCACTGCTGCAGCTACTGATAATTCAGGAGCCAGAACAGTCTCATCAGCCGTTAAAATAGTTGTTGAGAAAGCTGTCACTGCAGTCAACCTGGCACCATCAATTGCAATCATATCACCAATTAATACATCCCTGGAAGCTCCGGCAACGGTTACACTTACTGTTGATGCCTCAGACCCCGACGGATCAATTACCAAAGTTGAGTTTATGGCAGGGGGAGTAAAGATCGGAGAGAGCTCTGTGTACCCCTTTTCCTTTACCTTTCAATGTGATACGACCGGAGTGTACGAGATAACAGCTGTAGCCTGGGACAACCTGAATGCCACCGCCACATCAGCCCCTGTGACAGTCTCGTTCAGTCTGAGACGTGAACTACCGGACCTTGCCACTCTTTACCCATCTCCTAATAATGGCGTTTTTACAGTAGAGTTTAATCCCTTTACCGACTCCCTGAGCGAAAAAAGACTTACTATTCTCAGCCTTAGTGGCAGAACAGTGTTTTCAATCCCAATTTCAGATGAAGAGACATCCAAACAGGTTGACATCTCAGGTGTGGTTCCCGGCATTTACATAATGCATATTACAGAAGCGAACAGGATCCTCACGGCTAAAAGGTTCATTATATATTAAGTTCTTACGATTAACAGTTCGTAAATACATTTCCTTTTTTATCTGATCTGCAGGTTACTGCATGACTACATCCATTTCAACACGTAAGAATTTTCTGCCGGTATGCATCATTGGCACTTAATTTGCATTTTTTTTAATCAACACCCCTTTTCATAATACTTATTTAATGAATAATGCGTTTGGTAAGTAGTTTTAATCATATAATTATTATGTCAGCCAATAAGAGACTACAGGGATTATTTCTTTTAACATATATTCTTACGTGTACACTGCTTATGAGCAGTTGTATCAAAGACCCAACTTTGCCGGTTGTGAACACTGGAGAAGCTGTGCAGGTCACAATAAACTCAGCAGAAGTTGGCGGAATAATCATCGATGACGGAGGTGCTGAAATAACAGCAAGAGGGTTCTGCTGGTCCAAGGCTTCTACACCTTCAATAAATGATGAAATGATTCCGGCAGGAATCGGCACAGGTGAATTCAGCAGCACCATTGAAGGTCTGGAACCCAATACCAGATATTACTTACGTTCATTTGCTGAGAATAAGGTAGGTATTGCATATGGTAATGAAGTCACATTCTTAACAGGCATAGCACCTCCTGTAGTAACTACAGCTCAGATTTCGGGTATCGGTGCTGATACGGCCATCTGCGGTGGGACTATTACCTATGACGGTGGCACTGCTATTGAAGCCATGGGGATTTGCTGGAGCAAAGAGCCCATGCCAGATATCAACGACCCCCATACCACTGAAGTACCTGGAACAGGAAACTTCACCAGTACCCTGTTAAACCTTGAACAGGCAACTGTCTATTATGTGAGGGCATATGCAAGCAACGAAAGCTGGACTGCATACGGAGAACAGCTGACCTTCAGAACCAAATTGGCAGATATCGAGGGTAACCTTTACAATACGGTACTGATAGGAACACAACTCTGGATGGCTGATAACTTAAGGACAAGTAAGCTCAATGACAATAGTCAGATACAGAATATCACTGACAATGCACAATGGGCAGCAATAACAAATCCAGCCTATTGCTGGTACAATAATGACTCTTCTTTAAAATCGACATACGGAGCCCTTTACAACTGGTTCACAGCAGCTTCAGAAAAACTATGCCCAGTAGGCTGGCGTGTGCCGACAGATGATGAACTCAATGCACTGGAGATTTCCCTTGGGATGTCATCAGATCAGACAGGGGCATGGGGCTGGCGCGGTACTGACCATGGCAATAAAATGAAAAGTCAGAGCGGTTGGGATGAAAACGGGAACGGTACCAATTCAAGCGGGTTTTCAGCACTTCCAGGCGGATATCGTTCCGGCAGTGAAGGTAAGTTTCTATTGGAGAAAACTATTACCTACTGGTGGAGCTCAAATGAACATGATGCAGAACGTGCATGGTACAGGCGACTGGACAGCTCCAGTGATCAGGTATACAGGGCATCAACCACGAAAAAGGGAGGGAAATATGTAAGGTGCGTCAAGGATTAACCTCATGAAACCTTTAAGGGGCACAACCGTATAATCCAAATGATGATTTATATACAGAATTAAACATCTATAAAATCAGAATGAATACCATGAAAAAAGGTTTAAGTTTTTTTGTAATAGTATGCTTTATTGCAACAATGGGAGTCTTCCAGGGATGTAAAAAATCAACAATCCCTGAACTGACCACTGTGGCAATAAGTGATGTTGGCCTTGCAACGGCCGTTTCTGGCGGAACCATTATTACTGACGGAGGCGAAGAGATCACAGCAAAAGGTGTGTGCTGGAGCACCTCAACCAACCCAACTATTGCTGACTCAAAGACAAGTGATGGTAAAGGATCAGCCAATTTTACCAGCAATATTATCGGGTTATCAGAAGGAACAACCTACTATGTACGCGCATATGCCACCAATGAAGTAGGAACAGCTTATGGTAATGAACTTTCCTTTACCACGAATGAGGTAACAAGTGCCGTGGTGACAACCACCGAAGTATCAAATGTGACATCAATATCGGCTATCGCGGGTGGAAACATTACCAGTGATGGCGGTGGCAGCATAACTGCCAGAGGAGTCTGCTGGGGTACTTCTCCAAATCCCACAGTAAATAAAACCAGTAACGGTACAGGCACTGGATCTTTTACCAGTAATATCACAGGGCTGGAAGACGGAACTATTTATTATTACCGTGCTTATGCAACCAACAGTTCAGGCACCTCCTATGGTCAGGAATATAGCTTTATAACGCCGGCAACCGACATTGAAGGAAATGTTTACAAAACTGTAAAGATTGGAGATCAAGTGTGGATGGCTGAAAACTTAAAGGTAACAAAGCTGAACGACAATACAGATATTACATATGCTCCTGATAATGTTGATTGGATAGTACTTGACGGGCCGGGGTACTGCTGGTATAACAATGATCCGGATTTAAATAAACCAGTATATGGCGCTTTATATAACTGGTTTGCAGCCAGCAACGAAAATATCTGTCCCACTGGATGGCATGTGCCAACAGATGTGGAGTTCAATGCCATGGAGGTGATATTGGGCCTTGCTCAGGATGATGTAAACAACTGGGGATCTCGTGGTACAGACCACGGTTCGAAAATGAAAAGCGACACAGGATGGAAAACTGATGAAAATGGAACCAATACCAGTGGGTTCACCGCTCTGCCTGGAGGATATCGTTTTTATTCTAATGGAACCTACCAGGGTCAGGATACCTACGAATACTTCTGGACTGCCACTCAACATGATGCAGACAGGGGCTGGTACCGATTATTAGAGGGAAGTAAGACGGATGTCTACAGAGCCTCAGGAGACAAGAGAGCAGGGAAAGCTATTCGTTGTATAAAGGATTAAATTATAACCTGATATTCAAAGAGAGGCTGCCCTTAAAAGCAGCCTCCTTTTTTCGCTGACCCCAGGCACGGAATTGTTTATTATATTTGAGAAAAAAGAAGATGAGACTTTGGCTGACATTATCACTGTTTCTATTAATAACAGCCTGTAAATCAAATAATAATAGTATGACGAAGATAATATTCCTTCATCACAGCACAGGAGAAGCTATCTGGAAGGGAGAGACTAACAAATATATCTACAAACTTACCAGAAAGGGTGATGTGCAGAAGTACTTCGAAGCCTATAACCAGAAGAATAAAACTGACTATGAGATCAGGGCAATGAATTTTCCTAAAAATTCGCCATATGGTTGGAATAATTATCCATTTGATTATTATAACATCTGGGTAAAGAATGCTGGCAACAGGCCATATATAGAGGAGCCAACCCTGGAAATGCTTACCGCCGAAAATGATGTTATTATTTTTAAGCATTGCTTTCCTGTCAGCCGTATCGTTCCTGACACAGGATCCCCGGATATTGATTCAGACATAAAAAGTATTGAAAATTATAAGCTGCAATATGAAGCCTTGAAGAATAAAATGCATGAATTCAAGAATAATAAGTTCATTGTCTGGACACCAGCAGCTAACACAAAGCTTAAATCAAAAGAGGATGAGGCTTTAAGAACCCGTGAATTCTATAACTGGATGATAAATGATTGGGATATTCAGGGTGATAACATTTTCATCTGGGATTTTTATAAATACGAGACAGATGGAGGCCTATATCTCACTGACGCCAATGCACACAGTCCGGACAATTCACATCCTTCTGTTGCGTTCTCAGCCAGGCTGGCGCCACTTTTCGGGAAATTTATTATTGACGTCATCGAAGGCAGGATTGATTAGATCCCCCTGAATGTAATTCTAAAGAATAATGAATCTTAGGGCAATCTTCTACCGTCTGCATATAAAGCTACTGGAAAAAGCCAGTAATAAAACCAAGATCAGGTACCTGCGAAGAATAGGAATGAAAATTGGAGAGAATTGCCTTATAGGAACGATGAAATTTTCCACAGAACCCTATTTGATTGAAATAGGAGATCATGTAGCAATAGCTAATGATACAGAGATTGTAACCCATGATGGTGGCGTTTGGTGTTTTCGTGATGAAATAAAAAATGCCGATCTCTTCGGAAAGGTTAAGATCGGCAACAATGTTTTTATCGGAAATAATTGTACTATCCTTCCCAATACAACAATTGGCGATAACTGTATAATTGGTTCAGGTAGCGTACTCCGGGGCAAATTCCCGGAAAACTCTGTAATTGTGGGTAATCCTGCAAAAAAAATTATGGATATAAAAGTCCAGAGGTTTCTATACAAGCAGAACCCTGATCTTTTGCAGACCAAACACTTGCCGCCTGCAGAAAAGACCAGATACATCAAAAACCATTTCGGAATAGAATGATGTCCAAGTCAGGGTCAGGTGAGGAAAAGAAAAGAGTTCTAGATCCAATAGTGAATAAACCCCTCATTCTTCAATTCGGTCCTGTCATAAATATTTCGGCCATCACAGATCACAGGCTCTTTCATGAGTCTTTTGAGTGCCTTCCATGAGGGTATTCTAAACTCTTTCCACTCAGTCACGAGCATCACGGCAGATGCATCAATACATGCATCATACATGTCTTTAGCGTAAATAACGTCTGGATTTATGTTCTTACGCAGTCCTTCCAAAGCTATGGGGTCATAAACTGAGACAACACCACCTGCTTTCTGAATAAGGTCAATAATTACAAGCGACGGAGCTTCGCGAATGTCATCCGTTTCAGGCTTGAAAGAAACACCCCATACTGCAATCTTCTTGCCACTGATATTGTTGTCATAGTGGTTTATTAATTTCTCGAACAAAACTCTCTTTTGTTTTTCGTTAACTTCTTCCACTGCTTCTAGAACCTTCATACGATAGCCATGACTTTTTGCCGTATTTATGAGTGCTTTGACATCTTTAGGGAAACATGAACCGCCATACCCCACACCAGGGTAAAGAAACTTGTTGCCAATCCGGCTGTCACTTCCCATACCTTTTCTAACCAGATGGACATCTGCACCTACCATATTGCAGAGATTAGCAATGTCATTCATAAAACTAATCCGGGTTGCCAACATAGCATTAGATGCATACTTAGTCATCTCTGCGGATGGGACATCCATATGAATGACCCTGTAATTGTTCAGCATAAATGGTCGGTACAGACGATCCAATAAATCTCTTGCTCTTTCTGAATCTGTACCAACAATAACTCTGTCAGGGCTCATGAAATCCTTAACAGCAGATCCCTCTTTGAGAAACTCAGGATTGGAAGCTACATCAAAATCAACATGGCAACCTCTTGCTGATAGCTCCTCAGCAATGATCTCCTTTATCCTGTGGGCTGTACCTACCGGAACAGTACTTTTATTGACAATCAGTACATAATTGCATATATTTTTGCCAATTGTTTTCGCGACTTCAATAACATAACTCAGATCTGCACTGCCATCTTCCGTTGGAGGAGTGCCTACCGCAAGAAAAACTATATCAATTCCAGAAAGGCATTCAGTCAGGTCTGTAGAAAAGTGGAGCCTCCCGGCAAGAATGTTTTTTTCAACAATTTCTTTTAACCCGGGCTCATAAATAGGTATTATTCCCTGCTTTAATCTATCTATCTTTTCAGAGTCAATGTCTATGCACGTGACATCAATTCCGACTTCAGAAAAGCATCCCCCTGAAACGAGTCCAACGTAACCAGTGCCAACAACCGCAATTCTCATATTATTAGTAGCTTACTTCATTAAACTTACTTCTGGAAATACCTCTTAAAAAGGAGGTTTATAATAATCTCTGTACCATTCGACAAAGTTTCTCAGTCCATCCTGTAGTGAAGTAACTGGCTTGAATCCTACAAAGTCAGTAAGACTATCTATATCAGCATGAGTAGCGAATACATCACCAGCCTGCATAGGTTTATACACCTTTTTCGCTTTGATACCGATCGTTTTTTCAAGGATAGCAATAAACTCCATAAGGTCTATCGGTTTATTATTTCCGATATTAAATATCTGATATGGTGCTGACGATGTAGATGATTCAGGGTCAGCAGGATCGAACAGAGGGTTTCCTCGTGGAATTTTTTCCAGGAGAGCAACAATCCCATTGACGATATCGTCAATATATGTAAAGTCACGCTTAAGATTCCCATTATTAAAGATCTCTATGGGTTTCCCTTCATATATTTTCCTTGTGAAGCCGAAATAAGCCATGTCAGGTCTGCCCCATGGTCCGTAAACAGTGAAGAACCTGAGACCTGTGACAGGAATATTGAAGAGATGTGCATAGGAATGGGCGATTACTTCATTAGCTTTCTTTGTTGCGGCATATAAGCTTACAGGATGATCCGTATTCTGATTTACAGAGAATGGAACATGGCTATTCAAGCCATACACCGAGCTTGACGATGCGAAAATAAGATGCTGTGGAGGGTAAGCCCGACAAGCCTCAAGAATATTCATGAAACCAATAAGGTTACTGTCTATATATGACTGTGGGTTCTCCAAAGAATAGCGCACACCTGCCTGGGCAGCCAAATGGATAATAAAATCGAAATGCTCAACACTACATAATTCAAAAATGGCACTTTTGTCGATAATGTTAAGCCGGTGAAAGAAAAAATCAGAGTTTCCTACACTTGTCGAACTGCGCGCTTTTCGTATCAAGTCATCAATTCTTGCCTCCTTAAGCTTTACATCATAGTAATCATTTACCGAATCAATCCCTGTCACCTTGTAGCCTAAGGAGATGAGTCTAGCTGAAAGATGATAACCAATGAATCCGGCAGATCCGGTAACAAGAATTTTTTTCATAAACCAACTTCTATAAATATCTTGTTTATCATCCTGGCTACTACTCAAATCATTTATTTAAGTTTCGCAAGTGTATTTAGGCCGCTTGCTTGAGTTCAAGTTTATCAAGATTTATAAAATGCTTAAAGGTTTCACTCCGGTTGATGAGGGTATCCATGACTCTTTCATCGTCAATCTGGAATGCCTCAGCTATGATCATGACCAGCTCCTGAAGGATTCCCCAGATGCGATCTGTTACCGATAGCTGTACAGCTCCATCGGTGGCTTCATGGAAAAGTCCTCCTATGGTTTCATAAGACTTAAAGCGCTTAACTGTTCCCAGGACATTGTACTGTAGTACCGTAATGGAGATGCTGGCAATCTGGGAGGCAAAATCCCGGGCTTGGGATTTCCCCAGGCCAAGCAGGCTCTTGGCCTCCTTGAAAAATACTTCGATGGACCATCTCATTGAGTAAATATGATAGGCTTCAAAGAAATTAAGTTT